>DATEUJ010000244.1:0-2124 GCA_035283185.1 Anaerolineae bacterium | reverse complement strand
ATCGACGTAGTGGCCGTGGCCGGGTTGCGTCGCCGTCCCGGGTACTGGCAGGCGCGTCAAATGAGGTCCGTCGACCGGCGAGTTAACGAGGAGTTGAAGCCGACGGGGCGCCTGTCGGAAGCGGCTGGCTCGCTCCGCTCGCCTGCCGCATTATTGATGATGCGCCGCAGCTGAATTGCGGGCGTTATACGGCAGCGAGTCCGGGCTACTTGCGGGTGGGACGCTTGGCGGGAATGCCTTCGAGCATGCCGCGGACACTGATGTCTTCATCGAGGTTTGGCCAATGAATCCCCTGCCCGCTGCCAATGATCT
The DNA here is from genome assembly GCA_035283185.1 of Anaerolineae bacterium. Classification (GTDB taxonomy): domain Bacteria; phylum Chloroflexota; class Anaerolineae; order Fen-1058; family Fen-1058; genus DASSFZ01. The sequence continues at coordinate 1,812 of DATEUJ010000244.1, read as the reverse complement.
CGAACTTCCGCCGCTGAGCCGGAGTGGCATCGGACAGTCGCCACGACCACGCCAGCGGCACACTGATCGTGCGGCCATCGGTCAGCCGGACCGTGATCAGGTCGTCGGTAACCTCGACCGATTGGGCGAGGGGTTCGCTAGCTACCACAGTGCTCATGCCATGCCTCTACAATGCGCGCCCGGTTCTCTAAGATAATGCTTCGGATCCGCGAAAGCTCGTGTGCCGCGAAGCCATGATTCGCCGCCAGCGCTACCGGCTCCAACCAGAACTTGCACGTCGCACGGTCTCGCCGGACGTGCACGTGCATCGGCTCGTTACAGTCGAAGCTGTAGAAGAAGAACCGAAATGGCCCCGGGATGCCGTCAATCGTTGGCACTGACCCACCAAGGGGAGTGGTCGCCTACTCCTACGGGCGTGCCTGAACGTAGGCCGGCTAGCGCCGTTGCGAAAGCGCTGCCGTCTAACCCAGCGTTTGCAGGTGGCGGGGCGCTACAACTAAGGAAGAGATTTGATTGTGCCGGCGACGAAGGGGTCGCCCGCAGCTGAAACGCAATCGTTAGGCAGCCAATCGAAACTCTGTGCCGACGAGCTCGTACGCACAGGTAAGGTCGACCGATCACCCAAGTGTCGAAAGTGAGGCTGGCGAAGGATGTTCGGAATTCCGGGCGAGGTATTCTGGCCCACGGCTGCCTTCGGGGCGATCATCTTGCTTGTTCTTGGCGGAGTGGTCCTGCTACGGTTCTTGCCACAACCCAGGTCCCGGGTAGTGGACCAGCCAGAGCGCGAGGCGCTGGAGGATCTTCAGGTCCGTCTTGGCCAGCTCGATCAGTTGCAGCAACGGCTTAGCGAGCTGGAGGAGCGGGTCGACTTTGCGGAACGAATCTTGGCAAAGCAGCGCGAGGGCGAACGGTTAGCCCTGCCCAAGGACTAATTGCCTTGGAATTGGCTGCCTAACACGGGAAATGGAGCCGGCGGGCGCCCCAATGGCCCACGCCCGTGCGACGGCTGGCGCCCTCGCGACCGCTAAGGAAAATACGTTCGTGTACGGCGGGCGTGTCGCCCGCGGCTCATTTCCAATTCGTTAGGCCGCTCGAGGTCCCATGAAGATTCTCCAGAACCACTACGTGCTCGCAGTTCACAACGTACGCGAGTCGGCCAAGTTCTATGTCGAACAGCTGGGCTTCCAAATCACGGCCGAGCCGCCCGGCTGGATCTTCGTCTCAAAGGACAACTGCATAATCATGTTGGGCGAGTGCCCTGACGACATGCATCCGAGCCAACTCGGCTGTCACAACTATTTCGCATATCTGCGAGTCGACGACGTGAATGCATATCACGCGCAGTTGCAGCACAAGGGGGTCGCATCGCTGAGCCCCCTCGCCAACGAGCCGTGGGGAATGCGGGAATTCTCTATTAGGACGCCCGACGGTCACCGAATCAGGATCGGCCAAGGCGTCGGGGCGTAGCGGCGGCGCCTGCGAGCGGCCTAACCAGGCGCTTGCTGCTGCCGGTCGCTTACGTTCAAATTGAATTCACGTCTGCGCGCCGGCAGGCGTACGCGCTGCGCACGAGCATTCGGCTCGCCAGCGCCGGGGTCGCCCGCAGCAGAAGCGCGATGCGTTATGCGGCAGCGACGGTCCCGCTGTATACTTGGGATCAGAGGTGTTCATGAAATACAAGATTGCACTGAAGGAGACGAACGAAGGCTACAGCGTCTCGGTACCTGGCTTGCCGGGGTGCTGGTCGCAGGGCGCCACGGAGCAAGAAGCCGTTGCCAACATTCAGGACGCCATTCGGGAGTATCTCGCTGT
>DATEUJ010000243.1:0-87236 GCA_035283185.1 Anaerolineae bacterium | reverse complement strand
CGCGAGCGCAGATGGCGAGCCGATACGCGCCCGATCTGACCGGTAACAGAATTTTGACGGGGTCGGCGCTCTCGGTCGTACTGGTGCTTACCCACAAGCCCGTTGGCCCGCAGCTGCACTGCGGATGCCGGGCTACAGTTGCACCGTCGCCCCGACATGTGTGCAATCATCGGTCGGTGTGTGCACGCAAATGTTGTCAGTCGTTACAGTGCTCGTCAAACCGCGTCCTCGCGGTTGGCTGTCCGCGGGGACGCGGGCGGTGAGCCACCTGACATGTTTTGCGTGCACATCTCTCGGTCGCATCCTTGTTGATCGCTCCCGGCTGTGGTATATTGTCCTTCGCTCCGCGAATGCCTCTCTCACGAAAGGGTGATGTGTGTCTGAGCACGATTCGCTCGATCGCGTAGCCTCAGAAGTTTCGGCCTGCACGAAGTGCATCCTTCACAAATCGCGTGTGAAGGCCGTGCCGGGTGAGGGCCTGGCGCACGCCGACATCATGTTCGTCGGCGAAGGCCCGGGCTTTCACGAGAACCAGCAGGGTCGCCCGTTCGTCGGCGCGGCCGGGCAGTTCTTGGAAGAGCTGCTCGCCAGCATCGGGCTGAAGCGCGAGCAGGTTTTCATCACCAATGTCGTCAAGTGCAGGCCTCCCGGCAATCGCGATCCGCTGCCGGAAGAGATCGAGGCCTGCAAGCAGTACCTCGATCGGCAGATCGCGCTGATCAAGCCCAAGGTGATCGTCACCCTGGGCCGTTACTCGATGGCGCGCGCCTTCCCGAACGAGAAGATCAGCCGGATTCACGGCCAGCCGAAGAAAGTGGAGGGCATCGTGTACGTGCCCATGTTCCATCCGGCGGCGGCGCTGCATCAGTCCAGCCTGCGCAAGACGATCGAAGAGGATTTCAAGAAACTGCCGGCGATCCTGGCCGAGATCGAGACCTTGCAGGATGAGGAACCGCCATCGCCGCAGGCGCAGCAGTTGAGCATGTTTTGAAGCCGTATTCCCATTTCCCTTTGCGAGAACGCTCAATCATGAATATAGAACAGGCCACTCTGTCTACGCTGGCGCATCGGCATCTTGCTCAACAGGTCACCCAAAAGCGTCCCAAGGACGTAAGTGGTTGGTATTTGCTGTTCCTCCCGGTGGTTGATGCCGGGTTGACGGTGGCCGCACTGTGGCTGGCGGTTGAGTTGAGGCGCGCCTTGCCGTTCGGCCCCACGCTGATCGACGAAGGCTGGGTGAGTCCGCAGGTGTACCTTGTTGCGATCGTGTTGGGGTTGGTCGTTTATGGCGCCATGGGCGTGTACCAGGCAGAACGGCTGCGCTCATTCGGCGTCGAGATTTGGGCGGTGTTGAAGGCCACGCTCGTCGGCATCGCTCTCCTGGCCGGCCTGTTGTATTTCGTGGAACGAGAAGTGTCGCGCTGGCTGTATGTCTATTTTGGTCTGCTTCAAGTGGGCCTGGTCGCCGCGGCGCGGCTTGCCATCCACAGCCTGTGCGGTATCTTGAATTTGTCGCTGACGCGTCCGCGCCGAACGCTTATCATCGGCGCCAGTGCGATAGGCCAGGAGGTGGCTCAGCGCCTGTCGCAAACGAAGCGCGGCGATTATCAGGTGATCGGTTACCTGGACGATGGGAACGCCCAGGCGACCGCTCCGCCCGATCTGCCGATCTGGGGACCGCTGGATCATGCCGAGTCGATCGCGCGAGACCTTATGGTGGACGAGTTGCTGGTTGCCCTGCCCCTATCCGAATCGCATGCTCTGGCCAGGCTGATGGACACGATCCACGACCTGCCGGTTCAGGTGAAAGTGATCCCAGACTATTTCGACCTGGCCTACCTATACTCGCGAGCGGACGAATTGGCCGGCATGCCCGTGATCAGCCTGAAGGAACCCGTTCTCGCGCCGCGGCAGCGCGCAATGAAGCGTGCCTTCGACTTGATCGTCGCCAGCCTGCTGCTGGTCTTGGTCGGCCCGCTGCTGCTGATCGGCGCGCTGGCAATCAAGCTGGACTCGGCAGGGTCTGCCTTGTACCGGCAGAAGCGCATTGGCGAGGGTGGCCGGCCGTTCGCCATGTACAAGCTGCGCACCATGGTGGTCGATGCCGACGGCGACGAGCATCGACTGATTGAGATGAACGGCGATTCGGTACAGTTTAGCAAGGGACCGCACGATCCGCGCGTGACGCGCGTCGGCGCTTTTCTGCGGCGCTGGAGCATCGATGAGTTGCCCCAGCTATTGAATGTGATTAAGGGCGATTTGAGCCTGGTCGGGCCGCGCCCGGAGCTGCCAGCGCTTGTCGAGCGTTACTCCTCCTGGCAGCACAAGCGCTTTTCGGCGCCGCAGGGTGTGACCGGCTGGTGGCAGGTGAACGGCCGGCCGCAGAGCGTGGATCAGAAAGTGGAACACGACTTGTACTACGTGCGGCATTATTCGATGTGGCTGGATATGTGGATTCTGGTGAAGACGATCCCGGCGGTCATCAGTCAGGACGGGGCGTTTTGAAATGCAGAATGATGAATGGCGAATGATGAGTGATAGAATCGGATGAGCAGTGAAATCTTGATCCTGAAGCCTGTTACGGATCGCCTGTCGCGGATGGATCAGGCAGCCCTGCGACGGCGCACGATTGTTTTTGTCATCTGCTGCGTCGTGTCGTATGGCGTCTGGATCGCCATCCGCTGGCAGCCGATTCCGGGCACGCAGCAGCCGCTGTGGAGCATCCCGCTGTGGGGCAAGGCGCTGCTGCTGGGCAGTCTGACCTTCGCTCTTTTCGCGCTGTTTAGGCTGGGTGGGTGGTTGATTCGGGATTCGCGCAAGTTGTACGTCGCCTCGACGGGCGTGCGCTCGAGCAATGTCTCGGTGCGCTGGTATCGCTACCTCAACCCGATCGGCCTGCTGTACAACCTGTACCTGCATCGTGACCTGCTGCGCCAGTTCGTGCGGCGCGAGATAGAAGCGCGGTATCGCGGCTCGTCACTGGGCCTGGTCTGGTCGCTCGTCACGCCGTTGCTGATGCTGGCGATCTACACATTTGTGTTCTCGGTGATTTTCAACGCGCGCTGGCGCGGTGAGGGCGGAGAGAGCCAAGGCACGTTTGCCGTCACCCTGTTCGCCGGGCTAATCGCGTTCGGCGTGTTCTCCGAGATGGTCAACCGCGCGCCGACGCTGATCGTGTCGCACCCGAACTACGTCAAGAAGGTGGTGTTCCCGCTGGAAATTCTGTCGGCGAGCGCGCTGGGCGCGGCGCTGTTCCAGGCGCTGGTCAATGTGGCGATCCTCATTGCGGCTCATTTGCTGATCGCGGGGACGATGTCGGCAACGATCGTGCAACTGCCCGTCGCGGCGATACCGCTGATCGGCCTGAGCCTGGGGCTGAGCTGGTTCCTGGCCTCACTCGGCGTGTACGTGCGCGACATCGCTTACCTCGTCGGGCTGGTCACTCAGGTCCTGTTCTTCATGTCGGCCATCTTCTACCCGATCGAGGCGGTGCCCGAAGCCGTGCGTCCGATCATGCGCCTGAACCCGCTGACGACGATCGTCGACAGTTTCCGGCGCACTCTGGTATCGGGCGAGCCGCTCGAGTGGGATGCCTGGCTCGTGACGACGCTGTTTGCAGGCGTCGTGTTGCTGGTGGGGTATATGTGGTTTATGAAGACCAAGTCGGGATTTGCGGATGTGATTTGAAGGATGAAGTGTCGTGAATCGCGCGCGGGAGGGATGGCGCCGCGCCCAGCAGTCGACCGACGATTTCTATCTGGACAGCGCGGCGCTGAATTTGCACGGTTTCTACGTTGGCCTGGAGCGCGTGTTTGAACTGATTGCCGCGACGGTGGAAAGCGCCCGCGACCTTGTCCCAGGTGCGTGCGGAGTTGTTGGCCTTCGCCGGGTTTCTGGAACAGCGTGCCGGAGCTGAGTAGGTCTGTATGGATGCGAGTGTGATCGAACAGCCGGTTGCAGTGAATCCGAACGGCCAATCTCACGCCGGCATGGCGAGTGCACCACGGGTTGAGCAGCCCGACTCGGAGGTGATGATCTCCGTCCGCGACGTGGGCAAGATGTACCGCCTGTACGACCGGCCGCAGGACCGGCTCAAGCAGCAGTTGTTCTGGCGCTTCAACAAATACTACGGTCGCGAGTTCTGGGCGTTGCGAGATATATCTTTCGAGGTCAGGAAAGGCGAGTCGGTCGGCATCATTGGGCGCAATGGCAGTGGAAAGAGTACACTGCTCCAAATCATCGCCGGGACGCTATCGCCGACGACCGGCGAATTGCAAGTTAAAGGGCGCGTGGCCGCCCTACTAGAGTTAGGCAGCGGCTTCAATCCGGAGTTTACTGGACGCGAGAACGTCTTTCTCAATGGCGCGGTGCTGGGCATTAGCCGCGAGGAGATGGAGCAGCGTTACGATGAAATCGTCACCTTTGCCGATATTGGCGAGTTTATCGACCAGCCGGTAAAACTGTATTCGAGCGGCATGGTCGTGCGGCTGGCATTTGCGGTGCAGGCCGTCGTCCAGAAGGATGTGCTTATCGTGGATGAAGCGTTGGCAGTTGGCGATGAGGCATTTCAACGCAAGTGTATGCGCAAGCTAGAGGATTTTCGTGCGAATGGCGGTACTGTATTGCTGGTGTCTCACAACGCGCAGATGATTATTCGGCAGTGCGATCGATGCATTTTCCTTCATGGGGGCCAGATAATCTTGGATGGTTCTAGCAAACCCGTGACCGACGTTTACCAGAGCTTTCTCTACGGCACACCGCAACAACAAAGTGAAATACTGTCAATAGCTCGCCACGACCGACACAGACCCGATGAGATTGCGACCCAGCTTGCACACAAGCTGGCAGGTGCAACAGAGGGCATGGTCCCTGACGTGAGATCCGATCTCTCTGAATCATTTGACATGACAATGCCGCAGACGACGGAGATCGCTTACGGCAATGGGGCGGCCGAGATTCTCGACTGTAGCATGCACGATTCAGCAGGCCGGCGGGTGAACCTGCTGATCGCCGGGCAACGCTACCTGTGGCGCTACCGAGTACGATTTCACGAAACATCTCACAATCTGAATTTTGGGATGATGCTCAGATCGGTCGAGGGTATCGCTGTTTTAGCCATTAATAGCGAAGGGGAGGGTTATCATTATAATCGGTTTCAGCGAGGAGAGGTAGTAGAGGTGCGATTTGGCGTGCAGATTGATTTGGCGCCTCGCACTTACTATGTGGAGTCAGGTGTTGTAGGTGATTCGGAGACTCCTACTGGTGAGGGAGGGTTCCTTCATCGTCGCCTCGACATCTGCGCTGTCCGTGTTGTGGCACCAGATACCCGTCCGATTTACGGCTTGGTTTATTCGCACCCAATTGTACAGGTCTCTACTGTGCAGTAAGTGAGGATTAGGACGAGTAACCAGATATTCAGCTCATATCGTCAGTAATAACACTGAGGAGATAGCCCTCGCGATGCAGCCGACTCATTACCGCCTTCGGGATGACGATCAGATCTGCTTCATTCATATTCCCAAAACTGCAGGGACCACTATTAGTTCCATTATAGAAGCGCAATTTGCACAGCACGAGATATGCACGTTTGACTCGTGGTCTGCAGTCTCGCAAGGACCTTCGGATTTGTCACCCTATCGCTTGATAAAGGGCCACATTTTTTATAGCATTGGAAAGCTCTTGCCTAAGAAGCCCGTTTACATGACGATCCTGCGGGATCCGATCGAGCGAACCTTATCACAGTTTGAGATGCTACGGCAAACGCCGGAATATATTCTCTATGACCGTGTTAGGAACATGTCTTTTCCCGACTACATTAAAGACCCCGCCATGTTCGAATTTTATGCCAATGTTCAAACGCGCATGATTGCGTCTGACCATGATATTCGCAGAACGAGCGACGTCAGCAATGCTAAAGAGCAGATTCGCGAGGATAGTCTTCGGATCGCTAAGGAGCGGCTTAGTGAATTCGCGTTCGTTGGTTTAACCGAACGAATGGAAGATTCTATCCGCCTGCTTTCGTACACGTTTGGCTGGAAACCTCGCCCAAGGTTTCAAAGCCTGAATGTGTCTCCGACCAGCAGGTTAAAGCGTGAAGATATTCCGCCCGCTACCTTAAGCATTTTGGCCAAGCGTACACAGCTGGATGCAGAGCTCTATCAATATGCCCAGCATATTTTTGAAGCGCGTTGGTTGCAGATGATTGAAGAGTTGCTTGAAAAGAACTATGTGCGTTCTTTTACATCCTTGGAGCTGCCGTATAACCAGTCAGTTGAGCTTACCTTTGACAAGGAAATATCTGGCGCCGGTTGGCACCAACGCGAGTACCACCCGGCCCATGGTTATTTTCGATGGACGGGCCCTGATACCTCGTCAACACTTGATTTGCGTTTGGACACTTCACGTGATGTGATTATTGAATTCCGCGTGATCGCCTCTTTCGCGTCCGATATACTGGACAGCTTGGCCTTAAGCGTCAATGACCATCTCATGGCACTGCAATGCCAGGCCGAAACTGAAACGGGTGCAAACATTTTTTCTGGACACATTCCCCAGTGGGTGCTGGCGCTCAACCGCTCTATTACGAGACTGAGTTTTCGTGTCAATCGGACGGTTTTGCCAAGCGCATTTGACCCGGCTAATTCCGATCAACGCCACCTCGGGGTCGCACTCAATCTCATTAAGGTTTATCCAGTATCGCAGTTTAAGGTGACAAGCGAAACAACAGACCACTCCGAAAACTCGCAGGTTCCTATCACAACGACCGATTTACCCAAGCCTACATTGAAAGTTTCTGAGCGCGCGAGCACTCACATTAGTAATAAGGGTACCGCCGAACTGGTACAGTCTAGGATCAAGAGGTCAACCCCCGTGACAACTGAACGCGTGATTGAAGTGCCGTGGGCCTTGATGCAGCTCCCTCAATCGGGGATCATACTTGACATTGGCAGCTGCGATGCGACCTACTTGAGCATTATTCAGCAGTCCGATCGCATTCTGCACTGTCTTGATCTACGTGACTGCTCGGCCGAAATACCGCGTGGTGCGGTATTCCATCATCAGAGCATTATCGGCAATGATCTGCCACGCCAGCACTTCGACGCGGTTCTGCTTCTGTCAACGCTGGAGCATATTGGCCTGCCATGCTACGGGCAGGCGCCATTTGCCGATGGCGATAAGCTGGCGCTGGCGGAGGTGTGGGAAGTGCTGAAACCGGGTGGCTTGGCTATTGTGACTGTGCCCGCCGGGCAGGCCAAGGTGGCATCATGGTATCGCCAATACAGTCCCGCCGCATTGCACCGCCTGTTCAAGGGCTGGCGAACCGAGTTCAGCTATTGGGGCTTTGATGGTTCGCAGTATGTGCCGATCGACGAAGACGCGGTCGAGTGCTACGACTATCGTGATTACCCATATGTGACGGGTGCCGGCGCAGGGGCGTTCGCTGGAATTGTAGCTCATCGATCATAAACTGCAGGCCATACAGTTGTCTTATGCGAATCGGCATTGATTTCAGAATACTCTCGGCGGGTCCCGACATAGTGCATCGTGGTATGGGACGGTACACCCAGCAACAGCTACGTGAAGTGCTCAAACTTGACTCTGAGAATGAGTATGTGCTTTTCTGCAGACCTAATGCCGATCGGTCGCTGTTCTTGCCCGAAATTCGTACCGCACCAAATGTGTCTGTTACTTCAATTGTTACCTCAGATGATGATCCGAATCAGCCCAGCAGGTTACTGAGTGCTAGTGAGGAGTTTCAAGAACAGATCTATGGGCACAAACTCGACATCTTCCATGTGCCGACGCTATTTCTATGGCACGACATCGTTTTGCCCCAATTCGATGTTTGCCCGCTGGTCGTTACTTTCTACGATCTGATACCACTAATCTTTTCCAGTCACTATCTGCCGCCGAAATCGGCGGTAAGCGAACTCTATACACGGGCCCTTATCTTCACCCTGGATGCTGTGCGCCTGATTGCCATTTCAGCTGCTTCGCGTCAAGACGCAATCAACTACTTGGGGTTCCCGCCCGATGAGATTGACATTGCCTATCCCATTGCGGATCCAAGCTTTCAAGTGCTGCCCTCCGAGCAAGTCGAGGCTGCTCTGCGAAAGTTGCATCGTCGTGTGGAGTTACCCAATGAGTACGTGATGACAGTGACTCATCTGCATCATAGCAAGAATCTCGACACGCTTCTAGCGGCTTATGCTTTGTTACCGCCATCCCGGCGTAGACAACTTCCTCTAGTGATTGCATGTCATTTGTCGGAGGCTGAGCGGGCATACATTGGAGGAGTAGCGGACACACACGGTATTGCAGAAAACGTCGTTATGACGGGATTCGTGACGGAAGACGAATTAGTCGCGCTCTATAATGCTGCGACAATGGTTGTCCATCCATCGCGATATGAGGGCTTTGGCCTGCCGGTGTTGGAGGCCCTAAAATGTGGTACCCCTGTAGTAACAACCACTTCGTCTTCTTTGCCAGAGGTCGGAGGCGACGCTGCGATTTTGGTGGATCCAGACGATAAACAGGGTTTTGCAGATGCTATTGATACACTATATCTGGATCCTGCTCGCCGCGAGGCAATGCGGAAGCGTGGCTTGGAACACGCAAAGAAATTCGATCCGGCCCAACTCGGGCGGAATACGCTGGAAAGCTACCAGAAAACTCACCAATCAATCATGCGCTCCGACCCAGCTCAAGAGCGCCCCCGTATTGCCCTTTGGACACCTCTGCCGCCACAAAAGAGTGGCGTGGCGGACTACAGCGCTGAGTTGCTGAGGAAGTTGAGCTGTTTGTACGACATTGAGGTCTTCGTGGACGATGGCTATTTGCCTTCACTCGATCTACTCAGCCGCTATGTAATCCATCACTATCGTGGTTTCGAGCGTCGCCAAGCGCAAGATCCATTTGATGTCATTCTCTATCAAGTAGGTGCGTCTGCCTATCATTTATACATGTACGGGCCGATACAGAAGTGGCCAGGGATAGTGATTTTGCACGATTTGGTGTGGGGGTACGCATTGTATGCCAGCTATGCACAATCACAACGGCTCAAGGACTTTAAACGTGAATTGATGCTGACGGAGGGTCAGAAGGTGGTGCTCGAATTCAGCGAGATCGAGCAGTTACCTGTCGAGTCGTTTGGCCCAGCCTTGGAATCCTTTCTTAATCGACATTATATGCTTAAGAGAATTGTAGATAGCAGCCTCGTCACCGTCGTCCATATGGATGAGGCCCAGCGGGAACTGGCAGACAGGTATCACGACGCCAGAGTCTACACGATACACATGGGCGTTGACGATCCGTGGCAAGGATTGCCGGTCGCAAATCTGGACTTTGTTCGCGCACAACTTGGTATACAGGCGTCGACGTTCGTCGTGGGGGTATTTGGGAGTATTGACCCAGTCAAACATCTGGATGTCTGCATAAAGGCCTTTGGTCTCTTGAGTGCTAATCATCCTGACGCGCTTCTGATCATTGTCGGCGATGCGTTTGATCCTCGCTATATGGACCAGCTACTAGAGCTCACACAGAGCATGGGGTTGGCTGAGCGGGTGCGCTTCGTCGGCCACATTGCTGTTTCCGATCCAGGCAATGATAGGCTATTCGATAGGTACCTGCTGACATGCGACGTGGTAGTCAATCTGCGTTATCCTTCACGCAAGCAAATGTCGGGCACACTGCTTCGTGCTGTGGCTGCTGGAAAGCCTGTACTTATCACGGATCTCCCAGAGTGGAGCTTTCTGCCGAATGATTTCTGTTGGAAGATTCAAGCAGGTGACGGTGCCGTGCACGAGCTTGGCCAGTACCTAGTTAATCTTGCCACAGATCCCGTATCAAGGCGGCAAATGTCAGTCAGTGCGCGGGCATATTTTGAGCAGTGTGCGACTGTTGCGGATATGGCTGCCATGTATGAGTCTGTGATCGACCAGGTTGCTGGTCGTCGCCTGTCTAGATCATCCCGTTCTATTCAAGAGGATCGGCTACATATGCGAGCGCTCAACTTCAATAAGGTCTGTGAGTTGGAGGATTTCTCGGATGCGGAACTCGTTGATATCATGCGCGACGTATTTCGACACGAGATCCGCCATTTCACGCCCGAATTTCCCAAGGGGGCAGAATATCGCAAGTATTGGGAAATCGCAATGTCGGTGCGGGCCTTGCGCTACTTCGGCGTGCTTCGTCGAGATGCGCTTATTCTAGGGGTGGGCGCTGGGACGGAAACGACAGGGTTCTATTTGACGAACCAGGTGGGCCAAGTATTTGTCACCGATTTGTACCTTGATTCTGGCACCTGGGAGAACTTTGCACCTGGATTTATGCTAGCTGAACCAGAGAAGGTCGCACCATATGATTTTGAACGTGATCGACTCGTAGTGCAACATATGGATGGGCGCGTACTGCGCTTCCCAGACAATACCTTCGATGGGATCTTCTCGTCAGGTTCCATTGAGCACTTTGGTGGACTTGGATTTATCGCGAATTCTGCATACGAGATGGGCCGCGTCCTGAAGCCTGGTGGTATGTTGACGCTGTCTACGGAATACCTTATCAGCGGACCACCTGGGGGCATAGGCTGGGAGGGGTGCGTATTGTTCTCTCGTGAGAATCTTACGCGCTACATCGTTGAAGCGAGTGGACTTGAACTTGTCGACGATCTGAACACTGACCTCTCGGATGCCACTCTCACCTCCAAGCGTGACTTGACAATGTATATCGAGGAGTCTGATGCGTATATGGCACGCCAAGGCAGGTATCCGCGTGCTGGTGAAATCGTCTGGTCGAAATACCCTCATTTAGTACTGGTTCATCAGGGCTACGTGTTCTGCTCTGTCCACCTGACCCTGCGCAAGCCGGACAGTTATCCGGCTGCTCCAAACGAGTGGGCCAGACCGACAGAAGCAACGCGTACTGCCATCAGTAGATCGAATTTGATTGTGCATAGCCTGAAGGATAATGGTTCACACCCTCAGACAACCGCCCCTGCCGAGGTGGCAGTTACAATGAGCAGAGTTGATAACCAAAGCGAACTTCGCGCTTTGCTGCAATCAGCGGACGAGATTCGTCTACGTGGCTGGAACAATCCAAGACTGCGGCGCATGCCAAAGTGGCTTGGCGCGCTAGGTCGCGTGCTGGTGCGCATATTCACACTAGGTCGCATATTGGAGACGCAGGCGCAGCTCGTGAATGGCGTCGTTAATCATCATCTTGCTCTAAACAATCGTGTGGCAAGCCTGAGCAACCAGCTGACAGAACTGGAGCATCAGGTTCAGCAAATAACCAATGAAGTATTGCCGGAGTCGCGCGAACATGCGGAACGGCAGTCGAAATTTGACATGCAGTTGGCCCAGATGACAACGCAATTGGCGCGTCTTGAGCAGGAGATTGGTCAGCTAAGAAGGATCGAGTCTGAAATATCGACTTTGAGTCAGGCGCTCGACCAGCAAGCAGCGAGCGTGGCCAGGATGGCCACACAGTTCGATCAAGTTGACGGTCGTATCAGGAATGTTGAAAGGATCGAGTCTGAAATATCGACTTTGAGTCAGGCACTCGACGAGCGTACTCGGCTGGTTGTCAGTCCAGATCTGTTTGAGGAGAAGCTGTTGCAGATCCAGGCTCACATGGAGAGTCGTATCAGGGATGTTGATGAGAAGACTCGTCTCAACACCAGTTACGTGCGTCTGCTTATTGGTCAGTACAACGCCGGAGCTGGCATGGATGAGATGCGATCGGCTCTGCCGTTGATGAAAGAGGATCTGCTGGATCTATTGCACCAGTTAGAGCACCAGTATCCCGAGTTGGCACGGTGTGGCTCAGTGGAACTCTCGGTACAAGATGGAGCTGCCGAGGAGATGGTGGCTGCTGGTGCCGCGTATTTTGGAGACCGGATGTCCTCTGCTGGGGAGGTCTATCGCTCGCCGAACGACGCCTGGTATCATGTCGATTTCACGCCCGACTGGAAGCGGTCGATCCTTTTTGAGAGCGCGAGGGCGCGTCTGAAGCGCGGCGGGAAATTCGTACTTGTAACTGGGCCGGGCAACCTGGATGTGCCCAAGCCCAGCAATCTTGACCTGGTTGTAGATCATATCGTGGCGCTGGCTTCGGCCCGCGCTGTTCGCGTGTATGTCTGGCAAAAGACGTGACAGAATCGATGATCGCAGAGAAGGACAGCTCACTGGACGTCGCTGCGCTTGCCGTCTTGAAGAGCGACCTTGAGGAAATCCTGCGGCGCCTCGATGAGAATCTAGCCCGGCGTCCAGTCGTGCCGGAACGGCAGATGGACGATCTGAACTCGCTCTCTCATCGCGTGCAAAGCCTGTATTTCATGCAGGCGCCGCTTTTTGCCGTCAAGGAGCGCGGCCCATGGGGATGGCTGAAGCGGCTCCTCAATCTGCCCATCCGGCTCTTCGGCCACAAGCAGATTCGATTCAACCGTGAGACGCTGGAAGTGATTCGTTCCATGCTGGCATACCTTCAGGCGTTAGAGGCACAAGCGAAGGAGATGGCCCGCTTGGATCGAGAACTGAATCAGCTTCAGGAGCAGATGCAGATTCTGATGACTCGATTGAATCAGCCCCCCAGCGATGACCAGACTGCGACACGGGGAAACCCATTCCCGGATACCAGCTCGCAGAGATAACGGCTGTTGACGATGCGAGTTTGCCTCCTAAGCACAGCCTACCCGCCTGCCAGTACGGAGGGCATCGCACGCCAGCGGCAGCTACTGGCAACGGAACTCGCACGTCTGGGGCACGACGTTCACGTGGTTACCCTCGGCGCAGCGATGAGCGTGCGCGAAGAAGATGGCGTTCGGATTCACGAAGTTCTCGTTGGCCGCATCAATCGCTTTTCGCGCAAGCATCCAGCGCTAGATGTTCCGCTGACCTGTAGCCAGGCTCTATATGAAGGCTTGATGCAACAGTCGAGCGACCGGCCCTTTGACATCGTCGACGTGCCTCTTTGGTCGTCACAGGGATTCGTGACACTGTATCGCTACCAGGGCCCAACGGTACTCTGGCTTCAAACAACTCTGGCCCAGTTGTTGGCGATCCATCGCCGCCGTCCGTCCGCTGATCAGCGAGTCTTGTTGACGCTCGATCGAGTCTGTCTGGAGCGGGCGACTGGTCTGCTGGCCGACTCGTACGCGGCGCTTGAGTCGATCTTCCGGGATTATCGTGTAACGCGCAATGACTTGATGGGCGTCGCTTATCTGGGCCTGCCGCCAAGCGCCGATAGGGACGCGATATGCCCTGCCCGATCCGTTGTCGAGGCGCTTATCGTCGGTCGTCTAGAGTGGCGTAAGGGGACGCCTCTATTGTTTGACACACTGCCGGAACTGTTGCGCCGCCATCCGAAACTGGTCGTCCGCTTTGTTGGTCGTGACAACAGCGCCGAAGACGGCTGGCAGCGACAGCACCATGCCTCTTATTCGGAGTTCTTTCAATGCCATTATCCCGAACTCGCTCAACGGGCAATCTTTGAGGGATACGTCGATGAAGTGCGCCTCGGGCAATGCTATCGCGGAGCGGACTTCCTACTGGCTCCTTCGCTATACGAATCGTTCGGTCTGTTCTATCTGGAAGGTATGCGCGCTGGTTTGCCGGTTGTGGCTTTCGCCGCTGGCGCGGCGAAGGAGATTTTCGCCAGCGGCGAGGATGATGGCGCCTTACTGGTTCCGCCAGGCGACATCGCCGGATTGTCCACCGCGGTCAGCCGCCTGATCGAGCAACGCGACTTGCGCCGACGGCTCGGCGAACGAGGGCGCACGCGCTTCGAATCGGTCTTCAGCGCGGAGGCCATGGCTCGAGCGACACTGAGTTTTTATGAGCGGGTGCTTGCTCGCTCTGACGCGTTTTTCACAACTCCGGATTTCGTGTCCGCGCGCTGAGAGCCGGCTGCAATCGCACCATGCACCTCCTGATCCTCACCTCCGAATTCCCACCCGATCTCGGCGGTATCGCTACGTACCTGGAACACTCCGCGCGCATGCTGACTCGGGCCGGTCATCACGTCACGATCATCGCGCCGGGTGATGCGCGCTGTGACAAGCAACTACCCGACGGCACGCGGTTGATACGATTGATCCCGCATCAAACTACGTCGGTTCCGGCGTTCTTCCAAACGCTGTCACACTGGCCTGCGCTCAGTTATGAAATTGCCGAGACGGCCATCAATCACCTTCGCTCCACTGGAGACTTGCCGGACGTAATCGAGGTCCAGGAATATGGCGCCCTGGGTTACTATCTGCTCCAACGCAGGCTTGTCGACGAAACGCCCTTGCGCGACATTCCGATCTTGGTTCATCTGCACTCGCCGCATTCGGAAAACCTGCGTGTCAACCAGATGGCGCGCTATCGTTTCCCCGATTACTGGGTGGGGCAGATGGAAAAGTTCTGCATCAACGCAGCAGATGCATTGCTCAGCCCTAGTCGGTTTCTGAGAGACAAGCTCCTCAAGCAGGGCTTCACAGATCGATCCATTGACGTGATTCCTTATGCTGGCATTGATCCGTCTATCCTTATCGAAGACTTTGATTCGCCCGTTGACCCGCAGCCTGAAGACATCGTGTACATCGGCCGACTGGAAGTGCGCAAGGGTGTGCTGCCGCTGGTGAAAGCGTCCGCCCGCTTGTGGGCGGAAGGAACGGATTTTCGCCTGACCTTGATCGGCGGGGATACAGTGGACGCGACTGGCAGGACTGTCGGTACGATCGTGCGCGAGAAGTACCGGCATTTCATTCGGAGTGGTCACCTGACTCTACTTGAGGCAATGCCGCAGGAGCAAGTGCTGGCGCGGCTGCGTTCAGCCTGGGCAGTGGTGGTGCCCTCGCTTTACGAGAATTATCCTTACGCCTGTATCGAGGCGATGGCGGCAGGGAAAGTCGTCGTCGCCTCGACGTCGGGCGGACAGGCCGAGATGATTGGATCGGACGGCCAGGCCGGCTGGCTATTTGATTGGGCCGATGATCGATCATTTGACTGTGCGTTGCTATCCGCGCTCAGTATGACCGTAGACGAGAATCGCGCGATGGGCGCGCGCGCCCGGCAGCGCATTGCCACGCTGACTTCGTACGACGTGATTTTGCCAGAGCGCATTGCGCATTACCAGAAGACCATCGAACAGGCGTCCACGTGGCGACGCAGCCGGATATTCCCTTCTGTCAATTGGGACCTACGGCCGGCAATGGACGGGGCAAGAGTTTACGGGGAGGAGGCGCATGAGGATTTGTTGTCCGTCGTCATTCCGTTTTACAATCTAGGCCGTTATCTCAAAGAGACGCTTACCAGTATTCTGGCTTCGACATACGGTCCCCTGGAAGTGATTATTATCGATGACGGGTCGGACGAGCCGTCGAGCTTGGCCGTCCTCGAACGGGTTCGCGCGCAGGACCAGGAGCATGTGCGAGTTATTCGGACTGACAATCAGGGGCTAGCCCTAGCGCGCAATTGCGGAGCGGAAGCCGCAAGGGGTGAGTATCTAGCCTTCGTTGACGCAGACGATCTTGTCTTGCCGGACTTCTTTGCGCGTGCTATTCATGTGCTGAAGTCTTTCGATAATGTTGGCTTCGTCTATTCTTGGGTTCAGTACTTTGACGATAACAACGAGTGGTGGCCGACATGGAATACGGAGTTCCCCTATCTGCTGGGACACAATATGCTCGTCCCGATCGTCGTCATGCGCCGAAGCGTCTTCTTGCACCACACCCGTAACCGCCCCACGCTGGAGCATGCCTACGAAGATTGGGATGCCTGGGTGCGGCTGGCCGCGGCAGGCTATCAGGGGGTGAGCCTGCCGCATCTCTTAGTAAAGTATCGTGTCCGGAGCGACTCGATGTTCCGGCGGATGAGTGTCGATCAATCGTTGTATCTGCACGATCTGATCGCCCAGGGTTCACCCGAGGTCTATGGGCGCTATGCGCTGGAACTCTTCAACTTGATGAACGCCAATGGCCCACATTACCTGTGGGTGCATCCGGCCATGCAGGCCCAGCATGCGAATTACAATCGTATGAAGGCGATTTTCTTCTGGCTGGCGTCACGGCCGGGCCTGGGGTGGATGCATCAGTTGAAAATGCCGCTCAAGCGACTGTACGACCGATTTCACCTGTGAGAGATAGACCAGCGCAATGCGCATTCTCCTCGCCTACGATCACCTCGACGTCGGCGGCGCGCAGACGCACGGCCTGGGCCTGTCGCAGGCGTTGATCCAGGCCGGGCACGAGGCGGCCGTCGCGTCGCGTGGCGGCAGCGCAGCGCCTCGCTTTGCGCAGATTGGGGTGCGCTGTCTGGACTGGCCCGCGCCCCGGCGCACCGACATCGCCGGCCTGTTCAGAGGCATCCGCCGGGCCGAGCGGCTGCTTCAGTCCTGGCGACCTGACATCATTCACGCCCACGCGGTTCTGCCCGGCCTGATGTTTTCGTTCGCCGCGCGCAGGAGGATTCCGGTGGTATTTACACCCCATCGCAGTTGGCGCAGCCTGTATCATATTCCGGGGGGTCGCGCCTTGAACCGGCTGATGGTTCAGATGCTGCGGCTGCGAGCCGACGCCGTGATCGCCGTCTCCGAGGGCCTGTATCGCGAGTTGACGCAGCAGGGTATCCCGAGCGGGCGATGTCACTTGATTCCGAACGGCGTGGATGTGAGTACATTCGATGCCATCCCGCCGCCTCCGCTCTCGCCGAACGGCTCACCGCGCATTGTCGGCACAGTTGGACGCTTGATCGAGCAGAAAGGCGTCGACGTGTTCATCGATGCGGCAGCACTCGTCGTAACACATGCGCCGGATGTCGAATTCTGGATAGCCGGCGATGGACCGCTACGCGAAACATGCCGGCGGCGTATCGCGGCGCACGGCATGAACGGTCGAATGTCGTTGTTGGGCGAGCGCGCCGACATCCCCGCACTGCTGAGGCACATGTCGGTCTTCGTCTCGGCTTCGCACTGGGAAGGCATGCCGTATGCCTTGTTGGAAGCGCTGGCCGCGCAGCGCCCGGTTGTGGCGACGCGCGTCTTCGGCTCATCCGAATTGATTGAGGATGGCGTGCACGGGCTGTTGGTGCCGCCGGATGACGCCTCGTCGATGAGCGCAGCAATCGTCAGCTTGTTGAACGATCCGCCCCGTGCTCGATCGCTGGGGCAGGCCGGCCGCCGCCTGGTCGAATCGCACTATAGCCTGCAGGCGATGGTGGATCGAATTCTGGCAGAATACCAGCGCGCCATAGCCGATCACTCTATGTGACGTATAGCTAATGTGGCACTGTAGGCGGCGCTGGGGGTGCCGGTGGTCGCCAGCCGCGTCGACTGCATTCCCGAGGTTGTACCAGCTGGTAAAGCCGGACTGCTGAGGTCCTCAGAATGTGTGCGCGCGGCCGTTAACGGCCGCGCGCAAGAACGAAGCCACTGTGGCTATGTCGGCTGTATTCGTGGCTGCTGCTCATAGCGAGATCTCCTGGAGTGGTGTGGTGACCATTCCAGATTGTTCCTCACTATGGGCAGTTCTGCAAAAGTGTTAGCTACTCAGCTTCACGAGTCTTACCTCGTGATCCTTACCGAGTCACGTCCCTCTATCGGCACGCCATCCACCGTCATGCCCTTCAGGATGCCCTCGGTATCACCGACCTGGAAGGCGGTCAGGTGAGTACGGAAGTGGCAGACGATGTCCAACAACCCATCGCCGTTCACGTCCTCGTCGCTCCTCGTGCAGAAGGCCAGGCTCGCCTCGTCCCCTGTCCTGCCAAAGGTGAGCGACGTCCTGTCCACCTGGGTGGGTGCATCGAAGTCGGCAGTCGAGAGGATGGCCACAGGAATGGTGCCCTTGCTCTTCGAGTTGATGGAATTGGGGAAACTGCCGGGCTTGATGTCAATTGAAACCTCAATGGCCGATTGGAAACTCAGCGAACCGCCAAAGACCACCCCGGCTGGATTGCAGTTGTACGGCCCCGCGCCGCAAGCGAAGGGTCCATTCGCGCCACGAATTGTGATGATGTTTGTGCCCGGAGCAAGGAACGATGTGATATCGAAGGTGGCAAGTGAAGATTGCCCTGCACCGGCAAGCGACATGTCTGTCACGCTGCCAGTGGTTCCCACGGCCACGCCGTTAACCCGTACTTGAGCAAAATCATCCACGGCCACGGATATGGCTCCTGCTGTCGGCGCCCCAGGGAGGTTAAATGCTTTCGAGAAGAAGAACTCGGCGGGGAAGGCTGGGGACGTTGCGCCGGTGATCCCAGGAGCCCAAATCCAAGCGGCTCCCGAAATGCTGGAGAGGTCAGCCGACCAGCCAGTACTCGGAAAGCCATACAAGGTAGCCCCAGATGGACAAGGCGAAGGAGCGGACGCATGCAGGCATACCTTCTGCGCAAACCCTAGTGAATTCACTGGTCCGGGTCCTGACGGGTCCGCATCAGTGACTTCCCAGGTTGTATCTGAGACGAATGTGAGCGTAGTGATACTTCCCTGAGCACCCGCTTGGGAAACCACCGTCAGCAACATTGCGCATACAAGAACCACCACAAGCTCAAATTTGAAGTGTCGCATTATTTGCCTCCTTTGTGCAGTGAATCCAAATTTCCTGTGAACGTTCGTTGCGTCCTGACTTCCCTATGCCCATCATACTACAGAATCTGCGAGATGTGTGTTAGAGTTGGTTAGACTCAGTAAATCCAATTTTCAAGGCCGAGGGATTGCCGGGGCCTCAATTTCCCGAACGCAGCCATAAAGTTGCTCCAGCGCGCGAATGATGCAAGCCCCCCCCGGCCGTCGGGCAGGCGGCAGGGTGGACGGTTGTGGCCTGGCTACTGGGCGCGGCGGCGAACTGGCTGGCCTTTCAGTCGCTGCAGATGCCGCTTGGCTGGGATGCCGCACTGCTCGTGTCGGCGGCGCTGCGCGTCGGCGTGTCGCTGTCGACGGTGCCGGCGGCGATCGGTGTGTACGAAGGCGCGATCGTCGTGAGCCTCTCGGTGTTCTCCGTGCCGCCGGATGTGGCTTTGAGTTACGCGTTGGTGATGCACGCAATCGATCTGGTTGTGCCGTTGGTCATGACGATTTTCCTGGTCGTGCGCGATACCAAGCATCCGGCCGTCGAACGCGGTGTGTGACATGCATCGACCACGCCTCCTCCACATCGTCGAAGCGACCACGGCCGGCGTTCGGCGCTACGTCACCCAGCTTGTGCGCAGCGGACGAGACTGCTGGGAAGTGCACGTCGCCTGCCCAGCCATTCGCCAGCCGCATTACGGCGACGTGGCATTCAGGGAAGAGGTTCGGCGCATGGGCGTGACGGTTCACGAGTTACCGCTGCGCCGGGCGATCGGCCTGCACGACGCCGCGGCGGCGCGTGCGTTGCTGGACCTGCTGCGCCGCGAGCGATTCGATCTGATTCACACCCATAGCTCCAAAGCCGGTTTCCTCGGCCGCCTGGCAGCTAGGCTGATGGGCCTGCCGGTCATTCACACTCCGAACGGGCTGTACTTTCTGGAGCAGCGCGGATTCAAGCGCCGGTTGTACCTGACGTTGGAACGGCTGGCCGGGCGCTGGACGGACTACTTGATCGCCGTGTCTGAAAGCGAGCGCGAGGTGATTGTTCACGAGCGATTGGTCTCACCGGAGCGAGTGCGCCTGATCGAGAACGGCGTCGACGCGGCGCAGGTGCATCACCTTGCGAACGAGGTACCGGCCGAAGTGATGCGTCACTCGCTGGGTCTGGATGATGGCGGACCGCTGATCGGCGCTGTCGGTCGCATGGTTCCTCAAAAGGACCCACTCACCCTGGTGCGAGCGGCGCGGCGCGTGCTCCAGATCATCCCCGAAGCGCGCTTCGTGTGGTGCGGCGATGGCGAGCTGCACCGGGCAACGCAGCAGTTGGCGCACGAGCTGGGCGTGCCACTGACGGTCTCCGGTCACCTCGAGGAAATCTGGTCGGCTATGCGCCTGTTCGACGTGTTCGTTTTGCCTTCGCTGTACGAGGGCTTGCCCTTCACGCTCCTGGAGGCGATGGCGCTGGGCGTGCCGGTGGTGGCAACGGACGTGGTCGGCACGTGTGACGTGATGCGCGGCGAGCCGATCGGTTGGCTGGCCGAGCCGCGCGATGATGCCGCGCTGGCGCAGGCGATCGTCCAGGCCCTGACGGACTCAGAAGAAGCGCGCCGAAGGGTGGAAGCCGCCCGGTGCCTCGTCGAGACGCGCTACTCACTGCGACGCATGCTCGAGGCGCACGGCACGCTTTACAGACAGGTGCTCAGTGCACGCGGCGGGCGGGCGGCGTGACGGCTCGATGGCTCGCGGCGGGTGTAATCCCGATCCTCGTCGGCGGCCTGGCCTTCGCCGTCTATCGACTGACGCTTGCGCCAGGCCTGACTTGGTCCCACGCCGGGGCAGACGGCGGCGACCTCATCACGGCGGCCGTCGTATGGGGCGTGCCTCATCCGCCGGGCTACCCGACCTACACGCTGCTGGGTCACCTCTTCGCCGCTCTGCCTTTCGGGTCCCCTGCCTTCAATCTCAACCTGATGTCGGCCACCTGCTCGGCGCTGGCCGCCGCGTTGGTGGCGGGAGGTATTCTGCGAAGCATGTCCTGGCAGTCGCGGGAAACGCGCTACGCCGCGGCCGTCGCCGGCCTGACGCTGGCCTTCGGGCCAATGCCGTGGGGTCAGGCGACGATCGCCGAGGTGCACGCTTTGAATGCTCTGTTCGCGGCAACGATCTGTTTCATCGTATCGCCGTGGTCGGCTGCGTCACCCGATCTCGATCTGTCTGCGAAGGCCGCGCTGGGAGTTGTGTGGGGGCTTGGGTTGGGTAATTCGTTGACGATCGCTGCGTTCGCGCCGTTGGTGCTTCCCGCGCTGTGGTCCGGCGCGAGAGGGCGCGCGGCGGGCTTTGGGGCGCTGGGAACCGGGTTGTGCGTCTACGCCTTGATCCCCATTCAGTCCAGCGCACGGCCCGTAATCAACTGGGGTGATGTCCAATCCCTGGAAAGCTTCATCTGGCTGGTCAGTGGCGGACTCTATCGAGGCTACGCCCTGGCTGCGCCGATCGAACTGGTGCTCCAGAGACTGCTTACTTTACCGCGCTTGTGGCTGGAGCAGGCGGGGTGGATCGGCGGGATCTGGATCGCTTACGGTATCGCTGCACGCAAGCGCGCAAAACAACTGACGCCGGCCTCGATCGTCGCTTTGCTCACCGTGGTGTTCGCCACCACATACAACACGTCGGACTCCGATCTCTACCTGATACCCTTATGGGTTTTGTCTGCCGGCTATCTGGGAATCGGCCTGGCGGAAGTGTTCGCGAAACTGGCCGGTCGTGTGTGGCGAGCTGCGGTAACTGCAACAGCGGGCTGGGTCGTTATCGCGCTGCTTGTGGGGGGATGGCGTGATCATGATCTGAGCCAGGATCGCCAGGCGGCGGCCTTCGCGGAGAGTGCCCTGCCAGGACTGCCTCGCAGCGCCATCCTGGTTACACACGCGGATGCGCATACCTTCACTTTGTGGTATTATCGCCTGGTTCGTGGCTGGCGGACGGACGTCTCGATCGTGGATGCACGGCTGGCCGGCTATGTCTGGTACGAGCCGATGTTGAGCGCTCAAGGCGCCGCGCCGCTCCTGCCGGCGGATCGAAATGAGGACGGCCTGGTCGATCGGCTGGCCGCCGCCAATCCAGCTCGACCTGTGTGCGATCTGATCTCGCCGCCTCAGGACGACCATCTCTCCATCCTCCGATGTGATTGATCGTTGAGCATGTTGAGCCGGTTGAACTCCCCGGGTCGGAGGATTGCGGTTGGCTGCGGCCTGACGTTGGCGCTGGTTGGCTGCTGGTGTGGTCTGCTCGCGGGTAACGCACTGACGGTAGCCGGCAGCCTGGATCGACTCCAATCGGATCTGGCCGCAGCCCGTGCAGGACAGATCGATCTGGGAGCGATGCGCGCACATGTCGCCGAGCTGCATGCCGAGCTGGTGTCGCTTCGAACGGCGGGCGCGCCGCTGCTGGTCGCTGCGCCATATCTGGGATGGCTGCCGGGCATCGGGAACGACGTGAAGGCGGCCTCCGCGCTGCTCGATGCGGCGATCGAATTGTTGGACGCAGCGCAGATCGTGCTGGACGGCGTCGAACCGGTGTGGCCACCGCGCAGCGTCGACGGCCAGTCGGGGCTGACGGGCCTGGCACACAGCCTGGCGGGGTTGTCCTCGCAAATCGACGGGGCGCGCGAGTCCCTCGCACGCGCTGCCAGCCGGTTGAGCACCGTCGATGCCGCGAGCCTGTCACCGGGTATCGGACGGCCGGTGCAGCGATTGTTCTTCGCATTGCCCGTGCTGCAATCCGGTTTCGATCTGCTCGATCGCGCGCCCAGCCTGCTCGGCTTTGATCGCTCTAAGACCTATCTTCTGCTGATGCAGAACGATGACGAGCTGCGCCCGACAGGCGGTTTCATCAGTGCGGTGGCGAGGGTGACCCTCGACCAGGGTGCCATCGTCGATCTGGATGTGCGCGACAGCTACCAGGTGGACGATTACGCGCACAAGCCCTACGGCCCACCGCCCCGGCCGCTCCTTGAGTTCATGGGCTCGGAGCTGTGGCTGTTTCGCGACGCGAACTGGTCGCCCGACTTCCCGACATCGGCGCGCCAGGCGGCCGAGTTATACACATACGGGCAAGGCGTGCCGGTGGACGGTGTGATTGGGCTGAACCAGCAGGCCGTACGCGAGATTGTCGGCGCGCTGGGTCCAATCGAGGTTGAACCGGGCCGACCGCCGGTGGATGCATCGAATCTGATTGAGTACATGCGCAAGTCGTGGGACGTCCCGCCCGGTACCGTTGACATTGGGATCTGGCTGGCGACTCGCAAGGATTTTATTGGGGAGCTGACGCAGGCACTCCTGGCCCGCTTGCAAACGTCGCCCGATCAGATTGCGTGGCTGGATCTTGGCCGAGCCATATTCACCTCATTGGAAAGTCGCGATTTGCTGATCTGGATCGACGATCCGGTAGTTTCGAGGATTCTGGCTGCGCGTGGTTGGGACGGCGCCGTGCAGACTGTGGCGGGCGATTACTGGATGCTGGTAGACGCTAACGTCGGCTTCAACAAAGCGAACGTACTCGTCGAATCATCCTTCGGCTACACCGTAACGCTGAACGAGGATGGTTCGGCCGATGCAAACATTGTCGTCAAGTATCGGCACATGGGTTCGCCTGCCGGCGGCTGCCAGCATCTTCCAGTCTACACCTTGTCCATCTCATACGATACACTGATCGAGTCTTGTTACTACGACTACGTTCGGCTGTTGGTACCCCTAGGAGCGCAACCGCAGGCCGCCACTTCGCACCCGGTGCCGGCCGAATATCTGGTAACCGGTCGCCCCTTTGAGGGGCAGATGCGCGTCGACAACGAACCGGGGAAGACGGTCTTCGCAACCCTATTCGTTTTGGAACGCGGCCGGTCGGTTGACGTCGCTTTTTCCTATCACCTGCCATCCGTTGCCGATTGGTCGTCTGAGAGTGGATACTACACCTTGACGGTGCAGAAACAGCCCGGCGCCATGCCGCGTCGGGTTTCGGTCACGCTGGTGTGGCCGGAAGGCTATACGCTGTCGCAGGCCAGCCTGCCCCCGACCCAGACATCCACCGGCTCGGCCACTTTCGTATTTAGCCTGGCGACTGATCAGGTGTTGTCCGTGACGTGGGATCAGAAATAGAGACTCCTTGAGGTAATATGCTATGCGAACGAAACAAGGGATGTGGATTGCCCTGGTGTGTGTGATCGGGCTATCGCTCGCCAGTTCGTTCAACTGGGCGCCGGCGGATGCGTCAAGCCTGGGCCAGACCGTGCCGACACGCACACCGACGGCAGCGCCCGTAACGCCTACGCCGGAGCCTCCACCTGCTACCGAGCCTCCTCCGGCCAGCACCGTTCCCTCGATCGAATCAAGCCCGGCGGCCACGCCGGTTTTCCTTTTGCCCACTGCCGGCGATTCTGCGGCGGGTGGGCTGCAGTTTGTGGGCGTGCTCGGTCTCGGTTTGACACTGCTGGCTTGGGCGATTCGGCGGCGCGTGCGGGGCAACACTCATTAGTGGCAGAGGCGCGGTGAGTTGGCGATGTGCCGACCGTCGTTTCGGCAAGCCTGACCCTTCAGAGCGAGCGCCAAACCAGGATGAAAACTCACCTTACCCGGACGCCGCTGCCCGATTTAGTCGTCGTCGATATCGACTATTTTCAGGACGAGCGCGGATTCTTCATCGAAAGCTGGCACAAACGCGATTTCGCGGCAGCCGGACTAGACCTCGCGTTCGTGCAGGAAGGACACTCGCGCTCGTCCTACGGCGTATTGCGCGGCCTGCACTATCAAGATATGACGGCGCCGATGGGCAAGTTGGTGCGTTGCACCCTCGGTCGCATATTCGACGTGGCGGTCGATCTGCGCGTCGGATCGC
This sequence comes from Anaerolineae bacterium, assembly GCA_035283185.1. Lineage (GTDB taxonomy): Bacteria > Chloroflexota > Anaerolineae > Fen-1058 > Fen-1058 > DASSFZ01. The sequence continues at coordinate 62,804 of DATEUJ010000243.1, read as the reverse complement.
CCTCGTTCGGAAAATGGTTCGCCATTGAGCTTTCCGCGGAGAACAAGAAACAGCTATACGTGCCGGTTGGCTTCGCGCATGGATTTGCCACGCTCTCAGAGTACGCCGAGGTGCAGTACAAGCAAACCGGCTTCTATTCCCCGCCCTCGGAAGGCGCCCTCTTGTGGAGCGATCCCGACATCGGCGTTGACTGGCCGATCGCGAATCCGACTCTGTCCAAGCGTGATCGGAATGGCATGAGCCTGAAGGAGTATCTGAAGAATCCTGCGTTTAGCTGGCCCGTCTATGCTTGATGGTTGCCGACCGGCTTGGCCAAAGTGCCCAGGTCGTGATAAGCCGAATGAAAAAATCCGAATGGTTGCGCGTACAAGGGGAGAAAGACGTGAGACTATCTCGCTGGGCGATCGTGCTGATCGCCGCCATGGCAAGCCTGGTCTTGCTGGGGTTATCTAGCCTGCTGGCAGTCCTTACGCGCGACGACCATCCGCAGGTGTGGGCTCAGGTTGCAGCCAGTGATTACCCTAATTGCCGCTTCGGGGTGGGTGCCATTACGAACCCTATCACGACGTACCCGATTACGCCCATGCGCTTTGGGTGGTACGTCAATTGGTCGGCGCCGCTCTCACCGATCAAGCCGGCCGGCGTGGACTTCCACCATACGATCCGCGTTAAACAGGATAAGTCGGGCAGCACCTACTTACCTACTTACCAAATTACGCCCACGCTAGGTTATGGCGCAGGTGAACTCGGGCCAATCGTCGCGGCGAATCCCGGATCGGTTTGGATCATCGGAAATGAACCCGATCGTGTGTATTATCAGGACGAATCGCTACCGGATATGTACGCGACGATTTATCATGACGCTTACACGTTCATCAAGGGGATCGATCCGACTGCCAGGGTCGCCATCGGCGCTGTGATTCAACCGACCCCGGTTCGCCTGCAGTATCTCGATATGATCCTTGACGCATATCGGTCGCAGTACGGCATCTCTATGCCCATCGACGTGTGGAACGTTCACCTGTACATCCTTCAAGAGACGGTTTATTCGTGGGGCGCTTCGATTCCGCCGGGCGTCAACGTGACGACCGGCATGCTCTACACGATCCCACAGCATGTCGATATCAACGTCTTCACGTCGCTTATAGCGGACATGCGGACGTGGATGAAAGAGCGCGGTTATCGGAATACGCCGCTGATCATTACTGAATACGGCGTGCTGTTCGCTGCAGACGTGTTGGCGGGTTACGGGTTCACCCAAACCGATCTCGACAACTTCGTTCGCGATGTGGTGAACCACATGAACACTGCAACGGACGCGAACATAGGCTATCCTGCCGACAACTACCGACTGGTACAGCAGGCAGCGATGTACAGCCTTGACGATGACAGCAGCGACGGCTCTGGGGGATTCCGCTGGGGAAGTTTCCTGTTCCGCTCCACGTGGCCGTACACGATCACGGCGGCCGGGTTGAATTATCAGTCGATTGCGCAGGGTCTGGCGGCGAGCGTGGATTTGCTACCGTATATGGCTGTGGCTGATCCACAGGTTCCGATTGTGCCGCCGGGAGGATCGATCACGCCCACGTTCAAAGCGTTAGTGTCCAATGCCGGCAACTCAACGATGCCCGTGTCGACGACTGTCAGGTTCTTCGACGTGACCGGCGGGGGGAACGTGCAGGTCGGGTCGGATGTGACGTTGGCCCCGTTCGGAGGCTGCGGCACGGTGCGCGAAGCAAGCGTTGTGTGGCCGGATCTCTCGCAGGGCTGGCACTCGGTGCGGATCGAAGTTGATCCCGCCGATCAAATCGCGGAGACGCTTGAATCCAACAATGTTATCACAACTCACTTATTCATTGGCACAAACGCCGTCTATCTACCGAACGTCCAACGCTAATTCTGCGTTAATCATGCATAGGCCGGCCTGACGACGGTGACGATGATCCAAAGATTCGCCACTGCCAGCGTGATGGCTAACAGTATGGCGGCGACGTGCTGCCGGTGGGTCGATGGACCGGCGATCTTGAGGTAGCCCGCTGAAGCGAACGCGGCCAGAAGCGGGAGCAGTGAAAACGCGAATCGGAATTGCGGTTGAAAGCGATTGAGGTTAATCCGGGTGTAACTTGCCAAAATACCTATCGCCCACACGCTCACGATCAGTAGGATGATCGTCCTCGACCTGTTTCGAGGATAGGCTAGCGCCGCGCGTATTCCCAGGATGGACGTCAGGCCGATGAATGCCCACCAGGCATAAGCCTGCCAGTCAGGCACCGCGACGTTCATCCAGCCGAAGCGCACCCAGCTCGAACTGAGCGTGAGTTGAAGCACGTTGAGCCAGTAGGGCAGGGCCAACGCATCGGGCCTCATGCGGTTGAACACAGTCTGAGTTAGGCTGAAATGGTAGCGGATGGTCGGCTGCCATGCGATGAACGCAATCAGCATTCCGAAGACAAGCAGGCTCAGGAGCCCAGGTAAGATGTATTCGCGTCGCCGTTCGCGCGCCGCTGTGAACTCCAGTGCATAAGCAAGGGCGACGACGACTGCCGCAAACAACATGGTGAGTTTGGACAGGATAATGAGGCAGGCCAGAAGACTCGCCCAGACATACCGGCGCGGGCGGCCGACCTCGCACAGGACGATCAGGAGAACACCGGCGAGCGCTGTCGCCAGGACATCGTTGTTAATGGCGCGGCTTATGAACAAGAATTGGGGCCATCCGGCAATTAGCGTCGCCGCGACGACGGGCGCCAGTGGGTGATCCGGCTGGATTCGGCGAGCGAGGTGGGCAGCTGCCCACACGGTTGCCAGCCCGAGCAGTATCGACAGTAATCGCAGCGCGCCCATGGTCACTGGTTCGGTGATACCCGAGAATGGTGTGCCCGTACCGTGCTCGAACATCGCCAATGATGTACCCCAGTCCGGGTTGTTAGGGGGGAACTCAAAATGCAGCGGAGCCCCGCTGACGGCGTGGACTACCTGCTGTAAATAGCCGCTTATCACGTAATACAAGGGCATGTGGTAGCACAAGTATCCCGATATGACGTGCTCGCGCGCCCACCACTCACCCTGGGGCGGCGGGAGGATTTCCGGCAGGCGATTCAAGCGCGAGACCTGCTCGATGCACTGTAGATGCGACGGTTCGTCGGGTGATTCACCGACAGGAATGGAAAGCAAGTAGATCGTTGATAGGGCGAGATACAATGCGATTGGCAAAGACAGTCTGCGCGATTCCCTGGGCTGCATTGGGCTTCCTCCGCGCGGGCATTGTACCATTAACGGGCTTATGCCCATTGTTGTAGTGAAAGATGGCTCCCGTGATCGAATTCCGCCACGTTTCCAAAAGATTCAAGCTCAATCCCTTCCGCGCCCGCTCCTTTATGGATATTTTCGTGAATCGACGCCTACGCGCGAATGCCGAGGAATTTTGGGCGCTTAAGGATGTTAGTTTCGAGATCGCTCCAGGCGAGACTGTAGGGGTGATCGGCACCAACGGCGCGGGCAAGAGCACCGTCCTCAAGTTGGTCAACCGCATCGTCGAACCGACCAGCGGCAGGGTCAGCACGCACGGGCATGTCGCCGGCCTGCTCGAGCTGGGCGCCGGATTTCATCCTGACCTGTCCGGCCGCGAGAATATCCTGTTGAACGCTTCCGTGCTCGGCATTCCGCGCCAGGTGGTCAAGCGTCAGATGGACGACATCATCGACTTTGCCGACATTGGATCGTTCATTGACGTGCCGGTGCGCAACTATTCGTCGGGCATGGCGATGCGGCTGGGCTTTGCGATCACGACGACTCTGGAGCCTGAAATCCTGTTGATTGACGAAATCCTGGCGGTGGGCGATCACAGTTTTCAGCGCAAGTGTCTGAACCGATTGGATGCGCTGCGCGATCAGGGGGTGACAATTCTGTTTGTCTCTCACAGCCTCGACCAGGTGCAGCGCTTGTGCCGGCGCGCGATCTGGATGGCGCGTGGCGAAATCCGCGCGGACGGGGACGCCGAGAGCGTCATCGGAATGTATCTGGACGCGGAGAATCCATCTGAGGTGCAGCGGTTCTTGCCCCGCGTGAGAATGGATAGTGAAGGGAGCACTCGATGGGGAACGTTTCAGGCTGAGATCACGACCATTGAGTTTCTGGATCGAGATGGTCAGCCTCGCTCATCATTTACGAGCGGTGATTACTTTTGTGTGCGCATGCACTATCAGACACAAGTGCCGGTCAGCGAGCCGGCCTTTGGGTTGGCGATTTATCGCAGCGATGGGCTGCATCTCAACGGCCCCAACTCCGTGATGGAGGGGCTTGACGTCCCCTCCATCGACGGATGTGGCTACGTGGACTATACGATTGACTCGCTGCCGTTGGCGGCGGGGCGCTACGAGCTGACTGTCGCGATCTATAATCGCGATTCGACGATCGCATATGATCATCACCATCGGCTTTACGCATTTGAAGTGCGAGAGCGCGGCTCGACGCGCGAGGAAGGTATCGTCCACATGCCGGCACGATGGCGGCATGTTCCTCAAACGCGTGAGCCGCACCTTCAGCCTGCCGATATGCGACGCGCGAGTGTGGAGCCACAATGATCCTCTTCGTACTGGGTGTGGCGCTCGTCACCTACGCTATCCTGCTGACATGGTCCGCGTCTGCTGGGCTAGCATCGTCAAGCCCGATAGATTGGGCTGCGGCAGTTTTCGTATCACTTGTGAGTCTGACCATCCTGACCGGATGGGTGGGCGTGGTTCTGGCTTCGCTTGGATGGTTCTCGCCAACGAGTCTCGGTATCGTTCTTCTGGGTGTTGCAGCGTTGCTGATGATCAGACGCCGCGGCGACTGGAAACCACGCTTCCAGCCAGTGAGCCGCTATGAGGTATTGTTGGGAGCGCTATTGCTTGCATGCGCTGTCGTCTATTTCCGCCCACACGAGTATGTCCTGGGCAGCGCCGACGCCGGCAGCTATGTGAATATCGGCGCCAGCCTGGCGCGAACCGGTCAGTTGATTGTACGCGACGACTGGACGCGCCTCTTGAGCGATTACAGCTCGCTCACTCTCCGCGAACAGCCACCGCAATGGCTCACACGGCACTTGCAGTTTGTGGGGTGGTACATTGATGACGCCGATCCATCGCGTGTCATTCCCCAGTTCTATCCCTTCCATCCCACACTGATCGCAGCGGGTATCGGTCTTGCCGGTCTGAACGGTGGACTACTCGTGACACCGGTCTGGGGCGTGCTGAGCATTGCCGCCATCTATTTTGCCGCCCGCCGGTGCTTCGGCCCACGCGTGGGACTGCTATCGGCGATGTTCCTGGCGGTCACACCGACACACATCTTCTTCGCGCGCTACCCGACTGCCGAAGCGCTGACGTTACTGCTTGTGTTTTCTGGTTTGCTGGCCTATCAACGCCTTTATGACGAAGATCGAGCACCGGCCATCTGGGGAATTTTCGGCGGCGCAGCATTCGGCGCTGCCTTCTTAACGCGCATTGACCTGCCGCTCGTGGCAATCCTGCTCGCACTTGCGTTGCTTACCGTACGGGCCGGTGAGCGGTGGCACCGGGCCTGGACAGCGTTCGGCGCTGCGCTGGGGATCCTGACAGTGCATGCACTGTTGCACGCGTTGATCTTCGCATGGCCATATACCTGGAACACCTACGGCAATTTCCTGCGTGCCGCAGTCCAGTCGAACTTGATCGGTGTCCTCGGTGCACTCGGCGTAGCCACGGCTTTATATGGTGCCATTGTATTGTGGCGAACTCGCGTACGCGCGGCGGACAGCAGGTTGGGTCGCTTCTTGGAATCCGACGGGCTTCGCTGGACCTTGATCAGTGGCATCGTCGCACTAAGCATTTATGCCTACTTCGTACGCCCGCAATTGGAACCGATCCGGCATGCTGTCAGTTGGCCGTCAGGCAATCAATTCCCCATCTTGAACGGCCAGAATTGGGTGCGTCTGGGGTGGTATCTGACACCCCTCGGCCTTCTATTAGCGACGACAGGATTGGCCGTGATCTTGTGGCGTGAATCGCTCAGTCGCCTCGGCTTATTCCTTTCAGTCGGCGCGTTGACGACGATTCAGTACGTGTACAACATCTTCAACACGCCCTATCACATTTACGCGATGCGCCGATATGTGCCGATCGTGATCCCCATGCTGATGATCTATGCGGCGGTCGCGATTCTCGCAATGGTCCAGGCGCGGCACAGACAGCCGGTGCGGGCGGTCGGCGCGATACTGGCTGTGGTATTCATCGGGGGGATGCTCTATCAGTCGCGTTTCGTTTTGCCACAGAGGGACCTTTACGGCGCGCTTGAGCAAGTCACAATATTGAACCAGAAACTGAAGCCGAATGCCATAATCGTGATCAGCGAGCCGGCCGAGTCGATCTTTGCCGACACTTTTGGAGTGCCTCTCCGATTTATCTTTGGGCATGACATTGCGACGATCCGGCAGGACGATGCGCGCGCTCAAGCGTTTATCCATCAATTGATGGCCTATGCTGACGGGCAACACCGACCGGTGCAGCTCATTGCGGTCGATCCGATCGCGCCGACAGTGCGAGAGGTCCTGTCACTTCAGCCAGTTGAGATGTTCCCGGTTACGCTCCAGATGTTAATGAACACGTTTTTTGATTATCCGTCGGTGATTCAGACGGCATATTATGGCATCGAGATTTACGATGTTTCGACAAAGTCCCCGCCGCTGGTCAACTCCCCGGAAGAAACGTTGATCGACATTGGGACGCTAGACACTCGTTTCATCCGGTCCGGCTTTTATTACAAAGAACCATTGGTAGGAGGATTCTCCGCCCGTTGGACATCGCGCGAGGCCGCCTTAGACATCCCTTTGTCAAGTGGAGTACCCGTCACAATCGATCTGCGGGCGATGATCTTTCGGCCAGAGGGTGCGCCAGCTGCCGACGTAACTGTTTGGCTGGATGGGCAAGAGATTGGGCAATTCAAGCCAGATGAGACCTGGCAGACCTTCTCTTTTCAAGCGCGACCCAAGCCGGCGCGAGGAATTTCCTCATTGCGATTCAAGACTACAACCTTCAATCCGGCTAGCCTCAAAATCAATGGTGATACACGCGATCTTGGATTTCTAATTGATTGGGTGAAAGTCGCAACTGGGTGAACTTCAACTGATGGCATTATTCGTTCGAATCATCGAGGCAACTCGATAACTCGGTTATCTCGTTAGGAGCAAGACTATTTAGTGAACAGGCTTACTATTTTGATGCAAAAGATCGCTCCAAGTCGCGGATCGCCTCAAGCACGGCAATCGCTTGAACCTCTAGTTGAGGTCTATGACGTCACGCCCTTTGCTACCGAGATCGATTTGTCGGCTATGGAGGTTATCCATTGGGCGCCTGTCTGGATGACGCGCGCCGAACGGTTGCTGCTTTATGCCTTAACGTTCAGCCTACGGCCCGCGCATTACCTCGAAATTGGGACGCTTAAAGGCGGCTCGGCGCTGGTCGTCGCCACGGCGATGGATGCGCTGGACACTACTGGGCGGTTGGTGTGCGTCGATCCGAAACCACAAATTGATCCAGAACATTGGAAACGACTTGAGCATCGTACAACTCTTTTGCAGGGCATTTCACCAGATATTTTGCCGCACGCATACGAGGCTGCTGGCGGCTCATTCGACCTTGTGCTGATCGATGGTGATCATACTCGTGCGGGGGTTGTCCGCGATGCGAACGGCGTGCTGCCGTTTGTGGCGGACGGCGCCTACCTTCTTTTTCACGACAGCTTTTTCCCCGATGTTGCTCAAGGTATTCACGATTTCGTGGCGCAACACTCAGACCAGGTCGTCGACTGTGGAATTCTCACGCGTGAGGTCACGCTGCAACCTCAGTCGCAAGGCAAGCCGCTCCGTTGGGGTGGGCTGCGGCTGATACAAGTTCGGCGCGGCTCTAAGCTGTGATTGGGTGAAAAATGACAAACTCTTTGGATGAAATCATAAGCATCTTATCTGGCAAGCTCGTTGGCTTTCCCGAAGCACTAGAAAATGAACGAGTAGGATTTGATTCATGGAGCTGCCTGCCCCCCGCTCGTTATAAAGAAAAGGATGTGCTGGATTTAGGCTGTGGTATTGGGGCGGCCGTTTCACTATTTATCCAGCGAGGGGCAAATTTGGTCTGGGGCATCGATCCAGTTCTAACCGAAGAGCAAATCAATATCCTGAGCATCCTGCCAAAGTCGCGCTTTACATCTGGTTTATTGTCACGAGAACCTTTCGGCGATCAGCGCTTCGACATAGTATATGCTCGCTTTGCTACGGAACACGTCATAGATTTGTCGGGCACTTTCGGAACTGTTTTTGATCTACTGAAGCCAGGGGGAAGATTCGTAGCCCTTCATGGTAATTACTACTCGCCGATGGGGGCACACGATTTTCCCTTCATGGGGCTGGTAAGTCCAGGCGAATATACCTGCTTCTCCAAGGCAGTTCCGTGCTGGAAATCGCCCAAGAAGTGTGAAGTTTCAACGGAATTTCGCAAAGAACTTGAGCAAAAGTATGACTGGTCTGTCAGCACGTGGACTCTTACACCCCATGACTGTTCACAATGCGCATACTTTCGTCGAGCTCAATTGTGGGGGCACCTTCTCCATCAAGACAAATTCAATCAAGACTATCAAGGCGCGTTTTACAAGACCAATCCAGATGGTAGCCTCAACAAAGTGACTCCCTTTCAGCTCAAGCAATTTATGATCGAAGCCGGTTTCAAAGTCACTACCTGGGAAGAGGTGATAATCACCAATCATCCACCGCGTGAGCTCCTGGAGCGTCTCAGCGAAAGGGACTTGAGAACCCTGAACATTCTATTTGCGGCGGATAAGCCTGCTGGTTGAGAGCAGCAAATGATAATGATCTTAGTGACAAAGCATTCTTCTCTCTTTCTTGGGATGATTCTGACTGGCCTTTGTCTGAGCCAACTGATCATTTCCCCAGTTATGGTCCAGGCTGGCACGGGAATCATCCGGGTCGCTCCTAGTGGCAGCGATACCGTCGGATGCGGCGCTATAGCCTCACCCTGCCAAACAATTCAATATGCGGTTAATCTAGCCGTCTCAGGTGATACGATTTTGGTGGCAAGTGGTATCTATACATACAATTCGGCAGCGGATACCTGTTCTGAATTTATTGGCACAACAGCAGTTGTTTGTATTCTCAATGAACAGCTAACAATTCTGGGAGGTTATGCGACAAGTAACTGGTCAACCGCTAACCCCAGCACCAATGTGACCATCATTGATGGTCAAACTGCCCGACGGGGGGTAATACTGCAAAGAACCCACCCCTTGGCGCCTATGGCCAGTCTGCAAATGGAGGGTTTCACTATCCAGAACGGTCTGTCCCAGGGAGCATCAAGCGGAGGAGATGTTCAGACCTTTGCTTTTGGGGGAGGAATGCTCACAGATGCCAGCCCGATCGTCTTGAGACATATGATCTTTAAAGACAATCGGGCTATTGGAGGTAATACTAGCTCATCTTATGGAGGTGCGGGTTCGGGGGGAGGGTTGGCCATTCGCACAGCTCCAAGTGGGACTATTTTGGAGCATGTAACGTTGGATAGTAACGAGGCCAGGGGAGGCACAGGTCAAAACCGAGGCGGGCTGGCTATCGGCGGTGGCTTGTATACATTTCAATCTGTGGTTTCAGGTTATTACATTACTTTAACTGGCAACATTGCTTTAGCCGGCAATTCCTTTGGCGGCGGCGTTGGTGACGGAGAAAAAGCAGATGCTCAGGGGGGCGGCGCTGGAATTCAACAAGGTAGTAACGCCACTTTGCAATACGTGAGCGCCACAGGGAACAGTGCGATCGGTGGTAATGCTGGCACAGATGCTGGTGGGGCTTTCGGGGGTGCGCTTTACGCTGACTTGGCCACACTCAGCGTGATTGACTCTGATCTGCGCCAGAATGTAGCCTTAGGCGGCAATGGATCAAATGGCGGACTTAGTGCTGGCGGTGGTATCATGTCTGCTAACTCTAGCGTGACCGTTAATCGAGTAACCCTGATTAGCAACACGGCGACAGGGGGTAATGGCTCGAGCAATCGGGGAGCAGCTGGGGGAGGAGGAGCTTACTTTGCTCGGTTTAGCGGTAGTACTGTCGTTGACGTTACAAACAGTATTGTTGCCGATAATCTGGCCCAGATGGGAACGACAGGTACCATATTAGGGGGCGGCGGCGGTGGCCTTTGGTTGCAGGGCACCCAGGCGGGCATCCTTCACACCACGATTGCCCGAAATCGCCTGGGGTCTTCTCCTATGCAAGGACACGGACTATTGGTCTTAAACGATGGAGCGGCAACTGCAAGTATTGCGAATATCTCGTACAGTATCATCGCTGATCATACAAGCTATGCTGGGGCTGCGGCATTGCATGTGAAGAGCGGCAATACCGCCACGCTTCAACGTACTGTCTGGGCCGGTAATGGGAAGAATACCAACGCGGGAGATCCTGGCGCCGGTACCATTAATAATTCTAACCCGCTCAACGCGACCTCGGCTGATTTCGTTTCACCAGGCTCGCCAAGCTACAATTATCATATCCTCGGTACCTCACCGGCGAAGAATCAAGCGACTGGCAGTTCAACGGCGATTGATATCGATCGTGAATCCCGTGCCTTGTTATCTCCGCCCGATATTGGCGCAGATGAATACGTGCCAATCGTATTGTCGGCTTTCCCTGTACCCAGCGGTTCATTAGGGCTGAATTGGAAGATCAATACAAGTTTGGTCACTGGCCTGGATCACTACAATATCGTTTACTCTCACGAACCAGGTGCCGCCGATCCCAGTGAAGGCCCTTCGCCCATTAACGCGGGCACTCAAACGAGTTACTCGCTTACTGGCCTGAGTAACCATAAACGATATACAATGACGATAGAAGCCCGCGGCATTTCTAATACCCTAATAGCAACCTCAAATACTGTCACTGCATTCCCCACCGATGTGTTCGTTTACCTGCCGATTGTGCTTAGATAAGATGGGCAAGTGATGCGAGTCAGTATTGTCGTCCCAGTTTGGAATGGCGCTTCAGTTGTGCCCGACTGCCTGGAGGCTGTCTATGCTCATTCGGGCGATGAGCTGTTGGAGGTCGTTTGCGTCGACAATGCATCATATGACGAATCCGCTGCGCTGATCGCCGACCGTTATCCACACGCGCGCTTGATCTGGCAGCCGGTCAACCTCGGTTTTGCCGGCGGCGTCAACGCGGGCATTGATGCTGCGCAGGGCGACGTCTTCGTCCTTTTGAATCAAGACTGTATTGTGCAACCTGGCTGGCTGGCCGAATTGCTTCGCGCACTGGAGGTTCATTCCGAGTTCGGCATCGCCGGTTGCACCATCGTCAACTCAGACGGGACACTCAATCATGCGGGCGCGTTCGTGCGTCGACCGGATGCGTATGGCGTGCACTCGACCGAAATAGGCGACGGCGAGCCGCGCCCTGTTGAGTATGTCACCGGCGCGGCGATGGCTATCCGACGATCGACGTGGGATAGAATCGGGCGGTTCGACGAGGGTTTCTACCCGGCATATTATGAAGACAGCGATTACTGCTATCGTGCCCGCCGCAAGGGACTTGAGACAGGTCTCGTGCCCAGTGCGCGTGTCACCCATCTATTGAGCAGTCGCGAATGGCAGCGTGATCCAATTAAGCACGCAGCAAACCAGCATTTCGCCCGCTATCGATTCGTGTGCAAGCATTTTGACAGCGCCGAGACGACGGCGTTCTTTGGGGCGGAGGAGGCTGCAGCTCAAGCCGAACGCTATTTCGATCAGGCACTCGGACGCGTGATCGCCACGCGAGACATCCTGCGTAACCTCGACGACGTTCTCGCCCGCCGCAGTGACGATCTCGGCGACGACCTGCCACAGGCACACCGGCGACAACTGCGTGTGGGATTTACGCAAGTCCTGCAGCGATCGTTTTCCGTTGCCGAGGCGATGGGCGTGTCGCACCCTCTGGTATCGCCGCTTGAAAGCTCGGCCGATTGGCAGGCGTGTCGCCAGCGATTGGAATTGCTGAGACAACGCGAATATGACTTGCTCACGCGGATTTACTTTACGCCACGGTCGAGCGATCAATCTGAACGGCTGATCAGGCGCCTGTTTCGCCTGCTGATGCAGCGCCCGCTCAGCCTCCTCACCGGTCGTGAGCACCTGCTGCTCGCCGACCTAAACACCGTACACGTGGCGCGCATGGACGAGATCGAAACGATGGACAGCATCAGCCGGCAATACCTGAGCCAGCTCAGCCAGCTCAGCCGGCGCGCCCGTGTGCTCGAGATTCTGACGGAGTATGACTATCGCTGAATTAACTTTCTCTTTGATCGTCAACACAATTGACCGGGCCGGCCCGCTCCGAACACTTCTTCGCAGCCTGGAGCATCAATCCTATCCGCACTTTGAGGTAATCGTCGTCGTCGGCCCGACTCGCGATGACACGCTTGAAATGCTGTCGGAATATGATGGCCGCGTCCGCATTCTTCGCTGCCCAGGCGCGAATCTAAGCCAGTCGCGCAATGTGGGGCTGCTGGCGGCGCACGGCGACATCGTCGCCTTCGTCGACGACGACGCTGTGCCGGGTTATCGCTGGCTGGAGCAACTGGCGCGGCTATTCGCCGATGAGACACTCGACGCGACCGGTGGCGCTGTGTATCTGATTCACCCCAGTACGCCGGTTGTCCAGCACCGGATCGGGATTGCCTCGTCGCTGGCCGAGCAGGTTGACGTCCGGGCTTCGTGGCTGGATGACATCGTGCCACCTGGCAAAGGTCGACGCTGGCTCGGGCGGATGATGGGCACCAACATGGCCTTTCGGCGCCAGCGGCTGCTGGAGATCGGTGGCTTCGACGAGTTTTTTGAGTGGGTGTACGATGATACGGATGTGGCATCGCGCCTGTCCAACGCAGGTGGGATTGTCCACCCGGCCGCCGAAGCGATCATGTATCATGTTCCGGCCTCGAGCCGAAATCGTGTTGCGCTCAGTTACAATGGCAAATGGTGGATACAGACGAAATCTGCGATCTACTACTGCATCAAGAATGGCCTGGCTGCCGGCGATGCGTATCGCGCCATCGCACTGCGCTGCCTGCACCTCGCTCACGGCCATTGGCTTTGGAGCGGTCAATTGTGGCGTGAGAGGCGCCTGACCTTGTGCCAGATGTGGCGCATGCGCTTTCACGAGGTCGGCAGCGCACTTGGCGGCGCGATACATGGTTTGGTGCGACCGCGTCGGCTTATCCCGCGGCCAGCACTTGAAGCGGCTAAGCTGACAACGGGACCGATCCAGGCGTATCAGAATGTGGACTCACCCCAACAGCCGGTGGTTGATCCCATAGAGGGCTATCGCCCGGCGATCTCGATGCCCAATGCGCCGCTGCGCATTTGCTTGTTGAGCAGTGCTTACCCTCCCTCACAGGTGGAAGGCGTGGGCCGCCATACGAACTTGATGGCACGAGGGCTTTTCGCATGCGGCCACGCGGTGCACGTCATCACGCGCGGCGAACGAGATCAGGTCAGTTTTTACGACGGCGCATACGTGCATCAGATTGCACCTCGGCTGGAGCGCTACGACCCGTATCGCTCTTTCCCGATTCTCTATCACAGCCTGAATCACAGCCATCGTGCATACGAGCGGGTGCGGCGGCTCATGCTGAATGACGGTGTGCAGGTCGTCGATTCACCGTTGTGGCAGCTCGACGGTCTGGTGACATGCATCAGCCGCGCCGTTCCAGTCGTGCTGCGATTGCAGACAGCCGTGCGCCAGATCGCCACTCTTCAGGGCAATCGCGACCCCGATACACGTCTGACGGGTGAGATGGAAGCGGCGTTTGTGGCGCGAGCCGATTATCTCGCGCCCAATTCCCGCGCGACGTTGCAGGCGGCGCAGGACGTCTACGGCGTGTCGATTGTGGAGATGCCGTACACGATCGTGCCACACGGTGTCGAGCCGGTACCCGATTCTGAGACGCGCCCGTTTGACGCGACTCGACGTTCACAGGATTTGACCGTCTTGTATGTGGGCCGTCTCGAGAAGCGCAAGGGCATTCTCGATTTCCTGGACGCCATTCCTCGCGTGCGCGCGAAGGTCTCCTACGCGCGCTTCATCATCGCCGGCGCGGATAATAGCTGGCACGATGGATTCCAGCTCAAGACGGGCATGGATTATCCAACGTATTTCTCCAAACGCTATCCAGACGCGGCATCATGCGTGACGTTCACCGGATCCGTCGACGAAGGGCAGCTCCGTGCGCTGTATCAGTCGTGCGACTTGTTCGTGGCGCCATCATTGTATGAGTCCTTCGGTTTAATCTATCTCGAAGCGATGAACTACGCCAAACCCGTGATCGGCTGCCGCGCCGGTGGAATTCCGGAAGTAGTCGATCATGGCGTGTCCGGGCTGCTCGTCGAGCCGGAAGCTCCCCTCGCACTGACTGAGGCGATCGTGTCACTGCTCACTTCGCCGTCTCGGCTGCGGGAAATGGGACTGGCCGGGAGACAGCGGCTGCTGGATCAATTCACCCATATTCACATGGCGCGCTCCTTCGCACAGGCGTACCGTGCGGCCATCGCCGGGTTCAACGCCGAGAGCGAGGGGCGCGCCGATTCGGAACAGGAGCACTTCGCATGAGCCACGTCACTGCGCAAGACGTCATCCGCGATATTGAGTTTGAGATCGCCCAGGGTTTGGTCGTCCGGCAAGATCTAAGACAGGCGATTCACGCCGTCAAGAAGTTTCATAGTAAGACGCGCCGCGAGGTTTTTGGACCTGACGGAAAGGCCGCCGACTTGCGCGAGATTGCCAGCCGCCAGTTCCAAATCAACGACATGCTGATCACGCTCTTGGAAGAAGTGACGACGGCGGCTTGCAGCGCGCAGCTCGAGGCGCAACGCACCAGCCGAGTCTTGCAGCGGGCGCTAGCGTCGAGCCTGCTCATCGATCCGCCTTCTGGGCCGGATACTCCCTCGGGCGAGAATTCTTCTGATGGTATGATGGATACTGCGGTGGATGATATTGTCGAGGCGATGCAGCCGGAGGCGCTGCATGTCAAGCTGGATGTGCGGCCCACGGCCGTGCCGCTCATCGGGGGGTTCATTCGGCGTGCCCGCATCGCGCTTCACAGTGTGGCCTTGTTTTACGTTCATCGCCTGGCGCAACAGCAGGCGTCGATCAATCGAGTTTACGGCGATCATCTCTTGCACTTGACTCGACTGTGCCAGCATCAGCAAGAATTAACTGACTCACTAAGCGTGCGTGTGGCCTCGGCGCAAGCTAAGCTGGCCGCGCCTGACCGGACCAACTCATGACGCACGGGTTCCTATATCCCTTGGCAGCATTCTGCGCACCGTTGGCCGGTTGGGCAACGGCGGTTGATTGGTGAAGATGCGGGTCCTTCACGTCACGCCGCTGTATTGGCCGAGCCTGGGCGGCGGCGAGCAGGTAGCGCAGGCTCTTTCGGAGCGCATTGTCAAGGATGGTCACGACGCTACCGTCATCACAACCGATGCGGCCACTGCAGAGCGCTTTTGGAGTGCGCAGGCTGCACGTGTCGACGAGGTCGACACGATGATCAATGGTGTGCGTGTTATTCGCGCTCCGGTGAAGCCATTCCGGCTTGGGCGGCTCGGGTTATACGTCGCGCGCGGGCTTGCAATCCGCATCTTCGATCCTTTGAAGCTTCAAAGGTTTGTCCGTACCATTGGCGGGTGGATGCCGCGTGTTTCGGGTTTCAAGTCGGCGCTGGAGCGCCTGCCGGGCGAGTTCGACCTCGTGCACGGCTTCAACCTTTCATGGGAATCGTGCCTGGTCGATGCATACGAGTTCGCTCGCGCTCGTGCGTATCCATACGTGGTGACGCCATTCATGCACACAGGCGAGCCTGGGCACCGGCGTGTAAGCCGCAACTATACGATGAGCCACCAGCGGACGGCGCTGCTCGGCAGCGAACGTGTCATCGTGCAGACGCCGACTGAGTCACAGGCCATTGAAGCGCTCGGCGTAGATCGATCGCGTCTCGCCGAGGTAGGTATCGGGATCGATCCGGCGCAAGTGGCCGGTGGAGACGCCGAACGCTTCCACAAGCGACACAGCCTGCGCGGCCCCATAGTCGCCTTCGTTGGGCGTGTTACACATGACAAGGGCGCGACAGCACTGGTGCGGGCTATGTGGCAACTTTGGGAAGCCGGCGTCGATTCCGAGTGCGTGATCGCTGGGCCGGTGATGCCTGACTTTGCGCGCTTCATTCGGACGCAGCCGGCCGATCCGCGCCTGCGGATACTTGGACCGATCAGCGATGCGTACAAGCACGACCTGCTCGCGGCTGCGGTTGTGATCGCCGTGCCCTCACGAGCGGAATCGTTCGGGATCGTGTATCTCGAGGCGTGGGCGTATGCCAAGCCGGTGATCGGCACGCAGGCGGGTGGGGCGGCGGACGTCATTACCGATGGCGTTGACGGCTACCTCGTGCCGTTTGATGATCCGGCAGCGTTGGCGTCGCGGCTGTGCGAGCTCATCACAAATCGTGAACGCGCCCAGATCATGGGGCAGGCAGGTCGCCGCAAGCTTTTCGAACGCTATGTGTGGGACATGATTTATGCCAGGACACTTGCGGTGTATGAAGATGTGATGCGAACGCATCAGTAGATGAGGATTCTGCGAGGATTCCGTGTTTAGGTGGAGGCCTTCCATTGCGCATCGCATTCACTGTTCATAAATTTCCGCCCGAGAGTGTTGGCGGAACTGAGATCTATAGCTGGGGCTTAGCTCGATCGCTGGCAGCCGCAGGGCACAACGTGCACGTCTTTTACCCGCTTGCCGATCTGCCTCCGTCGGAGGCCCGCATTGAGCGAGATGGCGTCCATCTATGGCGGGTCCCATCATCGAGTGGGCGTGCCACAGAAGGACCTATCCAGCAGTTCTGGCATACTTTCCGTGACATCGCTATCGAGGCGGCATTT
The DNA here is from genome assembly GCA_035283185.1 of Anaerolineae bacterium. Lineage (GTDB taxonomy): Bacteria > Chloroflexota > Anaerolineae > Fen-1058 > Fen-1058 > DASSFZ01. The sequence goes on along the minus strand of DATEUJ010000243.1, from coordinate 45,824 downwards.
CAGCAGTTTCTGGCCGAGGTGCAGCCAGAGGTCGTGCATTTTCAGCACGTGCAGGGGGTGTCAGCCCAACTGATTGAACTGGCGGCGGGCCGGCCACGCGTGGTCACCCTGCACGACTACTGGTATTTCTGCGCCAACAGCCAGCTCGTGCGACCCAACCATCAAACCTGTGGTGGGCCGCGCGGAGGTTGGAACTGTGTCGACTGTGCCACGGCGCGCGCCGACTTGAACTGGCTCAAAGCACTGCGTCCTCTGGTGGCCTTGCCCTTTTCTTACCGCAATGCTTATTTGCGTCGCTTAACCGAACAGGCGGATAGGTTCCTCGCTCCTAGCGATTTTCTCCGACAGGAGTATATCAGACATGGCTTCCCGGCTGAGCGGATTGTCGTCATCGAAAACGGCTTGGACTCCGATCGACTGGCCAGGACATCGGATATCGATCTGCCAGCGCCGCCCGCTCGGCCTCATTTCGGTTTCTTAGGCTCACTGGTCTGGCAAAAAGGCGTGCATGTGCTGATAGAAGCCTTCAACCAACTTCCGGCTAATGCTGCGCTGACTATTTACGGCAACGAAGACTCTTTCCCTGAATATGCGCGCCAGGTGAAGACGGCTGCCCATCATCCTCACGTCCGTTTTGGTGGCTTGCTTCCGCACCAGTACGTTGGCGCTGCTTTGCGCCAAATGGACTGTCTAGTAGTCCCATCATTGTGGTATGAAAACTCGCCTTTGGTGATCCAAGAGGCCTATGGTCTAAATGTGCCGGTAGTAGCCAGTCGGCTGGGCGCGCTTGCCGAGAAAGTACAAGATGACATAACCGGACGGCTTTTCATCACTGGAGACAGCGCTGATTTAGCAAGGGTATTACGAGAATTGATCGAGCAGCCACAACAACTGGCGGCGCTTAGGGCTAACATCCGTCCGACCCTCACCATGCGACAACATGCTCAACAAATCGTCGAGATATATCAGGCTTTGTTAGCGAATAGGGATCGTGGGACAAATCGCTAAGGCTCGTTCGCACCGGCCGACTCGGTGGATTCAGCAGCCGGCAGTTGCATTCACTGGCTCAATCCCTGCTTGTCCGTTTTGCGGGAAAGTTGACTTGGCCAGAGCTGTGTTTGACGCTAGCCGAGATTGGTTTGGTGGCGGTGCCGTCGCTCTGGTATGAGAATCAGCCGTTGACGATTCTAGAAGCGTTCGCGGCAGGCGTGCCGGTGATAGCGTCGGACCTGGGCGCACTTCCCGAACTGGTCGAGGACGGTCGAACCGGCTGGCGTGTGAAAGCCGGCGATGTCGATGCCTGGGCGCAGGCGTTGACGGAAGTGGCGACAGGTGTCAGGCCGCGGATCGATTGTGTTGAGGCACAAGTCAGCGATGTCATGATCAATCATTTGCCCGCGGTCCTCGCGTTGTATCTTATCTCCACGCCTGATGAACGCCATACAAGTAGCTTCCAGTAAATTTCGCCGTTTTTACCATTGGGGATTACTCTTAACGATCTTGTGGCTTGCGTTCACTGCGCGTCTGATCGAGATGCGCGGCGACAATCTCTGGTTCGACGAGGCCATTGAGTTCAACGTTGCCAATCGCCCGATTCAGGACGTGATAGCCGCCGACCGGGCGATGACACACGATCCGCCGCTGTTTAGCCTGATATTGAACCTGTGGATGCAAAATGGGCGGGGCGACTTCTATTTGCAGATGCTCCCGATTCTTTTCAGCGTCATGGCCGTTGCCGTCACGTATGTGCTGGGGCGTCTTGCTTTTTCCTCCGGCGTCGGTTTGCTTAGTGCGCTGCTCGTCGCAGTAGCACCCCGGTCGGTCTACTACGGGCAGGAAGTCAATCAGTATGCGCTTGTCTCGCTCTTGGCGGCGTTATGCCCGCTGTTGCTTGAGCGGTATATTAGGCGGCCGTCGCTCGGGCGTTTGTTGCCTTTCGTGGTTGCAGTAGCCGCCGCGATGGTGACGCATTATGCGTTGGCGCTGTATAGCATCGCGCTCGCGCTGGTGGGAACGATCTATCTGCTCCAATATGCTTGGAAAGATATGCGTCGCCCGCTCGTTTACTGGGTAGCCGGGTTGTGTGTGCTGGGACTGATTGGTCTTGGGCTATTGTGGTCTTATGCGTTACCCCAAAAAGCCAGACTGCGGGCCGATTTTGCACCGGTCCGGTTCGGCGGGTCGATCTCGTTGATCAGCGAACTGCGAGGATGGTCGTTCCAAACGGTTGAGGTGCTGCGCTTCCTGTTCTGGGGTCCTGATCCGACGCCGCTTCAGTGGTTGACGATCACGCTGCTGGCAGTCGGGGTAGTGATCGGCCTGCGCACTACTCCAGGGCGCCGGATAGTCGCTTATCTGATCACGAGCCTGATCGTAGCTTATGTCGCTGCGGGATTCGGATTTCTGGTATATGCGCATCGCTATATGTGGTTGGCTTTTCCCCTCTGCGTCCTGCCTGTCTGCTCCGGCATTCTCTTGCCCGGATGGAGCTGGGTGTCCCGTACTCTCAGGCCCATCTCGATGGGTCTGGCAGCCATTCTGATCGGCTTGCTCATTGCGCAGCTTCCCGTTCTCTCCGGGAAGCCCTTCCCAGAGACGGAGTTATTCGGCGATGTTGTGCGATATGTCGAGGCGCGTTACCTGCCCGATGATACAGTTTACGTCTATTATGGCGGCAGGCCGGCTTTTGAGGCTTATGCCAGTGACCAGCTTTCTAAAGTGGCTGTCGTTGAAACATGGAGTCGTGGCTTGCCTGCCGAAGAACAGCAGACCGGGCTGTGGACGATCGTGGGCGGCAAGCCTCGTGCCTGGCTTTTGATGACTCACGTTTACCCCGGCGAGGACTCCATCTTGTTAAGCCTGCTCAATGCAAAGTGCCGGCAGATCGACGCCGTCACATCCACCCGCGCCATGGGTTATCTGTTCGACTGTGCGGCACCCAGATAGGCGGATGGTTCCATTCCGTTGCATCGGTGACTATTCATACGGAGCGCACGTTGGTTTCCCAGATCGAAGTCAATGCGCGATGCACCTGCAGGATCCTTCCTGGATACTCCCCAGACGCAGCCAGTTCGATCCGAGTCCGTCGCCGTTGGTCGAGATCGAGGCGCAGCACTGGCTGATCCCGTGGTGGCTCCCCAGTTGGCAGGTTATATGCTGAGATTCGGCGATGTGGCGGCCGGACATCGTGCGGATTCAGCCGTGGGTGCCATTCATAGCGTCGATGACGGCGTGGCTGGCCGGGCAGGCATGTTCGAGTCGGGATCGTGGTCACACAAGAAAGCTTGTGCCACGCACTCCCGCGCGTTGACAGTCTTCCCGCTCGACTTTATAATCGCCCGTCGTGCACAGCGTACCTGCAAGCATGATTGGCGTGGGCTGTAGTCGCGACTTCAGTCGCCCAGATACAGCGGTTTTCGCGACTAAAGTCGCGACTACCAACGCCAGTGTTGACTCTTGCCTAAGTCCGGTCGTTTTTCTGGCGAGCGGTTGGCTGTGTCATGTGAGGTAATCGTGAAGGTTGCGCTCGTTGGCCCGACCTATCCTCATCGCGGTGGCATCGCTCACTACACGTCGTTGCTCGCGTTCCATTTGAACCAGTGCCACACGTCCCGCGCCTATGGCTTTCGGGAACAGTATCCGGGCTGGCTGTTCCCCGGTCGCAGCCAACTGGACCCCAGCCCATCTCCGCTGGTAGAAGTCGAGGCGCGGCGCTGGCTGATCCCATGGTGGCCGCCGACTTGGTGGCAGGTATGGCGGGACTGGCTGGCCTGGCGGCCGGACGTCGTGGTGATACAGTGGTGGGTGCCATTCATGGCGCCGATGACGGCGTGGCTGGCCAGTCGTGCGCGGCACCTGGGTATCCGGGTCATCATGGTGTGTCACAATGTGCTGCCGCACGAACGCAGCCGCCTGGATACAAGCCTGGTCCGCATGGCATTGAGCCGGGCCGATCGATTGATCGTGCATAGCATCGTTGATCGAACTCAAGCAGAGGCGTTGTTGCCGGGCTGCGCGGTTGAAGTAGCGCCCTTTCCCAGTTACGCAGATGTTCGATCGGCTGGTTGGTCTAGAGAGCATGCCCGTGCTAGGGTGGGCGTCGACGGCCAGGTGCTGCTGTTCTTCGGGTTCGTGCGGCCGTACAAGGGTCTGATGGACCTGTTGGATGCTTTGCCGGCTGTGCTGGCCGAATTGGATGTGACCTTGTTAGTCGTCGGTGAAATCTGGGGGGAGGTAGAGTCCTACCACGATCGAGTGAAAGGACTGGGGTTGGGTTCGCGTGTGCGATTCTTTGATCGTTACGTATCTAACGACGAGATGGCGATGTTTTTTGCCGCAGCCGACCTGGTGGTGTTGCCTTATCGTGAGGCTACTGGCAGCGCTGTGTTGCAGCTGGCGTTTGGCTTCGGTGTCCCGGTGGTCGCGACTAAGACAGGCAGCATGGCGGAGGCCGTCGATGATGGCCAGACGGGATTCCTGGTGGAGGCAGGCGATGTGGAGAGTCTGAGCCGGGCGATCGTACGATTTTTTCACGAGGGCCGGGCAGCCGAGTTTAGGCATAACATTCGGCAGAACCAGAAGCGATTCGCATGGGAAGCGGTGATTGATATGGCGCTGAGGCCGGTCGCTGCGAGGTTGAAAACAGCAGGATAGATATTCATGCGTGCGCAGTCATTTCATTGGGTGGATGACCATCGACTGACTGTGGTCAAGATATCGATAGTGTTAATTGCGATGGCTACTGCGTTGTTAGCGCTGCGTCCCGATCGCTATGTAGTTGACGCACCCACCATCGAAGATGCGTACTACCCTCTGTCTGTGGCACGGAATGTTGCCATGGGTAAGGGTGTAACGATAGATGGCATCAATCCGACGAATGGCTTCCAGCCCCTGTTTACGTTCTTGTCGGTTCCAGCCTTCATGCTAGCTGGAGCCGACAGGTATTTGGCCATACGCTACGTGATTGTTTTGGAATGGCTGTTCTACATTTCTACTGCGTTTCTCATCGGTTTGATTGGACGCGACCTCCTACGAATCGAAGAGACCAATAACCGATCGCTCATGTTTTGGCTTACACTGTTTGTGTACACAGCAAGCTTGTTTGTCTTTGCACAACATTTCAATGGTCTCGAAACAGGTTTTCTTTTATTTTGCATCTGCCTGGCCTGGCGATACTACCAGGTTGCGCAGCTTGAGAAGTGGTCCAGCCTCCTAATCCTGGGAGTTATTCTGGGATTGGTTGTGCTGGCTCGAATAGATACTGTTTTTCTAGTTGCGGCTTTGTCTTTTTATCAGTTTTTGTCAAACCGCAAATTCGGAATCGTTTTTGCGTTGAGCCGTGCGGCGGTTGTGGCAGGAGCGGCTTTTGTGATTTCGGCGCCGTGGTGGCTCTACAATTTGCTCCAATTTGGATCGCTGATGCCATCTTCGGGAAGAGCTCAAGAGTTGTGGGGGTTTTCTTTGCACAGGCTCGGTGCGGCGCTGTCAGCAATTCTCCAAACGTGGATACCATTCATCTATGCGAGCAGGCTCGACGGCATTCCCATCGTTCTAATTCGAATCATTTTCGTCGTGTTGCTGGTGGTATTTTGGGTAAGAGCACGGGATGAGTTCCGAAGTGTGCTAGACGTGAATCGCAACGTTCGCCTCAGGCGCGCGATTGAATTCGCGGAATGTTTGGCGGCTTCCATCTTCATCTTGGTCGCGTGGTACGCGCTCTCGTCTGTGGCAATGCACTTCTACGCTCGATACTTCGCGCCCGCGGCTCTTCTTTCAACCATCGTTATCAGTTATACGTTACAGCACGTGAAGGTTCGTCCAGCCATTCCCTTCATTTCCGTAGCGTTCAGCCTGGTGCTTCTCTTGGCTGTCCTTACCGCAAGCACGGGCCTCATCACTTCGTTTAGGGGCAATACGAATTACACCGATCAACTTCAGCTAGTCAATCAATACGTTCCGGCGGGTGAGAAAGTTGCGTCTGGCCAAACGGGCACACTGGGTTATTTTCGAGATCGCGTTGTGAATCTGGACGGCAAAGTGAACGCGGAGGCGCTGCAGTTTCGAGAGAACATGTGGCAGTATCTACGGCAGAACGAGATCCAATGGTTCTGCGATTGGCCAGCGAACGCGCGTTTCTTCTTAGGCGAGAATCCAGAAGATCATGGCTGGAAACTGGTGGCTGAACGAGGGCAACACGCATTGTATCACTTTGAGGAGGTAACCCATCGTTAGAGGCATTGGAGACTTGATGGAGAGAGCACCCGCTAATACTTATTCCCTCATCCTTACTAGCGTTAAATTGCTGGCGGTAGGCATCTTCTTATTTGTGTCTTTCCTCTATTTTCCAATGACACACGATGATGCCTACATCGTTGCCCGATATGCAGAAAACTTCGTCGAGCATTCCGAACTTGTCTTTAACCCCGGTGAGCGCATCAGCGCTTTGTCATCCCCGTTTCACGCATTTGTAATGTCGTTCCTTTATGCCTTCGCTGGACATGATGGCGTCATCGTCGCCAACAAACTATTGAGTTCGATGTTGCTGCTTTTATCTGTAGCGCTGCTATTATGTACCTTCAGGCAGAACCGGTTCCTCATCGCGCTCATTCTAGTTTTGACTATCGCCTCGCCCTATGTGCTCCATTGGACATTCGGAGGCTTGGAAACGCTCGTGCTGTTTTTTCTAATCACTATCCTTGTGTTACTCGTATACACATCAACAGAGATGAACAGTAGTCGGCTGGTTCTCATCTGCGCTATCGCTGGCCTCGCTTTTGTTACACGATTCGACTCCGTTCTTTTCTTGATGCCGGTTGTTCTTCAGGCTTTGATCAAAGCCGGGCAGCCAAAGCGAGTGTTGATCGCCGTATTTGCAGGCGCAGTTCTGCCGACCCTGTGGCTGGCGGTGTCCAAACTGTACTATGGCGATTTTCTTCCTACGTCCTTTTACGCAAAGATGCCGTCGCCCAATGTGGATTTGATGATGACAAATGCCATCTACATGGCCGAATTCCTGTTCTTCTCTGGCATCCTTCCGTTTTTATTGTTCGTGTTCTGGGGTTTATGGTGGAAAAGGCAACATCTATCACCCGTTGGGTACGCGTACTCGATAGATAACCACCTGAGTTTCGTCATTCAGCACCTGCGCAGCACCTGGGGAGTATACGTAGGCATCTTGCTCGAACTGGGTTATGGATTGACTGCCGCAACCGTACATATGATGTTCTCTTTTAGATTGCTGCTGCCATATCTCCCTGCAATGATATTAGTCTTGTGTGATCTGTTTTCTAAGGCCTTTCTGACTTATCGGCATGCCTTTGCCAATTCCACCTTTCGAGGTAGCTACGCCCTATTCTGTGCTTGCCTGCTTGCTTTCCAGGGGTATCAGGCTTATTACACCTACTATATTGCTCTCAATGGATTAGCCACAGTGGGTGAGTGGCGACGCGGAGGTATAAAGGAGTTGATGGAGGGAGGGATGGGTGCCCTAGACAGGGTGGCATCGTTGATTGATCAGCACTGGAGGGGGCTTCCTGTTTCTCAAGAACGAACACCACGCATTTTCGCTGGTGCTGAAGGTATTGTAGCGTATAATCTGACAGGTGCCTTCATCTATGGAGGTTTGATGTCTTTTAGACATAATTGTAAGTTTGATATGTCGCTGGCAAGTGATTACATATTCGTTTTTTCACGGCAATCTGACGACGCAAGAAACTTGTTGTCCGCCCCCAATATTCCCAAGGTTCGGCGAATTTTTGTCTACAATGCTGAAAGCACAGGCGCACGCTTGACAGTATTCTACAATCCAAACCCACAACGCAACAGACTGCCGCCAATGGTAAATGAGGAATGTTTGCCTGAATCATAAAAATGGCGAGAGTCCCTCTGTGTCTATAATGTGCTGGACCAACGACAAAATCCTGGTACGATGCGTTTCATTCAATGGTGTAAAATTCCGGGAGCACCTGACCCGGTGTTCAAAGAGAACTGACATGATTGGGACCGGACAGCCGTGCGTTGAATTACAGGCTGCTCCGTTAGTGTGCGCAGTTGTCATAAACTGGAACCGACCTGACGATACCCTACTTTGCCTGGCCTCGCTCCGTCGTCAGGAAGGCATCTTTAACCTCGAACCGATCGTGATCGACAATGGATCGTCAGATAACTCCGTTGAACGCATCCGTAACGCATTTCCTGGTATCGAACTGCTCGAAGCTGGCCGCAATGTGGGCTTTGCCAGTGGGATGAATCTTGGCATCCGTCAGGCGCTCAAACGTGGAGCGGATTACGCCCTGCTGCTGAACAATGACACGATTGCTGATCCTGCGATGCTTGATCAGCTTCTTAAGCAGGCCGCGTCAGGTGTTGGCTTGATGGCACCTGCCATCTTCTACGCCGACCAACCGGATCGTATCTGGTCTGTAGGTGGCGGTTTCAGCTCGATTTTGCTAGAGGCGACCGGCAACCATGGACGACATCGACTGTTGCCCGACCGTCCAGTTGAGCGCGGCTTTTTGAGCGGATGCGCGTTGTTGATCCACCGTGAGGTCTTTGAAAAAGTCGGGCTGTTCGATGAGCGCTTCTTCATGTACTATGAAGACCTTGATTTCTGTTTGCGCGCGCAGCGAGCGGGATACTGCTTGTGGCTCGTGCCCAAGGCGCGCTTGTGGCACAAAGTGTCACTGAGCAGCGGAGGTGCCAATAGTCCAGCCGAGCGCTATCATATGGCGTTTAGCAGCGCTCTGTATTTTCGGAAATACGCGCGTGGCTGGCGGTTGTTCGTCGTTATTCCCTATCGCTTGATGAGCGCGCTGCGTTGGACTGTGCGGTTGGGTGTGCGCGGGAACTGGCAGTCGCTGAGCGCATACTGGCGTGGGTTGCGCGACGGATTGATGGAAAAGTGACTCTCTCCTTGATCTGTCCCGCTTGCGGTCGAACACTCGATCGATCGCTTGTTCAGCGCGCCGTCTGCACCGGCTGCCGGCTCGAATACTCTGAGACTTTGGGCATCCCAGATCTACGCGGTCCGGGCGCGGTCACGCCAGAGTGGGATGTGGCGATTGTCGAGCAGATGGTAGCGTGTTATCCGCAGGCAACTTACGCCGAGTTGATCGATATCCGGCTGCGGGGTGCGCCGACATTCGGCGATCTAATCGGGCACGAAGTAGGCTATCTGCTGACGCAGACTGAGCGTGGGCGTCGAATGGTCGGGATGTTTCAGACTCGTCTGGCGCAGTATTTCGGACCAACGGCCAGGGCGGCCGCTCTGGATATCGGGTGCGGATCGGGAGCGAGTTTACCACCACTTGGCGAGCGATACGATCAAGTCGTGGGCATCGATCCAAGTCTACCCGATTTGATACTGGCGCGTAAAGCGTTAGAAATCGAGGGTGTCGCCAACGTTCAGTTGGTTCAAGCGTTCGGCCAACGCCTCCCGTTCCCCGACGGCAGTTTCGATTACGTGAACGCGCTCAATGTGTTGGAACACATCTTTGACCTGAGTGCAGTGTTATGTGAGGCTCATCGCGTGCTGCGACCGGCCGGCGGTTTTGGCGCAGACTCGCGTAATCGCTTCGATCTGTTCCTTCCGGAGCCACATGTGAAGATTCGCTGGGTTGGGTTGATGCCGCGTCGCTGGGCTAAGAGCTATGTTCAGTGGCGCAAGGGTGTGGGCTACGATGCAACGCGTCTGTTGTCTTACGCTGAACTGCGGCGCGAGCTGCGTGGGCTTTTCCGGCAGCGGTATAAGGTTGTGCTTCCTTACGTCAGCGCCTATGGAAGTCCGGCCTGGATCGATGAGTGGTTGAGTCGATTGGAGCGGGTGCCCATTCTGCGTGACCTGGCACTGTGGGTGTTTCCGTCTCACCTGGTACTCGCGCAGCGATAGAGGGGTCTGTCATTTTGCGTATCTTGCTAATCGTTTTCAACCAGGTAGGCATGGGCACGTTTCGGCGCGCGTCCCATTTCGGGATGGCATTGGCCGAGCGAGGGCACGCTGTGACGCTGATGGCCGTGTCGCCTAATGCGCGCCTGCGCCTGTGCGTGCGAGACCTGTCCGGGGTGAAGCTGGTGGAAACTCCTGATCTGTTCTCTGGTTCGCTCCGGTCGGGCTGGGATCCTTGGAACGTGTTGCGCCGGGTGTTATGGTTGAACGGGCAGTCGTTTGAGATTGTGCACGCGATCGAGTCGCGGCCGGTCGTGTTGCTGCCGGCCCTGATTGCCAGGCGGCGTGGCGCGAAGCTGATCATGGACTGGTGTGACTGGTTCGGGCAGGGTGGCTCGGTTGAGGAGCGCCCCAATCCGCTGGTTCGTGCGGTGTTGCGTCCGGTCGAGACTTTTTTCGAGGAGCATTTTCGAACCCGTGCGGACGGCACGCTGGTGATCAACACCTTTCTCCGAGAGAAGGCGATTGCGCTGGGTGTGCCCCCCAACCGCGTCGAGGTGATTTACGACGGCGCAGACACTCGCTTCATCCCCCAGGATCGAATCGAGTCCCGGCGTGCCACAGGGCTGCCGGGAGAAGCACCTCTGATCGGTTATGCCGGACGGATCTATACGTTTGACGCGGCGCTGATGGCCTCAGCCTTCAACCGCGTGCTGAAAAGCGTCCCCGACGCGCGTCTGGTTCTCGTGGGCTATTTCAACCGGAACATCGAGGCGCTGCTCGACTGCCCGGAGGCCGTCATCCGCACGGGATGGTTGACGGCGGAGCAGGTATTCCAGTATTTGGCCGCTTGCGATGTGTGCTGGTTGCCGTTGCGCGACACTGGGGCGAATCGCGGCCGGTGGCCCTCGAAGTTGTGCGATTACCTCACCGCTGGTCGACCGGTTGTCGCCACGGCCGTTGGCGACCTGAGCGATCTGATTCCGCGCTATCGGGTCGGTATCGTCACGCTCGACAATCCGGATGATTTTGCGCGGTGTACAGCCGAAATGCTGTCCGATCGCGATCGGTGTGATACGATGGGACGCGCTGCTCGCCGGGCGGCCGAGGATGTATTCAACTGGACTCTGAAGGTGGATGAGCTAGAAGACTTCTACAAACGTGTGTTGAGGGCACACTGATATCACTCTTGGGGGATCAGCGTGGATTGGAATCGCTTGATCGTTCTTGTGACTGGCGGCGCTTCGTTCATCGGATCACATTTGGTGGATGCCCTGGTCTTGAGAGGCGCACGGGTCCGCGTAGTGGACAATCTGTCTAGTGGCACGCTCGATAACATTCAGGAGCATGTCGAAGTGGGTCGTGTTGAATTTCGGCAAGACGATCTCCTGATTCCCGGCGTGGCCGAGGAGGCGGTTGAGGACGTCGACGTGGTCTTTCACTTGGCCGCCGATCATGGCGGGCGAGGATATGTCGATCTGCACCAGGCGGCTTGCGCGACCAACCTCGCACTGGATGGTATATTATTCCATGCCTGTCATAAGGCTCGCGTCCGAAAAGTGGTATATGCCTCGTCGGGGTGCGTTTACCCCAATTACCTACAGACGGATCCCGACAACGAGCTGTACCTGTCTGAGGACCTAGTCAGACCGCCATACGATGCTGACAATATGTACGGCTGGGCCAAACTCATGGGCGAACTGACGCTTAAGGCCTATTTCCAGGACTGGGGCATGCAATCCGTCTCGTGCCGGTATTTCACAGTGTATGGGCCGCGCGGTCACGAGAATCACGCGGTCATGGCGATGATCGCCCGGTCGTTTATCGATCAGGATCCGTTTGTGGTGTGGGGCACAGGTAGTCAGGTGCGCAACTGGACCTACGTTGGAGATATCGTTGATGGGACGATTCGCGCTGCGGAGAAAATTCATGACGCGGCGGCCATCAACCTAGGCACTATGGAGCGCATCCGCGTCATCGATGCGGTGGGCGAGGTGCTGCGCTATACCGGCAAAGAGTATTTGCCGATACAGCTGCAACCCAATATGCCCACGGGGCCCATGAATCGCGTCGCCGACAATTCGCTAGCGCGCCGGCTACTGGGGTGGGTTCCACAGGTGCAGTTCTTTGATGGTCTGCACCGTACGATCGATTGGTATTATGCCACTAAGGATCGCGAACGTGTGGCTGCCACTCTGAATCATAGACTCGCTCAGCGATAAGTCGAGTGGTACGAGAGGTAGCGGACGGGCAGCTGATGGAAACACCTCATTGCGACTTGTGCGCAGCGGATGATGCCGAGGTGATCTACCGGAGCGTGGATTGGCAACGGCACGCGCCCGATGGGATCGCTCTGGTGCGCTGTCGCCGGTGCTGCCTGATGTATCTGAATCCACGGCCTAGCCCGGATGAAATCGGCGCGTACTACCTGCCTGATTACGGTCCCTTCCGGCCGGCAGTCGAAGATGAGCGCTTCGGCCCAATGCGTTGGATACGTCGGCACAAGTTGATCCGGCGTCGCAAGTTGGTGGAGCGTTTCAGCGGTCGGAAGTCAGGCCGTATCTTGGACGTGGGCTGCGCGACTGGCCTGTTCTTGCACGAAATGGCACTGGCCGGCTGGCAGGTGGCGGGCGTCGAACCGACGGCCTCGGCTGCCGACTACGCTCGAACGCGGCTAGGGCTGGACGTGTTTGAGGGAGTACTTGAACAAGCGCCCTTTCCACCCCGGTCGTTCGACGCAGTGACGTTCTGGGATGTCTTGGAGCATACCTTTTCGCCGGCAGCCACGCTCGAACGCGCAGCCGATCTGTTGAGGCCCGCCGGCTTGGTGACGATCAATATTCCGAACTGGCACAGCCTGGATCGACGACTGTTCGGGGCACACTGGATTGGCCTTGATCCGCCTCGACATTTATATGTCTTCACTCGTGCAACTTTGACGGCGCTGCTCCAGAAATCCGGTTTTCGCGTGTTGGACTGGATATGCTTCATGCCATCATACTATTCATTCATCATCAGCCTGGATCGCAGGCTGAGTGCCACGTCGCCGCGATGGGCGCGTCGAGCCAGTCGGATACTCAATTTTCCGGGTGTGCGGTTCATATTCGAGCCGTGGTTTACGGTATCCAACTGGATGAAGCGCGGCGGCGTGATCTCTGTATTTGCCCGTAAGGAGTCGGAGGAGACGTCGCGTGAATGACGAGGGACCGTTCTTCTTGGACATACGGCGGGTCGCGGCGGAAGATGGCAGCGGCCGGGCGTATAACGCGCTTTATGAAGAAGAAAGCCTATCGCAGATAGAATCGTTTTACTTGTGGTTGATGGATCGGCTGCACCTGCCGGCGAGTGGTACGCTGCTGGATGTATCGTGTGGAGCGGGAGAGGTCGTGCGGCTCGCGATGAAGCGGGGTTTGAAGGCGATCGGTGTAGATATTTCCGAAGTGGTGGCGCGAGAGGCGTATCGGAACTCGGGCAGGCAAGCCTCGGTTGCCGTGAGCGCGGGCGAGCATCTACCTTTCCCGGACACGAGTTTCGATTTCGTAACGAATATTGGCAGTCTGGAGCACTTTGTCGATCCGGCGCTGGGTGTGCGCGAGATGGCGCGTGTGCTGCGGCCGGGCGGGAAGGCGTTTATGTTGGTGCCAAACACTTTCAGCCTGCTGACGAACATCTGGGTGGCGTTCCGCACCGGCCGCACGTCAGTCGATCATCAGCCGATTCAACGCTATGGAGCACGCGCCGATTGGGTGCGCCTGCTGCAATCGAATGGATTGACTGTGCGCCATACGGCCAAGTACGAACGTGCCTGGCCGCGTTTGGCAGATGACCGGCGGTATTATTTGCGCCGGCCTAAAGAGATGCTGCGCCTGCTGGTAGCTCCGTTCGTTCCGATCAACCTGGCTTTTTGTTTTCTCTTTACCTGTGAGCGTTCCCCGGGCGTTCCCCAAGCTAATTGACACCCCTGGGGCGGGATGGTATACTGTCGCATACTCATACGGAACTCAGGTAGAATGACCGTACCTCAGAATTGTCGTCTTTGCGTTGTGATAGGTCTTGTGGAATAGTAGTGTATTCGTCTGTGCAGCAGGCCCCCGCTGGCCTGTTTTCATGTCTCACCCATGTAATTGTTGAGGAGAATGCTGCATGATCGTTTTGGGTTTGACCCATCCCATTTCTTGGAATAATGCCGCCTGTATCCTGGTCGATGGCCGGCTCGTCGCGATGGTCGAAGAGGAGCGGCTGAATCGGATCAAACATGCACCGCGCATGGCACCCGCCCTGGCCATGGCGTATTGCCTGCAGACGGCCGGCGTCACACTGCAGCAGGTTGATTACGTGGCGATCGGATTCGACAGCGCAGCGCGTGCGGCGCTCGGCAATCTGCGCTCAGAGGGTGATTTCCTGTCAGGGCTCAATCAGGCAGCCAATTGGATGCGCGAGGGCGCCATTTACGAGCGCAAGCTGCACCTCGATGGCTACGACCGCAGTCGGGTTGTTTTCGTCAACCATCACCGGGCGCATGCGGCAAGTACTTTCTTCGCTTCTGGCTTTCCGGAAGCGAATATCCTTTCACTGGACGGCAGCGGCGGTGGCGAGTCGGGAATCCTGGCGGTTGGCCGCGGCGCAGAAATCAAAGCGTTGAAGACGGTGTCCAATCGCGGTAGCTGGGGCCTGATGTATGAGGCGATCACGGAAAAGCTCGGCTTTCGGCGGCACAGTGGCGAAGGCAAGGTGATGGGTTTGGCCGCTTACGGCACACCCGATCCGAAGGGCCTGCCCTTCGCCAATTGGGACGGCGACGTTCCCATCATCGATCCGGTGAAGCGAAAAGAATTCGTCGAATCGTTGAAGGCTAGGAAGAAGGAAGATCCGATTACGGACGAGCACAAGAACTTGGCGGCAACGTTGCAGGACACGTTGGAGCGGGCCGGGCGACGCATGACAGAGTGGCTCTATGAGCAGACGGGGATTCGAAGATTGTGCCTGGCCGGCGGCACTGCTCTGAATTGCTCGATGGACGGCAAGCTGGCGCTGCTGCCGTGGATCGATGACATCTTCATCCAGCCGGCGGCGCACGACGCGGGCACGGCGCTAGGAGCAGCCCTACAGGTGTATGTCGACAAGGCCGGTCGGCGCCCGGAGTGGCGGATGGAGCATGCCTACTGGGGACCTGAATTTACGAACGAGCAGATAGAGGATACGCTGCGAGCGTTTCAGGACCTGCACTACTATCGCAGCGACGACATTTTCGCTGAGACTGCGAACTTGCTGGCCGAAGGCAAGATTGTCGGCTGGTTCCAGGGGCGATCCGAGGTCGGGCCGCGCGCTCTTGGGAATCGCAGTATTCTGGCTGACCCGTCTCGCCCTGAAATGAAAGATCGCGTGAACAATCAGGTCAAGCATCGTGAGCCGTGGCGACCGTTCGCACCGTCGGTGCTCGAGGAAGCAATGGGCCGCTACATCGATAAGCCTGTGCCGTCCCCGTTCATGATCCTGGCCTTCGACACGAGGCCAGAACACCAGGCAGAAATCGTCAGCGCCATTCATGTCGACGGCACATGCCGACCGCAGACGGTGAGCCGCGACACGAACCCACGTTACTGGCAGCTGATCAAACGCTTCGAGGAGAAAACGGGGATCCCCGTCGTACTCAATACCAGTTTCAACGTCGATTCACAGCCGATCGTCAACACGCCGTTAGAAGCGGTTGATACGTTCCTGAACTGCGGCATTGATGTACTCGCAATTGGCAATTTTCTGGTATGGAAGACTGAACAATGACGTCGACTTCGTCAAACTCCAAGACGCTCGAACAATCTGTGCGAGCAATGTACAGTGAGCATCCTTTTCCGAACTACATCAGTATTCCACCTAGCCAAAGCGACGAACGTTTCCGGTATATTTATGAGGAGTTTCTTCAGATCCCGCTCGATCAGCTGGTTAATAACACTTTTCTTGATGCCGGTTGCGGAACAGGGGAGAATACCTGGTCCTGGACGCGTATATTGGATCCTAGCACGCATGTAGTCGCAGTCGATCAGTCGTGGGCGTCTGTGACCATCGCGCAACGGCACGGCTCGGATCGACCGCGTTCACCGTCCTTTGCTGTTGGCTCCTTGCTCAATTTGACATTGGCGGACAACAGTGTAGATGTCGTATTTTGCAGCGGCGTACTCGTTGCCGTAACTGACCCGGACCGGGCTTTTCGCGAGTTGGTGCGAGTGCTGAGACCCGGCGGATACATGATTCTCGTGCTTTACCACCGCTATGGACGTGCGTTGCATGGATTCCGACGCGCCATCATTGATCTGATCGAGCGCGAAGATATCGATCGGCGTGCGCAGTTGGGTGGCAAGTTGTTTGGGCAAAGCATGCGCAAGCTGGCGGCGGAGACACACGCACCCCTAGAGGGTGTGCTGTACGATCAATTTGGTCTTCCCTGTGAAAGTCGTTATAGTGTCGGTCAAGTCTTGGCCTGGTATCGGCAGGCCAACATTCGATATCTGGGAACTTGGCCGCCTATAGAATGGAAGCAGTTTGGCAAGGCGCTCCGCTTTTCTTCTGTCTTCCGGCGTCGAAGGCCGTGGCTCCATCGCTTTCTGCTTCGGCTTTTCCGAGATACTGATTGTAGCCCCGACCGACCTCCACGATTTGTGACTCGTGCAACGATGCAGGTCCTGTGGGCCTTAGATCAGCTCCAGCTCTTTGCAATATCCGGCCGCAAAGAAGCGCACAGTGGTGATTAGCATCAGTCTGAATAGTGAGCTTTAGGAATAGGGAACGGAATGTCTGTTGTGGATCGCTTATCCAGAGTCCGTCTAGGCCGTTTCGCCAGCGCAACGATGCTGGCAATAGCCATCGGCGTGGCGGTTGTGCTACTGGCGAGGGGGGGCTCCAGTATCCTGAAACAGTCTGCTGCAATTGATGTCCGTCTGGTGATTCTATCATTCGTTATCGAGTGTTCAGGGCTACTTATTGCAGTACCTGTTTGGCGTCAAATCCTCGCATCTTATGGAATACATCAGCCGGCTCGCAATGATTTGCTGATCTATTGCTACAGCCTGCTGGGAACCGTTCTGCCCGGTGGAATATGGTCAATGATGAGCCGGTCGGTTCTCTATGGAGAACGCGGGATAAGCGGTGTCCGTGTTGCCTCAGCGAGCGTCGTAGAAGCACTTGCAACCGGTATTGCCGCCACGGGTGTATATGCTATCGCCTCGACGTTACAGCCTGGCATGAGCCTATGGCAACGCCCGGAGATAGGCTTCGGCAGTGCTTTCGTAGCCCTGATACTGCTTCACCCTCGTGTATTTAACGGACTGGTTCGTCGCGTATGGATATGGTCGAAACGAGCAGATGAGCCGATATCGATCGGCTTGAGACCGGGCAAGCTGATGGGTTGGATTGGGCTTGAAGTGATAGTCGTACTCATAGGCGGACTGGCGTTGTTTATTCTGCTGGCAAGTCTCGTCGGCGTCTCGGACATCGTCGCCATACAGGTGATCACCGCGTGGGCAGCAGCTTCCGCAGCCGGTAATCTATTCTTCTGGCTACCTGGTACTTTCGTCCTACGTGATGGGGCATTGATTCTTGCCCTGTCTTCCAGTCTGCCGGTCTCAGTGGCAGTTCTCTTCGCCATTCTGGCAAGGGTCTGGACCATCGGCTCTCTTCTAGCGCTGGCAGGTCTCGTTTGGCTGGTGCTGGACCTTCCGTATCGAAATCGAAGGCCAATCCCTCACAGGGACTGAGGAAAATCGCGTATTGGTAATTCACCCTAATGAGTTATTCACTTTTGTGGTTTTGCGGGTAGAATATGAACAGCTTAGCAATACATTTAAGATGGAGGATGACATAATGAATAGAATAAGGAAGTTCACGGTTATTGCCGTTGCGCTGTTAGTGTTGGCCATTCCGCTAACGGCGCTGGCCCAGGCCGTCACCTATACGGCAGGTTTTCAGTTGCAGAACTTGACCGGAACCACAGCCAATGTGGTGATCAGCTACTACAACCAGGACGGGACGACGGCGGCTACTGTAAACGATACGATCAACGCTAACAGTAGCAAAACCTATTTCCCGTTGAGCGCGGTCGCGAATGGCTTCAATGGGTCGGTAGTCGTGTCTTCAGATCAGCAGGTAGCGGCTATCGTGAACGTATTGGGTAATAATGGCCAGCGCGGCGCTGCGTATGGCGGCTTCAACGCCGGGGCAACGACCTCGAACCTCCCGCTGATTATGAAGAACAACTTCGGCATCGACACGTGGTTTAACGTGCAAAATGCCGGCAGTTCAGCGGCGACTGTCAATGTGTCGTACAAGCCCGGCACCTGCACCGAGTCGCAATCGATAGCGCCTAATGCGGCCAAGACCTTTACCCAGTCCTCCAACACCTGTTTGCCGTCGGGGTTCGTTGGCGCGGCCACGGTAACCAGTGCGCAGCCGATCGTCGTCACTGTGATGCAGGTCGACTCCCGGTCGTTGCTGGCCTATAACGGCTTCACCACGGCTTCAACAAATCCGGTCATGCCGTTGGTGACGAGCCGTTTCTTCAACTCAGGCACCGGTATTCAGATTCAGAATACAGGTGGCACCAACACAGACGTCACGTTGACCTACACCCCCAGCGCAGGTTTCCCCGGCTCTACCTGTACTGAGACCAGAACGGTCGTGGCTGGTGCATCTTCCACGTTCAGTTTCCCCGATCTGCCTGCGGGTTGTGGCGCTTCGTTCGTGGGCGCGGCTAGGGTTACAGGCAATACCGCCAATATGCCGTTGGTAGCGATCGTCAACCAAATCACCCGTGGAACGGCAACCGCCGCCGCTTATAACGCGGTAAATCCCGCGAATGCAACGAACAGAGTCAGCTTGCCGCTGATCATGGACCGGAACTTCGGCATCTTCACCGGCTTCTCGGTCGCCAACGTTGGAACGCAGCCAACCAATGTCTCCTGCACCTTCACCG
Organism: Anaerolineae bacterium; assembly: GCA_035283185.1. Taxonomy (GTDB): domain Bacteria; phylum Chloroflexota; class Anaerolineae; order Fen-1058; family Fen-1058; genus DASSFZ01. Next base: position 26,979 of record DATEUJ010000243.1, on the reverse strand, counting down.
GCACGAGCTACACGGCTTCGGCTACGAATGTTCAGCCGGGCGCTGCGCTCACCGACGTACAACTGAACAGGATTGCATCTGGCTACGTTGGCTCCGCGACTTGCACAGCGACCGGTGGCGATGCTAAGATCGCCGGTATCGTCAACGAGCTCACTTCTGGGGCCCCGACAACCACCGATGCGTTGTTGGTATACGACGCTTTCAACTACTAAGCTCGACTCTGCCGTCAGTTGCGTTCGAGGAGCTGCCTTTGGGCAGCTCCTCGATTTGTGTGAAGCCTGTATCGGATTAGCGGTCAATTTCAGGCTAGCTGCCTTCGAGCTTACACTGTCGCGCTTACGCGAGTGGTATGATAGAATGAAGGAGACATGAACATCCGCACATCTATCAACATTAGGTTGATCTTGCTCGTATTGATGCTAGCGGCCTGTGACGCGCCTGTGCCGCAAGGTGAATCTCCTATGCCGACACCTGCGGCCAACACGTTCACTTCGCCTGTGTTGCCGCTCATAACGGCCATACCCACTCCATCTGGGCCTGATACGGCTACCATAACGGGTGTTTTGCTTGAGAATCCGAGCTCACCGCGCCCGGTTGCAGGGGCAATCGTGTATCTGGCTCATATACTCCCCGAGGCGAGTGGAAAGCCGTATCTTGCTGGCCTTGACAAAGTAAGTTCACCTCGTGCTCAAACCGATGGTGCTGGTCGATTCGTATTTGCGGATGTACCCGAGGGTATGTATGCCTTGATCCTGGATAGGATCTATGAGGCATTCCTTTTGAACGATCCCGACGATGGCTCTGATTTTATCTTTGAGCCTGAACCAGGCCGGGTGCTCGATCTAGGAAATTTAGTTTACTCATCACTTCCCGGAGAGAACCCGGTCCCGTAAGTTCATTGCTAAGCCTGGCACTACCGATACGACTCCGCCTGCAGCGTAAACAACCGCGCATACGTCCCGCCCAGCGCCAGCAGCTCCTCGTGCGTGCCGCGCTCCGTGATCTCCCCCTGCTCGATGACGTAGATCCGGTCGGCCATGCGCACCGTCGAGAAGCGGTGGCTGATCAGCACGGCCATCTTCTCTGCGGTCAGCTCCCGGAACTGCTGAAACACTCTGAACTCGTTCTCGGCGTCGAGCGCGGCGGTCGGCTCGTCGAGGACGATGACGTCGCAGTCGCGCATGAACGCGCGGCCCAGCGCGATCTTCTGCCACTCGCCGCCGGACAGGTCGCGCCCCTGGTGCCACCAGCGTCCCAACATCGTCTCGTAGCCCTGCGGCAGCGCGGCGATGACGGCGTCGGCGCCGCTCTTGTGCGCCGCGCCGACGATGCGCGGCCGGTCGTCCAGCGCCTCGATCTGCCCGAAGCCGATGTTCTCCGACGCCGCCATGTGATAGTGAACGAAGTCCTGGAAGATCACGCCCAGGCGCTGGCGCAGATCGCCCAGTTCGTAATCGCGCAGATCGATCCCGTCGAACAAGATTCGCCCCTCCGTCGGATCGTACAGGCGGGTGAGCAGCTTGATGAGCGTCGTCTTGCCCGCGCCGTTCGGACCGACCAGCGCAATTTTCTCTCCCGGCCGCATGGTCAGGTTGACGTTGCGCAGCGTCCAGTTGTCGTGCCCGTCGTATTTGAACGAGACGTCTCGGAACTCGATGCCTTTCGGAATGCGCATCGACGCGGACGCGGGCGCGGAACTCGCAGCGGCGATCATTCGCGGCTCGAGCGCGAGGAACGCGAACAGGTTGCTCATGAACAGGCCGTTCTCGTACAGCTCGCTCAGCCCGTAGAAGATCGTCTCGAACGTGTTCTGGCTGTTGCGGAAGATGCTCAGGTACATCGTCATCTCGCCGAGCGTGATCGCGCCATTAATCGTGCTCCACACGATCCAGGCGTACGCGCCGTAGTAGGTGAGCGTGGCGAGCAACCCCCACCCGAATGAGGCCAGGCTGCGCCGCTGCGCAATCCCCTGATCCTCCCGAAGGAACTTCCAGAACAGGTCGGCGTAGCGGCCCAGCAGCGGCTCGCCCAGCTCGAACAGCTTGACTTCCTTGACTGCGTTGTAGTCGGTGAGCAGGTGCTCGAGATACGAGAGCTTGCGCGATTCCGGCGCGCGCCAGGACAGCACGCGAAAGCTCAACTCGGCGTAGTGGCTCTGCGCGATGAAGGCGGGCAGCGTCGCGACGAACAGCAGCAGTGCGAGCAGCGGGCTGAACGCCAGCAGCAGTGCGCCGAACGACAGGAGCGTGAGGGCGCTCTGGATCAGGTAGAAGCCGCCGTTGACGATGCGCAGGCTGCGCCAGTCGGCTTCGCGGCGGGCGTTCTGCAGCTTGTCGTAGAATTCGGCGTTCTCGAAGTAGGCCAGGTCGAGCGCGAGCGCCTTGCGGATGATGCGCGTGTTGAGCGTCAGGTTGATGCGCGCGTGCAGGACGTGCTCGGCGAAGCTGCGCGCCTGGCCGATGCCCGCCTGCGTGAGGACCAGGACGAACTCGATCAGCAGGTAGGGCAGCACCGCCTGAATGCCCACTTCGGCGCTGACACCAGTGTTGATCGAGGTGACGACGGAATCGACGATCAGCTTGCCGACCCACGCCTGCGACGCGGGCAGCAGCGCGCCGATCAGCGTGCAGCCCGCCATGGCCAGCGCCGACGGTGGGTGCGCCTGCCACACCAGGCTGAATGCGCGCCGCACGTTGAACGCCGACTGCCGAACCTTCGACCAGCGTTCTGACAGCTTCTCTCTCTGTTTCTGTTCCGACACGAGTCTATGCCTCTTGTGATGGTAGTTGCTCAGCCGTCATTGCGACCCCGCTAAGATTGCTTCGCTGCGCTCGCAATGACGCGGGCCGAGTAGTTACTTGTGATGTACCTGTAAGTGTATCCCAAAATGGGCGAATAGGGATCCGTCGCCGCAGAGGGGGTCTTGCGACTGATGTTGTGGGCAGGCGCAAGCGGGCAGGCGCAAGGCCTGCCCCTACGATTTGCGCTGCTGGCAGAACACGTCGGGGGCCTTGCGACCCCGACTGACTCTCATATGCCAGACTTCCGAAGTCTCGAAGACTTCGGAAGTCTGCCTAATAGGAGTAGAATCCCCGGCCGCTCTTGCGCCCGAGCAGCCCGGCGGTCACCATCCTTCGCAGCAGCGGCGGCGCGGCGTAGCGCGCATCCTTGAACTCCTGGTACATCGCATCGCCGATGAACAGGCACGTATCCAGGCCGACGAAGTCCATCAGCGCGAATGGCCCCATCGGGTGGCTCAGTCCCAACTTGATGCCGGTGTCGATGTCCTCCTTCGACGCCACGCCGTTTTCGAGCGCGCGCACCGCGTCGAACAGGTACGGCACGAGCAGCAGGTTGACGATGAAACCGGGGGTGTCTTTGGCGTAGATGACCTGCTTGTTCAGGCGCTCGCCCATCCAACGCGCCATGTCCAGCGTTTCCTGGCTCGTCAGTAAACCGCTGACCACCTCGAGCAGCGGCATCACCGGCACCGGGTTGAAGAAGTGCAGGCCCACCACCTTGTCGGGCCGGCCGGTCGCCGAGGCGATCTCGGTGATGCTGAGCGACGAAGTGTTGGACGCCAGGATCGCCTCGGGCCGCGTGATCACGTCCAGCTCGGTGAAGATCGTCTTCTTGAGCGCCATATTCTCGACGGCGGCTTCGATCACCAGGTCGCAAGAGGTGAAATCGGCCAGCGACGTGGCGCCTTTGACACGCGCCAGCGCCGCGTCCATGTCCGCCTGCGTCAGCTTGCCCTTCTTGACGCCACGCTCCATCGACGCTTTCAGGCTGTTCATGCCGCGCTCGAGCAATTCGTCGTTGACCTCGCGGCCGATCACCTCGAAACCCGCGCGGGCGCACGATTCGACAATGCCGCTTCCCATCAGGCCCATGCCGACGACGCCGATCTGTTTGATGTCCACGATAGTTCTCCTCTCAGTGATCAGTGACCAGTGATCAGTGACCAGTGACCAGTAACCTGTAACCAGAAAGCACTGCCACTGATGACTGATGACTGATTACTGATTACTGCCAACTGATTACTCGATTTCAATGGCCATGGCGACGGCTTCGCCGCCGCCCAGGCACAGCGTCGCGATGCCGCGCTTCTCACCATGCTGGCGAAGCGCGTTCATGAGCGTGACCAGGACGCGCGCGCCGCTCGCGCCAACGGGGTGACCGAGCGCCACTGCGCCGCCGTTGACGTTGACCCTGTCCCAAACCCACTTGTGGCCGGCCTGCTCCAACGCACGCGCGTCGGCGAGCACCTGCGCGGCGAACGCTTCGTTGATCTCGATCAGGTCGGCGTCTTCGAGTTTCCAGCCGATCTTGTCGAGCAGGCGGGGCACGGCTCGCGCCGGGGCGATGAACAGCCAGATCGGCTCGACGGCGGCGTGTGTGTAGCCGACGATGCACGCCAACGGCTGGATGCCCTGCGCCTCGGCCTTCTCGCGGCTCATCACGACGACGGCGGCCGCGCCGTCGTTCAAGCCAGGCGCGTTGCCGGCCGTGACGCGCCCGTCGGGCTTGAAGACCGGCTTGAGCTTCGCCAGCGCTTCCAGCGACGTGTCGCGGCGCGGCGCTTCGTCGGTGTCGACGACGGTCACGCGACCCTTGCCGTCTCTGATTTCGACCGGCGCGATCTCCTCTTTGAAGCGGCCGGCGTCGATCGCGGCGATCGCCTTTTGGTGGCTCTTCAGCGCGAACTCGTCCATCTCCTCGCGTGTGACTTCCATCTTGTCGGCGATGAACTCGGCGGAGTTACCCATCAAGTGATTCTCGAACGCGCACCACAGACCGTCGTGGATGGCGCTGTCCAGCATCTGGACGTGTCCGTAGCGCGCGCCTGCCCGGGCGGTGGGCACCAGGTACGGCGCGTTGCTCATGCTCTCGATGCCGCCCGCGACGTAGGTGTCGCCGTCGCCGGCTTTGATCGCACTGGCGGCGAGCATGACTGCTTTCAGGCCGGAACCGCAGGCCTTGTTGACCGAGATCGCGCCGACGCTGTCAGGCAGGCCGCCCCACAGCGCCGCCTGGCGGCCCGGCGCTTGGCCCGATCCGGCGGCGATCACCTGGCCGATCATCGCTTCCTCGACCGAGGCCGGATTGATCCCGGCGCGCTCGACGGCGGCGCGGACGGCGACTGCGCCAAGCTGCGGTGCCGAGAGTGGCGACAACGCGCCGCCGAATTTTCCGATGGGCGTGCGCGCCGCGCTGACGATGACCGCATCACGCGGGTGTTTGGTGTTGTTCCCATTCATGCAAGGCTCCTTATTTCAGGTGCGGATATTGTACCGTGTTTGCCAAGCAGGATCAACGACAACTGGCACGATTTAGGCGTTACGCATGGCAGGTTAGTCATCAAGCGTAGGGCGCGTTTCCATACGCGCCGCAAATCGGCGGCTATGGAAAGCCGCCCTACGTCCGGCCTGACATGTTTTGCGTGCACACGACGCCTCACACATATTGACTCAGCGATCTGGCTGCATTACAATCGTCAACGACTGGCAAAACCTCTTATGGTTCTTCACCGCGAGCCACTCAGCGCCGAGGCAGTCCGCGCCGCAATAGCGGACGTGCCTTTCATAAGGGAAGTGGTTTACCTGCCGGCAACGGGATCGACGAACGACGTCGCCCACCGTCTCGCGTCGCAGGGCGCTCCTCACGCGACGCTGATCGTGACGGACGATCAGACGGCGGGACGTGGCCGGATAGGCCGCGCCTGGTACATGCCGCCGCGCGCCGCGCTGGCGATGTCGCTCCTCGTTCGGCCCGACCTGGCGGCGAGGCATGCCAATCGCCTGACGATGCTCGCCAGCCTGGCTGCGGCGGAGGGCGTCGAGCGGGCGACCGGATTGGCGGTGAGGCTCAAGTGGCCGAATGACGTCGTGGTGGAGATTGGGGATTGGAGATTGGAGGTTGGAGGGCGGGCCGCTGGGCACACGTCGGGCGTGAAGAAGGTCGGGGGAATTCTCACGGAGACGTCTATCTTGGGCGACGCAATTGAATATGCCGTCGTCGGCATCGGGCTAAACGTGAACGTCGATTTCGCCGGGCAGCCGGAGCTTGCCGAGACGGCCACCAGTATCATGCTTCAGCTCAGGCGCGAAGTCGATCGGCTGAGCGTGCTGGCGGCGGTCGTGGATCGATTCGCAAAACGCTACGAGTGGTTAAGTAAAGGCGACGCGCTGCGCGCTACCTGGTCGGCGCGGCTGGTCACATTGCAGCGCTACGTCGAGGCCAGGGTAGGAGATTCCGTGCTCTCCGGTTGGGCCGAAGCGGTCGACGACGATGGCGCGTTACTCTTGCGCGCCGGCGATGGGATCGTGCATCGTTTGCTGGCCGCTGACGTCACGCTTCGAGAGCCGTAGCGACTAACCCTACTCCGCTGCGCTACGGGGGCAAGTGAGTCGTCACTACGAACCGCAAATACCTATGTGCGACGCACTTTAGAAGTGCGTCGAACATGCCCTTATGCCCCTTCCTGTGTGGACGGCTCGACGGCGAGCGCGGCGGCGACTTTGGCGCGGCGCTCCTCCGCCAACGCCCACAGACCCAATCCCAGCCCGACCGCCACAAGGGCTGCCATCACCAGGTACGCCTCGTGCAGCGCCACGACCTGCGCTTCAATCGGCGCGGACGTCGCTCCGCCCGGCAGCGGCCCGCCCGTGTAGATCAGGACGCGGCCAGCCCACACCGCGCCGAGCACGGCGATGCCGGTGGTCTGCCCTACGGTGCGCGTGATCGCGAGCAGGCCGGACACGACGCCCAGCCGCTCGCGAGGCGCCGTGCCCATGACGGCGCTGTTGTTCGGCGACTGGAAGATGCCCATGCCGATGCCGAGCGGCGCGAAGCGCAGGATGAAGCCAATGGCATCTGTCTCGGCGCTCAGCGTGGTCAACAGCACATACGTCAGGAGCAGCGCCGCCAGCCCGATCACGGCGATGCGCCGCGTGCCGAATCGATCCGACAGCGAGCCGGAGATCGGCGAGGCGACGCCCAAGCCGATCGGCACGCTCGCCATCAGCAGCCCGGCCTGGCGCGTGTCGTAGCCGAGGACGTTCTGCAGATAAAAGGGCATCAAGAACAGCGAGCCGGCCAGCGCGACGAAGGTCAGGAATCCGGTCAGGAGATTGACGCTGAACAGTCGATTCCGGAACAGCCGCAGATCGATCATCGGCTGCCTGACGCGCAGCTCGACGGCGATGAATGCAGCGATGAATGCGACGAATCCGGCGAAGAGCATCATGATACGGCTGTCGCCGAATCCGAGCTGCTGGCCGAGCGTCAACGCAAACAGTAGGCACAACAGGCTCGCGCACAGCAGGAGCGCGCCAGGGATGTCGAATCGCTGCCGGCCGGCTGGCCGGATGTCGGGCACGAAGCGCATCGACAGCAGCGTGCCGGCGATGCCGACCGGCAGGTTGACGAAGAAGATGGCGTGCCACGAAAACGCGCCGATCAGGACGCCGCCCAGCGTCGGGCCGACGACGATCCCGATCGAAACGGCGCTGCCGAGCAGCCCCAGCGCCTTTCCGCGCTCACTCGGCGGGAAGGCTTCGGTGACGATTGCCGCGCCCAGCGCCAGGATCATCGCCGCGCCCACGGCCTGCAGCACGCGGAAGCCGATCAGCCAGTAGATCGACGGCGACAGCCCGCACAGGACCGAGCCGGCTGTGAAGATCACGAATCCCAACGTGTAGATCGTCTTCTTGCCCAGCATGTCGGCCAGCCGGCCGACGCTCAACAGCAGCGTGGCGAGCGTGAGGAGGTACGCCAGGACGACCCATTGGACGGTCGGGAAGTTGGCCTGCAGATCGCGCACGAGCGTTGGTAGGGCGAGGTTGACGATGCTGCCGTCGATCGTCGCAAGGAAGATGCCCATCGTGACAGCGGCCATGACGTGCCACTTGCGGTTGTAGTCGATTTGGGATTGTTGCATGGGGGGATATTTTATCCTGATTTGTCGTTTGCGTCCTGGGCGTGCGGCGCTTCCCCCTCCAACCCCTCCCGAACACGGGGAGAGGAGCGGCGCTGCTCCCCCTTCCCTACAAGGGTCTGTCACAGAATTGAGATGCACCGAGTAACACGCTTCACTTGACCTGGGACACGGGTTGGCATAGACTCTAAAAAGAGAATGGAACCTCACGACGACATCCTCGTCATCGGCGGCGGGGTGATCGGCGTCTGCTCGGCGTATTACCTGGCCGAGAAGGGACAGAGGGTCACGCTCGTCGAGCAGAGTGGCATCGCCGCAGGCAGCTCCTACGGCAACGCCGGGTTGATCGTGCCGAGCCACAGTATCCCCCTTGCCGCGCTGGGCGTCCTGACACAGGGATTGCGCTGGCTGCTCGACCCCGAGAGTCCTTTCTACATCAAGCCGCGCTTCGACTTCGCACTGTTTGGGTGGCTGCTGAGGTTCGCCGGGGCAAGCCGCGAAGGCCCGATGCGGCAGGCGATCCCCGTGCTTCGCGATCTGGGCCAGGCCAGCCTCGCGCTGTTCGACGAGCTGGCTGCACTCGACGGCCTGGAGTTCGGCTACGAGCGCAAAGGCTCGCTGCTGATTTACACGACGCGGCGCGGTTACGAAAGCGGCGTCGAAGAGGCGCATCTGCTCAATGAATTCGACGTCGCCGCTCAACCGCTCGACGCCGCGCAGGTGCGCCAGCTCGAGCCGAACGTGCTGCCGGGCATCACCGGCGGCGTGTACTTCCCGACTGACACTCACCTTCGCCCGGCCGACTTTGTGCAGAGACTCGCGGCACATGCCGAAAAGATGGGGGCCTGCATCCGAACGAAAACCGAAGTGTTAGGGTTCGAGACGTCTGGACGGAAAGTGGTGCGCGTTAAGACCACGCGAGGGGATTTCGTTCCCGCTCAAGTCGTGCTGGCCGCAGGGGCATGGACTCCCGCTGTCGCACGAGACCTGCGGCTGCGCGTGCCTATACAGGCAGCCAAGGGATACAGCATTACGATCCGACGTCCGGATAAAAGCCCGGCGATTCCCTTGCTGTTAGGCGAGGCCCGCGTCGCCGTCACGCCGATGGGTGACGTCTTGCGCCTGGCAGGGACTCTCGAATTCGCCGGGCTTGACCTGTCCATCAATTCCCGGCGGGTGGCGGCGATTCAGCGCGCGGCCAAGAGCTACCTGCCAGGATTGGAGCGGATCGAGCCGCTCGAAATCTGGCGCGGCCTGCGACCCTGCACGCCGGATGGGCTGCCGATCGTCGGCCAGGCACGCGGATTCGACAATCTCATCGTCGCCGCCGGTCACGCGATGGTCGGCATGACGCTCGGCCCGATCACCGGCAAGCTGGTGGCGCAATTGGTATGCGGCGAGAAGACCGACGTGAATGTACGCGCGTTGAGATTGGAGCGGTTTTGAAGGTGACGGCGGGGTGATCACCCACTCGCCGACCCTGCCTTTTTGCGGCATACCCTTCGCGACTAGCCGCATCTCGAAAAGCGCGATATAATCTAACTGCCGCTGACCCACTCTGAGCAGCCGAAGAGGGCAGCGAGCGACTATTCGACTAACCGACCAACAGACTATCTGACTAACCAGCCGCTTGGATCGCACCGCGACCGAGACGGAGATGGCACAAGAGCATCGTGCTCCCTCGCGCCTGCTTGCGATTCTCGCAACAGGCGCTTTACGTTTCACGCATCACGTTTCACGACCTGCTATCAGCCCAACCTGAAGGAGAGTCAACATGGAACGCAAGAAAGTCACCATCCCTACTCTGCACGGCAAGAAGGGACGCGGCGAGCCGATCACGATGGTCACCGCGTACGACTACCCCGGCGCATTGGCGGCCGACGACGCCGGGATCGACATGATCCTCGTCGGCGATTCGCTGGGCATGGTCGTGCTCGGTTACGACTCGACCGTGCCCGTGACGATGGACGAGATGATCTCGCACGCCGCCGCCGTCAAGCGCGGGGCGAAGTTCTCGTTCATCGTCGGCGACATGCCATTCCTCTCGTATCAGACCGACGTGAAAGAGGCCATCCGCAACGCGGGCCGCTTCCTCAAGGAGGCCGGCAGCGACGCGGTGAAGCTCGAGGGCGGCGCGGAAATGGCCGAGACCGTCAAGGCGATCGTCGACGCGGGCATCCCGGTGATGGGGCACATCGGGCTGACGCCGCAATCCGTGTCGAAACTGGGCGGTTACCGCGTGCAGGGCAAGACGGCGCGCGCCGCGCTCAAGCTGCTCGACGATGCACTCGCGCTCGAGCAGGCCGGCGCGTTCAGCGTCGTGCTCGAGACGGTGCCCGACCGCGTGGCGGAGCTGGTCAGCAAGCGCTTGGGCATCCCGACGATCGGCATCGGCGCGGGCGTGGGCTGCGACGGGCAGGTGCTCGTCTTCCACGACCTGCTCGGCTACTTCGATCGCTTCTCCCCCCGGCACAACAAGCGCTACGCCAACCTACACGAGACGATCGTCAACGCGCTGAGCGAGTACCGGCGCGAAGTCGAGTGGCGTGCATTTCCCACGGCGGAGAATTCGTTCACCATCGGCGACGACGAATTCGCGGCGCTGGTGCACGCGCTTGAAGAAGCGGGGGAGCGCGTGAGCAGCGCAGAGGGGGTGCAGGCATGAACATCTCGATCATCGGCACGGGGGCGATGGCCTCGCTCTTCGGCGCGCGTCTGTCGCCCGTCGCGGCCGTGACGCTGATGGGCACGTGGGAGGCCGCCGTCAAGGCAATCCGGCGCAGCGGCATTCTCGTCGAAGGGGAGGGCACGTTTCGCGTTCACGCCGTGCCCGATCCCGACGACGCCCCGCCTGCGGACCTCGCCATCGTTTTGGTCAAGACTTACCAGACTGAGCGGGCGGCGCGCTGGGCCGCGCGCACGCTGAAGCCGCAAGGCGTCGCGCTGACGATTCAAAATGGACTGGGCAACGTCGAGACGCTGGCCGCGCAGGTGGGCGTCGATCGGGCGATGCTCGGCGTGACGACGCAGGGTGCGACGCTCCTCAAACCGGGCCAGGTGCGATCGGGCGGGCGCGGCACGACGCACCTGGGTTTCTTACCGATCGAGCGCGCCGCGCCGCGCGACTGGTCGGCCGACAGCCTGGCCTACGAGGTCACCGCGCTGCTCAACGCGGCGGGTCTGGCAAGCATCGTCAGCGAGGACGTCGAGGCGCTGGCCTGGGGCAAGGTCATCATCAATGCGGCGATCAATCCGCTCACGGCCATGCTGCGCGTGCCGAACGGCGCGCTCGTCGAGTCCGCCGACACGCTCGAGCTGATGCGCTCGATCGCCGGCGAAGCGGCGTCGGTCGCCCGAGCGTATCGCATCGCGCTGCCCTACGCTGATCCGTTCGAGCGCGTCCGGCAGGTGGCGCAGGCGACGGCGACGAACCGCTCGTCGATGCTGCAGGACGTGCTCAAAGGCCGGCCGACGGAGATCGACGCGATCAATGGTAAAATCGTCGAGCGCGGGCGCGCCGTCGATATCCCAACGCCGATCAATGCGACGCTGACCGCGCTGGTTCGCGCATTGGAGAGTAGTTATCTCAAAGAGCACGCCGAGCGCGCCGAAGCAACACTTAGCCGCGTTCTCGACAGGCGCACGTAAGTCGACGAGCATTGGGGCGAGTGATTCGTGCTACAATCTGTTTAGGGTGCTTGAGCGAGGAGGATGCAGATGACGATCGTCGTCAAAAGCTCCGACGAAGATGCAATTGCCATTCCGACGCAACTGATGGCTGCTTTGAAACTACACGAGGGCGACGAGGTCAAAGCGATTGTCGAGGGCGAAACGTTGCGCCTGACGCGTCTTGACCGGTTTCTCGCTCTGCGCGGTATGCTGGCAGACGATGAGGAATTTGACCGCGCGATGGAACAGATCGAACGGGCATGGCAATCGTGGACCACTCCGGCCTCTGCCTAGACACCAGCGCGCTGATCGCATATCTCAAAGACCGTGAACCGGCATCCTCGGCGGTCGAACGGGCGATTGAGGATCGTCCTTGAGACTCTCGCACCACTTCGGTTCCACTCTGCGCGAGATCCCCGCCGGCGTTGAGGCCCTTAGCCATCAACTGCTGCTGCGCGCGGGGTTCATCCGCCAACTGGGGCAGGGCCTGTTCTCGTATTTGCCGCTGGCGCGGCGCTCGCTCACCAAGATCGAAAACATCATGCGCGAGGAGATGAACGCGATCGGCGGGCAGGAGCTGACGATGCCGGTCGCGCATCCCGCCGAGGTATGGCAGGCGACGGGGCGCTGGTACTCGGTCGGGCCGGAGATGGCCCGCTTCAAAGATCGCAAGGATCGCGACATGGTGCTGGCGATGACGCACGAAGAGGTCGTCGCCGATCTGTGCAAGACCGAGATCAAGTCCTATCGGCAACTGCCGCAGTTGATCTATCACATCCAGACCAAGTTCCGCGACGATCCGCGCCCGCGCGCCGGGCTGATCCGCGTGCGCGAGTTCACGATGAAGGACTCGTATAGCCTGGATCTCGACGAGGCCGGGCTGGATCGGCAATACCGCGCGCACTACCAGGCCTACTTCAACATCTTCAACCGCTGCGGTGTGCCGGCCATCACCGTCGGCGCAGACGTCGGTATGATGGGCGGCAGCCTGGCGCACGAGTTTATGTATCTCACCCCGATCGGCGAGGATACGCTCGTGCTGTGCCGCCATTGCGGCTACGCGGCCAACCGGCAGATCGCCCGATTCGCGAAGCCGGCTGCCGCTCCCGAGGAACTCAAGGCGCTTGAGAAGGTCCCTACGCCGGAGACGAAGACCATCGAGGCGCTTGCGACGCTGCTCGGCGTGCCTAAGAGCAAGACGGCCAAAGCCGTGTTCATGATCGCCGGCCATGACGAGAGCGGCAAGATGCGCGAGGAGTTCGTCTTCGCCGTCGTGCGCGGCGACATGGAGGTGAACGAGACAAAGCTGGGCAACGCCCTGAAGGTGAAGGCCGACTGGCTGCGCCCTGCGACTGACGACGAAATCCGGGCCGTCGGCGCGGTGCCGGGATACGCATCGCCGATCGGGCTGAAGGGGGTGACGGTCGTCGTCGACGACGCGGTGCCCGCATCGCCGAATCTTGTCGCGGGCGCGAACGAAGAGGGTTATCATCTGCTCAATACCAACACGCCGCGCGACTACGCCGCGTCGATCGTCGCCGACATTGCGGCGGCAGGCGACGGCGACGCGTGTGTTCAGTGTGGGCAGCCCCTGATCACGGCGCGCGGCGTCGAAATCGGCAACATATTCAAGCTGGGCACGGACTTTTCCGAGCCGGTCGGCGCTACGTATCTGGCCGCCGACGGCACGCAGAAGCCGATCGTCATGGGGTCGTACGGCATTGGCTCCGGGCGGCTATTGGCCTGCGTCGCCGAGGAGCATCATGACGACAAGGGCCTGGTGTGGCCGATCACCCTCGCGCCGTATCACGTGCACCTGGTATTGCTGGCCGGCGCCGAGGCGCGCGTGCTCGAAACCGCCGAGCGCGTGTATCACACGCTGCTCGATGCGAATATCGAGGTCTTGTACGACGATCGCGACGAAAGCCCCGGCGTCAAGTTCGCCGACGCCGATCTGATCGGCATCCCCATCCGCCTGACCGTCAGCGCCAGGTCGCTCGGCCAGGGCGGCGTCGAGATGAAGCGGCGCGACCGGAAGGAGCTGGAGATCGTCGCGGAGTCCGATCTGATCGCGCGCCTGCAAGCCGAGATCCGATCGATGTTCCGGGAGGTGCAAGCGAAGGTCGTCGAGGTCCCGTTTCGCCTATGAAGTCATCTCACGTATCACGCATCACGAATCACGGCAAACCCGATGCAACTCGTCACGACCATAGAAGACTTCCGAAAAGCCAAATCGGCTCTGCACGGGACGTGGGGCTTCGTGCCGACGATGGGGTACCTGCACGAAGGCCATCTCTCGCTCGTGCGGCGCGCGAAAGCCGGGAACGAGCGCGTCGCAGTCAGCATCTTCGTCAACCCGACACAGTTCGGCCCGAGTGAAGACCTGGCCGCCTATCCGCGCGATCTGCAGCGCGATCTCAAACTCCTGGAGCCGCTCGGCGTCGACCTCGTGTTTCACCCGGCGCCTGAGGTCCTGTATCCGCCCGACTTCCAGACCTACGTTACGGTTGAAGAAGTGACGAAGACGCTCGAAGGCGCGGCGCGGCCCGGTCACTTTCGCGGCGTGGCGACGGTCGTGACGAAGCTGTTCAACATCGTTCAGGCCGATCGGGCATACTTCGGGCAGAAAGATGCGCAGCAGGTTGTCGCGATCAGGCGCATGGTCGTCGATCTGGACATGCCGATCCGGATCGTCGTCTGCCCGACGGTGCGCGAGCCGGACGGGCTGGCGATGTCCAGCCGCAACGCGTACCTCGACCCGGCGCAGCGGAGCGCCGCAACCGTTCTCTTCCGCGCGTTGTCCGCCGCGAAGGCGCGCTGCGACGCCGGGGAGCGCGACGCGGAAGCGATCCGTGGCGCGATGCGGGCCACGCTGGAACAGGAGCCGCTGGCGAAAACCGAGTATGTGTCGGCAGCCGCTCCGCTCACACTGCGAGAGCTTGACCGCGTCGAAGACGACGTGCTGTTGTCTCTGGCCGCCCGCATCGGCAAGACGCGCCTGATCGACAACTTCCTGAGAGAAGGCGGCGCATGGTTCACTTAGTCACGTGGTCATGTAGTCAGATAGTCAGGTGGTCGCGTGGTCGGTTAGTCAGGTGGTCACGTGGTCGGTTAGTCACGCGGTCACGTGGTTTGATAGTCCTGGTCGCCGGTGGAACATCGATCCGACTATGTGACAACGCGACTGACTGACCACCCGGCCATCGGACTGCTTGACCATCAGACTACCCAACTACTCGACTACATGACCACCCGGCCATCGGACTGCCCGACCATTAGACTACCCGACCATCAGACTACCCGACTAAAGTGCTTCTTGCTCTCGACGTCAGCAATACGACGATAAAGGCCGGTGTGTTTCGCGGCGAAAAGCTGGTCGCCGATTGGCGCATTGCGACCGAGCGGCACAGGCTCGCCGACGAATACGCCATGCTCATGCTCAGCCTGTTTCAGGCCAGCGGCATGCCGGTCAGCGAGATCACCGGCGTGGCGATCTCGTGCGTTGTCCCACCGCTGCGCTCAGTCTTCGACGAGCTTGCACGGCGCTACCTGCACGTCGAGCCGCTCATCGTCGGCCCCGGCATCAAGACGGGCGTGAGATTGGCCGTCGACAATCCGCGCGAGGTCGGCGCCGATCGCGTCGTCAACGTGCTGGCGACGCACCGCCTGTACGGCGGCCCGGCGATCACGATTGCGTTCGGCACGGCGACTGTCTTCGACTGTATATCGGCCGAGGGCGAGTACCTCGGCGGCGCGATCGCGCCCGGCGTCGTCGTCGCGCTCGAATCGCTCGCCCAGTCGGCCGCGCAACTGTATCAGGTCGAGCTGGTGAGGCCGCCGAGAGCGATCGGCAAGAACACCGTCCACACGATGCAGTCGGGACTGGTGCTCGGATACGCCGGGCTGGTCGAGGGCCTGGTCAAGCGCCTGAGACGCGAAATGGCCGAGCCGAACGCGGACGCAAAAGTAACGGTGATTGCCACGGGGGGGTTAGCCGAAGTCATCGCGCCGGAGACGGATGCGATCGATATCACGGACCTGCAGCTCACGCTGAAAGGGCTGCGGCTGATATACGAGCTTAACAAACCGGGAGAGCATGCCTGAATATACCTGGTGGAGCGGAGGGCAAGTCGAGTATCTCGACACTCGCGATGGCCGCGTGGCGTATCGTTTCTGGCCCGAATCGCGCGACGCGAAGAAGACGCTGCTCGGCATCCACGGCCTCGGCGGAAACAACGACAACTACGTCGCGCTCGGAGAGGCGCTCAAGCCGGAAGTGGCGGTATACGCGATCGATCTGGCCGGCAACGGCGAGTCGGGGACGCGAGGGGACGTCGAGAGCTGCGAGGTGCACATGCGCAACCTCGACACACTGGCGGACCTCATCCAGGCGCGCCACGCTTCGAGCGACGCTGCGCACTTCGTGGCCGGATACAGCCTGGGCGCGGCATACGCGCTGGCGTGGGTCGCACGCAACGGGCAGGCCGTCAGAGGCATGATCCTCTTCGCCCCACCCTTTCGCACGGTCTTCCACATCCCTCGTGTCCTGGATCTCGCGTTCCGCGCGCTGTCGTCTTTGATGCCGAGATACCGCGTCCCGACCGGGATTCGGGCGGAGGATGGGCTGGATCCGAGGTACGAGTTCGAGATGGAGAGCGATAAGTTCATCCGCGCGCGGACGCTGCGCTCGCTGAAGATCTCGGCAGACATGGTGCCGCTCGGCAAGCGCGCCCTTCCGGGAATCACGATTCCCACGCTCATCGTGCACGGCGACGCCGACAGCGTGGCCTTTCCTGAAAGCGCCGCGCTGGCCTACGAGCGATCGGGCGCGGCGGATAAGACGCTCGTCTGGATACCCGGCGCGAAGCACGATCTGCACGACGTGCTGAGCGGCGTCAGATGCAGCGAAGTGAGCGACGACCAGCGCGCGCCGGTGATCGCAGCCGTACGCGAGTGGCTGGACAGGCACTGATCAGTAATTAGTAATCAGTGATCAGTGATCAGTGATCAGTAGGGGAGACGCTTGGCCGCGATTGACGACTTCGTCAACTATTTCACTGCTGTGCAGGACAGCGACGGCTGGAGCCGGGTTCTCGACTCCTTCGCGCGGTTCGCGTCGCCTGCGCCCGTGGCGCGCGTGCTCGACGTGGGCTGCGGCCCCGGCGCGCTCGTGCGTCGCTTCGGGAAGATCGTCGCGCACGCCGAGGGCTGCGACTCGCACCCCGGCATGATCGAGCGCGCGACAGATATCGCCCGCCGCCAGGGAGCAACGAACACGTCGTATCGCGTCGGCGAGCTGCCGCGCCTGCCCTACGACGAGTGCGCGTTCGACGTCGTCACCGCGACGAGCGTCGTCTTCCTGCAGCGCGATCCGCCGGGCGCGCTGCGCGAGATGGCGCGCGTGTGCCGGCCGGGCGGCCTCGTGGCGATGCTCAACCCGTCGCCGAAGATGAGCGTCGCCGCCGCGACGGCGTACGTGGACCGACAAGGCGTCGGCGGCTTCAACCGGCAGTCGTTCGTCAACTGGGCCGGCGTCGCCGAGCGAAACCACCGCTTCTCGGCGCTGCGCATCACGAGCCTTTTTCACGAAGCGGGTCTCGGCGGGATCGACATTGTCGAGAAGATCGACGGCCTGGCCCTGTTCGCAAAAGGCGCCCGACTGATTACTGACCACTGATTACTGACCACTGATCGATGGAACCCATACCTCTTCTCAAAGACAAGCGCATTCTCCTCGGCGTGAGCGGCGGCATTGCTTGCTACAAGACCGTCGATCTTGCGAGTCAGTTGACGCAGGCGGGCGCGCTCGTCGACTGCGTGCTCACCGAATCGGCGACGAAGTTCGTCACGCCGCTGACGTTCGCCGCCGTCACCGGCCGGCCCGCGTTGACCGACGCCGACCTGTGGCGATCCGACCTGCACGTCCCTCACGTCGGGATGGGGCACGCGGCTCATCTGATCGTCGTCGCCCCGGCGACGGCGAACACCCTCGCCAGGCTGGCGCACGGCCTGAGCGACAACCTGCTCACCGTCAGCGCGCTCGCCGCGAAGTGCCCGCTGATCGTCGCGCCCGCGATGGACGTCGGCATGTGGGAGCATCCAGCCACGCAGGCGAACGTCGAGAGCTTGCGCGCACGTGGCGCGCACATCGCCGGCCCAGTCGAGGGACGCATGGCTTCCGGCCTGATCGGCTTGGGGCGCATGGTCGAACCGCAGGAGCTGCTCGGCTGGATTCGCGCCGTGCTCGGCAGGCAGGGCGCGCTGAACGGGCGCGCGGTCGTCGTGTCGGCGGGCGGCACGCGCGAAACGATCGACCCGGTGCGCTTCGTCGGCAACCACTCGAGCGGCCGGCAGGGGTTCGCGCTAGCGCAGGCGGCGATCGATCGCGGCGCGGCTGTGACGCTGATCGCGGCCGCGACCGCGCTGACCACGCCGGTCGGCGCGAAGCGCATCGACGTCGAGTCGGCGCAGGAGATGCACGACGCCGTGCTCGAAGCGTGCCGCAACGCCGACGCGCTGATCATGGCCGCCGCCGTCGCCGACTTCCGGCCTGAGCGCACCGTCGATCAGAAGATCAAGACGAAGGATACACCCGATCTCGACTTGCGCCTGGTGCGCACGGCCGACATCCTGCAAACGGTGAAGCGGCAGCGCGACGCGACGAAGTTGCCCAAGGTGGTGATCGGCTTTGCGGCGGAGACGCGGGACCTGATCGAGCACGCGCGGGCGAAGCTCGACAGCAAGGGCCTCGATCTGATTGTCGCGAATGACGTGTCGGCGAAGGACGCCGGGTTCGCCGTAGACACGAACCGCGTCACGCTGCTCGACGCGGGGGGCGGCGTGGAAGCGCTGCCGGTGATGAGCAAGGCACAGGTGGCGGAGCGGGTGATGGATCGCCTGGTGGCGCTGCTGCGGGGGTGACTCCCCCTCCCCCGCAAGCGGGGGAGGGGCAAGGGGGGGGGGCGTCAGTTCACGTGCTCGGCCAGGGGTGCGGCCCGCACGAAGCCCTCTCGGATCAGGTAGTCCAGGATCAAACGCGCGTTCTGTTCAGGCGTGGACGAGATCGTCTCCAGTTTGAGCTCAGGGTGCAGCGGCGGTTCGTAGGGATCGTCGATGCCGGTGAAATCCTTGATCTCACCGCGCCGGGCCTTGGCGTACATGCCTTTGGCGTCGCGCTCCTCGCAGACGTCGATGGGCGTGTCTACGAACACCTCGACGAAGCGATCCTGGCCGACCATGCTGCGCACGTCGTTGCGCGTCGCCCGGTAGGGGCTGACCGCCGCGCACATGACCACCCCACCGTGCCGCACGATCTCCGAGGCTACGAAGCCGATGCGCCGAATGTTCACGTCCCGGTCGTCCTTGCTGAAGCCCAATCCTTTGGACAGATGCGTGCGCACCACGTCGCCGTCTAACATCGTCACCTGCCGGCCGTGCTCCAGGAGCAGCACGGTCAGCACCTCGGCAGTCGTCGACTTTCCGGCGCCGCTCAGGCCGGTGAACCAGATGCACACCCCCTGCCGGTGGCGCGGCGGGTACGTTTCGGCCAGGATGTCGGCGACTTCGGGCCGGGTGAACCAGTCGGGCAGTTTCCGCCCGTTGTTCAGGTAATCTTCGCGCACCTGCGTGCCCGAGAGTGACGCCGTCTGCACGTGCCGGTCGACGCGATGCGCCTCCTCGTAGCGATTCTCTTCGGGCAGGTACACCAGCTCGAGGAACGGAACCATGGCGACGCCGAGCTCGTCGCTGAAGCGTGCGACCAGCTCCTGCGCATCGTATGGCCCGTAAAACGGCTTGCCGGTCGAGTCCACGCCGGGGCTGGCATGATCGCGCCCGACGATCAGATGGTTCGCGCCGTAGTTGCGCCGGATGACGGCGTGCCACAGCGCCTCGCGCGGCCCGGCCATGCGCATCGCCAGCGGCAGCAGCGCCAGCAGTATTCGCCCTGGGTCGTAGTAGCGCTGGGCGAGCGCCTTGTACGTGCGCACGCGGGTATAATGATCGACATCGCCGGGCTTGGTCAGGCCGACGACCGGATGCAGCAGGAGCACGCCGTCGACTTCCTGCGCGGCTCGCTTCGTCAGCTCTTCGTGCACGCGATGCAAGGGATTCCGCGTCTGGAACGCGACGACATTCGGATAGCCAAACGCCTCAAGCTGGGCGCGCGTCTCGGCCGGTGTGAGGCGCAAGTCCCGGAAGTCATAGCGCCGGGGTAGTTGAATGACCTGCAAGCGCCCGCAGATGTGCAGCCTGCCCCAGCGATGCATTTCGGCCACGAGTGGATGCCGCAAATCCTGCGTGCCGAACACCTTCTCCGCCGCCTCGCGCAGGTCCCAACTGTACATCTCCTCGATCGTCATGATCGCCAGCAGTTCGTTCTTGGAGTTCCGCAGCGCCACGTCTCGTCCCAATTGAATCTCCGGATCAGGTTCGACCGGCAGCGTCACCGGCACGGGGAAGATGTGTCCGCTGTCCAGGCGCATGGTGTCCAGCACACTATGATAATCGGCCTGGCCCATGAACCGATCCAGTGGCGAGAACGCGCCGATGGCGAGCAGTTCGAGATCGCAGACCGCCCGCTCGGTGAGTTGAATCGAAGGCAGCCGGTTGGCATACGCCTTCACTTCGTCCAACGCCTCGGGTGGGACGGTCAGGTCCAGCAGCCGGCCGCCGTACGGAGTAATCAGTTGCGTGAGAATGGTGGTGTTCAATTTCCTTTGCCTCGATCTAGTGATTTTTGTCAACGCTTCACGGTTGGTGATTACACACAACGCTCAGACCGCCGTCCCTTCGACCCTTCGGCAGCCTGAGAATCTGCTTCGTAGAGCCATGGCTGGTTTCTGCAAGTTTGCCATCAGCCGACGGATGACCGCACACGGGTCACGTGAAAAGCAACATACCACCCAGGGCACCATACGGCGCTAGGGTAGCGCATGGCGGTTATAAAAAGGGGGGAGACTCGTTAGAACAATGTTATTAAAAATGCCCAAACACCCGGGCGTAGGTCGGCGGGCGCAAGGCGTGGCACGCCGAGGTTAACCGCGGCGCTGTCTTGTCGCGGAGCGAGGGCGAGGGCACGCTGCGCGTCAGTCTCTCTTGGTGATCACGGGCAGATAGAGGCGATGGCCGTTCACGAAAACGATCGCGGGGCGCACGAACGGCGGAGCGATGCCCGGATCGATGGTGACGACATTCGCGATCGGCTTCGTGACGGTCTCGGTCACAGTGACGGCGTAGGTCACTGTGGCGACGAACGTACTCGACATGACGCCGCTCCATTTCAGCATCGGCGCGGACGAATCGTCGATGGCCCCGTGCGTGGCCGCCAGCGATCCGGCGACGTATGCGAGGCCGAACGGGACTACGTCCGTCAATCGAACGGTCTGGCTGAACGGACTGCCCGCATTGCGCAGGACGATCGTGTACGCCACGGTTTGGTTCCGCATCGGCGCCACATTCGAAGCGATCTTTTGCGAGAGGCTCAAATCGGGCGCCGCGGTCGACGTGAGCCTGAGCACCCGGCCGCCGGAATAGTCGAGCACGACCAGTTCGCCGTCCTCATCCTCGCCGAACGAGCTGATGGAGAAGCTCTCGTTACGCTGTTCGACGCTGCTCCATATACCCGGGCTGACTTGCTCAAGTGACCATATCCGGCCTGAGCAGTAGTCGGCGTAGAAGTTGACGCCGTTCAGCCAGGGGTAGACGCCGCCGCGATACACGTAACCGCCTATCACCGAGCAGTTGTCTTCGCCTGTGATCACCTGAGGATACTCTACAACCGGTGACGTCAATATCAGGTTAGGGCAGTCGCCCGACATGTTGAAGTCGTGAAAACCCTCTTTGCAGCGCCAACCATAGTTCGCGCCCCCGGCGCTGGATGCCGGCTGATAACTCACTTCCTCCCAACTCCCCTGCCCCACGTCGCCGATGAGCATGTCGCCCGTCGCGCGGTCGAACGAGAAGCGCCACGGGTTGCGCAGGCCGAGCGCCCAGATCTCCGGCCGGTAGCCGGCCGTCTGCGTGAATGGATTGGAAGGCGGGATCGTGTACGTCGGCGCGCCGCGCACGTCGATGCGCAGCATCTTTCCCAGCAGTGTGCCCGGCCACTGTGCATTTCCACCCGGCTCGTGATGGCCATCCCCCTGGTCGCCGGCAGCGCCGCCGTCACCCATGCCGATGTAGAGGTAATCGTCGTGAGGGCCGAACTGCAACTGGCCGCCGTTGTGATTGGTCTGCGGCTGGACGACGGTGAGCACCTGGGTGACCGAGACGACGCTCGCCACGTCGGAAGCCGGATCGGCGACGACGGTGCGCGCTATCACGCTGTCGCCATCGCCCTGTCTCGTGTAGTTGACGTAGAAGGCGCCGTTCGTTTCGTAATCCGGGTCGAACGCGACGCTGAGGAGACCTTGCTCGCCACAGCATTGCACGATGCCCGTGATGCTCAGAAAAGGCGCACTCTGCAAGACGCCGTTCTTGACGACGCGGATTCTGCCTTCTTGCTCGACGACGAACAGGCGCTCACTCCCGTCGCCGGCGTGCGTCAGATATACGGGCTGAGACAGGCCGGACACGACGGGTTGAAGTGCGATGGTGAATGGCGGCGTTGCCGGCACATCGGCGCTCCGCCCGGCACTGGCACGACCGTTCGCCGCAGCCCACACCGGCCAAGTCACAGGTGAGTTCAGCACGAGGACAATGGATGCCAGAAATGGCCCGACGAGCACAGACATCCGAACCAGTCGAACCGCGAATCGATGCACGTGGGGCACTCCTTTGGCCCTTGAGAGTCACACCTGAAACTTCGGATGAGTTTAGCCGGGAGGCAACTATGCCGCAAGCATACTTTGGTCATGGGCAGCAAAAATGCCCCGCGGGGCTTCTCACCCGAGGGGCTTAGACTTTGGTCGTAGACTCGTTGGCCCGGCGCGGCGCGCTCCGCCTGCCCGATGACGGGCAATCACGAAGGTCGTCCCTACATTCTGTGTAATGCGTGGGCGTTATGCCGCTTCCGGCTCCTATCCGCTGAATTCTCCGGATTCGCGGTTCAGCACGGACTCGATCTTATTGATCAGCGTCGGCACGTCGAATGGCTTGGCCAGGAAGTCTACGGCGCCCATGGCGAGGAACTGCTGTCGCCGCACGGTGTCCAGCGTCACGCTGCCGGTCATGATCACGACCGGAATCTTGGCCGTCTTCGGCGAGCGCTTCAGATGGTGCAAAATCGTGACGCCGTCCATGCGCGGCAGCCTCAGATCGAGGAGGATGAGGTCGGGCTGATCGTCTCGGGCCAGGGCGATGGCCTGCCGTCCGTTGCCGGTCACCATCACGCGATACCCGGCGCGCTGCAACGATTCGGTCAGCATGGTGGTCGTGTCCAGATCATCTTCGACGATCAGAATCGAGCCGATGTGGCCCAGCACGCGGCTGACCGCGTCGATCAGCCTCGACGCTTCGAGCGGCTTGGACAGGAAGTCGATCGCGCCTGCTTCCAGACTCTCTTTGCCGTCGGACACCACCGACACGACGATCACCGGAATGTGGGCCGTCTCCGGGTCGGACTTGAGCGTCGTCAGCACTTCCTGGCCGTCGATATCGGGCAGATAGATGTCCAGCGTGACGAGATCGGGGCGCTCGCGCTTTACCATGTCAAGCGCCGCCTTGCCCGTGCCGACCGTCTGCACGCTGTATCCCACGTGCGTCAGGTTGCGCTCGATGAGGGAAGCGATGTCCGGATCGTCTTCGACCACGAGAATCCGAGGGGCGTGCGGCGCCACGCCGCGCGTCCACGCCGGCGCAATAACCAGGTCAGCCTCCGTCCCAGACACCGCCTCGGCCGGCTCGCGCAGCGTCTCTTCGGCGAGGGGCACCGTGAACGAGAACGTCGTGCCTTTCCCCAGCTCGCTGTTCACCCAGATCTCGCCGCTGTGCATCTCCACCAGCAACTGCGTGATGGCCAGCCCCAGGCCGTGGCCGGGGAACTCCTGCACCACGGGATCGTCGGCGCGGAAGAGGCGATCGAACACCTTGGGCACATCCTCTGGCGAGATGCCGATGCCTGTATCTTGCACCTCGACGCTCAGCATATCGCTGTCGGGCAGGCGGCGCGCCCGCACCGTGATCGTTCCGCCTGACGGCGTGTATTGGTGCGAGTTACTGACCAGGTTCGTCAAGACCTGGAGAAGCCGGGCGTGATCGCCCAGGACGATGAGAGAATCGCCCTCGGGCATCTCAGTCTCGATCGTCAGCCCTTTCTGCTCGATGCGCTCGTGCAGCGAAGTCAGCACCTGCTCGACGACCGCGGCCATGCTCACGTGCTTGATGTCGAGCACGGCGCGCCCACTATCGAGGCGGTTAATGTCGAGCAAGTCGGCGACCAAGTCCTCCAAACGCTTAGTGTTGGAGCGGATGATATTCAGGTAACGCTCCTGGTTCTCATTGAGGGCGCCGGCGGCGCCCATCAGCAGCAAGTCGGCGTAGCCCTTGATGCTCGTCATCGGCGTGCGCAGATCGTGGCTGACGTTCGATACGAAATCGCGCGTAGACCGATCCGCCTCAACCTCTGCCGTGATGTCGCGGACGACCGACACGGTGCCGAGAAACTCGTCGCCCGGACCGGTGACCGGCGCGATCGACACACGGACGTAGCGGTTCTCGTCCTCGAAGTGCACTGTCGTCGCAAGCGAGGGCACGCCGCGCCGCGACTCCGGGGCACTGCGCCAGCGCTGAATCTGCTCTTCCCACAGCGCGCCGGACGCGCCGTACAGGCCGATGATGTCCGCCGTCGGCCGGTTGAGCACCGTCTCCCGCGCGCGCCCCAGGATACGCTCGGCCGCGGCGTTGAACAGGATGACCGTCTCCGAAGCGTCCGCGACCAGCACGCCGTCCGCCACCGATTCGAGAATCGCCTGGGCCTTAGCCGCCTCGATCTGCTTGTCGCGCAGCATGGCGCCCAGGCGCTCGGCGTTCTCCCGAATGTATCCGTACAATGCCGCGTTGTGGATGGCGGTCGCCGCCTGCGTGGCGGCCGCCTCCACCAGGCGCAAGTGCGACTCCTCGAAGTAGCCCGCGTCCGGGTGCAGCAACAGCAGCGCGCCCAGCGCGTCGTCGCCGGCGATCAGGGGCACGGCCAGCGCCGATCGATACGCACGGGGTGTCAGGTGCTCAGGTGACGGCAGCTCCAGCCAGCGGTCGTCGGCCCGAATGTCGGCCACGATCGCCGGCATGCGATTGCGGATAACCCAGCCCGCCAGACCCTCGTGGCGGCGGAAGCGCATCGGCTGGCCGCCCGGCGCCAGGCGCTCGGCGTCGCCTCGGCCCATCGCGGCGCGGTGAATCAACCGATCGCCCTCCTGATCCACCAGCAGAATCGAGCTGCGCCGGGTGCCCACCGCTTCGTTCACCAGCGCCAGCGCGCGGTTGAGGACCCGATCCAGGTCGAGGCTCATCGACAGCTCGGACGTGATGCGGTACAGCGTCTCGACGCGGTCGCGCTCCAGCGTCAGGTCGGCGTTGGCCCGAGCCAGCTCCTCCGTGCGCTGGCGCACGCGCTCTTCCAGCTCGAACGAGAAGCGGCGCACCTCGTCGAAGAGGCGGGAGTTGGCCATCGCGATCGCCGCCTGATCGCCAAGCGTGGACAGCATGAGCAAATCCGTGTTCGAGAAAGAGCGCGGCGCGGGCTTGTCGACGCTCAACACGCCGATCACCGCGCCACCCACGGCAATCGGCACCAGGAGCATGGCTCCGATCACGCTGTCGGTCGGGTCGGGCGTAAACAGCGGATCGGCTTTGGCATCCGGCACGATCACCGCGTGTCCTTCGCGCGCCACGTGGCCGACGAGGCCCTCGCCCTCGGCCCACTTCAGGTGCGCGATCTGCTCGGGCCGCCAGCCGTGAGACTTGCGCGGCCGGAACACGCCCGCGTCGTCGCGCATGAAAATCGTGGCGGTGTTCGCCTTGGTCAATTCGATGCTGGCGTCGACGATCGTCGCCAGTAAGCCGTCCAGGTCCAACCGCGCGCTGATCGTGCGGCTGACCTGATTGAACAGCGTCAGGCTGTCGATGCGCTGCTGGAGGTCTTCGAGCAGGCGCGCGTTCTCGATAGCGATGGCCGCCTGGTTGGCGAACAGCTCCAGCGTTTCGATGGTCGCCCGATCGGGAACGCGCCCGTCGAACGGCTCGTCGACGGATATGATGCCAAGGATGCGATCGCCCGACGCGCGCAGCGGCGTGAAGAGCAGGTCCTGCTCGTGCCAGTGGCCGGAGGCGCGCGGCGCCATATCCGCCTTGAAAGGCGGCCACGTGTCCAACTCGCTCGTGACCGCCGTGTGCTCGGCCGGGACGTAGTGCGATTGGCTGATGCGGAACGCATCGTGCATGATCGCGCCGACCGATTCCCACGGCGTGCGCACCTTCTTCATCTCCTCCAGGCGCGTCACGGGCAGCCCGGCCGCCGCCACGCGCTCCAGCGCCGGCGGGTCGCCCTCCAGCACGCTCAAGAGGACCACGTTGAAACCGGCTGTTTGCTGGACGGCATGCACCACGTCCTCCAGCACCTCGACCAGCGGCCTGTCACTGCGGAAGGCCTGCCCGATCTCGAACAGGTTCGCCAACTGCTCGGCGCGCCGCCGTAACAGCTCGCCACGCCGCAATTGCTCTTCGTACCGCTGTGTGTTGCCGATGGCAATCGCCGCGTGCGCCGCGAGCGCCTTCAGGAAGGCAACGTGATCGCGCGTGAAATATCCGACGCTCGGGCTTTCCAGGTTGATCGCGCCGACCACCTCCAGCGCGTAGCGAATGGGCACGCACAGCTCCGATCGCGTCTGCTCTGAGACTTGAAGGTAATCAGGGTTCCTGAGCACATCGTCCACCACCATCGACGCGCCCGTCTCGATCACCGCCCCGATGATGCCCTCGCCGGCGCGTTGAGACAGCAGGCGCGCGCGCTCGATCTCCTCCGGCGTATAGCCCAGCATCGCAGCCAGAACCAGCTCAGCCCGCCCAGGCTCGACCAGCGCGACCACCCCGCGCGCCGCGCCCGTCGAGCGCACCGCCTCGTTGAGAACCAGATCCAGGATGCGCTCGCGATCGAGCGTCGCGTTCAGCTCCTGGCTGATGTTGGACAGCGCCGTCAACTCCTCGACGCGCTGCTGCAAGCGCACGTCGGTCTGCGCGTACAGGCGGGCGTTCTCGACGACGGCCGCGATGTGTGCCGCGTAGATCGACATGAGCCGCACATCATCTTCGCCAAACGGCTGGCCGTTTCGCTTGTTGCTGACCTGGATCACCCCGATGCGCCGCATGCCGATCTTCATCGCCGCGAACAGTGCCCGCTCGACCCCCCCCTCCGGCTCCCTCCGTTCTGACGGAGG
>DATEUJ010000242.1:0-9341 GCA_035283185.1 Anaerolineae bacterium | reverse complement strand
ATCTCGCCGGGCAATCTCTCCAGAACCCGATTCGCCGATCCGCCCTTCACCCGCAGGTGCAGCCGGTCGCCGAAGACCTGCACGTCTTCCACATCTGGATCAGCCAGGGCTGCATGGCGCATCGCCTCGCGCGGCTCGCCGGCCAACTCGATCACGCGCCCGGCCAGCCGTTCGGTGATCTGTCGCGGCGCGCTTTCGGTGATGATCCGGCCGCGGTCTATGAAGCCGACCCGTGTGCAGCGCGATGCCTCGTCCATGTACGGTGTGCTGATCAGAACCGAGACGCCTTCCCGGTTCACGATGCCGATCAAGAGTTGCCAGAAGTCTTGCCGCGTCACCGGATCGACGCCGCCGGTCGGCTCGTCGAGCAGCAGCACTTTGGGGCGGTGCACCAGCGCGGTCGCCAGTCCGAGTTTCTGCTTCATTCCGCCCGACAACTGCTCCGCGCGCCGGTCCGCGAATTCGGCCAGCCCGACGAAATCCAGGATCTCCAGCATGCGAGGGCGCCAGTCGGCGCCGCGCAGGCCGCGCACTTCGGCGAAAAAGCGCAGGTTTTCCATTGCCGTCAGGTCGCCGTACAGGCTGAAGCGCTGCGCGAGATAGCCGATCTGCTCGCGGGCGAGTTCCGGATTCTTCGCAAGATCGTATCCGCAGATGGAAGCCGCGCCTGAGTCGGCGCGCAGCGCGCCGCACAGCAAGCGCATCGTCGTCGTCTTGCCCGCGCCGTCCGGCCCGACCAGCCCGTATATCTCGCCGGCGCTTACCGTCAGGCTCAGACCATCCACGGCGTGCGTCGAGCCGAAGGACTTGTGGAGATTCGTAGCAACAATCGCGTCGCTCATCGGCAATCGTAATCAGTAATCAGTTATCAGTCATCAGTCATCAGTCATCAGTCATCAGTGATCAGTAATCAGGGTTCTGACTGCCGATCACTGGTCACTGGTCACTGATCACTGATCACTCCCATTGTCGAGCATGTTCCGGCCTCCCTAAAAGAGCGAGTCAGCGAGTCAGCGAGTTGATCCAGGCGTATCCGTTTATCCGCTGTCTATTCGTTGCCAAAATCCACATCCGTCGGCATGCCGGGCTTCAACTTGCCGTCTCGATTCTCGACCGCCAGCTTGATGGCGAACACCGTCGTGCGGCGGCCTTCGGCGGTCTGCACGTTGCGCGGCGTGAACTCGGACCTGTCGGCGATGCGCGTCACGCTTGCGCTGAACGTCTCGCCGGGAAACGAATCGGCTGTGACCGTCGCCGGCTGCCCGAGCTGTATTTCGCCGTAGCGATCTTCGGGGATGAAGACAGTGATCGTCAGGTCGTCGAGCCGGCCGAGTTGGAGGAGCGTCGCGCCGGGCAGCGCCACTTCACCTGGCTCGATCGCGCGTGCCAGGATCACGCCGTCCGCCGGCGCCGGAAGCGTGAACCTGGCGAGCTGAACGCGCAAGGTATCCAGCGTCGCCTGCGCAGCCTCGACCTGGGCCTGCGCGGCCTCGACCTGGGCTTCCGCCGCCGCGAGCTGTTCGTCGCGCGCGCCTGACATGAGGAGATCGAGCTGCGCCTGCGCCATGTCGCGCTGCGCCTGGGCCGCTTCCACGCGCGCCCGCGCCGCGTCCAGCTCGTTCTTCGTCGCGCCCGCTCTCAACTGGCTCAGCCGCGCCTGCGCTGCGTCATACGCTCCCTGGGCCGCATTCAACGCTGCGCGCGCCTGCTCCTCGCGCGCGCCCAAGCCGGGACAGACTTCCTGCTGTGACCCGCCGGGGGATGTGACGGTGACGCACTCCATGGTTTTGTCGTGCGTATCCTGCGCGATTTTCAGTTGCGCGGCAGCCTGCGCAATAACCGCCTCGGCGGCGGCAATGTCGGCGGAACGCGCGCCGGCCTGTAACTGCGCGAGCTGCGCCTCGGCGGCGGCGACGTTTGCCTCGGCGGCGCGCACGGCTTCCGCGGCGGCATCGATCTGATCCGCCTGCGCGCCTGCCCTCAGTAATTGGTAATTGGCTTGCGCGGCGTCGCGCTGCGCTTCCACGGCGGCGAGCGCCGCCTCGGCCTGCTCGATCTGCGCCTGCACGAGCGAGTCGTCCAGGCGGATCAAGTCCTGCCCGGCCGTCACGCGGTCGCCTTCGCCGGCCAGCACTTCGACGACGCGGCCCGAAATCTCCGGCGCGATGATGACCTCCACCGCTTCCACCGTTCCCGATGCAGACAGGGTATCCGGCTCGGCCTGCGCGCGCCCGACGAACAGCCACCACAGCGCAACGCCGAAGACGACGACGAACAGCACAACAGGGATGATGCGACGAGGATTGGGATGCATCTTAACCTCCGGTATCAGTCTAATCGTTTGCGAAAGCGCATCGCAGCCGCCGCCATCGTCACGACGCCGAATATCGCCAGCGCGATAATCTCGAGCGTGAGCGATTCGGCGCCGACGCCTTTCAACAGGATTGAACGAATGATCGTCAGGTAGTATCGCAGCGGGATGAAGTGGGAAATGAGCTGCAAGAACCAGGGCATCGCCGCCAGCGGGAAAAAGAAGCCGGATAGAAACACCGTCGGCAGCAGCGTGAACCACGCCAGCATCATTGCCTCTTGCTGCGTCCTGGCAATCGTCGAGATGACGAGGCCGATGCCGAGCGAGCTTACAAGGAACAGGCCCGACAGCGCAAGCAGCAAGATCAGGCTGCCTTCGATCGGCACTTTGAACCACAGCGTCCCCACCAGCAGCACTTCGATCGTGTCGACGAAAGCGATCAGCACGTAGGGGGCGATCTTGCCGACGATCAGCTCCGACGATCGGATCGGCGTGACGATGAGCTGCTCGATCGTGCCGCGCTCGCGCTCGCGCACGATCGCCGTGGCGGTGAGCATCGACGTCAGCAGTTGCAGGATCATCCCGATCAGCGCGGGCACCATAAAATAGGCGCTGACCAGATCGGGGTTGTACCACACCTGTGTGCGAACATCGACCGCCGGCTGAAAGGCCGAGGCCTGCCCGCGCGCTTCGAGACGCTCCAGCGCGATCTCGGTCGCGTGATTCTGCCCGATCGAGCGGGCGGCGGCGAGCGCGGTCGAGCCGACGGTCGGATCGCTGCCGTCGAGGACAAACGCGACTTGCGCCGCGCGCCCGGCGGCGATGTTTTCCGCGTAGTCGGGCGGAATGATCATCCCCGCCGTCGCCCGGCCCGCGTCCACCAAGTGCCGAATCTCGTCTTCCGAATCGACGTCGAATTCCAGCTTGAAGTAATCGGCGGCGCGGTAGGCGTCGAGCAGCGCGCGCGAGGCGGGCGAGCGATCCTGGTCGAACACGGCCAGCGGCACGTTGCGCACGTCGGTCGTCGCCGTGTAGCCCAGCAAGAAGATCTGAATGACCGGGATAGCAATGACGATGTACAGCGTGCGCGGATCGCGGACGATCTGAATGAACTCTTTGCGCATGAGCGAGGTGAGCCGGGAATTGAGCATTGCCACATCCAGTGAACAGTTATCAGTAAACAGTTATCGGTAAACAGTTATCAGTGAACAGTTGCCAGTGAGCAGTGATCGATGAACAGTGAGCCAGTGATCACAAGCCACAGACTGACCACTGATCACTGACCACTGATCACTGATGACTGATCACTGATGACTGTTCCAGAATCCCATGCAAGTATACGTCGACAAAATGATCGAACGCGCCCTCTTTCATCTCGGGCGGCAACTGGCTGCCGATCAGCTTCTCCGTGATGAAGTATGAGAAAAACAAGCCGATGAACGCGCGCAGGATGACAGGCAGGGGTATCGGCCGCAGCGGCCCGCGCGCCCGAGCGAAACGCTGCGCGAACTCGATCAGGGGCGGAAAGAACAACTCGAACAGCTCGGGGACGTGCTTGCCCTCGAACTCGACAAGCTCGATGAACATCAGGTTCAGCACGTCCTGGCGCTGCTCCAGAATCTCGATCATGCGCGCTGCGGCGTCGTGGACCAACGCTTCTACGGTGTCGCCGCGTGCGGCCTGCATGACGGGCAGAATTTGCAGGAAGGGATGGCGCTCTTTCAAGATGCTGACGAAGATGTCTTCCTTGCCGTGGAAGTGGTTGTACGCCGCGCCGAGCGACAACCCGACCTCGTCGGCAATCTCGCGCATCGACGTGGCGTGGTAGCCCTTGTTCAAGAAAAGCCGGTAGCCCGCGTCGACGATCGCCGCGCGGGTACGCTGGCTCTTGGGAAGCCGTTTTTGTGTGGATTGCGTTCGGGCGGCGCGCTGCATGGCTCTCACGAAAATGAACACTTGTTCATTTCGATTATACACCCGTTGTCAAGGGGGTAACGAGCAGCCGCGCCGCCTCCTGTCCAATTCCAGAGTCTTGGCTATGATAGCCTGGACTATGGAAACTGTAAGAGAGTGTTTCTTAAAGCCTTGTTGCGCGTCATTCCCGCGTGCTTTTGGCGGGAATCCAGTAGCCCTGTCAGCGCCAATCGCTCATGGTCCGGCTGGATGCCCGATAACAGCACTCGGGCATGACAGTATCGACCATTCAAGAAACAGTCTCTAAAGGGCGACTCCCTGAAGACAACGCGCGAGGGGCGACTGGCCTCGTGCAGGTGACTGTAGGCAACTAGGCGAAGAAGCATCTTTTAGGGCGCGGCGGAGAATCGTGCTAGAATCGTAACTGCTCACCCGCACTTCGGAGTCGTCCACGAAGCCACACGAATCGACACGAAGTTGAACGTCCCTTCGTGAAGCTTCGTGTGAATTCGTGGAAGAAAAGGGGCGGCCTGAGCAGTTACTACTCATGCTGACGCAGCGCCTCGCCTCCCTCTTCCAAATCCGCCCCGGCGAAGGGCTGCTCGTCGTCCTCGTCGCCTCGCTGTTCGCGCTGATCGACGCCGGGCGCGGCCTCGGCGCGAATGCGGCCGACGCGCTGTTCTTCCGCCGCTTCGGCGTCGAGTTTTTGCCGTATATGTTCATGCTCCTCGGCGCGGCGAATTTCGCCGTGGCGCTCCTGTACGCGGCGGGCCTCGGTCGCTTCGATAAGCGCCGGTTCTTCGCCGCGCTGATAGCCGTGCTGGCGATCATCGTGCTGGTCGAGCGCGCCGCCATCGTGCTCGATCTTCCGGTTTTGTATCCGGTGCTGTGGATCAGCGTGAGCATGATCGGGTCGATCCTGGGATTGCTCGCCTGGAACGTCGCGGGCGAGGTGTGCGACGCGCGCCAGGCCAAGCGCCTGTTCTCGCTGTTCGTCAGCGCCGCCATCCTGGGCGGCGTCGCCGGCAATTTCGTCACCGGCCCGCTGGCGCAGGCCGCCGGCACCGAGAACCTGCTGCTGTTGTACGCAGGCCTGCTTCTCGCCAGCGCGGTCCTGGCCCGCCAGATCGCGCGGCGCTTCTTTCGGCCTGCCGCCAGGCGCGCGGCCGGCGCCAGTTTCGTGGACGAAGTTCGCGCCGGTTTCGATTACGTGCGCCGCTCGCCGCTGCTGACCTTGATGGCGTTCTCGGCGGTGCTCTTCTCCATCCTGTATTTCTCGATTTCCTTCCCGTTCAGCAAGGCGGTATCCGGCGCGTTCCCCGACGAAGCCGCTATCGCCGGCTTTCTGGGTGTGTTCTCCGGCATCGCCACGGCGATCACCTTCGGCGTATCGCTCTTCGCGGCCAACCGGCTGTATGCGCGCATCGGCGTCGTGAATGCGGTCTTGCTGCTGCCGATCACGTACCTGGTCGGCTTCGTGCTGTTCACCGCCAACTACTCACTCACCACGGCAGTCATCGCGCGCCTGGCGCAACTGGTCGTCCTCGGCGGTATCGCCGGGACGGCGTACAGCACCTTCTTCAACGTCGTGCCGTCCGAGAAGCGCGGTCAGGTGCGCAGTTTCGATTCGGGCGTGCCGGAACAGATCGGCGTGGCGCTGTCAGGCGTTCTTCTGATACTCGGCGAGCGCGTGCTGACGCCGGCCCCCGACGGAGGCAATCGGGGGCCGGCGCAGATCTTCGTATTCGGCATGATCGTCGCGCTGGCCTGCGGTTTTCTGGTGTGGCGCATGCGACGGCGCTACGGCGAGGCGCTCGTCGACGCGCTGCGCGCCGGTCGCTTCGAAGTGTTCAGCGCGGGCGAGCGCGCCTTCGCCGGATTTCAGGGCGATGCCAACGCGATCCGCGTCGCGGTTGGCGCATTGCGCGATGCCAGGCCGGCGACGAGGCGGCTGGCGATCGAGCTGCTCAGCCGCATGAATGCCCGATCGGCTGTCGGCGATCTGCTCTCGATGCTCAAGGACCCTAGCGCGGACGTGCGCGCTGCCGCAATTCGGGCGCTCGACTTCCTGGACGCTCAGGAAGCCACGAATGCGCTCGTCGTCGCGCTCGGCGATCCCGATGCGAGTGTGCGCGCCGAAGCGCTGCGTGCTCTCCCTCATCTCCAGCTTGAAGTTCCTCCAACGGTATTGGCCGCCGTTGGGACTTTGCTGCGCGATCCGGACCTGAATGTCCGGGCGCAGGCCGCCGTCGCGCTGGCGAAATTCGGCGCGGCGGACCGCGCGCTGCCCACGCTCGACGCGTGGCTGCACGACGCCGATCCGCACGTCCGGGTTGTGGCGCTCGATGCGCTGAGCGACATCGCTACTGGGTTCGACGTCAAACCGGTCATTCACGCGCTGAGCGACCGGTCGGCGCCCGTGCGAAGGGCCGCGTGCCACGTGCTGGCGCTGGCGCGGGCTGAAGCGGCGATCGATCCGCTCGTCACGTGCTTGGGCGACCCCGATCCGTCGGTGCAGGGAGCGGCGGCTGCGGCGCTGCAAGCCTTCGGCGCGAAGGCGACGCCGCGTGTGCTGGCCGTCCTGCATGGCGAGGACGGACGCGCGGTCGACGCGGCGCTGGACGTGCTCTGGCCCCCGATAGATTCAGTCGGGGGCTGGCCCGACGATCCGGTTTTGCACGATGCGTTGATCGATTACGCGCAGCGGGAGATCGCGCAGGCGCGCGAATGGCGCGATCTCGTCGCGGCCATGCCGAAGTCGGGCCGCGTGACGAAACTGCTGTGCGAGACGCTCGAAGCGCGCGCGGCGCGGAGCGAGCAGCGATTGGTGAAAGCGGTGGGCCTTCTGGGCAATCCCGCCGCGATGGAGCAGGTGGGCAAGAGCCTGAAGACGCGCGACCCCCAGGCGCGGGCGGCGGCGATCGAGGCGCTGGAAACGTTGGGGCACCGCCACTTGGCCCGGCAGATCATTCCCCTGCTCGACGATGCGCCGCCATCCAGCCGGCCCCCGATTGCCTCCGTCGGGGGCCGGCAGCCTGTCGATGCGGCGATCCGGTCGCTGCTGGCATCGCAGGATGGCTGGCTGCGCGCACTGGCGGCGAGCGCAGCCGGCGAGCTGCAGGTGCGTGATGTAAGAGCGGACTTGCACATGCTTGAGTCGGATCCCGATCCACTCGCGCGCGAAGCAGCGCGCGTTGCCCTCAGTCAACTGAAAGATGGTGAGCCGATGGAAACGCTGCAAACGGTTTCGACGATGGAGCGAATTCTATGGCTGCGCGAGGTGCCGCTGTTCGTGGAGCTGACGCCGGACGACCTGAAGCAGGTCGCGGACATCGCCGGCGAGCGGTGGTACGGCGACGGGGCGCTCCTGTGCCGTTACGGCGAGGAAGGCAACGAGCTGTTCGTGCTCGTGTCGGGCCGGGTGGACGTCTACAAGGAAGAGCCGGACGGAGCCGAGAAATACCTGGCGACGCGCGAGGCCGGCGATTTCATCGGCGAGATGGCGATCCTCGACCCGGGGCCGCGCTCGGCTTCCGTGCGCGCGGAGGGCGAAGTGCGCGCGCTGGTGATCGAGGGCGAGGCGTTCAACGCGATATTGCGCGACCGATCCGAAGTGTCGCTGGCCTTGCTGCGTGCGCTATCGAGGAGGCTGAGGGAGAGGGAGTAAACCACTCCGGCGTGTTCTCATCGGCCGTCGTCGAAAGTAACATTGTAATCCCTCATTGTTGTTGAGTTCAAATCAAGCCGAATTGCCAGAGAATGCTATAATTACCTTACTCGCAGCAGGCGAGTATCCACATGAAACCGATCAAGTCGAACTCAGCCAAGCCAAGAACTTCAAAGGCGAAACTCGTTCGGGAAATGTATGCAGGTGAACCCTACGAGTACTACCCGCTCGGCAAGTATGTCGTCGCCGCACCGGGCGTGTGCGGCGGACGACCGACATTCAAGTACACACGCCTGGAAGTGAGCACAATTCTGTCGCTCATTGCGGCCGGTGAAACGGTTGATCAAGTTGTTCGGTCGTATTCTCTCAGCCGACTCACGCCTGAAGCGGTCGCGGAAGCTATTCGTCTCGCTGATCGGGCTCTTGTTCAGTCAGCACAAGTCTTCCAACCCGCCACATGATCGTCGTTGATGAAAACCTGCATGACCGGCGAATCATGGCAGCCATCTCCGCCTGGTATCCCGGACAGGTAGTGTCAGTGGTGACGCTGCGCCCCCGGTCACTCATCAAAGACGAGGCCATCCCCACCCTGCTTCTTAACGCTACTCAACCCACTTTTGTTACGATCAATGTCACTGACTTCTGGAAGAAGGTTGAGCCACACCGCAGCTACTGTGTCATCAATGTCGCTGTGCCAAAGGAGCGCATTCGTGAGATTCCTAATCTCCTACGTCGTCTGTTCCGCCTTCCGGAATTCAAGACAAAAGCTTCGCGAATGGGTAAGATTGTCCACCTGACTTCGAATCACATTGAGTACTATGAATCCGATTGGCGCGCACAAACTCTCGGCTGGCCGGATTAGTACACATGATAAGTGTCAACCAGCTTCAAGCGCCGCGCGCATTGCGTTGAGAATAACAAGAGTTGAGTCTTTTATCCGGCTCACTGCCGCCCGGCGTCGACAGTTGGAGGCGGAGGCTGTCCGCATTGGGGCGTTCTTTGAGGCCGAGGTCGCGCTCGCGTTGGGCGCCCTCGGGTGAATGGCTGTTCCAGCGCCACTTCAAACGACCGGCTGCGCTTCGCCGCGAACTGGCCCGGCTGACGACCACAGTCGACGAGCGGCACATCCAATTGCTTGCCTTGCTCAGGCGTTGGCATATGATGGTCATGGTAACGACCGGCAGCGGGAAAAACAAGGGGTCGAAAAATGGCCTTTTTTCTGCGCCTCCCCAGGCTAACTCGGATTACTATGGGTCTGGTAGAGGTGTGTTATATCGCAACACGGCAAAACTAGCACATTAAAGACTTGGTAGGCGAGATGCTGTAGTCCAATCGACAATCAGTTGCTGGAGGGTGCCAGGCAGGTCATGTTCAGAATGGTATACATCCCGGAAGGCCTCCTGATTCCGGCTCAACCGAGTCCGTTCATCCTGGAAGGCGTGTGGGTCA
>DATEUJ010000241.1:0-62601 GCA_035283185.1 Anaerolineae bacterium | reverse complement strand
GCAAGCCCAGGCCCGAATGCGCTGTCGCCGTTTTTCGATGTCGGATTTGCCCGTCTGGAATACGTCGGAGGCCTAGGCCGACAGAGCCGGTTCAACATGGCCTACATGCGGCATACGGGCAAGTGGTTCGAGATACGGCACGACCTCTCGCTTGATCAATGTCTGGCTGAGATTAAAGACGGCGGGCCGTTTCAGCCATGAAGTCGAATATCTACCCCGACCGGCTCCGCCTCAATCAGGAGGGTCAGCACTCCAAGCACTAATCCCAAAAGCCGTGTAAAATCAGGTAAGGCCAACTTGCCGTCTCGATGAATTCGAGAAATTCATTTACATCTGGCAGACAAGGAGGATCGGCATGACAACGATTTTCCACTACCTCGCTCGACGCACTATAGTTTTGATACTCATGGTTGCGGCATCGGCGTTGTTGCTGACATCGAGCAGCGCGACGTTCGCCAGCGCTCCCGCCGCGCCCGCTGACTTTTTCAACTGCACACCGACCGGCGTGGCGGCCTTTACCAACCGCGTCCACGTTCGGTGCAACCCGGCCGCCCCAGGCGGGATCAGCTATTTCGCCGTGTGCACGACCGCGGACTCCGCCAGCGCATCACGGTTCTTGAGCATCTTCACCACGGCGAAAGTGACCGGCAAGAACCTCGACATTTTCTACACAGCAAGCGACACCAGTGGCACCGCGTGTGGCTGCGCAGCCAGTGACTGTCGAGTGCTGTGGGGCGCAGAGGTTAACCCATGAGGGCCAACCGACTTGCAGTCGAAGCGGTGGTCGCCGGTATTCTGATTGCGGCCACTGTATTGCAGGGTCTGGCTATCGCATCGAGCCAGACGTTGCCCTCCAGCGTTGGCGGTCAGTCCTTCGACTCGACGACTGTCGATCGACTCAGTCGCATGCATTTCAATGCTGAGCCTGCCAGCATTCAGGCCACCACGGACGTAACCGGAACGCTGGCAGCGATACTGGCCACCCATCTGCTGCTTGCGCCCATCAGCTATGATGTGAATCTGCCGGTAGTTATCAAGCAGTAATCGTCGGTCTCACTCATCGTGCCCACCCATGTTGCGGTCGGTGTGGCAGTCGCCCGCCCCCCGCCAAAACAGAACCAGCGGAAGCGAGTATCCTTCGCAGCATCAACCTACTTCTCAAGAGTCGTGTATGATAGTGGGCAGGCTGACACACATCTCTGCTCCTGGCTGAAGGAGGATCTATGGCGACCGTCTCCCAAATGACGACAGACGAACTGAAACAAATGATAGGAGAGCTGATCGAACAGAAGTTGCTCGAGCTCGTCGGCGATCCGGATGAGGGCTTGCCGATAAGAAAAGCGTTGCGCGATAGGCTGTTGCGCCAGAAGAAAGCCGTGGCGCGCGGCGAGCGCGGCGAGCGATTTGACGAGGTCGTCCAACGCCTGGGACTAGCCTAACCGTCATGTACACCGTCCGCATTTTGAAGGCGACGACCCGCGAGTTAGAGCGGCTGGACAAGGCCGTAGGCCGCCGCGTTGCCCAGCGCATCACGTGGCTGGCTGAGAATGTGGAGCAAATAAGACTGGAAGCACTGAAGGGCGGGTTGGGTGGCGGTGCGGTCGCCCGTCCAATCCAATGTGGAGTTATCATAGCCACACGGGAGTAAATGCCCGATTGCTTCAGAAGCGCGACTGGGTATTGACGCTATGGCAACATTGGGTTATCCTTTCTGCTGAAAGGATGGTATAACTCAATGGAGAACGTGAAGACCGCTATTTCGATTCGCAAAGCCCTCTTCGAGCAGGCCGAAGACCTCGCCCGCAAGTTGAAGGTGTCGCGCAGCCGCCTATTCGCGCTCGCCCTGGAAGACTATATTCGCCGCCAACAGAATCAAGAACTGCTGGCCCAGATCAATGCCGCCTACGCCGACGAGCCGGACTCGGCGGAACACACGCTCCGCCGCAAGGCACGTCGCACGCATCGCCGCATCGTGGAGGGCGAATGGTAATCCGTCAGGGCGACATCTACTGGATTGACCTCGAAGAGCCGCACGGGTCCGAGCCCGGTTATCGACACCCGCACGTCGTCGTGCAGAACAACCTGTTCAACCGGAGTCAGATACGAACCGTTCTCGTGTGCCCGCTGACCTCTAACCTGAAACGCGCGGGCGCGCCCGGCGACGTCTTGCTGGACAAGAAAGAAGCGAACTTGCCCAAGCCGAGTGTCGTGAACGTGTCGCAGGTGTTTACAGTGGACAAGTCACAATTGAGTGATTACATCGGAACCCTGTCGTCACGACGGATGCGGCAAATCCTGGAGGGTATCAAACTGGTGATTGAACCGCGCGAAGCAGAGTAGGCGTGGCTCTCTCTTCAAAGAATTCTTGAAGTTGCCCAACGCTCGTCAGGTTGAGTATTTGCTCATCGGCGGTTACGCGGTGGCCTATCATGGCTATCCCCGCGCCACCGCCGATATGGACATCTGGATCGCCAGCAGTCCGCAAAATGCAGCGAAGATCGTGACGGCACTCAAGGAATTCGGATTCGATCTGCCCCAACTCACAGTTGACCTCTTCCTCGCCTCGCTCTGTTGTATAATCTTCGCACACTTACTTGCGGAGATGAGACCATACAAGCATGGTGAGAGTTCCCATGACTGCCCTTCCGTCTCACGGGGGCCGCAATCAGCCCCTATCTCCGCGACCGAATCAAGCGCGATCTTCAGGTGATTTATGAAGCGCGATGACTCCATCTATCTTCAGCACATTCTGGACGCAAAGGGAATTGACCATGCCGACAAATCCGGTAACTGATCAGGCCGATAGTGAATTGCTATATGAAATCCTATATACCCTAAAAGAGGGTAACGATGACCAGCGCGCCGAGGCTATTAAGAACCAGGTACCGAAACTGCGCGACAAACAGGCTGCCCGCGAAAGGTTGATCGAGCTGCTAGCCTACGGCGCGGAAGAGGATAAGTCGGCTTGGGCTGTCCAACGATACAGCGAGATCAGAGGCTGGGCAGCCACGGCGCTAGAAAAATTGCGCAGCGAGGATGACCGTATGGTCCGCGGCGCGATCATCAAGCATCTCCAGACCGAAAAGGACGCGGTGGCACGCTACTGGATGGTGCTTGCCCTCTACAGGATGGGCAGCCCGAAGGATAAGGATGTCGTTAGCGTGGTAACCGGCATTGCCGATGGTTTTGAGAAATACATAAACTCCTTTGGCCCTATCGACAACCCAGAAGTTGAAGGGCCAATGCCTGGGCCAGACCACCGCGCCGGCCCCCTGACTCTGGCTATCCTGGCCTCGTGGAGGAATCAGGGAGCAGCTAAGACTCTGGAGAAAATGCTCAGATCTGCACACTTCGAATGGATGTGGTCAGCCTGTCGCGCGCTGGAAGTGGTCAGTTGCCGCGAGATGCTTGAGCCGCTTCGGCACGTGGTAGAGGACCCGAGGACATGGCCGGACGTACGCAACAAGGCCGTTATAGCGATTGGGCTGATCGAAAGCCCCGCGGCGGCGCGTGTACTTGGTCAGGTGCTCACCGGAGCACGCGATGTGATTATCAAAGAGTCCGCCATCGAGGGGCTGGAGCAGTTAGGCCAGTCGCGCTTAGTGCGGGGCATGCTCGATCAACTGCATAGGACTGGAGAAGCCCAGTACTCGGTAGCCGATAGCCTGATGGTCGCCCTGATGGACAGCAATGCACAGATCCGGCGCCGCGCCGCAGAGGCACTGCCTAAGGTAATGATTGACCCTCAGGCCTATACCGACGATGACGACGAGGCGTATGACAAAGCACTGGCTCAGGCGCGGATACCTGCAACCGAGAAAGTGGTGAGCGAAATCATCCGTGAGACAGTTGACGTGAAAACCGGCATCCCGCTGCTGGTGGACGCGCTGCGCGTGATTGACCCGCCGGAGGCCGAAGCTGCGGCCACTGTTCTGAGCAAGTACCTGTTCAGCGAAGACGTTTCCGTGAAGCAGCGGGCGGAGCACGCGCTAAGACTGGTCGGTGGAGAGAAGGCGGTGCAGACGCTCATGGGACAGAAGTCCGAAGTGCTGCGCACGTACAACGACCTGCTGGCCAGGGCCGATGAGCCGATTCAGGCCCTGTTCAGAGAGACCATGCGTCAGGCTCAGCGCAGTTTCAATATAAGCCAGGGGATGAGCGTTACCGTATTTATCATCGGCGTGGGGGCGCTCATCGCCGGTTTATACGTGGCGTTCACTGCAGGTCAAGATGGCATCCAACGTATCTTCGGCGCAGGTACCTCAATCGTCGGGATCATCGCCGTGGTGCTCGACATGATGTTACGCGACCCACACAAACGCGTGCAGGAAGCGACCAGTGTGCTGTTGCGCACCAAAGTAATCTTTCTCGGCTACGTGCGGCAGATTCATCAGGTAGATGCGACCTTCAAGCACGAGTTCATAGAGGGTGGCAAGGACTTTGGCGTCAAGGACGTCCAAGATACCATCAAGCAGATAAGTGACGTGATGAAAAACACGATGGACTTGATCGATCTCCATCTGTCGGTGCGTAAAGCTGA
Organism: Anaerolineae bacterium; assembly: GCA_035283185.1. Lineage (GTDB taxonomy): Bacteria > Chloroflexota > Anaerolineae > Fen-1058 > Fen-1058 > DASSFZ01. The sequence goes on along the minus strand of DATEUJ010000241.1, from coordinate 58,061 downwards.
GAAGCTGGCTGTCGAGGAAGTGCTTAAGCCGTGGCAGGAAAGGCTGGAAGCAGCGATGAAGACTGCCGAAGACAAGCCTAGCGCACCCACCGAGAAAGGGAAGGAGCAGAAGGAAACGTCAGATACTGCTCTAAAAGACTCAACCCGCCCCGCCAATCGATGAATTGCGTTGTCAAGAGGCAAATTGCGCCTGCCGCGCGCAGTGAACCTTTACTACACCTCTCCTGACCTGCCGCCAGCGTGGACGCACGACGGGGTGACAACGCGGAATGCGGTTGTGCGCGGGGGCGGCGCGGCGAACGTCAGGCAGCGACGCGCGGTTCAGGCAGGTCGAACAAGAACACACGGACCGCAACGCCATGACCAACTTGCGAAAGACCTGGGTCTACAGTCCACCCAAACCGCCGAAGCCTAAAGTGCCGGAGACGGTCAAGACCGAAGTGGAGACAAAAGCGACAGAACTGGTCAACGCTGTTCTCAAGCCAGCGCATATCAAGCCGCCACGCAAGAATACGCGGTGGAACTACATCGTCGACATCTGTACCAAGTGGCATCGCAGCTACTTCTATTACAGCACTTCTCACCTACCATGTCGAGAAAAATACACTATAATTGTGAGCGGAGGTGAACCATGACGCTTCGCGAGATTCTGGCAGATATCCATGCCCTGGAAGAAGAACTACTCACTTTCGAGCGGAAATATGGCGTTCGTTCCGAAACGTTCTACCCTGCCTACCTGAGCGGCGAAGAACCCGAAGATGACAGTTGGGTACTGGATTTCGGCGAATGGGCCAGCGTCTACCGAACTTGGCTGACTCGACAAGCCGAGTATCGCAACGAAGTTCAGCGGCTGCAGCGAAACGCACCAAGCCTTGCCGGCTTGGTTCAGACCGCCGCATGAGCAATCCTTTCCGCACGCCTGAAGACTACGAATTGTTCCTGTACACCCTCACGGAACAGTTCCCCTCGATACGCCGCTCTACCGTCACGTTGATTCGACAAGGCACCTCGCTCGCTCGCGCGGCTGGTGAACTGCAGTTCGATCACGAAATCCGCCTGGTTGTCCGCGAACGGCTGCTGTACGACCGATTGCCTGCCGTGTTGGACTGGTACGGCTATGAAGTATGGCGACGTGAAGAGAGGTTGTATTGGTACGACTCGCAGCCACATCCAGACGACCCGATCCCGCAAACTACACATCCGCATCATAAGCACATCCCGCCGGATATCAAGCATCGTCGTATTCCCGCACCCGAGATGAATTGCGTTGTCAAGTGACGCTCTGTGCCTGCCGCACGCAGTGAACCTTCACCACACCTCTCCCGGCCTGCCGCCACCTTCGCCATGAAATTACTCGTCGTCACCCCGATGCGGGAAGAACTCAACGGCTTCTTGCAGACTTGCATCCGTCACGGATATGCCGCCAAAACGGCTGCGATCGGCAGGCTGCCCGTCGCGCGCATCCCCGATCTGGGTATCACGCTCGCGCGCGGCGGAACCGGCAAGGCTCAGTTCGCCGTGCAAACGCAGCATCTGCTGGACAAGGGCGGGGACTGGGATCTGGTCGTCTGCGCGGGCGCGGCGGGCGCGCTGGCCGCCGATCTATCGGTCGGCGACGTCGTCGTCGCGACGGCGACGATCGAGCACGACTACGATAACAGATTCAGCACGCGCCCCCTTCCACGATTCGAGGGCGCGCCGGCTGCGATCGACAGTCTCAGGCGAGTCCCACTTGCCTCGCATTCCTTCAAAGCTCATTTCGGACCGATCGTCAGCGGCGACGAGGACATTGTAGACCCCGAAAGGCGCAGGGCACTCCACCAGTCCACGGGCGCGCTGGTCGTCGCCTGGGAAGGCGCGGGCGGCGCGAGGGCCTGCGCCTTCAGCGGCGTCCCGTTTGTCGAGATACGCGGCGTGACGGACGTCGCCGATCAGAAAGCCCCGTCAGACTTCGAGGCCAACCTGGGCGTGGCGATGGGCAACGTCGCGGCTTTGATCTTATCCTGGATCGATTCTCGCTCACGTTCATAGCAAGTATTTGCTCCGTAAACCTGGCAGGTCTTGTCCGCCGATGTAAGCTGTAGGCCCGCTCCGCGTCGCGAAGACCTGCCAGGTCTGCTTTAACTTCCGTGCCCTCCGTGTCTCCGTGGTCGTTATTCGACTCTGCGCCGCGAAGCAGTTGGTCGTCACGGTGGATTGACAGATGCGCCCATTGCGCCGACAATTTTGCTCACGATGGTCGTCTAAATTCGGCGCCGAGCGGGAAAGGGGGCAGGTATGATGGATTGCCCATGAAAATGTGACTTTCACCACTAATAAATAGTTTGTTGCCGGTCTATCTTTACTATCAGGCCCACCGGGGCCGTCGATTTGGGATATTTCATGGCTGCCTTCGCCGATGACAGCTCGGAGTTGCGTGTGATTGCCGTAAGCCAGGGGCAATGGGGAGATCGGATTGCCGACAACATTGCTCGCCTCGGCCCGGCTTCGTGGACCGTCCACCGCTGGTCGGCTCCGCGCGCGCTGCCGGTCGTCGTCGACGATCCTGAGGATTTCCTTCCGCCCGCGCTGCCCAAGGTCGATCTCGTGCTGTCGTTGGGCGAAACGGCGGGCGTTGCGCAGCTCATCCCCGACATCGTGAAGATGACCGGCGCGAAGTCGGTGATCGCGCCCATCGATCGGAACGAGAGCCTGCCGGCCGGGCTGGTCGCCCAGCTCAAGCGCTGGCTCGCAGACCTGCACGTGACTGTCGTGTTTCCGAAGCCGTTCTGCTCGCTGACCGAAACGACCACCAACTACCCGCCGATCGTGGAAGCCTACGACGACCCGTTCATCCGGAATTTCGCGCAGTGGTTCGGCCGGCCGCAGTTCCGCGTGATGGTCGACGCGGAGCGGCGTATCTCGAATGTGCAAGTCGAGCGCGATTCGGCGTGCGGATGCGCCCAGGCCGTCGCCCACGGGTTGATCGGTTGCCCGGTGGAGGAGGCCGAATACCAGGCGGGCATGCTTCACCACCATTTCCCGTGCCTGGCCAGCATGAACCAGGACGCCGACTACGGCGATACGCTCATGCACATCTCGGGGCGCATCGTGCGCGAGGCTATTCAAGAGCAGGTCCAGGAGCATCTCGAACCAACGCCCTACTTCCGGCCGATGGGGCGAGTCGAACCCGAACCGCCGTAAGGTGGCGATACGCGATAAGCCATACGCGATAAGCGAAATCATCCATCACAGGAGGACAGCCGTGCCCAAGAAAGCGACCAAACCCATGCGCGCCAAACCGAAGACCAGGGCCAGGCCGATCTCGGCGAATGGCAGGCGCGCGCCGAAGAAGGCGTTGAAGTTCACGCCGACCCGGCTCAAGCTGCTCAGCCCCGTGCCGAGCGACATCGAGATCGCGCAGGCTGGCAAGCTCAAGCCAATCCTGCAGATCGCCGAAGAAGTCGGCCTGAAGCCGAGCGAGCTTGAATTGTATGGGCCGTACAAGGCCAAGGTGCACCTCGACGTGCGCGACCGGCTCGCCAGGCGTCCGAACGGCAAGTACATCGACGTGACGGCCATCACTCCGACGCCTCTCGGCGAGGGCAAGACGACCACGACCTGCGGCCTGTCGCAGGCGCTGGGTGCGCACCTGGGGAAGAAAGTCTTCACCTGCATCCGCCAGCCCAGCCAGGGGCCGACCTTTGGCATCAAGGGCGGCGCGGCGGGCGGCGGCTACAGCCAGATCATCCCCATGGAGGATTTCAATCTGCACCTGACGGGCGACATCCATGCCGTCAGCGCGGCGAACAACCTGCTGGCCGCCGCGATCGACGCGCGCATGCTGCACGAGCGCGCGCAGTTGGACGACGAGAAGCTGGCGAAGGCGCTGACGAAAGACGGCCAGTTCGCCGAGGGACAACTCCGCCGCATGGCGAAGCTCGGCATCGACGGCAAGACGTTCTCCGACCTCTCGCCGGAAGACAAGCGCCGGCTGTTCCGCCTGGACATCGATCCTAATAGCATCACCTGGCAGCGCGTCGTCGACATCAACGATCGCCTGCTGCGCGGTATTCAGGTCGGCCTCGGCCAGGACGAAAGGGGTAACGAGCGCTTCACCGGCTTCGACATCTCGGTCGCCAGCGAAGTGATGGCGATCCTGGCGCTCACCACCAGCCTGGAGGACATGCGCGAGCGGCTGGGCCGCATCGTCGTCGGCACGAGCAAGTCGGGCGAAGCGATCACCGCCGAAGACCTGGGCGTGGCCGGGGCGATGACCGTGCTGATGAAAGACGCGATCATGCCTAACCTGATGCAGACGCTGGAGGGCACGCCGGCCTTCGTGCATGCCGGGCCGTTCGCCAACATCGCGCACGGCAACTCGTCGATCGTCGCCGACCAGATCGCGCTCAAGCTGGTCGGCCCAGACGGCTTCGTCGTCACCGAGTCGGGCTTCGGCGCGGACTGCGGTATGGAAAAGTTCATGGATATCAAGTGCCGCTATTCGGGGCTGATCCCGAACGTGGTCGTCATCGTGGCGACGATCCGCGCGCTGAAGATGCACGGCGGCGGGCCGAAGGTCGTCGCCGGGCGGCCGCTCGACAAGGCTTACACGGAAGAGAACCTGGCGCTGCTGGAGAAGGGCGCGGCCAACCTGGCCAAGCACGTTGAGAACGCCAGGCTGTTCGGCGTGCCGGTCGTCGTCGCCGTCAACGCGTTCCAGTATGACACCGACGCCGAGATCGAGATGGTGCGCAAGATCGCGATCGAGGCTGGAGCCGAGGGCGCTTACAAGTGCACGAACTGGATGCACGGTGGCAAGGGCGCGATCGAGCTGGCCGAGGCCGTCGTCGAGGCGGCGGAGAAGAAGAACCACTTCCAATTCCTCTACCCACTCGATATACCGATCAAGCATAAGATCGAAACGATCGCGACCCAGATCTACGGCGCGGATGGCGTCGACTACATGCCGGAGGCCGAGGCCAAGATCGATCTGTACGCGCGGCTGGGTTTCGACAAGCTGCCGATCAATATGGCCAAGACGCACCTCAGCCTGACGCACGATCCGAACGTCAAGGGCCGGCCGGCCGGCTGGCGCCTGCCGATTCGCGACATTCGGGCGAGCGTCGGCGCGGGCTTCCTGTATCCGCTGTGCGGCGCGATGCGCACGATGCCCGGCCTGCCGACGCGGCCGGTGTTCATGGACGTCGATCTCGACCTGGAGAGCGGCAAGGTCGTCGGGCTGTTCTAGGCCTGAGAGACTTCGGAAGTCTGAAGACACTCGCCATGTTGTCTGAAGAATTGAGCGTAGCTGCCCTTCCGTTGTTCGAGGGCCTCAGCGTCGAAGATATGGAGATGATCGCTCCGCTGTTCAGGCGGGTGACGTTCCCTTCCGGCGCGCGCGTCTTTTCAAAAGGCGAGGAAGCCAGCGACCTGTATGTGCTCGAATCCGGCGAAGTCGGCATTTGCGTGCCGCTGCACGACGGCGGTTACATGGACGTCGCCACCGTTCAGCGCGGCGGCATTTGGGGTTGGTCGGCGGCGCTGGGGCGGGCGGAGTATACGGCGAACGCTACGTGCCGCAGCGAGACAACTGCCCTGGCCGTTCGGGGCAGCGATCTGCGCCAGTTGATACAAACACAGACCCATCTCGGCAGGCGGCTGGTCGAGCGCATGGCTCAGCTTGCCGCGAACCGTCCCAACGGTCTTCGCGAACAAGTGATGCAACTATTCGAGCAACCTGACACATGAACACCTGACACCTGAACACCTGACACCCACTTGGGAATGGGGAGGAACGTATGGAAAGGCTTACCTTGACGCTACCGGCGATGTACGGCGATCACCACGTGACGGAAGTGCGGCGCATCCTGGGCGCGCTTCCCGGTGTGACGGAGGTGTACGCTAGCGCCGCGCGGCAGCGCGTCGACGTGGAGTACGACGCCGGCCAGATCGATCCGCCGGCGATCGAGCAGGCGCTGCGCGCGCGCGGCTACACGGCAGACGGGCAGGCGCCGATGCTGGTCTCGGCGCGCACGAAGACGCTGACCGAGTACGCCGTCGGTCCCGGCGGCATTGAGCAGTTCGTCGAGCGCGTGCCAGCCTGGGGCGCGCCGCTCGGCGCATGTCCAGGCTTCGAGATTCGCCAGCCGGGTGACGTGCATCCGGCCGATCGGTAACCACGGATTTCCACCTCCGCACCCCCCGCAGACAGCGGGCGAGGGCAGGCGGATTACACGGACTTCTCAGCCATCCGTGCCATCTGTGTAATCCGTGGTTAAAGCACATATTGCTACTCTAACAGCAAGCGAGGGAGACAGCATGGCTAGAAAACAACGAACCGCCGAAGAACGATCGATCGACCCCGCGTCCCAGCAGTTGCTGCTGCGGGCCGAGGAGTTGGGCCTGGAGACGGCCTTCAGCCGGGCCGACGCGATGGCTGCCTGCCCGATCGGCGCCGGCGTCTCGGGCCTGTGCTGCAAGAACTGCTTCATGGGCCCGTGCCGGATCACCAAGGAGGGCCAGGTCGGCGTGTGCGGCGCGACGGTGTCGACGATCGCCGCGCGCAACCTGGCGCGCGCGATTGCCGCCGGATCGGCGTCGCACTCGGACCACGGGCGCGACGTCGCCTTCACGCTGCTGGCGGCCGCCGAAGGCGAGGCGCAGGGCTATCAGATCCGCGACGCCGCCAAGCTGCGCGCCGTGGCGCGCCACTACGGCGTCGCCCCGGACGGTAAGCCCGTCGAGCAGCTCGCGAAGGAAGTCGCGCTCAAAGCGATTACCGAGTTCGGCCAACAGAAAGGCGAGCTGGCCTTCGTCAAGCGCGCGCCGAAGAAGCGCCAGGAGCTGTGGCGCAAGTACGGCATCGTCCCGCGCGGCATCGACCGCGAAGTCGTCGACGTGCTGCACCGCACGCACATGGGCGACGACCAGGACGCCGAGCACATCCTCAAGGGCGCGCTGCGCTGCGCGCTGGCCGACGGCTGGGGAGGGTCGATGATCGCCACCGAGCTATCCGACGTGCTGTTCGGCACGCCTGCGCCGAAGATCGGGCAGGTCAATCTCGGCGTGCTGAAAGACGACGAGGTCAACGTCGTGCTCCACGGCCACGAGCCGACGCTGTCCGAGATGATCGTCGCAGCCTCGCTGGACCCGGAGCTGATCGCGTACGCGAAGAGCAAGGGCGCGAACGGCATCAACCTGGCCGGCATCTGCTGCACCTCGAACGAGATTCTGCTGCGGCAGGGTGTGGCTTCGGCGGGCAACTTCCTGAACCAGGAGCTGGCGCTGATCACCGGCGCAGTCGACGCCATGGTCGTCGACGTGCAGTGCATCATGCAGGCGCTGCCCAACCTGGCCGAGAAGTTCCATACCAAGTTCATCACCACCTCGCCGAAGGTGATGATTTCCGGCAGCATGCACATCGAGTTCGACGAGCATCACGCGCTCGACATCGCGCGCCGGATTTTGCGAGTCGCCATCGACAACTATCCCAACCGCGGCGAAGTCGTGATCCCGGACGAGGCCGAAGATCTGGTGCCGGGCTTCTCGCACGAGTACATCAACTACATGCTCGGCGGCTCGTACCGGGCTTCGTTCCGCCCGCTCAACGACGCGATCATGTCCGGGCGCATTCGCGGCGTCGTCGCCGACGTGGGCTGTAACAACCCGCGCGTCACGCAGGACAAGTCGCACACCTGGCTCGTGCGCGAGTTCCTGAAAAACGACGTGCTGGTCGTGCAGACGGGCTGCGGCGCGCTGGCTGCCGGCAAGATGGGCTACCTGACCGGCGAAGCGGCGCTCGAATACGCGGGTCCCGGCCTGCGCGAAGTGTGCGAGGCGACAGGCATGCCGCCCGTGCTGCACATGGGCTCGTGCGTCGACAACACGCGCATCCTCACCGTTCTGACGCAGATGGCGCAGGAGGGCGGCCTCGGCGACGATATCTCCGACATCCCGGCCGTCGGTTTGGCGCCAGAGTGGATGAGCGAGAAGGCGCTGGCGATCGGCGCGTATGCGGCGGCGTCCGGCGCGTGCGTCATCTTCGGCATCGAGTCGCCGGTCGAATACAGCGAGGAAGTGACGCGGGTCATGGACAAGGTGTGGGAGAAAGAGCTGGGCGGCCGGATGATCTTTGCGAGCGACGACGAGACGATGTTCCGCGAGACGCTGGCGCACATCGACAAGAAGCGCGCCGCGCTCGGCTTGCCCGAATACGATCCCAATCGCTTCGGCCGGAGCGGCGACTGGCGCATCGAACAGGTGATGGCCCTGCCGCTCGAAGCGCAGGCCGAAGCACTGTACGGAGGGACCTAATGAACTCAGGACGCGTTACTCTCGCGGTCGAATATACGCGATGAGATGGTCTGCAAGCGCCCACGCATTGGAGAAATCGTCGCTTGGGATCTCGGTTGGGCCAGACGCGAGCCTGGGGTCATGAAGGAGAATGGTAGATCGCATCGGCGCGCGCCTCGATATCAGCCGCAGAAGCAAAGGAGGATTTAGAAAGGTCTATCTCGCCGCTCTCGGCGTTCATGAGCACATCGCCCAGGTGTTCGCGGCGTTTGAGTTCCGGGTAAGCGCAGAAGACAGGCACTTTCCAATAGGCGCCGCCATCCAGAACCAAAGAGGGCTCACCAGCAGATAGCATATGGCCGACATTCATCAGCAGGTAAGCATTGACCTTCTGGCGAGCGACGGGTGGAGTGATGTTGAAACGGAATCTAATCGAAACAGCGTACTCCACTTCGGCCTGGGCAGGTGCAGGGGGAGGCGAGGCTTCAACTTTCATCGATTACCTTCTTCTCACGTTCAGCGCGCAAGCACATTATAGCATTTGTGTCCTTGAAGCGCAAAAGGAAATGGCCGATTCGCGTTAGTTCATACTCACGGGAGGATAATCATGTCACGATACATTGCCACGCGCGCGATTCGCGGCGCGAACTACGTCGTCAACGAATTCGAGATAATGCTGGGCCAGGCCCTGGCCGAGAAGGGGCCGCAGACGCCGGTCGCGTTTCCAAACACCGCGTACAACCTGCCGCTCATCCTGGGCATGACCGGCCGCCCGGTCGAGACGCTCGGCGACCTGCAGCCGGTGCTCGATACGGCGAAGGGGCTGCTGCATCCCGTCCCGCCCGACCGGCGGTGGACGCCCTACCTGGGCGAGACGCTCGACGCGGGCATGGCGACGCTCCTCGCCGAAGAAGGCATCGAGGCGGTGCGGTTTGTCTATAACCAGCAACCCGAGCTGCTGCCGGGATTCAAGCTGGCGGGCGGTACGTCGTTCACCAGTCCCGACTTCTCAGGGAACGGCGACGGGCGTCTGAACGGGCCGATCGACGACATTCAGCTCCGCTCGTGGGGCATCCAGCTCGTCGACGGGCGCATGCCCGGCTTCGCCGCGATCGTTGGCTGCGCCAAATCGAACGAAGTCGCGGTGAAAATCGTGCGCGAGCTTCAGCGCCGAAATATCCTGTGCTTCCTGTCCGGCAACGTCAACGGACGGAGCGTCATCCACCAGTTGACGGAAGAAGGCGTCGAGCTGGGCTACGACACCTACACCGTCCCCTTCGGCACGGACACGATCAGCGCGATCTACGCGCTCGGCTTCGCGGTACGCTCGGCGCTGACCTTCGGCGGCATGAAAGGCGGCATGGCGCGTGACATCCTGCTTTACAACAAGAACCGCGTGTTCGCCTTCGTGCTGGCGCTGGGCGAGGTGGACGATCTGAAGTACGCCACAGCGGCGGGCGCGATCAACTTCGGCTTCCCGGTCATCGCCGATACGATTATTCCCGAAATTCTGCCGACCGGCATCACGACCTACGAGCACGTCGTCTCGATGCCGTTCGACGAGATCGAAGGGAAAGACGACCTGGAGCGCGCCGAGAAGCTCGTGCAGAAGTGCATCGAGGTGCGCGGCGTCAAGGTCAAGATCTCCGAAGTGCCGGTGCCGGTTCCGTACGGATCGGCCTTCGAAGGCGAAGTCGTGCGCAAGCAGGACATGCGCGTCGAGTTCGGCGGCAAGAAGGCCAGGTGCTTCGAGTATCTGCGCATGCTCGACTTCGACGCGGTGCAAGACGGCAAGATCGAGGTCGTCGGCCCGGACTTCAGCCACGTGCCTGAAGGCGAGGCGATGAACATGGGCATCGTCGTCGAAGTGGCCGGGCGCCAGATGCAGAAGGACTTCGAGCCGGTGCTCGAGCGGCAGATTCACCACTTCGTCAACGGCGCGTCGGGCGTCCAGCACATCGGCCAGCGCGACATCACGTGGATCCGCATCGGCAAGACTGCCGCCGATAAGGGCTTCAGCCTGCGCCACTTCGGCGACATCCTGCACGCGCGCTTCCACGAGGACTTCGGCGCGATCGTCGACAAGGTGCAGGTGACGATCTACTCCGACCCGGAGCAGTTCGACCAGTGGCTAGCCACCGCGCGCGCCGCCTATGACGAGCGCAACGTGCGCATGGGCAGCCTGACGGATGAGGCGGTCGAGGAGTTCTACTCGTGCACGCTGTGCCAGTCGTTTGCGCCTAACCACGTGTGCATCGTCACGCCGGAGCGGCTCGGTCTGTGCGGCGCGTACAACTGGCTCGACTGCAAGGCGTCGTACCAGATCAACCCGACCGGCCCGAACCAGCCGATCAAGAAGGGCGGCTCGATCGATCCGGAGAAGGGCTATTGGCAAGGCTCGAACGACTTCGTCGAGGGTGCGTCGCACCAGCAAGTGCAGACCGTCGCCATCTACTCGATCATGGAGAACCCCATGACGGCCTGCGGCTGCTTCGAGTGCATCGCCATGGTCATCCCCGAGGCGAACGGCGTGATGATCGTCAGCCGCGAGGACACGAGCATGACGCCGGCGGGCATGACCTTCTCGACGCTGGCGGGCATGGCCGGCGGCGGCCTGCAGACGCCGGGCATCATGGGCCACGGCAAGTTCTACATCCTCAGCCCGAAGTTCCTGTCGGCGGACGGCGGCTTCAAGCGCGTGGTGTGGATGTCGTCGATCCTGAAGGAGCAGATGGCGGAGCAGTTGAAGAAGGTCTCCGAGCGCGAGGGCGACCCGGACCTGGTCGACCGAATTTGCGACGAGCGCATCGCGACGGATGTCGAGGGCCTGGTGGCGTACGTCACCGAGAAAGGGCATCCGGCGCTGGAGATGGCGTCGTTGTTGTAGTCCTCACCCCTCACCCTAACCCTCTCCCCTCTCCTGACCAAAGGCCAGGGGGGAGAGAGGTGAAGCAAGGAGGTCTGCGATGTTCAACTATGAGAAGCGCTTGGAACGCTGTGGCCACGTGATGAAGGAGGCCGGGCTGGATGTCTTGTTGCTCACCAAGCCGGCCAACATGGCCTATCTCACCGGCGACGGCCGTCTGTGCGCGTACGCGATGATCACGCAGAATGGCAAGGTGGCGCTGGGCGTGCCGATGACCGACATCGACGACGTGAAGGGACTGGCGCACTTCGATCACATCTCCGGTTTCGACGACGAAGTGGGCATGATTCACGGCATCGCGCACGACTTCGAGCGGTTCGGCATTCGCGAAGGGACGGTCGGGCTGGAGTACACTTTCCTGACGCAGTCGATGATGGGCATGATGACGCATCCACACGCCAAGCCGGAGAAGGTGGCGGTCAAAGACTGCACGCATATCCTATCCGATCTGCGCATGGTGAAGGATGGAGACGAGATCGAATGCATCCGGCAGGCGGCGAAAGTGGCCGATGCCGGAATGGCCGCAGCGGTCAAGGCGGTGAAGGCTGGCATCACCGAAAGCCAGATCGCCGCCGAGGCCGAGTACGCGATGAGACAGGCCGGGGCCGAGGAGTTCTATCGCACCTACGTATCTTCTGGCCCGCGCACGAATATCGCCCACGGGCTGCCGACGCGGCGCAAGCTGGAGGTGGGCGATCTGGTGATGATCGACCTGCATCCTGTTGTCAACGGTTACAGCGCCGATATGTGCCGCACGGTGTGCCTCGGCAAGCCGACCGCCGAACAGCAGGAGGCTTACGACCTGTTCCTCAAAGCCCAGCAGGTGACCATTGCCAAAGTCAAAGCCGGAGTCGGGATGGCCGAGCTGGAAGAAAGCGTGCACGGAATGCTCAGGGAAGCAGGACATGGCGAACATGTCTTCGGCCCGCCGATTCATGGTCTGGGCATCGAGTTCGAAGAAGCGCCACTACCCGCCGGTCACGCCTTCTTCCACGGTGAGGAAGCGCCGCCGCCATTGGAGGCCAACATAGTCATCACCGTCGGCAACTGCGGGCTGTACGTCGGGCCGTGGGGCGTGCGGGTGGAGGATACGGTCGTCGCCGGCAAAGATGGGCCGGACGTGCTGACGAATTACCCGCGCTCGCTGGTGCTCGAGCCGTCGCGCTCGACCGCTCACCGGCAGACTGAGAGCCATAAGCCGTTGAACTGACCTATGAAGAAGGCTCCGATCAGGGGATGAGATGCAATGAAAACGATGCGGCTGCTGGAAGACCTGGAGTTCCACGATCCGGATCCGTATGCCCAACCGCTCTTTGTCGACAAGCAGGGCCGGGCGCTTCGTTTCATGCTCAAGCCCGGGCAGCACATCGTGGAACACCGCGCGCCGAGTTCGCCCTTCTACGCGGTCGTGCTGCAAGGGCACGGACTGTTCGCGGGCGGCGACGGCAACGAACAGCGCTTTGGCCCTAAGAGCGTATTTTGGAATTCAGAGGCTGATAGGTTTTGACAGTGATTATGAGACGCTCGCGACGACAAATCGACTCAGACTCAGATCACACCCGCGCTAGGCTGCCGAAGGGCGATCTGACGGTCACGAGGCGGACTTCACCCTTGTCCGCCACACTACGCGGCGCGCGGCTGGACCAATCGCTTCAACATCAAGCGGGTCATCGCCGCATACACCCACGCTTCTTCGGTTTCCGGCCAGCGTTCGTAGTCCTTGCTCAAGCGCCGCGAACGATTCAACCAGCCAAAGGTGCGCTCGACGATCCAGCGTTTGGGCACGACCGCAAAGCCGGACCCGTCCTCCGAACGCTTCACGATGCTGAGCAACCAGTGACACATCTGCCGCACCCAGTCACCCAGCTTCGGGCCGGCGTAACCGCCATCCGCCCAGATCAATTCGAGGCGCGGAAAGCGCAGGCGGATCTTCTCGAAGAGCAAACGCGCGCCGTCGCGGTCTTGAAGGTTGGCCGGATGCACCAACACAAACAAGAGCAGTCCCAGCGTGTCCACCACCACATGCCGCTTGCGTCCGGTCACCTTCTTCCCCGCATCGTAGCCGCGCGGGCCGCGCACCTCGGTCGTTTTGGCCGATTGACTGTCCACGATCCCCGCACTCGGCTCGACCTCTTTGCCGACGGCTTGACGCACCTGTCCGCGCAACGCCTCATTGAGCTTGGCCCAGGTGCCGTCGTTCTTCCAATCACGGAAGTAGCCGTACACCGTGTCCGACGGCGGAAAGTCATGTGGCAGATAGTCCCACGCGCACCCCGTGCGCAGGACGTAGAAGATAGCGTTGAGGATCTCGCGCAGATCGACCGCACGCTTCCGACCTCGGCGTTTGGCCGGGGGCAGCAACGGTTTCAGCAGTTCCCATTCAGGGTCACTCAGATCGGACGGGTAGGGCTTGCGTTTGGTGAACATGGGCATAGTCTACACCGGCTATGACGAAATGCTCAATTCACAAATAGGCTCTAACACCTTGCTGATCTTCGAGCCTGGCGAGAAGCATACAGTGCGAGCCGCAGATGAAGAGCTTGTCTTTGTCGGTTTCCTGCACGGCGCGCCCGGCGCCCGAACCGGCAAACGCGGCGGGGAGCTGGAACGCCGTCGCAAGTAGGTTGTGCTCTGGTCGGCAACGGGAGAACTCAGCGTGAAGGAGGCGGCTGACATTCGAAGTCTGAAACTGGCGTTAGGTGTCTATGCGCTGTCAATGCGATTGGTCTATTTCGGTAAAACTCTTCCATGCTGCTCGGGCGTGCGCCGGGGCCGGAATACATGAAGCGCATCGAGAGCATCGCTCGCTCGGTCCCCGGTGTATTAAACGTGCACGATCTGCGCGCCGAGTATATCGGGCCGGAGACGGTGCACGCCGACATGCACGTGGAGATACGACCCGGCGCGCCGATTGAAGAAGCCGAGCCGATCGCCGAGGAAGTGATGGCGCGTGTGCACGAGAACGCGAACGGAGGCTTCTGTTCCGTTCACGTCGATCCGCTTGGACACGCGAAAGGCAGCGCGGCATGACACTGCTCGTTCGCGACGTAATGACCATCGGCGTCCCGGTCTGCCATGAGGCAGAGACATGTGGCGACGTCGAAGTGCGTCTGGCGCGTCAAGCCGTTCAAGTCGAAGTGGTTGGCGTGCTGGACGAAGACGGTTCGGCGTGCGGCTGGGTATCGCGCGCTCGACTCGCGGACAACGCGGCGCGCACGGTTGGCGAAGTCATGGAGGAGGACATACCGACCGTGCCGCCCGACATTCCGGCCGAGGCGGCTGCCCAGATCATGCGCGATCGCGGCGTGGAGTATCTCTTTCTGATGCACGACTGGCCCGGCGAGCCACGCCCCTCGGCGGTCATCTCGCTGGAAGCCATCGAGCAACGGCTGTCCCCGAACTGAAGACGACATCGCGACTGATTACTGAGAACTGATTACTGATAACTGATTACTGATAACTGATTGTGGTGGTTCGGGTTCATCTCACTTGATGAGGGAGGCGTTCATGCCGGTTGCGGTTGAAATTCCTAAAGAAAAATGGGCCGGGAAGGTCCGCGAAGTCACGCTCGGTGCGACGGCGCCCGACGGCGGCACGCGCGCGAAGGCGGTCACCGTCGGCGGCGAGAGTACGCTGCCGTTCCTGCACTTCGACGGTGCGATCCCGCACCGGCCTGCACTGGCGTTCGAGATCAAGGATCGCCGGCCGGACGACTGGTCGCCGTTGCTCTACGAAGCGTGGGGCGATGCGATGAACGATCCGGGCGAATGGGCGAAGGCGGCTGAAGCGGCCGGCGCCGACCTGATCGTCCTGACGCTGTCGCTCACGAAGGCAGACGGCAGCCCGAACACGCCCGACCATGCGCGCGCCGTCGTCCGCAAGGTCCTCAACTCGACCGGCCTGCCGCTGGCCGTGCTCGGACCGGGCCAGGCGGAGAAAGACAACGAGCTGATCGTGCCCGTCGCCGAAGAAGCGAAAGGCGAGCGCCTGCTGATCGGCGTATGCGAGGACAAAAACTATCGCACGATCGTCGCGGCGGCAATGGCGAACGATCACCTGGTCAGCTCCAAGACGCCGATGGACGTGAACCTGGCCAAGCAGCTCGTCATCCTGATCCACGATATGGGCATGCCGCTGGAGCGCGTCATCATGGATCCCACGACAGGCGCGCTGGGCTACGGGATCGAGTACGGCTACTCGGTCATGGAGCGTCTGCGCCTGGCGGCGCTGCAGGGCGACGGCATGACCCAACAGCCGATGATCGTCACGCCCGGCGAAGAAACGTGGAAGGCGAAAGAGTCGAAGGTCGGCGAGGGCGTGCCGGAAGCATGGGGTGAGTGGAAGCGGCGTGCGATCAACTGGGAGACGCTGACAGCCTCCTCGCTCATTCACGCCGGCGCGAACGTCGTCGTGCTGCGCCATCCTGAGTCGCTGGCGCGCGTGAAGGCGATGGTGAGCGGGTTGATGAAATGGAACTCAGGGAACTGAAAGGAACTCAAGGAACTGAGAGGTGAGTTCCCTCAGTTCCGCCTGACTGGAGATTGACCATGGCGTTAACCGGACTCCAAATCTACAAGTTGCTCCCACAGACCAACTGCAAGGAATGTGGTTATCCCACTTGCCTGGCGTTTGCGATGAAGCTGGCCGCCAAGCAGGCCGAGCTGGCCGCCTGCCCGTATGTCACCGAAGAGTCGAAGACGCAGCTCGAGGCCGCCTCGGCGCCGCCGATCCGCTTGGTCACGGTCTCCAGCGACAGCGCGAAGATCGAGGCGGGCAACGAGACGGTGCTGTTCCGCCACGAGAAGACCTTCTATCACAAGCCCGGCCTGTTCATTCGCGTGAGGGACACGGAGGGCGCAGAGGGCATCAAGGCGAAGGTCGCAGAAGCCGATGCGTATACGGTCGACTATGTCGGCATCAAGCTGGGCGTGGACGGCTTCGCCGTGGAGGCCGCGTCGAGCGACGGGGCAAAGTTCGCGGAGGCCGTCGGCGCGGTGCGCCGGGCGAGCAAGAAGCCGCTCATCCTGATCGCGGGCGACGCGGGCGCGATGGCCGACGGCGCAAAGGCTGCTGACGGTACCCGGCCGCTGCTGCACGCCGCCGACGCATCCAACTGGCAACAGATGATCGAGGTGGCGAAGACGGCGAAGGCTGCGCTGGCCGTGAAGGCGGCCACGCTCGAAGCGCTGGCCGGGCTGACCGAGGAGATCAAGAAGGCGGGCTTCGAAGACCTGGTGCTCGATCCGGCGGTCCGCGATTACGGCGCGTCTTTGACGGCCCTCACCCAAATTCGGAGGCTGGCGCTCAAGAAGAACTTCCGGGCGCTCGGCTATCCGGTGATTGCCTTCCCCGGCGAAGCGGACGGCGTGGACGAGACGGTGCTGGCTGCGCAGCATATCGCTAAGTACGCCGGATTCGTCGTGTTGGAATCGTTCGATCCGGCGACGCTGTACCCGCTGCTCGTTCTGCGCCAGAACATCTACACCGACCCGCAGAAACCGATCCAGGTGCAGCCCGGGCTGTACGAGATCAACTCGCCGAAAGCCGATTCGCCTTTGATGGTGACGACCAATTTCTCGATCACGTATTTCGCAGTGAACAACGAGGTGGAAGGCTCCGGATGGCCGGCCTGGCTGGTGGTCGCGGACGCCGAAGGCATGAGCGTGCTCACCGCGTGGGCCGCTGGCAAATTCGACGCCGATCGTATCGCCAAGGCGGTGAAGACATTCGGCGTGGAAGGCAAGATCGACCACAGGCGCTTGATCATTCCGGGCCAGGTCGCGGTGCTGTCGGGTGAGCTTGAGGAAAGCCTGCCCGGCTGGCAGATCATGGTCGGCCCGAAGGAGGCCGTCGACATTCCGGGTTACTTGAAAGTGATGTGGAAATCCTGAGGCGCTGTGAGCAGACACGGGGAGACACGACATGCTGTCGCAAATTCAGCTCAAGTGCGATCGTTGTGGTGGCATCCTCACCGCGAGCGAAGACATGGTGAAGCTGGGTTACGTCGTCGCCCTGGTTCGTCCAGGGCACGTGTTGAGGTGCCTTCGATGCGACACCGAGTACGCCGAGGGCGCCGTACTGCCCCTGAACATCGTCACGGGCAGCGCGATGTTCCAGGGCGACTCGACCAGCCCGGATATCCCGCCGAGCGGCGATTGGGTCAAGCCGCAGCGGAGGAGCAGCAGTCAGTGATGGCGATCGATGCGCAGGCGGAGACCTGCCCTGAAAGTAGTCTCGGCATCCCCATGCCGGGGAATGGAGCGTGCTGTGACACGCGGTTTCGAGACGATAGATACGTCCTTGACCCTTGCTCTCGCCGGGTCTGTGACCTGGTGGCCCTGGCCTTTGAGGATGCGGGTCACAGACCCGCTTCGAGCAGAGGAGATCGTGGACTGGCGGCAACGATGTCTTGCAAGCCGCGGCGGATGCTATCGAGGACTGTTTCGTTGACTCGGCCAAATGTCTTGACGGCGATAGACTGTGACAGTGTATAAACCTTGTCTACACGCACTGTGCCTGGGCGATTGAGAGTGCCCTTTGAGAGGTGGGACGAAGTGATGGCGAAGGAGTGATCGACAGCGGCAGGATTCGAGGTCATAGCGACAACGATCATATCGGCGCTCTTGCGATTGTAAGCGCTATTGGAGATAACAATCACGGGACGCCGCTTGACTGAGGAAAGATCGGTGAACGGAACTGGAATGAGCACGATGTCGCCTTGTTCAGGCATTGTTCCAGTCCTCGTCGTCCCAGGGGTTGTCCCAGAAGGCGAGACTGCTTTCGGCAGCGGCGACGAGATCGGTGGTTGCGCCATCAGGCTCTTCGATGACGAACACGATAACGCGAGCGCCCGCCGGGAGCGGCACAGTGAGTTCCAGACGCCCGTTGTCCTGGACTTCGGCATCGTACTTAAGTGCAGTGTGCGGCATGGAGTTCACCCGATGGGTGGTTTGTGAGCAATTGTAGCACGAAAGAGGACAGGTCACAATACAGGCCAAAGGATTGGCGTGAGGGGTGGGGACAAAGGAGTGACCATGCTGACGGCGCGCGTGATACTCGGCGATCTGATCGACGGCATGGCTGAGGATCTTTGCCAGGGCTGCCCGCCGGATCGTGTGTGTGCCTGGGCGTGCCGGCAGGGCCTGGGCGTCGCCGACAATGTCATCGCTGAGATGCTGGGCTTCCCGCTCGATGAGCCGCTCGATGCGGACGCCGACTTCGTTCGGCGGGCATTGTGTGAGTGTTATTTGTAATTGGAGATTGGAGGTTCGAGGTTGGAGATTGGAGGTTTGAAGTTTAGAGTTTGAGATTTGGATTTTCGACCCGAATGGCAACTCACTCGATAACGCTACACCCTTCCGATAAGACCGTTTCCGTCCCGACCGGGGCGCTGGTGATCGAAGCTCTGCGCGAAGCGGGTCTGGACGTCGCACAGCCGTGCGGCGGGCAGGGACGCTGCGGGCGCTGCGCGGTCGTCGTCGAGAGCGGCGCCGTCCGGCGGCGCTCGACGATCCGCCTGTCGCAGGCGGACATCGAGGCCGGTTACGCGCTCGCCTGCCAGACGATCGTCGAAGGTGACGCGGCGATACTCGTCCCTGAGCAAGAGAAGGTCGAGCGCCGGCTGGTGACCGACAAGACGGCGCGCGCCGTCGCCTTGCCGTTCCCATACGACTGCGCGCGCGATCAGACCGTGCGGGCGTTCTTCGTCACGCTCGACAAGCCGACGCTGGCAGACGCCGTCGACGATCTGACCCGGCTCGAGCGCGGACTGGCTGCGCACGGCGTGCGCGGCCTCGACGCGCCGCTGCCCCTGATGCGGGAGATCGGCGCGCGGCTGCGCGAGGCGAACTGGCAGGTGACCGCCGTCGTCGAGACGGACAATTGGCGCAGGCCGGATGGCCCGCCACGACTGATCGACCTGCTCGCCGGCGATCAAGGTGACGCCGTATGGGGGGTCGCGATTGACATTGGAACGACGACGGTGAGCGTCTACCTGGTCAACCTGCTGACCGGCGAGGCGGTGGACAGCGCCGCCGAATACAACGCGCAGATCTCGCGCGGCGAAGACGTCATCTCGCGAATCATCTACGCCGGCCGGAACGGCGGCCTGGAAGAGCTGCAGTCGCTGGTGCGCGGCACGATCGACGACGTGATCGGCCGGCTGGCGCAGCGCAATCACGTCGATCTGGAGCGTATCTACAAGGCGACGGTCGCCGGCAATACGACGATGATGCACCTATTTCTCAGCGTGCCGCCCGCCACGATTCGCCTGACACCGTACATACCGGCGATCAATCAGCCTGCGCCGCTGCTGGCCTCGGAAGTAGGGCTGAACATTCATCCGCTGGCGACGGTGGACAGCCTGCCGGGCGTCGCGTCCTACGTCGGGGCCGACATCACGGCGGGCGTGCTGTCGTCGGGACTGGCGGACGCCGAGGAGCTTACGCTCTTTATCGACGTCGGCACCAACGGCGAGATCGTGCTCGGCAACCAGGACTGGCTCGTCACGTGCGCCTGCTCGGCCGGGCCGGCGTTCGAGGGGGCGGGCGTCGTGTGCGGCATGCGCGCGACGCGCGGCGCGATCGAAGAGGTGTGGATCAACGGCCAGACCTTCGAGCCGACGTATCGCGTCATCGGCGAGACGCGCCCGAGCGGACTCTGCGGGTCGGGCCTGATCGCACTCGTCGCCGAATTGTTCATCACCGGCGTCGTCGACAAGGGCGGCAAATTCAAGATGGACCTGAACACGCCGCGCCTGCGCGAGGGCGACCACGGGCCGGAGTACGTCGTCGCGTGGGCCGGCGAGACGGCGCACGGGCGCGACATCGTCCTGACGAAGGTCGACGTCGACAACCTGATGCGCGCCAAGGCGGCGATCTACGCCGGGTTCACCGTGCTGGCGCAGAGCGTCGGCGTCGATCTGGCGGACGTCGAACAGGTGCTCGTCGGCGGAGCGTTCGGCAAATACATCAACGTCGAGAAGGCGGTGCAAATCGGGCTGCTGCCCGATCTGCCGTGGGATCGGTTCCAGTTCCTGGGGAACACGTCGGTCATGGGCGCGTACATGGCGCTGGCGTCGCGCGAGGCCCGCGCGCGGATCAGGAGCATCGCGCAGAGGATGACGTATATCGAGCTGTCCGCCGACAACACTTTCTACGATGCATTCACGTCGGCGCTGTTCCTGCCTCACACCGATGCAAGCCGGTTCCCCACAGTCGAGGCGGTGACCGGGAATGGAAGAACGTTGGGCAGCCTCTGAGGCTTCCGATAGGGATGGATACGTTCGCTTCAGGAGGAGCGCGATGCCAAAACCCAAGTTGACTGACCCACGCTTCGTCAAAAAGTCGAAGCAGAAGATGGCCGTCGTCGTCGGGAAAGGCGATCCCAACGACGTCCTGCCGCGCCTCATGCCCGCGCTGTATGGCACGGTGTACGGCCTCAAGTTCGCGTTGAAGAAGGCCGGCAAAGAAACCTTCAAGGTCGGCGCGCTGTTCGGCCGCTGGCCGGATGCGCACCTGCTGCCGAAAAGCGAGTGGACGGGCATCTATGGTCTGCCTATCCCGTCGAGCACGCGCAAGTTGCTGCAGAAGGATGCGAGCGTCGAGGTGAAGATCGAGATGTGGGACTACGGCGGCGTCGTCGCAGAGATTATGCACATCGGCCCCTATGCGGCCGAAGGCCCGACCATCCAGCGGCTCCACGAGTTCATCGAGCGCGAGGGATACGAAATCGCCGGCGTGCACGAGGAAGAATACCTGACTTCGCCGCGAGCGAAAGTGCAGAAGACGATCATCCGCTATCCGGTTCGCAAGCGGAAGGCTAAAGGATGAAGGATGAGGGATGAAGAGCCCTCAAGGTTGGATCTTCCGCATTCTTCATTCCACATTCTGCATTCGAGACAGGAGACATTCATGTTAAAAGTCGGGGAAAACATCCACATCATCTCGCCGCGTGTGAAGGAGGCGCTCGCCGGGCGCGACGGCGCTTACTTTGTAGAGCTGGCGCGCAAGCAGAAGGAAGCCGGCGCCGACGCGCTCGATCTCAACATCGGGCCGCAGAAGAAAGCCGGGCCGGAGGTGATGGACTGGCTGGTCGACTGTGTGCAGGAGGGCGTCGGCGATATGACGCTGTCGTTCGACACGACCAACCTGGCAGCCATTGAGGTCGGCCTGAAGAAAGTCGCCAGGAACGGGCAGGCCAATGCGATCATCAACTCCACGTCCGCCGAGGAGGAGCGGCTGGCGACGGTGCCCCCGCTAGCCGCCAGGTACGGCGCGAAATTGATCGCGCTGTGCATGGAGAAGAGTGGCATCCCGGTCAGCGCCGACGCGCGCGTCGGCATCGCCATGGAGAAGCTGATCCCGCGTGCGCAGGAAGTTGGCGTCCCGATGGAGAACCTGCTCATCGATCCGCTGATCCTGACCGTGTCCGGCTGCCAGGAATACGTGCCTCAAGCGATTGAGGCCGTGCGCATGCTCAAGATGGTCGCCGACCCGCCGCCGCTTACGCTGGTGGGACTATCGAACGTGTCGAACGCGGTGCCCGCCCTGATGCGCCCGCTGCTCAACCGCACATATTTGGTAATGCTTATGGCCGCCGGCGTCGACGCGGCCATCCTCGACCCGCTCGACCGGGAACTCATGGAAGCTATTCGCAGCGTCGAGCAGCGCGACGAATCGACCCCGGTCGGGGCGTTCTATCTCAAGCTGTTCGACGCCGTCGCCGCAGGCGCCGAGCTAGAACCGAGCGACGTAGACATGAGCGATCCGCGGCAGGTCGAGATCTGGAAGACCGTGCAGGTGCTGTTAAACAACGTGATCTACACCGACTCGTACCTGAGGCTGTAGCCAGTTGTCAGTGATCAGTAATCAGTAATCAGTGATCAGTTCACTGGTCACTGCTAACTGAACACTGACCACTGATGACTGACCACGGAGGTCACAATGCTGAAAGATGTTCCAACACCAACCGTCGAAGAACTGCTGGCCAAGGCGAAGAAGCCCGCCGAAGACGCGATGCGGCTGCACCGTTTCTACCACGGCAAGGTGGAGACGACGCTGCGCTGCCGCGTGCGCGGCTTCGAAGATTTCGCCATCTGGTACACGCCGGGCGTCGCCGCGCCGTGCAAGGCGATCGCCGCCGACCCGGAGCTGGTGTACGAGATGACGCACAAGTGGAACACCGTCGCCGTCGTCTCGGACGGCACGCGGGTCCTCGGCCTGGGCGACATCGGCCCCAAGGCCGGCCTGCCCGTCATGGAGGGCAAGGCGCTGCTGTACAAGTATCTCGGCGGCGTAGACGCCTGGCCGATCATGCTCGACACCAAAGACCCTGACAAGATCATCGAGGCCGTGCTGCTAATCCAGCCCGGCTTCGGCGGCGTCAACCTGGAAGACCTGTCGCAGCCCAAGTGCTTCCGCATCCTCGACACGCTGCGCGAGAAGGCCGAGATCCCGATCTGGCACGACGATCAGCAGGGCACGGCGACCGTCACGCTCGCCGGCCTGATCAACGCGCTAAAGATCGTCGGCAAGAAGTTGTCCGAGGCGCGCATCGTGTTCGTCGGCAGTGGCGCGGCGAACGTCGCCTGCTCGCGCCTCATCTTCGCCTCCGGCGGCGATCCCGCCAAGTGCATCATGGTGGACAGCCGGGGCATCCTGAACAAGAATCGGCGCGACATCGAGCTGCGCAAGGCCGAGTTCGTCGACAAGTGGAGGCTGTGCCAGATCACGAACGAAGAGCAGCGCGAGGGCGGCATCCCCGAAGCCTTGAAGGATGCCGACGTCGTGAGCGCACTCTCGACGCCCGGGCCGGATGTCCTGAAGAAGGAATGGATCGCGGCGATGGCGAAAGACGCGATCGTGTTCGCCTGCGCCAACCCGATCCCCGAGATCTGGCCGTGGGACGCGAAAGAAGCAGGCGCAGCCGTCGTCGCAACCGGCCGCTCTGACTTCGCCAACCAGGTCAACAACTCGCTCGGCTTCCCAGGCATTTTCCGGGGGACGCTCGACGTGCGCGCGAGGACGATCACCGACGAGATGTGCCTGGCGGCCGCGCAGGCGCTGGCCGACATGGCCGTCGAGCGCGGGCTGACATCTGACCACATCTTGCCGTCAATGGACGACTGGGATGTTTTCCCACGTGAGGCCGCCGCAGTGGCGGTGAAAGCGGTGGAGCAGGGTATCGCCCGCCGGCAGGTGACGTACGAGGAGGAGTACCATCACGCAGCGGACATCATTCGCCGCGCGCGCGACATCACGCACACAATGATGAAAGACGGATATATCGAGGAGGGAGACTAACCATGTATGACCTGATCATTCTGGGCGGCGGCCCGGCCGGATTGACGGCCACTATCTACGCGCTGCGCAAGCGCCTGAACGTGCTGCTCATCACGAAGGACCTCGGCGGAAAGACGAACTACCGCCTGCAATTGCCCGACGTCGAGCACCACCTCGTCATCAAGGGCGAGGAAATCGTCAACCGCTTCGTGAACGAAATCGAGTATCTTGACTTCGCCCGGGTGATGGACCGCGTCGAGCGGATCGAGCGGACGGCCGACGGGTTCAGCGTGTTCACGCGCAGCGGCTTCGATTACACCGGGAGGACGCTGATCGTCGCGACCGGCGCGAACGCGCGCGGGCTGGACATTCCCGGCGAGAAAGAGTACATGATGCGCGGGCTGTGCTACAGCGCGGTGAGCTACGCGCCGCTGTTCGTCGAGCGCAACACGGCCGTCATCGGCGACGCCGGCCTGGCACTGCGCGCGGCGGCGGAGCTGGCGCAGATCGCGAGCAGCGTCACGCTCGTCGCGCCGACGCACGGCGATCTCGACAGCCCGCTGGGCCGGCGTCTGCGCGCGTCGCCGAACGTGCTCATCATGGAAGGCTGCACGCTGAAGGAGATCAAGGGCGACGAGTTCGCCCGCGAGCTGGTGGTGCAGAAGAACGGCGAGCGCCACACGATTCGCGCCGATGCGTTCTTCGTCGAGCTGGCCCTGACGCCCAATTCCGGCCTGGTGAAACACCTCGTCGAGCTGGACGAGGCGGGGTGCATCAAGATCGACCAGCGCAATCGCACCTCGGCGCCGGGTATCTTCGCCGCCGGCGACGTGACCGACGCCTACGCCGAGCAGGTGCTGATCGCGATCGGCGAGGGTGCGAAGGCGGCGCTGTCGGCGTACGAATACCTGCTCAGCCTGCCGGTCGAGGAGAAAGTCGGCGCCGGCGAGTGGCGGTAGGCGACCGCGCGGCAGCCGGTGTAGAAGCGTATGCACGTTCTCTTGCTTGCCGACGTTCACGCCAACTGGGAAGCGCTGCTCAGCCTGCAGCGCGCGGAGCCGAAGCCGGACGCGATATTATTCGCGGGCGACGCGGTGGGCTACGGCCCGGACCCTCTCAACTGTGTACGGTGGCTTCTCACGCATACGACCCTGGCCGTGAGGGGTAATCACGATCAGGCGATGGCCTCGGCGGAGATTGTCGGGATGCCGTCCGAGCTCGGGGACGCTGCGCTCGAGACGCTGGCCTACTCGCGCCGCTTGCTCACACAGCGCGATCAGGCCCGCGTGGGGCAATGGCCAACCTCGGCGTCGATCGCGCTGGGCGATGCGCGCTTCTATGTTACCCACGGGACGCCGCGTGACCCGCTCGGCGGGCAGTTGAACCCGGCAACCTGCACGGAGGCCGAGCTGCACGCGCTATTCGACGACATTCCGGCCAACGTCATCGTGTTGGGCCATACACACATGCCAGCGATTCGCCAGTTCGGCGGCCGCCTGATCGTCAATCCCGGCAGCCTCGGACAGCCGAGATATGGGACGCCCGATGCGACGTACGCCGTATGGAACGACGGCCGAGTTCAGATCAAGCACCTGCACTACGACCACGACGAGCCGGCTCGCAAGCTGCGGTTGACGACGCTGAGTCCTGAGGTCGTCGACCAGTTGTCCGGAATCCTGGCAACCGGACTCGTCTGATGGGAGGCTTGCGGGCCAGATGAGGTTGGCATAAGAAGGAGACGACATGGCGCAGAAGGCGATAGTCGCCGAGGCGCTGACGTATCGGTATGGTCAGTTAACGGCGGTTGATCACATCAGTTTCGACGTGGCCGAGGGCGAAATTCTGGGCTTTCTCGGCCCGAACGGCGCAGGCAAATCGACGACGATCAAGATGCTCACCGGCCAACTGGTGCCGAAAGAGGGTCGGGCTACAGTGTTGGGCCTGGACGTCGCCCAACAGCCCAAGAAGGTGCAGGCGCAGATTGGCGTGTCGTTCGAGACGACCAATCTCTACGAGCAGATGACCGCGGAGGAGAACCTGAGGCTGTTCGCCCGCCTGTTCGGCGTGAAGGACTTCGATGTCCATTCGTCGCTGGCGCGCGTCGGGCTGGACGGCCGGGGACGCGAGCGTGTGGAAGGCTACTCCAAGGGCATGAAGCAGCGCTTGATGGTTGCGCGCGCGCTGGTCAATCGACCGCGTATCCTTTTCCTGGACGAGCCGACGGAAGGGCTTGATCCCACGTCGGCCAACGCCATTCGGAACGTCATTGTGGAAGAGCGCGAGCGTGGGGCGACCATCTTCCTCACCACACACGACATGCTCGAAGCCGACAAGTTGTCCGACCGGGTGGCGTTCATCAACCAGGGCAAGATCGTCGCACTCGACACGCCGCATGTGCTCAAGCAGCAGTATGGCAAGCGCGCGCTCAAGGCCCAGGTCGCTTCCGCCGCGGGCAGCCTGGAGACGCGCGAAATCATACTGGACCGGCCCGAGACCTCGCAGGCCTTGCGGGAACTGTTCGACCGGGAACAGGTCGTCACCGTCCACAGCGAGGAAGCCAGCCTGGAAGACATCTTCATCCGCATCACGGGGCGAGGGCTGGCCTGATGAATTGGCGAATTGTCCGCACACTCGTCGTCAAGGACGTGACGCTGTACTTCCGAAACCGCTTCTTCGCGCTGATCACGGTTCTGGCGCTGGTGGCCTACGCGGTCATCTACTTCCTGATGCCCGCCAGGGTCGACGAAGAGATCGAGATCGGCCTGTATGCGCCGAGCATGCCATCCGGCTTCACGGCGCAGCTGCGGGAAGAAGGCGTGATCCTTCAAACGGCGGCATCGGAAGAAGCGCTCAAAGCAGCCGTCGGCGAGGGAGAGTATCCCGTCGGCGTGGCACTCTCGGCCGACATCCTGGAGAAGCTGGCGGCAGGGCAAAAGGGCCAGGTCAGGATCTACTTCTCGCCCAATTTCCCCGATGAGCTCAAAGATGCCTACGTCATCCTGTTTGAAGAACTGGCCTTCAACATGGTCGGGCAGCCGCTGAACATCGAAGCGTCCGAAGAGGTGCTGGGGATCGACACGGCCGGCGCGCAAATTCCGCCCAGAGACCGGATGCTCCCGCTGTTTGCCGTCTTCGTCCTCCTGATGGAGACGCTGGGCCTGGCCAGCCTGATCAGCGCGGAAATCGAGGGCGGCACGATCCAGGCGCTGCTCGTCACCCCGATGCGCGTTGAAGGCCTGTTCACCGGCAAAGGCGTTACGGGCGTCAGCCTGGCGTTCGTCCAGACATTGTTACTCATGGGCGTCACCGGCGGTCTGGAACAACAACCCCTGCTTATCCTGACGGCCCTGCTGCTGGGAGCGCTGCTGGCTACTGGAATCGCCTTCATGATAGCCTCGGTGGCCAGGGACATGATGTCGGTGATTGCCTGGGGAGTTCTGGCCATTGTGGCTCTGAGCATTCCGGCTCTCGGCGTCCTGTTGCCGGGAACGATCTCCGACTGGATCAAGATCATTCCATCCTATTACCTGGTCGACACGGTGCACCGGTCGGCCAACTTCAATGCTGGCTGGGGCGATGTCGGGCAGAACCTGCTCGTACTACTGGCGTGTGCCCTGGCGTTTCTCTGGCTCGGCGTGGTCGCGGTGCGGAGGAAGTACCGATGAGTCCAAGGAGAATCGGAGTACTGCTGGGGCGCGAGCTGGCGCGCGGCTCCAGAAACTTCATGTTCATTTTTGCCGTCATTGTCCCGATCGTCCTCTCGTTGATCGTATCGCTCGTGTTCGGCTCCTTGTTCTCGGAGAAGCCCAAACTGGGCATTGCCGACGAGGGCCGCTCACAGATCGTGCGCCTGGCGAATGAGGTGGACTCCCTCACCGTCCGGGAATATGTCTCGGTAGACGATCTGAAGAAAGCCGTCGAAGCCGGCTCCGTGGACGTGGGCATGGTGCTGCCGCTGGGCTTCGACAACCTCGTCACACAAGGCGAAAAGGCGGATCTGCTCGCCTACATCTGGGGCGAGAGCCTGGTCAAGAACCGGGCCATCCTGGGAACGACGATAGCTTTCCTGATCAGGGAGGTGGCCGGTCAGGAGTCGCCAGTGGAAATCGTCACCACGACGCTGGGCGACACGCAGAACATTCCCTGGCAGGATCGCCTGCTGCCATTCGTCGTGCTGATGGCGATCCTGGTCAGCGGCAGCATGGTTCCGGCGACCTCGCTGGTGGACGAGAAACAGAAACGCACGCTAACCGCTGTGACCATCACGCCGGCAACCCTGGGAGAGGTGTTCGCGGCGAAGGGATTGATGGGCGCCCTCCTCAGCCTGCTGATGGGCGTCCTGATCCTGGTCATGAACCAGGCCTTCGGCGCGCAGCCGCTGCTACTGGTCGGGGTGTTGGCGCTGGGGGCGATCATGGCCGCTGTATTCGGCGTCTTGCTTGGCGCGTTCGTGAAGGACATCAACACGCTGTTCGCGACGATCAAGGGCACCGGCATCATCTTGTACGCGCCAGCCTTGATCTACCTCATCCCTGAGATTCCGCAGTGGATCGCGAAGCTCTTTCCTACTTACTACATGATCGGCCCCATCGTCGAGATAACCCAGAATGGCGGGACGTGGCCGGACATCGCCGGAGACGTCTTGATCCTCATCGGGCTGATCGCCGTCATGCTGGGCATCACGGCGTTTGTAGTGAGAAGGTCGAGGCAGGTGGAAGCGTAGTTGGGCTATTCGCGCAGCAGTAGAAATCAGGAGACATTCATGACCAACCGACAAAAAATCACACTGCCGACGTTGATGAAGAAGATGGCGGACGGCGTCCCCATCACCATGATCACATGCTACGACTACGCCATGGCCGACCTTGTCGAGAAGGCCGGCGTCGACATGGTGCTCGTCGGCGACAGCCTGGGCATGACGATGCTCGGCTACGAGGGCACGCTGCCCGTGACGATGGACGATATGATCCGGCACACGCAGGCCGTGCGGCGCGGCTCGCCGACGAGCTGGCTGATCGGCGACATGCCGTACATGAGCTACCAGCCGTCGGACGAGACTGCCGTGCGCAACGCGGGCCGCTTCATGGCCGAGACCGGGTGCGATGCGGTGAAGCTCGAAGGCGGCCGGCAGATGGCCTCGCGCGTCAAGGCTATCGCCGACGCCGGCATCCCGGTGATGGGCCACCTCGGCTTGACGCCGCAGAGCGTCTCCGCTCTGGGCGGTTTTCGGGTGCAGGGCAAAGGCTGGGAGCAGGCGCTGCGCATCGTCGAAGACGCCAGGATCCTGGAAGATGCCGGCGCGTTCTCGATCCTGTTCGAGATGATCCCCGACCGCGTGCAGCACATCATCACCGAGCGCGCCGGCATCCCGATCATCAGCCTCGGCTCCGGGCCGCACGCGCACGGCCAACTGTTGATCTTCCACGACATGTTCGGCCTGTATCCGCGCTTCAAGCCGAAGATGGCGAAGGTGTACGGCAATGCCGGCGAGATCATTCTCAACGGCCTCAAGCAATACGTCGCCGAAGTGACCGGCAGGCAGTTCCCGCAGCCCGACCACTGGTTCAGCATCCGGGATGAAGAGCTGGAAGAGCTGAAGCAACGACTCGGTGATCAGTGAGCAGTAATCAGTAATCAGTGACCAGTAGTCAGTGATCAGTAATTGGTAATCAGTAATTAGTGACCACCGATTACTGATGACTGATAACTGATAACTGGTGACTGATGGCTAATTACCAATAACCAATAACCAACAACTGTTCCCTTTACGGAGGTGAACCATGACAGACCCACTGCGCGAGCGGCTGCGCATTTCCGAAGCGCACCTGAACGACATCAACGCGCTGCTTCTCGACCCGGATACGAAGGTGATCAACGCCTTTCTCGACGTGGTGAGCAAATATGGCACGCCCGAGGAGATCAACCGCAAGGCCGAGGACGCGCGCAAGCTGCCGAATCTGTTAGCTCGGCTGAAGGCCATTGGCTCGCCGTACGTGGACGATCTCGAATGGCTGATCGAGCAGCGAGACAAGGGCGCATTCATCAGCGAGGCGGACTATCGCCGCAATGTCCTCGGGTCGCGCGCCGATACGATGGTCTTTGCCGACGATTTTGCCGTCACGCTGGAGATTAGCGCCTTCCAGTATTTCCCGTGGCTCATTGCCGAAGCCGAACAGGCCATCGCCAACGGTGAACTCATGCCGGGACGCTTCATCCGCGTGCGGAAGATGAAGGAGCAGGAAGCCGACAACGGCGACATCCTGGCCGTGGCCGCCGCCATGCAAATCGTCGGCGCGACCTACGTCGAGACGCTCGACACCAAGGGCACCGACGGCTCCAACGTCCACCTGGGCGGCCCCGATACCATCACCGGTTACTTCGGCGGTATCGGTCAACCGAACGAGCACGCCCTGAAATGGCTGGACGAGTTTCTATACTACTACACCACCTATGGCGTCAAGCAGGTGCTCAACATCAATCCCGGCACGGTGCTGCTCGGCTATTTGCTACACAAGCTGGGCGTGGACAACGAGTTCAAGATCTCGGTCTTCATGGGCAACGACAATCCCTACGCCGCGCTGTGGACGCTGATCGGCGCGCGGCTCTTCTCACGGCCCGGTGGCACCAGCCCGCTCATCGGCTTCAACTGGAGCAACTCGGTCAACAACGAGACGATGGAGATCACGGCTGAATTCCGCAAGGCGTTGGACTTCGAGCACATCGTCCGCTTCGAGCATCACATCGTCGAGACCTGGAAGAGCATCGTGCGCCAGCCTTACAATCGACGCGACGAGCTGGTCGAGATCGCCGGGCACGTTGCCAACATCTCTGCCAAGCACGAAGGCGGCGATCCGGAAGTCGAGCGTACGCGCGAGCACCCGTCGGACCTCCTGGACTATTTCCGCGAGAAGGCCGAGGTGCTGCAGAGCGGCGAGATGGCGCTGCTCGAGCGCAATTACCTGGACAAGCACGCGGCGCTGAATCACACGGCGCGAGCGCTCACCGAGCACGGCCTGAGTTTCGTGGCGGCGCGCCATCTGCATCACCAGGCGGTGACGGAAGTGGTCGGCGTCTGAACATTGGGCGAAAGACGAATGACGAACGACCTGCCGACCGCGCCCCGCCCTGGCCCGCTGCGCGTGATCGTACTGGCGGCAACCGGGCAAGACGTGCGCAAGTGCTGGCACTGCGACGCGTGCAACACGAGCCTCGCGCCCGACCAGGACGTGACGCTGGAGACCCTGCTGCAGATGGTCGTGATGAACGACGAGGAAGCCCTCACCAGCCGCACGCTGTGGTCCGATTCCGCGCTGGCCTTGGCTCCGAAGGTCTGCAGCAATGGCCTTGACATCGAGGCGGTTATGCTCGCCTTGCGCCGTGAGGCACAGCGACGCGGCCTCCAATGACCAATTACCAAAGGACAGAGGTGACTCGATGAAGCTGGCGATTACCGGCAAGGGAGGAGTGGGCAAGACGACGCTGGCGGCGCTGCTGGCTCAGGTGTACGCCGACGCAGGGCGCGTGGTGCTGGCCGCGGACGCCGACCCGTCTCCCTGCCTGGCCGGGGCGCTCGGCTTCCCAGCCGAGCTGCGCGCCCGGCTGCGCCCGATCGCCGAGATGGACGACTTGATCGAGGAGCGCACCGGCGCCAAGCCCGGGACCGTAGGTGGCTTCTTCAAGATCAACCCGCGCGTCGACGACATCCCCGATCGCTTCAGCGTGACGCATCGCGGTGTACGGCTGCTGGAGATGGGCGCGGTCGATCTGGGTGGATCGGGCTGCATCTGCCCGGAGAGCGCGATGCTCAAGACACTGCTCACACACCTGCTCTTCCGCAAGGACGAGGTGCTGATCCTGGATATGTACGCGGGCGTCGAGCATCTGGGCCGCGCGACGGTCGACTTCGTCGACGCGATGCTCGTCGTCGTCGAGCCGACGCGGCGCAGCCTGGCCACGGCGGCGCAGATCAAAGAGCTGGCGTCGCACATCGGCCTGACGCGACTGTGGCTGGTAGGCAACAAGGTGCGCACGCCCGAAGATCGCGGCTTCGTCGAGGCGAACTCGCCCGGCCTGCCCGTGCTGGGCCATTTGCCCTACACGCCGCTGGCTCAGGAAGCCGACCGGGCAGGCGAGGCCGCGTACGACACGATCCCGCAGATGGTCGAGGCGGCGCGCTCGATCGCCGCTACGCTGGAAAAGCAACTCGTCGCTCAGGGGGTGTCCGCCACAGGCCAGCCATGAGTCAGAAGCGAGACAGCTACACGATTGAGCCTTTCCCGCCCATGCGCCGCTTAATGCTCGACGCGGGCTACCTCGGCCGGCGCAAGCACATCATTCACGGTCTGATCGAAGTGGATGTCACCGGCGTGCGGCGCGCGATCCGAGAGCACGAGGCCCGGACAGGCGAGAGTCTGTCGCTCACGGCGTTCATCGTCGTCTGCCTGGCCAAAGCTGTCGAGGCTGACCGGCGCGTTCAAGCGTATCGAGTCTGGCGCAACCGGCTGATCATCTTCGACGACGTGAACGTCAACGTGTTGATCGAGGCCGAGTGGCAGGGCCGCAAGATCGTCGTGCCACACGTGATCAAGGCGGCTAACCGCCGGACGCTGAAGGAGATTCACGACGAGATTCGATCGGCGCAGGCCCATCCGCGCAGCAGCGTCGAGGCGAAGTTCATGCGCTGGTTTCTGCGCCTGCCGGCGTTCGCCCGGCGGCTGTTCTATTGGACGACGCTAAACTTCCCGCAGTATTTTCGCGAGCAGACCAGCCCGGTGCTGGTGAGCGCGGTCGGCATGTTCGGCGACGGCGGCGGGTGGGGCATCCCCCTTCCCACGTTCACGCTGACCGTCACGCTCGGCGGCATTGCCGTCAAGCCAGGCGTCGTCGATGGGCGGATCGAGATTCGCGAATATCTCGACGTGACGCTGAGTTTCGATCACGACGTGATCGACGGCGCTCCCGCCGCACGCTTCACCCAGCGCTTCAAGGAACTGATCGAGACGGGCTATGGACTGATTGAAACGCACCCTACCCAGGAGGCTACTCATGCGTGACCTGACTCAAGAGTTGATCGAACTCATCCGCCGCACGTCGACCGACCTGCCGCCGGACGTCGAAAAGGCGCTGGCTGAGGCGCGCGAGCGTGAAGCTTCGGGGTCGGCGGCTAAAGGCGCCCTCGACACGATCTTGCAGAACGTCGAGCTGGCGCGGCGCGAATCGATCCCGATCTGCCAGGATACGGGCACACCGATCTTTTACGTGAAGCATCCTGCAGGCTGGCGCACGCGCAAGCTGCGCGAGCAGATCCGGGCCGCCGTCGCCGAGGCGACGAAGCGCTCGTATCTGCGCCCGAACGCCGTCGATGCACTCACCGACAAGAACAGCGGGAACAACCTCGGCGACGAGGCCTTTCCGACGATTCACTTCGAGGAGGTCGAGCGCGACGGGTTGACCGTCGATCTCCTGCTGAAGGGCGGCGGCTGCGAGAACGTCGGGGCGCAGTATTCGCTGCCCAACAGCGCGCTGGGCGCGGGGCGCGATCTGGCCGGCGTGCGCAGAGTCGTGCTCGATGCCGTACACAAGGCGCAGGGACAGGGCTGTGCGCCGGGCATCCTGGGCGTGGCGATCGGCGGCGATCGCGGCTCGTCGTTTTACGCCAGCAAGGAAGTGCTGTTCCGCAAGATGGACGAAACGCATCCGGATGCGAAGCTGGCCGCGCTTGAGGCGCAACTGACCGAAGAGGCGAACCGGCTCGGCATCGGGCCGATGGGCTTCGGCGGCAAGACGACTGTGCTCGGTGTGAAGATGACGGGCATGCACCGCCTGCCGGCCAGCTTCTTCGTCTCGGTCTCGTACATGTGCTGGGCGCACCGCCGCCGGCGCATGATCGTGTGCGGCGAGGAAGTCATCTACGAGTAAGTTGTAGGAGGCGTCTCCAGACGCCGAGCTCGTCGTCTCCAGACGCCGAGCGGAGGTTCTTATGCGCAATGTGACCCTTCCTATCAGCGACGACGTGATTCGCGATCTCAAGGTCGGCGATCCGGTTCTTCTGTCGGGCGTGATGATCACCGGCCGCGACACCGTCCACAAGTGGATGGTCGAGACGTTCGTCAAGAAGACGCGCCTGTCAGATGACGACGATCTGGCTGTCTACGAAGCGATCAGGCCGCTTCTGAACGGCGGCGCGATCTACCACTGCGGGCCGGTCGTGGCGGGGCTGGATACGAAGCAATATCGGTTCGTCGCCGCCGGCCCGACGACGAGCACGCGCGAAGAGCCGTACCAGGGAGACGTCATGCGTCACTTCAACCTCAAGGCGGTCATCGGCAAAGGCGGCATGGGCGCGAAGACGCTCGCCGCGTGCGCGGAGGCGCCCGGCGTGTACCTGCACGCCATCGGCGGCGCGGCGGCGCTGATCGCACAGACGGTGACGAGCGTCAAGGGGGTTTACAAGCTGGACTTCGGCGTGCCGGAAGCGATGTGGGTGATCGAGGTTAAGGACTTCCCGGCAGTGGTGACCATGGACGCCCACGGCGACAGCCTGCACGCCAGGATTGAGGCCAAGTCAAAGGGAGTGCTCGACCAGTTGACGGCGACCTAGCCTCTGTCATACGAGGACATCCGCTACATAAGGGCGGGCACCTGCCACATCGATCAGCCACGCCGTCAGTGAGCGCGACGCTTCATCTGGCGCTCAGGCCTACCGCCCTTTCAATCCGGTTCTTCTGCATATGCCGGCCGGGATGAACCTTATGCATCCCCGCCTGGCGCGCTTCGCCGCTGCATGCTCGCTTCGGATTGGCGTAAGGCGAAGCGGCATGGATGGCTGTTCGATTCTACGGCGGCCGGCTCAGGGTGCGTGCGCGTCGTGTGCGAAACTCTCGTGGCGAAGCGGAGTAGGGTTGATGGCCTCTAGTATCGCGCACAGCTTGTCGCGTTTTGAGTTGAAACTATCGCCCAGGATGGCGGTCATTGGGGCAGCCATCCTAGCCCTGGGGCTCTTCTTGACCACGCTGCAACTGGACGTGAATGGCAGTTCTCACCCCTATGCCACAGATATCGGCGAGATTCAGAATGCACTTCCTCGTTGGGGAACAATTCATTTCACCGGATACCCGCTGTACACAGCGATTGGCTCAGCATTCGTGACGGGCCTGCGCGTCGTGGGGCTACCTCCAGCAGCCGGGGCTTCGCTATATTCTGCGACCTGGGGCGCTATCAGCATTGGTCTATTAACGAGCCTGATCCTGGCGTTCGGTGTTCAGCCCGTGATCGCAGCAAGTTCGGCCGTGCTGTTCGGGCTGACGACTTCGATGTGGACATTTGCCTCTGTGGCTGAAGTCCATACCATGACAATGGCGTTGACCTTTGCCACCGTGCTGGTGGCGTTACGCTATGGGCGGGAAGGCCGCACAGGCGATCTGTATTTGTTGGCCTTCCTCGTCGGCCAGGGGGTTGCCCATCAGCGCGCCTTCGTCTTCCTGGGTCCGGGTCTGTTGGTCTTCGTGGCCCGCCAAATGCCCCAATGGCGCATCGTCGTGCGCAAGTTGCCTGCGATTACCGGCCTGGCGTTGCTGGGGCCGCTCACATATGTGTACTTGCCAATGCGTGCCTCGCAAGGAGCGGACTGGGTCTTCAGCTCGCCGGGTACATGGAATGGCTTTTGGGCCTTGTTCCTCGATACCAAAGCCGATCGAATTGTTGAGATACCACAATCGCCGGCTGAACTGGGTTCACGGATGCAGGGTGTGTTTGAATTGCTGGCCGCTGACATGCCGTGGCTTCTATTGCTATTCGGGCTAGCAGGCCTGTTGCTGCCGATGCGGCGAGTGAAGGGAGTCGAAAGATTCGGCCTGACGCTGCTTGGAGCGATCTACATCGCCCTGAGCCTCATTATCTGGATCGGGCGTGTCGGCGAGGCCGTCCTGGCAACCAACCTGGCCGTGGTGGCGATAGCGATCATCGGCCTGGCGCTTCTTGCGCAAGCCCTGTGGGATCGCAGGCCGCTGTTCGGGCAACTCGCGGCGGCGTCGCTCATCGCCGCAGTCGGCTTTTCATACCTTCGGAACAGCCCTCCGGTTCTGGCGGTGACGCGTGACCCGAGTGCTCAAGAAATAATACAGTTGGTTGCCGGCGTCCCTCCCGCTGAGGACGGACGCCCGAGCGCAATCATGGCGCTGTGGGGAAATGATTACTGGCAACTGGCCTATGCGCAAACTTTTCAAAATCAGTTTCCCGAGATCAGGCTATTAAAGCATGATAGAAATTTTGGCAACGTCTTGAATCAAGGAACCCATTTGCTGACGCTAAGCTACACCTTCTACCTGAGGCCGCCAGAATGGTGGGAACAACTACTCGGCATCTCCGTACACTTGTCATCCAGGGCTTACGGGATCGTCGAGATTTCCGACCGACCCTCGATGTCGTCTGCAGATGCGACCTCTTCTGAGCCGTTCCCGTTGGGAAACGGGATAGCGATTCGGCACGCCGAGTTGTCATGGGCGTCTAAAGACACTTTACGGATGACTGTCGAATGGCAATCGCAGCAAGATCATCTCGCTGACTATAGCGTCGCCGTGCATTTGATCACTCAAGATCCGCCCACGGATCCACAGCACATCATTGCGCAAGCCGATCAGGCTCATCCGGTCTATGGATGGTATCCAACCGCCCGCTGGGTGAACGGAGAAATCGTGCGCGACGACTATTCGCTAAGCGTGCCGCCGGATTCTGACCCGGTTGCGGTTCGAATTGGCATGTACCAAGTCCTTGCAAACGGGCAATTCCAGAACAGTAATTGGCTTTCGCTGCCAGTGCACGAGACACCATAAGCGAGACGCGGTGTCAGCCGGCACCGCTCACCCAAATCGGACATCATTTGTGACCCTGCCCGATGGCTCGCATGATGATCAGATTGGCATCGGGCCGTTTCGCTCGCAGTAAATCGACCCCATCTCACGGAACTACGCTGAGGCTGCCGAGAACGATCGCCTTGCCGTCCGGCGACACTTCCTCGCCGCGAGTGATGCGTACCGGCGATTGATCATTCGATCGATACATGCCGACGCGCAGGATGTACGCGCCTGGCGGAAGGTTGGCCGGCAAGAGGATGCCATGCCTGTCGGCGATCGCCGATCCAGAGTCCCAGTCGCTTGTCGGCGCGAATTCGCCCACCGGCTGCTGGTCGTTCTGGGCGACCAGCCAACCCTGTGCGTCGATGAGATGGACAAACACCGTGTAGTCAGATGAAGGTGTTTCGATCGCTTGCCAACTTATTTCCACGCAGAGCCCATCGCCGGGATGCAGGCTCCGGCTGCTGAGACGCGCCCCGCTCAGCTCGATCTCGTCGGCGAATGTCGCTTCAACGGCCACTTCAACCGGCGCATCGCCCACACCTATGAAGCGCGACAGGCGCGCTGTGCCGGCAAGCGTAGTCACGATCTTGCATGCGTTATCCGATAACCACTTCTCGGCGTGGCGGTTCTCTTCGAGCGTTTCGGGATCGCCTTCGTCGGCGATGAACCAAAACGGACCATGCGCGGCGATCTCGCTCAACCAGGCCAGGCGCGCTTCCTCCGGCGTGTGCCTGAATACGGGCAGCAGCGTCGGCTCACCTATCAGTCGCACATGGGGGTACAGCCGTCGGAACAGCCGTGGCTGCGCGATGGCTATGATATCCGAGCTGCTCGTGCTGGCCGAACGGATCGCCTCGAGCGCCGGCGCCGCAGAGTCGGCCGCGAGCCGTGTTTCGGTGTACGTGTGCACGGCCAGCACGCCGGCCGGTATCACGCTGATCCATCCCGCCACCAGCAGGGTAGAGGCGAGGCGTGGCGCCGCCTGCGCGAAGCGAGCAAGTCGAGTCTCGGCCGTCGCTGAGAAGAGTCGCGCCGCGTAATCGAGGCACAGCGCGACGAGAACGGCTGTGCGCGCGATCACGATCCACATGACGAAGCCGTTCTGCCCGTCCAGCATGTTAAACGCGATCGGCCACTCCGCCACCCACAGCACGCTCAATAGCAAGGTATACACCACGCCGCGCAGATCGGGCATGAGCAGAATGAGGAAAGGGAAGCCGTAGGAAATGAACTGTCCCGAGAACCCTTTCGACCACAGCAGGAAGAGGTTCACTGTCAAGCCGCCCAACGCAATCGATTTGACCGGCGCCCGCCAGTCAACGCGTCGCGTGTAGATAACTAGATAGAGGGCCAGGAAGCTGGCATGGATGAGCGGCCAGGGGAGCGTGCTGTTCGGTGGCGCGCCGATGTTCTCGGTTGTGAAGCGCTCGATGATCGGTTCGGCGACGCCGTACAGGTAGTTGCCGTCGAACAAGGCCCAGATCGATAGCCAGGTCGGCCGATTCAGCGTCGATTGGACGGAGGCCAAAACGAAATCGGCCCGGGCGAGCAGGAATGGCAAGAGGATTGCCCCGCTGGTCACGGCGAGCGCGAGCAGATAGCCAGCCACCTGCCGGGGGGTCGTCATGCGCCGCAGTGCAACGGGCACGACGACAATCGGGAAAATCTTGAGCATGATGCCCACACCGGCAGCCGCAGCGCTTCCCACATAGCGATCGCGAAGCGCAAGGTAAAGCGCTGCAAGCAAGAAGAACAGCGGCACAGGTTCGTACCAGGTCGACGCGGCGTAGGCCGTGATGAACGCGGCGGCGAACAGCGCCGCTGTGCGCACGGCTCGCGCCCGGCTGCCCAGTCGCAGACTGATGGCGTACAACAGGATCAGGCTGCCCGTGTCGAAGAGCATCGTCGCCGTCTGGGTGACGATCGCGAACCACAGACGCTGGTCAAACGGCCAGGCGGGCAGCAGCGTGCTGATTCGATACAGGACAATCATCGACCACGGGAACAGCGGCGGGTACTCCGACCAATAATCGAGGTATGGATAAAAGCCGCTGTCGGACAGCGTGCCCCAGCGCAAGTAGTCGCCGATATCGGGCGCCTGCTCGACGAAATACGATCCGCTGCGGAATACGAATGGCATCAGCAGCCGGAAGGCGAGGAAGACGAGCAGGACAAGTAGAAAGTGTTGGTGGCGTGCTATGTTGCGCGTGACACGCGCTCTAAGGCGGGCCTTGCTCGATGCGGGTACAGGTGCGGCCATAAGCGATTCGCCTCATTCTCGCCTGAATGTGCCGATGACGACGGCGCCGTCGACCACGTCGGCGCCGTTTGCCTGCGCGGGCGCTGTGCGCTGGAGCGAGCCGCGATCGTACAGGCCGACAGCGACCATATACGCGCCAGCAGGAAGGTGAACAGGCAGGTCCAGCGGCCGGCGTTCGCGGATCCGATCGTCGACCGCCCACTCGCTGAAGGGAGCCAATCCGGCGATCGGATCGCCATCTGCCTGCGTGACGATGTTGCCGGCAGTGTCTCGGACGTGGACAAATACGGTTTGGGTCGCGTCGACCGGTCCGTTGATAATCCAGTCGAGGTTGAGTACGAGTATGCCGGCTTCGTATTCGATCGATGCCGATGCCAGGCGGACACCGTTTGGCCATTCTGCCCATGCCGACGATGACGACCTTTCGCCGCGTTCGATCTCTGCAATCTGGAACAGGTGCAGATTCGGCATTGGCAGCAGCGCCCGGAGTTGATAGACATGGCTCGTCTGGGCGAGCAGATCGCGCCGCAATTCCGGCGTGACCGTGCGGCCGTGGAACTCAAGCTTGCGCGGATGACGATCCTGCAGATACTGTGCCTGCCCTGGCTCGATAATCCATTCGGCGTTCTCGGATCGCAGATGGGGCACAGCGCCCAGCCGATTGTGCCATGGTGCGACGAGCACGCCGAACCAGCCAAGCGGAAAATCGCGCTGTGCGTAGTCCTGAAGATCGATGGTGTTAATGAACAGCGCCATTCCGTCGCGCTGCGAGAAGGTGGCTTGGTTCTCTTGCTCGACGACGCGAAAGCCCTCGGCGTACAGTAGCTGCCGCGCGGCGACGAACAGACTGCTCTGGAGGACGATCAACGCGATGATGCCGAGACGGAGTGCCAGGCCGATTGATGGGCGGTCGGGCGAGGTCATCTCTCCCGGTACGTCGGCGATTGCCGCCAGCGCCAGCGCCGCGCCTGCCCCGGCGAAATAGAGAAGCCGCGGCGCGTATTCGATGTACACGTAGTCGCGGCCCGCCCACACAGGCGCTGCGCCAAGCAGGAACCAGGCCAGGCCCAACAGCCCGAGCGTCAGCGCGCGGCGCGTTCGGCAGACCAGGAGCAACGCGATGAGCGTCACGGCGACCGCCGGCAGCAGCAGCGCGACGCTGTCGCAACCCACCCAGGCACACGCACGCTGCAGAAGCATGGCGACAGGATAGATCAGGCCCTGGAGCAGATACAGACTGGACAGGAGTTGAAACGTCTGCTCAACCGGCGGCGATTTGTCGGCGGTCGCGTACAGAGCCAGCACTGCCAGCGTGACCACCACGTACAGTAGAGGCCAGCGACTCCAGCGCGGCACTCGCCGGTTGACGACCAGGTACGACTCGATGAGTACCAGAATCGGCGCCGCTACGAAGGCCGTTTCGTGCACCAGAATGCCTTCAACCAGAAACGCGGCGGCAAGCGTGTAAGCCGGCCAGCGTGCTGTCTTCAGCCGCGCCCATGCGTACGTCGTTACGCAGGCCAGCACGAGCAAGAGAACAGTCGGGTGGAAGTGCGCCGTCGACCAGGTGATGGCCTGGTAGCTGAATGGGTAGGCGACGAGCATAAAGGCAGCGGCCCAGCCGACGAGCCGGCTGCCCGTGATCGCGCGCGCGAGCGCGAACAGCAGCACGGCATTGAGCAGGTGCAAGTAGATTGAGAGCGCGTGGAACATCGGCGCCGAGTCAGGTCCCCACGCGTTGAGGAGCATGCGCCACACCAGGAACATCATCGGCCGGTAATATTCGTAGCTCGACATACCGGTGAAGTATTCAGAGGGCGAGTAACGAAGGGTGCGCGATAGGTCGTCAGCTTCATGCCAGACAAACGGATAGGTTAGGCTGATGCCATACAGGATCATCCCGAGCGCGATGCATCCGCACAAGCATAGCAGGTTTTCCCGCAACCGTCGGGAGGTCGCCGTAGTCGATTGGTTCATACCGCGGCTCGTCAGGGGACGGGATGAGTGAATTCACCGATGTACAGCGCGCCATCCTCGACCCTGGATGTGTCGGCTGCTAGCGGAAGCGTGCGCGCTGCACCATGTGCGTCATCGTCGCCGAAACAGGATGAAGCCGTCCCGTTCGCCGGCGACTTCGAACGAAGGGTCGCGGCGTAAGGCTTCAACCGCCGCCCGATACTCGCCCTGGCTCTCAAACGGCTCGAGGCTGCCCTGCGTATCGAGGAATACCCACTCGGCGTCGTCGATGCGCGGGAAGACGTGCGCGCGTTGCCGCTGACTGACGTGAGGGACGAGGTTGAATTGGGCCGCGACGATCGCATCGACCGGTATCTGCGCGGTGAGGCGCAGGCCGGTCGCGCTGCGTAGCTCGGGCGCATACGTCGGCAGGTAGCGGGCTGACAGCGGCAGGAAACCCTGATATTGCCTGATCTGGTACGCTGCCATGAACACCAGCAGCCATGCCGTAGCGATGCCGATCACTGTACGCCGGTCGATCTTGTCTTGCAACCAGCGCGCCAGCCGATCGATGCCCCACATCGCCGCCAGGATCAGAAATGGCGCGATCATGACGGCATAATGCGCATCGAGGGTGCGCGCGGGTCGGAAGGCTGAGAAGGTATTGAGCAGCACGTCGGGCAGGACAGGCAGCAGCATTTCGGGACCGAGCAGCGGCAGTCCGCCCAGCGGGAGCAGCAGATTGCCGTAGTACGAGACGCGGTTCGGGCTGGTGAGGATCGACACGACCACGTCGGGCTTCAGGATGGGCGCGAGCAATATTTCGCCCGCGCTGCCGCCGAGTCTTCCGTATCGATTGAGATAGTATGATGCGCCGGAGGGCTGGAAGGCAGGAATGATTACCGCGAAGGCGACGATCGACCATGTCAGCCCGATGCCAATCAGCGCCAGACCCAGCCGCCGCTCGGGCTTGTAAAAGAGCACGGCATACGCACCGAGCATGCCGACCATCAGCCCGACTTGCTCTTTGCACGCCATGGCCAGTACGGCGAAGACCACGCACGCGACGCGCCGATGCTGAACCATCATCCACAGCGCGAAGACGAGAAAGGCGGCCCCCAGTGCCGCCGGGTGAAAGTCGAACAGTAACGCGTTCCACATCGCCGGATGGATCAGATAGAGCGCCACGGCCAACGCGGCCAGAAAGACGCTCTCGCTTCGCCAGCGCACGCTGTGGAACAGCGGCCAGATAAGCACGGCCAGCGCCATGGCCTGAACGGCGAGCAGCACATCTGCGTTACTGCGGATGCGGTAGAGCAGCGCCAGCGGGAGAAGGATCGGCTCGACATGATCGCCTAACTTGTTCGTCAGGCCGGGCATCGTGTCTTCGAGCAGGTTGATCGCGAACCAGCGACCCTGGCTCGTATTCCACACGGCCTGGTCGTACATCGCCAGGTCATAAGCCGATGTGTGGAAACCGTGATGCCGGGCGACTGACAAGTACGCAAACAGCACCGCGCAGGCAGCGATCGCGGCGCCCAATACGATCGATTCCGCTCGCACCTGCGCCATCTTCGCAGGCGCTGTGGCAAGCTGGTGCATGCGCTGTTGCAGCATGAGAGACGGGCCGATGTGGGAGCTGGCGGCGATTGTAACACATTTGTGTGGGGCGAACCGCTCGACTACCGGTATGCCGAAGTCGGTCATGGCACACAAGTCAACTCAACGGGATGCGGCGCCGCCCGCGCCTATGCATAGATGAGGCCTTCTAGGGCATAGACGCCGACGGCTGGGGCGCTGAGGAGGCCCGGTCGAAGGACGGCGCGGTACGCAGCATAGGCGGCAATCACGCTGTCGAGCGCGTCGCCGCCAGGCTCACCGATGAGTACGGGCCGCAGGACTGGCGCAAGGGACAGCCCGTTCTCTCGCTGCAGTCCGGCGAGGATGCGTCTCCGCGCACGGCGATGTGCACTCGTGGCGCCTTTGTAGGGAACATACAGATCCAGACGTTTCAGGGTCGATGCCGGGCAAATTTCGAGAAGCCACGGCTTCCCGCTTTGGGCGCGCTGCATAGGAAGCACGCACACCTGTCCCTTTTGCACGAGCGGGCGAAGCACATCGCGGATGCCGTGGTACGTCTGCCGGTACAGGCGCAGATTGTAGGGGGAGAACGGCGCCCGGCACTCGATGTCGGTCGCGCGCTTTCGCTCCCGGTCATTCGCTGCCCGCACGCATGCTGCTCGGAATCGTCTTGGAGTAGGGTAACGATTCGGAAACGAGCGGATAAAGCCGGTCCAACTCCGCGTCTGAATCAAGTCTTTCGGCAGGCTGAAGGGAAAATCCAGCCCCACCGCGCAGGCTTTCTCGGCCATGATGAGGCTGCACAGCGCGGCCAGGCACACGTCGCGCTCGTGGCTCGAACCCGGCAGGGTGTCTGCCCGGCGGCAGGCGTCGATGTGGAGACGACCTGAATCGATCGTGCCGCTCGCGATCCAGATGCACTTGCCGGCGTCGGCAGCGCCGCTGAAGTCAATGCCGTGTATTCGACGCGGGTAACTCACGAGGCGCTCCGGCAGTGGCGTCAGCCGTTGTAGTCGGTCGGTCATGGAGGATTGCGAACGCAATGACCTCTCTCGCCAGCCTCGCCCGGTCGTCGACTGACTTCATCAGCGTATCTGTCGTAA
Source organism: Anaerolineae bacterium (assembly GCA_035283185.1). Lineage (GTDB taxonomy): Bacteria > Chloroflexota > Anaerolineae > Fen-1058 > Fen-1058 > DASSFZ01. The sequence goes on along the minus strand of DATEUJ010000241.1, from coordinate 14,826 downwards.
GCACGCGGACCCCCAATCTCTCAATCTCCAATCGCTGATCTCCATCCACCTCATCAATAACGAACATATCCAGGAAGTCCGCGTAATGCTTCGCCACGCTCAGCGCCGAAGACTCATAGTCCAGCTCGCGCAGCATCTTGGCCGCCGGGCCTTTGACCGCCTGCCCGCCGATGATCGGCGACACGCCGACGACCGGTTTGCGCTTCAGCCGTTCGCGCATATCCCCGAGCGCCAGCATGGGATCGATGCTCACGAACGGGTTCGAGGGACAGAGCGCGATCAGATCGGCGGCCTCGATTGCCGCCAGCGCCTCGTCCGTGGGCCGCGCCGACTCGACTCCATCGAAGCGCAGGCGCTTGACGACCGGCTCACAACGCCGATGGACGAAGTACTCTTGAAACTCGAGCGCGCCCTGATCGGTCTCGACGATCGTCGGGACGGGCGAATCCGTCGCGGGCAGCACACGCGCCGCTACGCCCAGCCCGGCGCATGCCTCGGCGACGATCTCGGTCAGACGCTTGCCCCGTTTCAAAGCCGCCGTCCGAAAGAGATGCATGCCCAGATCGTGATCCCCCAGCCGGAACCACGTCTCGCCGCCGAAGCGATCGAGCATTTCCATGGCATGCCACGTCTCGCCGGCGATGCCCCAGCCCGTCTCGGGATTGGCGATGCCCGCCAGCATGTACAGCACAGTGTCGAGGTCGGGACATATCCGCAGGCCGAGATGCTCGAAGTCGTCGCCGACGTTGACGACGATGGTTAACGCATCCTGAGCGGAGTGAAACGCAGTCGAAGGATGCGAAGGAACTGAAGGAAATGAAGGAACTCTTGCCAGTCCATCTGCGAACTTCGCTCCGCCGACGCCGCCTGCTAGTGCGACAATTCTCATGGTTGTCGAACGCATCCTTCGACCCTTCGGCTGTGCTCAGGGCAGGCTTCGCTGCGCTCCGCTCAGGATGCTTTCGCCTTTCCTTCTGTTCCCTCAGTTCCTTCCATCCGTAGGCGCTACCTCTTCGGAGCAAACCACCAATCTACGAAATCATGCACGATACGGATCGCCTCGCGCGTCTCATTCAACGCGGTTGCCGAGTCTGAATCGCTGTACTGATCGGCCGGAACCCACCACTTCTCGCCCTCGGCATCCTCAATCACGTAGCGCGCGCGTGCGACATGAGGTTCCAGGCGCTCGGCAACGGCCGCTACGCGCCTCAGGCGATCCGCCCATTCGCCGAGCGATTATTGCACCGGAAATCGCCAGCTGCCGGGTCGGAGGCGGCGGATGCCTCGTTCCTGAAGGTCGCGTTTGACGCTTGCGATTGCCTCCGCCAGATTGGCCCGGTCGTGCAGGACGATTCCGTCCACCGCCACATCCAGCAGGAAAGGCGAATGATTTCGCAAGCCGTTGATAAACCCCGCCTGTGAATAAGGGATCGCTTCGACGCGCGGCAGATCGATGGCCTGCCGAAGTGCGTGCGTGGTCTCTACCCACCCGGCTGGATCGTTCCTCAGCGTTGGCAGCACCGCAAGCACATCGACATCGCGCCAGTCTTCGCCGCGCGCAAACGAGCCAAATGCGATGATGCCGACGACGCCCGGGCGTGCCCGCAGTAGGTCGCCCCGGATGCGGTCGAGTGCCTCTGCCTGGGTCATCGTCCGAAAGTCGGTCTGCGAGATCGTCATCGTCCTCGTCTCCAGCATATGCGTATCGGCCAATCGCCTGAGCAAGGTTGCGCATAGATAGAAGTGACCTTGCCCACAAGGATTGTAGCACGATCTGACCGGTTGATTCAGTAACGGTGGACTCAAACGTGAGGTGTGCGTGGGCGATAGGGTTGTGCAGTGACAGTAGCGCCGATTACGGACTTTGCGTCTTTGCGGTGAAGCAACGCCTTGTGATCACGCGACGAGCCGGTTAAACGATCGCCGCGGCTCCCTCGTGCGCTTCGATCGTCGCGCGCACCCGCCCGACGATCTCACCGAACGCTTCCTGGTGGAGCAGATTGAGATCCCGGGGCCGGGGGAATGGGCTCGGGACGTCGGCGGCGATGCGGCCGGGTCGCTGCGTCAGCACCAGGACACGATCGCTCAAGAAGACCGCTTCCTGGATGCTATGTGTGACCATGAATACCGTCGTGCGCTGTTTACTCCAGATGCGCGTCAGCTCGAGCGCCATGCGCTCGCGGGTGAGCGCGTCGAGCGAGCCGAACGGCTCGTCGAGGAGGAGGACGGAGGGGTCCGAGATGAGCGCGCGCGCGATGGCGACGCGCTGCTCCATGCCGCCGGAGAGGCTGTGAGGGTAAGCGTACTCGAAGCCGCCCAAGCCGACGCGCTCGACCCAGCTCGCCGCCCGGCTTATGCGCTCCGGCTGCGGTAAGCCCTCGATTTCCAGCGGCAGCGCGATGTTGTCGAGCACCGTGCGCCACGGCATCAGGTTGGCTTTCTGGAAGACGATACAGACCGAGCGGCTGGGCGCCTGCACCAACTGCCCGTCGAGCCAGATGCGGCCCGCTACCGGCTGAATCAACCCGGCCAGGATGCGCAGCAGCGTCGATTTGCCGCTCCCCGACGGCCCAACCAGGCAGACGAACTCGCCCGGCGCGATCTCGAGCGAGATGTCGTCCAGCGCTTCCGTATGGCCGTTGGCGTCGTGGAAGACGTGACTGATGTGCTCGGCCCGCAGCGCCGCTTCGCTCACCGGCTGACCTCGTCCACGAAGCGGTTGGTGAACAGTTGCGCGTGGTCGATCTTCTGCTTGAGCAGACCCATGCCGATCAGCACGTCCTGCGTCGTGTCCCACGCCGCCGCGTCCGATCGCCCGAGGGGCTCGCCGCGCCACTGGTCGATCGATTTGGCGAGCACTTCGCGCTGAATCTTGTCCGAATCGGGATTCGCGCCGAGCCCCTCGACGAACTTGGTCGAAATCGTGAACGCGGCTTCGGGGTCGGCGATCGTGTCTTCGAGGCCGCGCAGCAGCGCCCGCACGACGCCGCGCACCAGTCCCGGATTTTCGCCGATCGTCTTCTCGTTCGTCACGATGCCGTTGGCGACCATCGACACGTAGTCGCTCACGGCGATTACGTCGACGTCGATGCCGGCCGCTTCGAGCTGAATCGGCTCGTTGTTCACGTAGCCGACTGCGGCGTCGACTGCGCCCTGCTGCAGCGCCGCGACCTGGGTGAAGCCGATGTCCTGCGTCTTGACGTCCGATTCGCTGATGCCAGCCTGGTTCAGAAGCCCGCGCCAGCCGACGTAACTCGCGCCGAAGAACCCCGGCAGGCCGACCTGCCTGCCGACCAGGTCGGCAGGGGTCCGGATGCCTTTGCTCGCAGGCGCGACGACCGCGATCGGAAACTTCTGGAACCACTGCATCACGTACACGACGGGCAGGCCCTGCTCGCGCGCCAGCGGCACCTGCTCGCCGCTGACGACCGCGAACGGCAGCTCGCCGGCTCCGACCAGTTTCATGCCGTCCGTCTCGAAGCGGTAGTCGAATTCAATCTCGATGCCCTCTTCGGCGAAATAGCCCTTGTCGACGGCGACGTAGAACGGAGCGTATTGCACGTTGGCGATGAAGCCCATCGGCACGCGGATCCGGGTTGGCGACGCGGGCGTCGCCGTCGCGCCCGCACATCCCACCAGCACGATAGATGCGACTGCCAGCCACACAAAGATTCGTCTCATAAGTTATCGTCTCCACGTCAGCCAGCGCCGCTGCAGCAGCGCCACCGCCCCGTACAGCGACAGGGCGATCGCCGCCAGCGCGATCAGAGTGGCGAACGTCGCGGCCGTGTTGTACTCGCCGATACCCTGCTTGATCAGGAAGCCCAGTCCTCTGTCCGAGTTGACGAACTCGCCGACGATCGCGCCAATCACGGCCAGCGTCGCGCCGACTCTGAGGCCGCTCAACGCCATCGGCAGCGCCGCCGGCGCTTCCAGCTTGGACAGCATCTGGCGGCGATTGGCTTGCAGGCTGCGCATCAGGTCGCGCAGGTTCGGCTCGACAGAGCGGATGCCGGCCGAGACATTGATCAGCACCGGAAAGAAGACGATCAGCGCGCTCGTGACGATTTTGGGTGTCAGGCCGTAGCCGAACCAGATGGTCAAGAGAGGCGCGACGGCGACGATGGGGACGGCCTGCGAGGCGACGAACAAGGGCGACAGCATCGCGTCGAGCGTCGCCGACTTGGCGACGAGGTAGCCGAGAACGATCGCAAGACTCGCGCCGATGAGCAGGCCGCCGGTGACCTCGGTCAGCGTGACGCCGATGTGCGCCCAGAACGACGGCGTCAGAACCGACTGCGCCAGCTCCGCCAGCACGGCGCCTGGCGATGGGAGAATGAAAGCCGGATAGTCGCGAATGCGAACCAGCGCCTCCCAGGCGACGACGAATCCCAGCAGCGTCAACGGCGCGAGGAGGCTGCGCCTGATCCGTCTTCGCCGCACGTGGGGTCCGCGGTGTGGCGGCTCCTGATCTAACTTGGTCGTCACAGCCTGTCCTGAGCGTAGCGGCCTTGAGAGTGCCATGAGTCACCTCGCAACAAAAAACCCGAAGCGCAGAGACGGCCTTCGGGGCGAGCTAACGCAGCGCAACCGCGATGCACCCGAACCTGATCGAAACCCCGAAGCCATGAAAACTGGCTCCGGGGCAGGCAATCGAGCACATGCACGGAACGCGCAAGCGCGTGACCTTCTTTCATCCGGACTATACCGTCGGCTCCGGAATTGCGCCGGATCATGCCTCAGTTTGAGGCTCGCGGGCTGTACCGCCGATCGGGAATTGCAGCTCGTATGACGAGCTACTCACCCTGCCCCGAAGGTTGCATTATTCACTTGGTCACGATTATACCGTTCGGAAATGCAATTGTCAACCTTTGCCTCGCCCGCCCGACTATTGTCTCTCAAGCTCGTCGGCAAAATCGGGAGCGGCGTCATGCGATCTGGCGAAAACCTTGGGATACAGCACCCTCCAGTCGGCAATGATTTGCTCGAACGGGACGTCAGCAAACACGCCGCGCATGGTGAGATACTCTATGTGGCGGCGTCCGCTTGCATCGAACTGTTGAAACAGCGAATCGTGCATGCCATCGAACTCCAGAGGAGCGACGTTGGCGCGCGCGCACAACGCCTTGTCGAATGCGGGCGTAGCCTTCACCCAGCTTCCATCGATCGACAGCTCGCAAAAACCGTGGTAGGCGAACACGTCGGTGCCCTCCATCCATTCGCGCAGTCGTGGCGACGTCAAATGGTTGCGCACGTCGGCAAGCCCGATGCGCGCCGGAATTCCGATGGCGCGCGCCGCTGCAGCGAGCAGCGCGGCCTTGGAAACACACCAGCCATGCCCGGTTTCCAGGGTCCGCCCGCCGCGAAACGACTCCGTCACAGGCTCAATCCGATACGGGTTGTATGCAATGCTGTCCCGCACGGCATAATACAGGCGCACCGCGCGCCCGCGGCTGTCGCCGTTCCCGGCGTGCTCTCGGGCGAACGCTATCACCTTGGGATTATCGCTGTCGATGAATCGCCCAGGCTGCAGGTAGAGCTGCATATCGTGATCCATGCTTGTCTGACTCCATCTCACTTGCCAGTAACTAACCGTAGTTGTGCCGTATGACACGTGCTCGTTCTGGCAAGAGTCTATGACATATCAAGCGCCAAGTCAAGCATTCTGCCGCACCTCCAACCCCCTCTCCCGAAGTCGAAAAGCAGACTTTGCGACAGGGGCAGACAGGCACCCGCCAACCTGGCCCAGAGATGCAAACAAAAAGCGACCTCCCGTTGGGGAGGTCACGCACTTCCGGCCTGGAAGCTATCCCAAGAGTTGGTAGTCACAAGTAGTAACGACTTACTTGCCCCCGTAGCGCCTGTCCTGAGCCTTGCCCTGAGTGCAAGCGAAGGGGCAGTCGAAGGAAAGCGGAGTGGGGTCAGTCGTTGCACCCGCGACTGAAGTCGCCACTACGGGCTGTTTCTGGGCCGTGCCCTTTGGGCGATGCCCCGCGGCCTATCAGTGGTAGCCGTACAAGGCGGATACGTACACGCTCTCAATTCGACTGACGATGTTCGTCCAATCGTAGTGGCGCAGCGCGAAGTTGCGGCACTGCATCGTCAGCTCGCGGCGCCGGGCTTCTTGCGACATGTAGCGCAGCAGCATGCTCACCTGGTCGATCATGTCCGGTATCAGGTGCTGAGGGCGGTAGCGCAGGCTGGCGAGCCTGCCGATTGGATCGAGCTCCGCCGAGACCTGATCCAGAACCGGCGCCAGGCCGCCAACGTACGGCGCGACGAACATCAGGCCCGTCGATAGGGCCTCGACGCTGACAAGGGGGAATGCCTCTTTGATGAGCGACGGGATCACCACGAGATCGACATGCGAGATCAGGTGGGCGACGCCGGGCGCGGGTTGATACCCGGTGAAGACGACGCGCTTGCGCAGGTCGGCCGCCGCCGCCATTTTGCAGTGTTGATGCAAGTCCAGGCCGGCCCAATATTCCGCAACCCATTCTGCGTACGGCTCCGGGCTGGTCTCAGCCGCGTGCTGCATCGCCTGGGCTGCGGCATCCAAATCGCCCTCCGACAGTGCATCCCGCATCGCGACGAGGTGAGCGCGGGCAACGCCGTCGCCGATCAATATTAACCGAGCCTGGGGCACCTTGGCGACGATGGCGGGCATGGCGGCGATCAGGCAGTGCACACCCTTCTCAAGCGATAGCTTGCCGATGAAGGCGACCCACTGCTCGCGCGCGGTCTCGCTGCTCGTCGCGGCCGTCAGGTGAGGCCGAAACTGCACCTGCGTGCGGGGTGCCTGGACAGTTTGAGGCATCATGAGCGCAATACTCCGGATGACTGCGACTGCTGTTCTAGAGCCTCAGCCTCCTCGATCATCATCATACTGTGCGAATTGGGACGGTAAAGTTGGAAGATCGGTGAGGGATAGATTGGCATCAGTTGGGAGGTTGCATACTTTTTGCAAACTTGACGATAGCGCGTGACAAGGCAAGAAGCCGAATAGGCAGGCGCTAAGGAGAAGGAATGGAGGAATGGGCGTCAGCGTAGGTGTAGGCAGAGCCGGCATCCAGTGAAAGATGCGCGACGAGGGGGGGCTGATCACGGCGTAAAGCGGCGCGCCATCGCTGCCGACGCCAACCTGGCGCATGATGGTCACCGCCCATTGGAATGTGCGATGTGGATCGTCCGGCGCGGGAAATAGCTCTAGCGGAACGTGAAGCGCGGTTGCTTTGATGTAGACCGGGCCGTATCGAATGTCGCCGTCGACCTGTTCGAGCGTCAGGCGATAGGTTTCGTCTTCGTTCAGAATCCCCGCCGACAGCCACTGCAGCAGCACATTCCTCTGGTTTCCGGTGATGCGGCTGCCGTTCAAGGGCTGGAGTAGTGTGACCGGCCCGTAGCTCGGCTGGGGCGTCTCGACGACCGATCCCGGCGTGGTTGTCGCCGCGCTCGCCTGCGGGATAATGAGCTGATCGCCGACTCGAATCTGGTTGGCATCCTCGATCTGGTTGGCCTGCAGAATAACCGAAACGGTCACTCCATACTTTTGCGCGATGCCGATCAGTGTCTCGCCCGCTTGCACGACGTGAACGATACCCGTCGACCCGGGGGCTGGCGCGGCTGTCGCATCTTGCGGCGTCGCACTCGGCGTCGGCGTGGCGGTCGGAGGCGGGATCAAGATCTTCTGGCTGACCTGAAGCACGGAATTCTCCGTCAGGTTATTGAACGCGAGAAGATCACGGTAATCGACCTGAAAAATGTCGGCGATGTAGAAGATATTGTCGCCGGGTTGGACGAGGTATTCTCGCGGCGGGATCGGCGTCGGCGTGAACAGCGGCGTCGGCGTTGGGGTTGGGGTGCGCGAGGGCGTCGGCGTGGTTGTCGGCGTCGGCGTGGTGGTCGGCGTCAGCGCGGCGATGGCCTCGGCCCGGTTGCGAAAATAGAGCGCCGCAATCAAGAGCAGAGCGACTGCGGCTGTCAGGCCGATGGCAATGGCCCGGACGGGCCGCTGCGCCGCCTCTTCGCGCAGCTCGGCCTGCTCGGCCTGCTCGGCCTGCTCGGCAGCGACGAAGTCGTAGCCGCAGATCGCGCACGTGGTTGCGCGCATCGACACCGGCGTGCCGCATTCCGGACACAGCCGGGATTTCTCGTGTGTTACGGGCGCTTCGGGTTCTGCGCGCTCTCGACCCGGCAGCTTCACCGAGCGCTCCCGTCCAGACCCAGCGCCGGCGCCTCTTCTTGCATCGCCGCCAGCACGGCGCCGATGTGCTCGTCGAGCGGGACGCCCAGGTCGGCCGCGGCCCGCTCGATCTCCTCGCGGTGCACGCCTGCGGCGAAGGCTCTATCTTTCCACTTCTTCTTGACGCTCGAGACGTGCACGTCGGCGATGTTCTTGCCCGGGCGCACGAGCGTGACGGCTGTGATCAGGCCCGTTAATTCGTCAACTGCGTACAGCGCCTTCTCCATTAGCGTGCGCCGCTCGACGCCGGTGACCTCGGTGGCGTGTGACAGGATGCAGCGGACGATCTCGTCCGGCCAGCCCATCTCGCGGAGCACTCGCGACCCGACGACGGGGTGGCCCTCGGCGGCGACGTCCGGATAACGCTCGTAGTCGAAATCGTGGAGCACGCCGACCGTCGCCCACTTCTCTTCGTCCTCGCCGAAGCGGCGCGCGTAGGCGCGCATGCCGGCCTCGACGGCCAGCATGTGTTTGCGCAGGCTGTCGCTCTGCGTCCATTCGGTGACCAGTATCCACGCGACGTCGCGGTTCATTGGGTTGTTCCAGGGGTTATCGCGGCGGGATTATACCATGCCGCTAGTGCCGGTCACCTGGCTAACGCGGCAGGGATTCGATCTGGGCTTCGAGCTTGGCGCGTTTGTTTTGAAGAGCGGCGAGTTTATCGCGCTCCTTCTGGACGACGGCGGCCGGCGCGCGCGTGACAAAATCGCCTGTCAGCAGCGCCGCGCTGCGTGTGATCTGCGCCTCGGCGTCGGCAAGCTCTCTGTTAAGCCGCGATCGCTCCGCGTCCAGGTCGACCATTTGCGCCAGCGGCAGGTATACCGTCGCCGAAGCCATCACCAGTGACAAGGCTCTGTCGGGTATCGCTCTCAATCCGGGCGCGATGTGCAGGCCGTCGGCGTCCAGGCGCGCGAGTAGGGCCATCACCTCGCGATGTGACTCGAACAGGTTCGCTTTGTCGCCCGATATCAACATGGCCGCCAGCCGGTTCTCCGGCTTCACGTCGTTCTCGGCGCGCGCGTTTCGGATAGCGCGGATGGCCTCCATCAGGATGTCCATGTCGCCCTCGGCGGCCTCGTCCGTCGCGCCCGGCTCGGGCCAAGGCGCAGCGATCAGCGCGGCGGGCCAGTTCTTGTCGCCGGCGGCCTTCTTCAGGTGCTGCCAGACTTCTTCGGTGACGAAGGGCAGGAACGGGTGCAGCAGGCGCAGCGCCCGGTCGAGCACGTGCACGAGGATCGACAGCGTTTGCTTTCGCGCCTCGGCGTCGCCGCTATGGAGCGGCAGCTTAGATGCCTCGATGTACCAGTCGGCAAACTCACTCCACAGGAACTCGTAGATGAGGCGTCCGGCCTCGCCGAGTTGATAGTCGTCAAAAAGGTTCGTCACGTCGGCGATGAGCCGGTTGAGACGGGAGAGGATCCAGCGATCGAGTAATTGGAGATTGGAGGTTGGAGATTGGAGATTGGATTGCCCGCTTCGCGGGCGTGGAGATTGGAGGTTAGAGGAGCCCTTTCCAACTTCCAACTTCCAACTTCCAACTTCCAGATTCCCGATTACAAATCGGGCGGCGTTCCAGATCTTGTTCGCGAAGTTACGGTTGGCTTCCGCGCGCTGCGAGCTGAAGTTCATGTCGTTGCCGGGCGTCGAGCCGGTGAGCAGTGTGAAGCGCAGCGCGTCGGCGCCGTACTGGTCCATGATGGTCGTCGGATCGATCGTGTTGCCAAGGGTCTTGCTCATCTTGCGCCCGTGCTCGTCGCGGATCAAGCCGTGCAGGTACACCGTGTGGAACGGCGGCTTGCCGGTCATCTCCAGGCCGAGCATAATCATGCGCGCCACCCAGAAGAATAGGATGTCGTAGCCGGTCTCCATCACGCTGGTGGGATAGAAATCCTTGTAGTCCGGCGTCTCGTCCGGCCAGCCCAGTGTCGAGAACGGCCACAATCCCGACGAAAACCACGTGTCGAGCACGTCCGGGTCTTGCTCGATGTTGTGGCGGCCGCATTTGGCGCACGAATACGGGTCCTCTCGGGCGGCCCACTCGTGCCCGCAGTCCTTGCACGTCCACACCGGGATGCGATGCCCCCACCACAACTGGCGGCTGATGCACCAGTCGCGGATGCGCGAAGCGTCCAGCCAATTGAAATACACCTTGGCGAAGCGCTCCGGGATAATGCGGATCTTGCCCGAGCGCACGGCTTCCAGGGCAGGCTCGGCCAGCGGCTGGATCTTCACGTACCACTGCGTCGAGATGAGCGGCTCGATAATCTCGCCGCCCCGCTGCGAGCGCGGCACGGTCATCGGGTACGGCTCGGTCTTAATCGTCAGCCCGGCCGCTTCCATGTCCGCCCACATGCGCTTGCGACACTCGAAGCGATCCAGGCCGTGGTACGGCCCAGCGTTCTCGTTCATCGTCGCATCGGGGTTCATCACGCTGACGATCGGCAGCCCGTGGCGCTGGCCGATCTCGTAGTCGGTCGGATCGTGGCCGGGCGTGATCTTCAGGGCGCCAGTAGCGAACGCCGGATCGACCATTGTGTCGTGGATCACGGGGATGGTGCGGTTGAGGATCGGCACCAGCACAGTCTCGCCGATCAGGTGGCGGTAGCGCTCGTCGTCGGGATGCACCGCAACGGCTGTATCGCCCAGGATCGTCTCCGGGCGCGTCGTCGCGACGGGGATGTAAGCGTCACGATGCCCGGCCAGGCGGTACTTGAAATAGTACAGCGTGCCCTGCTCTTCGCTGTATTCGACTTCGAGGTCGGACACCGCGGTTTTCAGGCCGGGCGACCAGTTCACCAGGTACGTGCCGCGATAGATCAGCCCCTTCTCGTAGAGCCGCACGAAGGCTTCGCGCACCGCGCGGCTGAGGCCCTTGTCGAGTGTGAAACGCTCGCGTTCCCAGTCCGCGGAAGCGCCGAGCCGCTTATGCTGCTCGGTGATGGTCGATCCGTACTTCTCCTTCCACGCCCACGTGCGCCGGATGAACTCCTCGCGCCCGAGCTGCTCACGCGTCACGCCTTCCGTGCGCAGGATGTGCTTCTCTACCTGTAACTGCGTGGCGATGCCGGCGTGATCCGTGCCGGGCAGCCACAGCGTCTTGTCGCCGCGCATGCGGTGGTAGCGGATCAGGCAATCTTCGACCGAAGCGGTCATCGCATGTCCGATGTGCAGCTCGCCGGTGACGTTCGGCGGCGGCATCGAGATCACAAATCGCTCCGCGTGGCGTCTGCGAGCGATCTCCGGCTTGAACCAGCCGTTCTTCTCCCACCAGGCGTATAGCCGCTGCTCAGTCGTCTTGAAGTCGTAGGTCTTGGGCATGGTGTGGTCGGACATGTTCCCCCTCCAGTTAGAGTTGGGAGTTAGAGTTAAAGTCTCAGCGGGGAGCTTATCGGAAAACAAAAATCCCTCTCGCCTCAAGGACGAGAGGGACATTCACCCCCCGTGGTGCCACCTTGGTTCGGCAACGGATTTGCAGGGGATAAACGGATGCGAATCACTTCATCCGTTTATTCGTTGTGCGAAGCAATCCGTTGCCGCACTCTTTCGCTGTAACGGGCTTGCCCGGATCGACTTACTTCCAGACTTCCGAAGTCTCAAAGACTTCGGAAGTCTTCCGTTTCGGTCGATCGACTCCCGAGCGACGTTCGGCGTCTTGAGCCGACGAGGGCTTTCAGCCGGTGACCCTCGATCTCTTGCGGCATTGGACGCCTACTCCTCTCGTTCGCCGTCGTTGTGACGCACATTGTAGCACTGGCTGGTAGGCGCGTCAACTCCTGAATTCGCTGGTGATTACACAGCACGACCGGCAGGTAGATGTGGTGCCGCGGCACCATCGGCGGCGTGAGTATCGCTGAGACTCCGTCGTTGCTAGCTCGCCTTCAAAATCGCCGGCAGATAGATCCTCCAAGGAAGAGGCGGCCACATCACCTGGTTCGAGTACGCGCTCTCGCGCCGTAGGTAATCATGGGCAGTGACCACGAAGTAGTAGTTGCCCTCTGCCAGCCCACTCAATACCACCGTGGTGGCCAGACCCACGTCAATAGGCGAGTTACCCAAAGGAAGCCCCTGCCCGTCGTAAGGCGCGCAGCCGTCGTCGGTGTCGTAATACACCCGATAACTCGCGTCGGGACCGGTAGAGCCTGTGCTGGTGCATCCTACGTCGGGAAGGGCAGAGATGCCGGCCCAAGTCAGCGTTATACCAGTGGTGCTGGTGACAATGGACAGGCTGGTGGGCGCGGGCAGTTGGGCCAATGGTAAAGGGCTATACAGGCTGGGCGCATAGAGTAATTGCCCTCGGCCCGGCAAATCGTTGCCATCGTAAATCTGTGCGGGGATAGCGGTGCAGGGGGACGCCCCCCAATAGTTGAGCGTACCACTTACGCTGCCTGAAGAGACGATCTCGGCATCGTAGGGCTGATTACTGTAGAGGTTGTTGAAATGCACTTGGGGTTGGCCGTTAATGGAAACACCACCGGCAGTGCCACCTGAGGCCGTATTGGTCGTCACGCTGTTGTAGCTGAAATCGACTGTTCCGACCAAGTAGGCGCCTGAGCCACGGCCAAAGGAGGGAACAATGTTGTATTTCACCTTGTTATAGGTGACTGAACCTCCATTGGCATAAATGCCGCCGCCCTCGCTCTGGGCGCTATTGCTCTGCACGACGTTGCCATTCAGCGTGCTGTTGTTTGTTGCATAAATGCCGCCGCCTGCCAGGTTGGCGGTGTTGTTCTGGACTATATTGCCCGTGAGACTGGCGTTGAAGCCATACAGTCCACCACCATAGTTGGCCGTGTTGCCACGCACGGCATTCTGGGTCGCTATACCCGCATCCACGTAGAGGGTGCCAGTGAGGGTGGTGGTGTTCGTGAGGATGGTGTTGCGCGCCGTGGTACCCCCATAAGCATAAATCGCGCCTCCTCGATTGGCGCTATTGCTCGTAACGATATTCTGTTCCAGCGTAGCCACATCCCCATATACACCGCCCCCAAGGCTATCACTTCCGCCTGTCGCAGTGTTATTGCTGATCGTGTTATTCCTCGCCATTCCACCATCGGCGAACATACCACCGCCGTAGCCTGGGCCGCCTGTTGCACTGGACGAGTTGCCTATGATTGTGTTGCCGGTAACGAGACTGCCGTCCGAGAAAATACCTCCACCGTATGTGTAGGTGCTATTTAGCACATTGGCATCGACAGTGTTTCCTGTGAGCGTGCTGAGAGAAGCATAGACGCCGCCGCCATATGTGAAACCAGGGTAGCTGAAAGCAGAGGCGGATACATTATTCCCGATGATCGTATTCCCTGTTAACGTGCCCCCGTTAGCATAAATGCCACCACCGTAAGCATAGCTGTTGGCGGAGTAGCCAAGGTGGCGAGAGGCGCTGTTGCCATTGACCGTGTTCCCTGTCATCGTTCCGCCGGAAGCGTAGATGCCGCCCCCCCTTCCAAAAAATGTTGAGCCGTTTCCACTTACAGTATTACCAGTCAATATGCTGTCGCTTGCGTAAATCCCCCCTCCATCAGCGGAAGTGAAATTGTTGGTAATCGTATTGCTGACGATCGTGCTGCTAACTGCACTGATGCCCCCGCCATTCCCGCTGGTGCTGTTACCCTGAATGGTATTACTAATGATGTCGCCAATGGAAGCATAGATACCCCCTCCTGTGTTGCCGCTCACGCTGTTGTTTCTCATAACGACCGGCTGGCCAGAGGACCGAGCCACCGCATAAATGCCCCTATCCCCGTTATTGCGGATGGTGTTCTGACTAATGAAGGGTGAGGCGGCGGATGTCTCTATCGCCCCATTTACACTCGCGCCGCCTCCTCCGCCCCATTCAATCAGGCTATCTTGGATGATGCTACCGCTTACGTAAGCGCCGTTGCTGTCAAATACAGCATCCACGCTGGTGACGGTGAAAAAGATATGACCCCAATCACCTTTGGCTGGGGTAGCCTTGCCAGAAGTGAAAGTCGCGCCCTGGGCAATCAGCGTGCCACCCACTTGCAGAGAGGTGGTAGGGCTAAATACCACCGTCACGCTTGGTTGAATGGTCAGCCTCACCCCGCTCATCACCTGCACAGTGCAGGTAATGATGTAGGGGTTGCCAGCCGGTGTCCAGGTACTGTCACTGGTGATGGGGCCGCAAACGGCGGTGTTGGGCGCGGCTCTCCCAATGGATACGGGCAGGGCCAGCCAGAGCGCCAATACAACCAGGGGTAACAGCCCCAGCGCGGCCCGCATTCGCAGAGACAGACGGATGCTTTGAGTGAAGTGTGGTTTGTACATGAGAGGCTCCTTTACGGAAACTGCTTCTGAACGATCGGCAGACTCGCTCGGTATCCGTCGACAATTACGAAGGCATTTCTTGCATCAATCCCTGGTAATCCGGCGATAGTTAGCGATATGGAATATGCACCACTAATCGCATACGTATGTGTCGGAGTTCTTAGGTTCTGTCCAAAAATAAGTTGATCACTTTTTGCTGGCCGAGCCATGCGGTCGGATCGTGTAGTTCCACTCTGGAAAGACGCGACGCGGCTGCAGGTTGATCTGGGCTTTCTCTTCTGACGTGATCTTGCGGCCTG
>DATEUJ010000240.1:0-16430 GCA_035283185.1 Anaerolineae bacterium | reverse complement strand
TACGCCCTGGCGGTGCAGGCGGACGGCAAGATCGTGGTGGGAGGCCTTTTCACCACGCTGGGCGGGCAGGCGCGCGACCGCATCGCGCGGCTGAACCCGGATGGCAGCCTGGACATGACCTTCAACCTGGGGGCGAACGATTGGGTCTACGCCCTGGCGGTGCAGGCGGACGGCAAGATCGTGGTGGGAGGCCTTTTCACCACGCTGGGCGGGCAGGCGCGCGACCGCATCGCGCGGCTGAACCCGGATGGCAGCCTGGACGCGACCTTCAACCCTGGGGCGAACGATTGGGTCTACGCCCTGGCGGTGCAGGCGGACGGCAAGATCGTGGTGGGGGGTGGGTTCACCACGCTGGGTGGGCAGGCGCGCGACCGCATCGCGCGGCTGAACCCGGATGGCAGCCTGGACGCGACCTTCAATCCTGGGGCGAACGATTGGGTCTACGCCCTGGGGGTGCAGGCGGACGGCAAGATCGTGGTGGGAGGTCTATTCACCACGTTGGGCGGGCAGGCGCGCAACTATATCGGGCGGCTGAACTCGGATGGTAGCCTGGACGCGACCTTCAACCCGGGGGCGAACGGTGCGGTCTACGCCCTGGCGGTGCAGGCGGATGGCAAGATCGTGGTGGGAGGTCTATTCACTACGCTGGGTGGGCAGGCGCGCGACCGCACCGCGCGGCTGAACCCGGATGGCAGCCTGGACGCGACCTTCAATCCGGGGGCGAACGGTGCGGTCTACGCCCTGGCGGTGCAGGCGGACGGCAAGATCGTGGTGGGGGGCGCATTCACCACGTCGGGCGGGCAGGCGCGCGACCGCATCGCGCGGCTGAACCCGGATGGCAGCCTGGACGCGACCTTCAATCCGGGGGCGAACGGTGCGGTCTACGCCCTGGCGGTGCAGGCGGACGGCAAGATCGTGGTGGGGGGCGCATTCACCACGCTGGGCGGGCAGGCGCGCGACCGCATCGCGCGGCTGAACCCGGATGGCAACCTGGACACGACCTTCAACCCTGGGGCGGACAGTACGGTCACTGCCCTGGCGGTGCAGGCGGACGGCAAGATCGTGGTGGGAGGCGCATTCACCACGCTGGGCGGGCAGGCGCGCAACTATATCGGGCGGCTGAACCCGGATGGCAGCCTGGACACGACGGTCAATCCGGGGGCGAACGGTACGGTCCGCGCCCTGGCGGTGCAGGCAGATGGCAAGATCGTGGTGGGGGGTGGGTTCACCACGCTGGGTGTGCAGGCGCGCAACTATATCGGGCGGCTGAACCCGGATGGTAGCCTGGACGCGACCTTCAACCCTGGGGCGAACGATTGGGTCTACGCCCTGGCGGTGCAGGCGGACGGCAAGATCGTGGTGGGAGGTATATTCACTACGCTGGGCGGGCAGGCGCGCAACCGCATCGCGCGGCTGAACCCGGATGGCAGCCTGGACGCGACCTTCAACCCGGGGGCGAACGGTGCGGTCATTGCCCTGGCGGTGCAGGCGGACGGCAAGATCGTGGTGGGGGGTATATTCACTACGCTGGGCGGGCAGGCGCGCAACTATATCGGGCGGCTGAACCCGGATGGCAGCCTGGACGTGACCTTCAACCCGGGGGCGAACGATTGGGTCTACGCCCTGGCGGTGCAGGCGGACGGCAAGATCGTGGTGGGAGGCCTTTTCACCACGCTGGGCGGGCAGGCGCGTGACCGCATCGCGCGGCTGAACCTGGATGGCAGCCTGGACACGACGGTCAATCCGGGGGCGAACGGTGCGGTCATTGCCCTGGCGGTGCAGGCGGACGGCAAGATCGTGGTGGGAGGTCTATTCACTACGCTGGGCGGGCAGGCGCGCAACTATATCGGGCGGTTGTCCACCAGCACAGCCGCGCTGCAAAACCTAGGGGTCAATTCGAACGGCGCGACGGTCACCTGGACACGCGGTGGCGCCGGCCCTGAAGTGGTGCGCGTCACTTTCGAGTGGTCCGCCGGCGGCGCGAGCTATTCTCCGCTCGGCAGCGGGACGCGCACTTCCGGCGGCTGGCAGTTGACGGGCCTGGCGCTGCCGCGCGGACAGAATCTGTTCATCCGCGCCCGGGGCTATTACACCACGGGGTCGTCAAATGGCTCGGCTTCAGTAGTGGAGTCGGTGCGGAATGTCTACATTCCGTACGCGGTGTACCTGCCGTTGATCTTGCGGTGACGCTTCGTTTCGTACCGGGTCATGCAACCGCGCTGCGCTACCGTTCGTGGTGCCGATATCGTCTGCCCGGGTCTACGCCGCACTTCCAAACGCCCACGGGCGCGACGCTCAGCTGGCCTACGGCTCGATCTTCAACAGCCTTCCCTCGCTCCGACCGAACACTTCGGGAAAGTAAAACTCCTGCGCCACGGTCGGGATGACCTTGTACTCGCCGGGCAGCGTCGCGCGCATCGTATACGAGTACTCGTACGTGCCCTTCGCCAGGTAGTCGGCGAACAGGACGACTTTCTCGTCGCGCAGCTCGCTGCGGCTATACCAGTTCCACCACCACCAGTAGGCGTCGAAGTAAGGGCGGGCGATGCCGCCGAATTCCACGGGCGAGAGGATCGGACCTCGCTCCAGCAGGCTCGTCGTCGCCAGGCCGCGATCGACCGCCTCCGCCCCGGCGGGCAGCGGGTCTTCGACGACCAGGTAGTACATGTCGTGCTTGGCGACGATCGTCAGATCGACGCGGATCACGTCGCCCAACCTGACCTCGGTCACTTCGGGGCACTCGTTGCGATTGGCTTCCTCGCACGAGGCGAGCGTGTAGCGCCGCGAGACGACGATGCCGCGATCGACCGGGTCGATCTCTTCGACCGGCAGGTACACCTTCAAGTGCGCGGTGTAGTACAGCCGGCCTTCGCCGTCGCCACGCGCGATCGTCAGCCGGTTGCCGGCGTCTCGCAGCAGGTCGGCGATGGCGACTTTCAACTGGACGGTCTCACGGACGTTCTCCGGTGTGAAGCGGCCTTCGGCGAGCGTCCCGTCGTTGAAAAATACCGCGTAGTCGTGGTTCGGCTTCAGCTCACCGGTCAGCGCCATCCAGTCGGTCAGGCCGATCAGCGCCCAGGCCGTCTCCTGCGTCGTCTCCCAGATGCCTTCCTTGCGGGCGACCATCAGCCAGCGCACGACGTTCGGGTTCAGCGCGTTGTCGCGATCGAGCCGCGCCAGCGCCGCCAGGATGATCGCCGTCGAGCGCGTGTCGGTGTTCATCGCCCACCAATCGTAGTCGTTCTCTTCCCAGTGGGCGCCGGTCGCGCTGAGGATCGCGCTGCTATTCAGGTCTGAGAGCAGCGTCCGTAAGCGCGCGTCGTTCGGATTGGACCTCCCGATCGCCATCGCCAGGAAGGCGCGCGCGTAATGGCTCAATTCCTCGCGCGCCTCGAACGTGTCGTCCAGACGGTCGGCCGGTGCGCGGCCCGGCTCCGCGTCGGCCAGCACGAACAGGACGAACGCCTGCTCGTTCGCCTCGCGAAACGAGCCGAGTTCCTTCAGATCCCTCAAGCTCCCGATCAGGAACTGCTGCCCGCGATCGATCACATTGCCTCGCACGTCAAAGCCTGCCTGGCGCGCCTGCATCAGGCCGTACACGACGTACGCCGTGAGGTGCACATTGCTTTCCTCGTCCTCGGCCCACCAGCCCCATCCGCCGTCGTCGTGCTGCTGCGCGTACAGCTTGTCGAGACCTTCCTGCACGAGGCCGGGCAGTTTGGCTTCAAGCTCTGGATCGTCGATGCCCAACTCCTTCAGCGCGCGATAGGACAGGACGTTGGGCAGAAAGCGACTGACGGTCTGCTCGGTGCATTCGTAAGGATAGTGCTCCAGGTAGTCGAGGCCCTCGACCGTCGCCGCCGCGAGCGAGGCGTCGAGCCGGATGGACAGGTCGCCCTGCCGATCGTCGTACTTCGGCGGGAGCGCGACGACCTCCGTGCGCTGGCCGCCGCGCTCGAGCTGCCCGCCTGTGCCGACGATGTCCGGCGCGGTGTAGCGGAATACGAGCAGCGATCCGTCCGGCCCGGTCGTCAGGCGCGGCTTGCTGGCGTCGCTCAAGTCGCCGCTCACGGCGGCGAAGATCAGTTGCACATTCTCCGCGTCGCCGACCGTCACGTCCCACTCGACCTTGGTCTCGCTGCGCGGCGGGATGGTGACCGTGCGCACGGCGTCCGAGTTGAACGTCACGCCCTCGGCGGTCAGGCTGACGTCGACGGCGAGGGTCGCGTCCGTATTGTTGCTGACGTTCGCGGCGAGGATGGCGCGGTCGCCGACGACGAAGAAGCGCGGCGCGACGGGCCGGATCAGCAGCGGCTTGGTCGCGACGACGTCGACCGTCGCTTCGCCGACTTTCGTATCTGTCGTGACGCCGACGCTACGGAAAGTCCAGGTAGTCAGGTTGTCCGGTAGTCGAATAGTCACGGCGCCGCGACCGTTCGCGCCGGTTGTGAAGGTTGGGTTCCAGTAGGCGGTGTCGGCGAACTCTTCGCGGATTTCGATGCCGGGTGGCAGCGGCGCGCTAGCGGCGCCGAATGCGTCTGCCGCCGCTTCGACTGGGGCGAGCGTCGCGGCCGGCTGTGGAGCAGCGGCGGGGGCTTCTACTGCACGGGCCTCCAGGGCCACCTGGACTTGCTGGATCTGCTCCAACAGCCGGTTGCCTGAGACAGCCAGCCCGCTCGACGTGCTCACGCCCAGGCCGCGCCGGCCGTAGAAGCCCTGCACGATCGCGTCGGGCGCGCGCGGCAACAGCGACAGCACGGCCTTATCGACCAGGTCGAGCGAGAACTCGCCCGCGACAGGACGGCCGTCCGCATCGGTGACGGCGACATCGTACGTCACATCCTCGCCGGGCTGCGCCTGCGCCGCGCTCGGCGTCAGCTCGGTATTCAGTGTCTGCGGAACCGGGGTCACGTCGAGCGGCAGCAGGCCGATCTTGTAATCGGCCAGATTCTCCGGCTTCAGGCAGTCTGCGCCGACACAGTTGTTTTGGCCCTTGACCAGCACCACGGAGAAGTAGATATTCGGAGCCAGATCGGAAGTAATTGGTAAGCGGTAAATGGTGCTGTTGGTGGTGAGGCGGAGCACTTGGCTGCGCAGCACGCCGCCGCGCTCGACCGTAATGAGCGCGTATTGCTCGCCCTGGAATGGCGACGGGATCAAGATCTCGGCGGTCTCGCCCGGCACGTGGGTATTCTTGTCGCTGATCAACGTGAGCCGGTCGTTGTTCTCGCGACGCCACGATACGTATTCGCGACCATACACCCACAGGAACGTAGACGCGCGCACCGTGCGCCCGCCGTTATCTACCGCTTCGGCGACGATGTGATACGAGCCGGGATCGGCGGGTGTGAAGGTGAAAACCGCTTCACCTTTATCGTCGGTCGTCACCGTCGCCGTAGCGACGAGCGTGTCCTGCGTCGTGTATTCCCAGGTCCCGCCGCCGGCCTCGTTTTCGACGAAGGTGTTGATCCATTCGCGGCGGAAAGCGGAAACGGTAATAGGTATATTGGGGATTCGGGTTCCGATCCAATCGACGACGACGAGATCGACGCTGGTGGGTCGATCCTCGGCCGCCACGTAATCGCGCGTCGCCAGGCCGACGTAGAGGTCGCCTTGGTGGCGGACGATCTCGCCTCGCCCCGCAATGAATTGGTTGTCCGGTCCGCTCGCCGTCGCTTCGACGATCAGCCTGACGCTGCGCGTGATCGGCTCGCCGCTGCTCCACTTGAGATCGGCGGGGATATCGATCGTGATCTTGCCTTCGGCGTCGGTCGTGCCGGAGCCGCTCAGGATCGGCTCGGGAACGGTGTACGGCGCATACCACCAGCAATCGAAGCAGATCCACGGATCGTCGACATCGCCGAACGTGTACGGCCCACCCCACGGCGGCTGGAAGTGGTAGGTCTCGGCCAGCACGTTCCAGTTGACGGCCGTGTTCGCCAGCCCGCCGCCGAAGAAGTACCTGGCTTGAGCCGTGACGCGGGTCGCTTCGCCGCGCGCGATCTCGTCTCGCTCCGGCGTGACGACGATTTCGAACTCCGGCGGTCGATATGCAGCGACGGTGAAAGACTGCCCGAATGACTGGCCGCGAAAAGTGACCTCGATCTGATACGCGCCTAGCGACGCGCCCGCATCGAGCTGCAGCGCATCGTGGAACGTCGCCAGCTCGCTCAGGCTGAGGTCTTTCTCGTAGATCGTCGTGTACGCCGCGTCGTAGACCTTGACGTGGACCTGTCCCACGTCGGGCAGGCTATACCTCACGTCATCCTCGGCGCGCACGATGCCCTTGAAGTTAACCGTCTGGCCGGGGCGGTAGATCGGCCGGTCGGTGTAGATGAAGCTGTTGTACGGCGCGCTGCCGTAGTAGACAGGCTGGATGCCAAAATCGTAGACGCCGATGCCGCTCGACCAGCTCGTCGATCCGGCCGTGAACGGCGCTTCGGCAATGACGTAGTAGACGGAAGAGACATTCTCGTCGTAGGCGACTCTTGCCGTGCCGTCGGAGCCTGTAGTGGCGCGGGCGATGTCCCGGTTGTCGTAGTCGTAGAACACCAGCGAAATGCCAGGCGCCGGCCGGCCTGCCCGCAGATCGGTCACCCAGACCATCGCTTCGCCCAGCCACGTCTTGAGCACGACGTTGTATTGGCTGACGACGAGCAGGTGGCGGTTGCCATAGGTGTAGAACTGGTCAGGCGGGATGTCGGGCGAGGTCGCGTCGAGCAGGTAGAAGCCGGGCGCCAGGCCTGCCCTGAGCGGAGACGAAGGGCGCGCGCCGCCCTCGGTGACCTCGATCCGTGTGTAGTCCACCTCGTTCGGCGGCGAATCGATCGACAACGACCACGACCGGATCGGCGCCGAGGCTGGCCGGTAGTTGTACGAATCGCGCTGGAAGCCGAGAGCCTGGCTCGTGCTCAGCGCGTACAAATTGAGGTCGATGCGCCTGACGTTCGTATGCGTTGCGACGAGCGCGACCGGATCGTTGGCGTTGTACGTGGCGACCTGGCCCGGCACGTTGAGCGCGAGCGACGGCGGCAGTTCGGCGGTGCGATAGCGCACGGTCAGCGACTGGCCGGTCGTGTTGCCGTAGGGGTCGGCGATGTTCGGGCCGATCTCGAGCGCGTAATCGGTCGACGGCTTGACGTCGTAACTCAGGACGAACGAATTGTCGTACGTATTGAAGTACGTGTACGCCACAGTCGGGCTGAATGGCGGCGTCATGCGCAGGTTGGGCATGACCGTGTCGGGATCGATCGGCGCGTTGAAGTAGATTGTGAACCCGGTGTAGACCGGCACGTCGCGCTGGCCGTCGGCCGGATCGGTGCGGAGAATCCTGGGCAGTGGGACGGTGCTGAACAGCCACTGCCGCGCCTGCCGGCTGCCCAGGCCGCCAGCGCGGCTGGTGACGCCCGCGTCGACGCTGGCCCGGTAGGTCGTGTCGAAGTCAAGACGATTCGTCGGCGTGAAGATGAGCGTGTCGCTCACGACCGAAAAAGCGCCGCCGATTGTCTGGCCCGACTGCGCCACCAGGCCGAACCGGCTGCGCGCCGACTCCGGATCGACCGGCTGGTTGAACTGCACGGTGATCGCGGTCTCGATGGGCACGAGCGATGCGTTTTCAGCCGGCGTCACCCATACCACCTCGGGTGGAGCGGTGCTGAAGGTCCAGGCGAAGTCCGACTGCATGGGGTTGCCATCGGTATCGGTCAGGTCGAAGATGCGGCCGGTGTACGTCACGCCGCCGGCGAGCGGCCCGCTTGCGCGGAAGATGAAAATCGACGTGTTCAGCCATTCGCCTTTGCCCGCGATCTCGACACCGGAGCCGTCGGTGAGCTTGAACGGCTGAGGTAGCCTAGCCTGCTCTTGGAGCGAGGTGAGCGGCACGACCGGCCGGTTGAAGATGATCGTCACAAGCGTGTCGCTCGGATCGACGTCGGCGGCGCCAGGCGCGGGAATCACCTGCGCGACTTCGAGGTAGCCAGCGGCGGCGAACCTGAACTGATATGCCTGGTTCAGAGGCGCGCCGTCCGTGTCTTGCGCGCCCTGGTCGACCACCACGTCGTAGATACCTGCGCGAGCCAGCTCTGCGCTCGGCTGAAACTGGACGATTCGATCGTTTATCCAGTTGAAAGTGCCTGCGACGGCTGGGTACATCTGAAACGCAGACTCCACCGAAGCGCGGTTCATCGGCCGGTCGAAGACCAGCTCGATTGGGCTTTCGGGCGGCTGTTCCTGCCCGGTCTCAGGCGATCGTTGAATGACGACGGGCGATATGATGCCATCCGGGACCGGTGTGTATCCGACGATCGGTCGCGGGGGTAAGGCACTCGGAATCGGCACGGGGGTCGATGTGGCCTGGACGACGAGGCCAGGCGTAGCGGAAGGTGTGATGGCGATCGGCGAGCGACCTGGCAGGTTGGACACTACAGCAGCGCCGGCGAGGATGGCTATGCCGGCAAGCGCGGCGATGACGATTCGAGTTCGGCGGGACATGGATCGTTCTCCTCACGGGCGGAAGGCATACCTCAAACTCCAAACTTCAAACTCCCAACTCCACCTTGGGTCGGAGTCGAGGCATTAGCCGGTCTCGACCGCCAAATATGTCCACCTAAAGGCTTGACTCCAGCGATTTGCCAAAGTCCAGTATAGAAAAGACGCAAAATGCCGGTGCCGGGTTCCCGGAGTATACAGTAGTATTCCTCCGCAACAACTGCGCCGACCACGAGGATTTTGCGGGCGCAGATTCACGCTGATGAACGTAGATAGGGCAAAATCAGCGTGAATCTGCGTTTACACTTGCGCTGGCGGGCAGTGCCAGGGTCTGCGTCCTAAAGATCTGGTTGCAGTGGGAGACCGCTGTATGTATGACGCCGGGGTCAGGCGCGGGTGAGAACGGGCGCCACCTCCGCCAGGAACAACTCTAATCCATCCGTGCTCGGAAAGTCGACGAAGCGCAGCATGAAATGCTCGACGCCGAGTTCCACAAATTCCTTCAGTTCCTTCGCCACTCGATCCGGCCTGCCATACACAATGTGCAGGTAGCCGCGCGGCTCGGGCCTGGCGCCCTCTCGAGTGGCCGACACAAAGCCGAAGTAAGTTTTCTTGATCGAATCGTAGTCGCGCCCCACCTTCTCACAGTGCCCCCGCAGCGCGCTGAGCTTGCGAGAGTACGCCTCAGCATTCCGAAACCCGACGTTCATCCAGTCCGCATACTTCGCTACGACGCGGAGTGTGAGCTTCTCACCGCCGCCCGCGATGAGCAGGGGAGGGGGCGGGTTCGGGCGCGGCTCGCAGTAAGCCTCTTTGATCGAATAGTGCTTGCCCGTGTACGTGGCGGGCGACTGCGTCCACATCGCGCGGATGATGTTGACGGCGTCTTCGAGCTGCTCGATGCGCGTGCGCGGCTCGGGATACGGCCAGTTGTAAGCGCGGTACTCGTCCTCCTTCCAGCCCGCGCCGATGCCGGCGATCATCCGCCCGCCGGTCAGCCAGTGCAGCGTCGCCATCATCTTCGCCGTGAGCGCCGGGTTGCGATACGACTGGCCCAGCACCAGCGCGCCGAACGTGAACTCGGGATACTGCGCGGCCAGGTATGTGAGCGCCGTCCAGCACTCGACGACGGGGCGGTCGTTCCACTGGAAGTGATCTTCGACCCAGATCGTATCGAACGCGCCGCGCAGGCGCTCGATGAAACGGCGGTTGTTTTCGTGCAGTGTGGCTGCGCCGGAAGCGTCCCGGGCGGCAGGTGTGATGACCCAGCCGAAGGTAGGAACGGCCATGGCGTCTCCTTTCGGTTTCAGATTGTATGTCCGCCTGCGGAGATGTCAAACGCGGCCGGGTGACACGCTATGGCTCGTCGGGGGTCTGTCCCACGGGGAGGCTTCGCACTGACTCCCGACCTCCCGGCCGCCGGGTGTATCACCCGGCGGGAGCAGAAAGGCGAGATAGATGTTCGGGCGCGGATTAGTCTGGGGTGAGTTATAATCAAATATGTGACCCAGGTCGATCAAGTCCTCGACATCCGGGGCGAAGTGTGCCCGTACACTTACGTCAAGACGCTCCTGGCGCTGGAAGAGATGCAGCCGGGCCAGATATTGCGCGTGCGGTTGGACTACGAACCGGCGACGCGCAGCGTCCCGCGCAGCGCGGTGATTCAGGGTGACGAGGTGCTGTCGGTGACGGCGACATTGCTGGGAGAGTGGGAGATTCTGGTTCGGAAGCGGTGATGAGCAAGTCGGCGAATCGGCGAGACGCGCTGGTCATTCCGGGAGACCTGTTCGACGAAATGCTGGCGCACCTGCGCGGCGACCTGACCCAGGAACGGTGCGGCCTGCTGGTCGGCGACCGCGACCGGGTCGCGCGTGTGCTGCCCATTCCCAACGCGCTGCGCAGCCCGGTGCGATATTTCATGGACGGCCAGGAGCTCGCCGATGCGCTCCTGGCCTACGGTGAGCCGCTGGCGATCTATCATTCACACCCGTTCGGCCCGCCGACCCCGTCGCCGACCGACGTGGTCGAGGCGACGTACCCGGATTCGTACTACGTCATCGTCTCGTTTCACGTCGAGCCGCCGAGCGCGAGGGCGTTTCGGATTCGGGACGGGCGGACTGCCGAGGTTGACTTGCGAATTGAACAGAATAATTGAACCACGGATGACACGGATTACACAGATTGCCTGTCCGTGCCATCTGTGTCATCCGTGGTTTCGGTCAATGGCCGGTTATGCTTGGGTTTACTGAAGACCAGATCAGGCGTTACGCGCGCCACATCGTTCTGCAAGGCGTCGGCGGCAAGGGGCAGCGGCGGTTGCTCGACGCGCGCGTGCTGGTCGTGGGCGTGGGCGGGCTTGGCTCTCCGGCGGCGCTGTATCTGGCCGCGGCCGGGGTCGGGACTATCGGCCTGGTCGACAGCGACGTAGTCGACGTATCGAACCTGCAGCGTCAGGTGTTATTTGAGGCGCGTGATGCGGGCCAGCCGAAGGTGGAGGCGGCGGCCGAGCAGTTGCGCGCGCTCAATCCTGACGTGACTGTAGCACTCATTAGAGACCGTTTGACGTCGGCCAACGCGCGCGTGATCGTGCCCGACTACGATGTCGTGATCGACGGCAGCGATAACTTCCCGACGCGCTATCTGGTCAACGACGTGTGCGTGATGTCCGGGAAGCCGTTTGTCTGGGGGGCGGCCAACCAGTTCGACGGGCAGTGGTCTGTCGTAAAGCCGCGCGAGTCGGCCTGCTACCGGTGCGTGTTTCCATCGTCTCCCCCGCCGGACAGCGTGCCCGACTGCGTCGAAGCGGGCGTGATCGGCGCTTTGACCGGCGTGATCGGCTCGTGGCTGGCGCTGGAAGCGATTAAGCTGATCGTGGGAGTCGGGACCGTCACAACCGATCGGTTGACGATCGTCGAGGGGTATACGGGTGAAGTGACGCAGGTGCACATCGCGCGCCGGGCCGATTGCGCCGTGTGCGGCGATGCGCCGACCGTGACGGAGCTGATCGACTACGAGCTTTTTTGCGGCGTGCGCGCCTGACGCCGGAAGGCGGCTCGACTCTTTCAGCGCGTTTCAAGGCCAATTGCCGGGCATGGGAGCCTGGCCCGCTCTTTCCGATCCTTCGCCTTCGCTCAGGGCAGGCAGGCTGCTAGCGTTGGGCTTTTCGGACAGGCTCGTACACCGAGGGGAAAGGACATGGGACGGCGAGTGTATCGGACTGGAATGGCAGCGGCCCTGGCCTCTTCGACAGCCGTGCTGACCCTGCTGCTGATTGAGCAGACGGGTGGGCAGCAGGTGGTGTCGGCGCTGACCCAGTCGTGGCCGGATTGGGCAAAGTGGATGGCCGTGTGCCTGGCCGGCTACTTGCTCGGATCGATTCCCTTCGGTTACATCATCATCGGTATTCTGCGCGAGCGCGATCTGACGTCTGAGGGCAGCGGGCGCACAGGCGGCACGAATGCCATGCGCGCGGGCGGGCTGGGTGCGGGCGCGTTGACGGTCGCGGGCGATGTGTTCAAGGGAATGGCATCTGTCGCTTTTGCGCGCGCCGTGATGCCGGGCGGTGTGTGGGCAGAAGTGCTGGCCGGCTGGGGCGCTGTGCTGGGCCATAATGCGTCGATCTATGTCGGGTTCCGGGGCGGGGCGGGAAGCGGTCCGAACATGGGCGTGGCGGGCGCCTTCTGGCCGCTGTCGCTGATACCGACGCTGGCCTGTTTCCCGATTTCGATGTTCGTGATCCGCTACGCGTCGGTGGGGTCGATACTGATCGCCGCCGTAGTCGTCGCGATCTTCGCTGTTCGCACGGCGCTGGGTGACGGCCCCATCGAGTACGTCTGGTATGGTCTCGGCGCGATGGCGCTCGTGCTGTACGCGCTGCGGCCGAACATCGGGCGGCTGTTGAAGGGGACGGAGAAGCCGATCGCGCTGCCGAACAAGAAGTAAGGCAGCAATTCAATGGGTAGGGGCAAGGCTTGCCCTTGCCCTCATGTGTGGTATTGTCGATTGCGACGCAGGCTGGCGGGGCGTGAGCGATTGGACAACAGCCAAGAAGAATGAGCAACGGACGACGAGGGATGAGAGCGACGGACCTATCCGAGACTGGGGTGACCGAGAGGGATACGCTATCGAAGACGCACGCATGGGTGCATCCGATCACGTTTTCTTATGTGCCCGGCGCACTGTCACCTGCCCTGGAGCAGGCAACGGAAGCGCTGCAGGAGTGGCTGCGGGCAGCCGGCTGCGCGATCGAATCCGTGCCCACGAACGCGACCGACCTCATCATCACCACGGCCCGCTTCGGCGCGCCCGTCGAGCGGGACGAGGCGCTTTTCTTTCAGGCGAAGCGCCGCCATGGCTTGAGCCGCCGCCCACGGCTTCTGACCATCGTCGACGTTCCCGAGGTCGATTATCAGAGGTGGCTGGATCATTTTGCCGGACTGGCGCGGCAGCCTGACGGCGTGGTTCCGGAGCGTCCGTATCCCGGCCTCGGACCACACGCGGTCGAGGTCTTGGCTCGACAGGCGAAGCGAGGCGGTCCTGAAGTGGCGATGGGCCGTTTTCTACAGGCGCAGGCCAAGTCCATCCAATTGATGGCGCTGCGCAGCGATGGGGCCGGACGGGCGCTGCGTGCCGTGCATTTCGACCTGGCCGGCGCGCATCCTGTGACCGAAGCTGCCGACTTGGACGCATTTGCCGAAGATGCCGGCTATCGGCTGCTGGCGGCTGTCTGCGCCGAGGAGGTCAATGGTCACGTTTTTCTCCCCGATCTACTTCCGAGAGCGATCTGGGACAGCCTCGCCACGCCCGATGCGATGATTCGCGCCGGGCACGCCTTCACCGAGTTCGGTTTCTTCACAGAGCCGGTGTACGTCGAGAAGCTATTGGGCTTCCGAGGCGTCAGCGACGCGATCAGCGCGCAGTACAGCGAAGGGTGCTACGCGGCGTTCGACCCGGATATTTCTGGACTGGTGATAACCGCTTCCGGCAGCTCGCGGCTGGTCGACAAGCGCTCGATCGGCCGTGACGATCAGGCGATCGTCGTCGGGATCAAGCCGGAGCGCGACGGCGCGATCGTGCGTAAAGTGAAAGGAATGGACACCATCGTGCCGTCGGTGGAAGCCGTCGAGATGATGAGAATCTGCGAAGCGGTTCCCAGACGACGATGGAGGAACAGTCGCGGAGAAGAAGTAACTGTTCCGGCCATCCGGGCGATTCTACACGGGCACATCGGCGTAGCCGCGTACAATCCCGAGTACGTGGAATGCGTGAGCCTCGACACGCTGTATCACGCGCACCTGGTGACGTGCGGCACGAATCGGCTTGCGGACGCGACGGCGGCGGCGTTTGCGCGCTCCGTCGCCCTGCGCGATCCCGCCGATCCACGCACGGCGGTCTTTCTGGAACAGCCCGGTCACGGCGTCGTCGTCGCCGAGAAGTGGCTGGAGGGCAAATCGGCGTTCGACGCGATATACGAGTATGTGGCTGAGGGTCATCTGCGCGTCGCCATGCAAGTGCCGCAGGGAACCGTGCGGTGGGAAGCACTCACGGCGCCTGACGGGCGGCGGATGATGCAAAAGGTAGAGTGATACAAGTGACCGGCACCTTGACGCCTGGCACCTGACACCTGTGCACCTAACACCTGTACACCTGAGACCTGAACACCTGACACCTCCTATAGATTGACCACCGCGCCGAGCTTCCTCTGCAGCGCGGCCGTCAGGGCTTGCTGCGCGGCGGCCACGTCCTGCACGGCCAGCCCGACCGATTTGAAGAGCGTGATCTGCTCCGCCGTCTTGCGGCCGGGGCGCGCACCGTTGACGACCTCGCCCAACTCGGTGAGATCGCTTTCCGCGAGCGAGCCGTCCTTGACGCAGTCGATCACTTCACCGGCTTCGGCCAGCGCAGCCTGCCGCTGATCGACGAACACGGTCGATCCCCGCACCAGTTCCGAATCGATTTCCCTCATCGCTGGCGTGTACGAACCGATGGCATTGATGTGCGTGCCGGGCCGCACGTCGGTCGCGTAGAGAACCGGCGTCGTCGAGCTGGTGGCCGCGCACACGACGTCGGCGGCCAGGCAAGCTTCCTGCGCGGACGCCGAGACTTCGATCGACGCAGGCGCGCCGTCCCGGCCGGCCATGTCTGCGGCGAACTGCTCGGCGTGAGCGCGCGTGCGCGAATAGACGAACACACGCTCGATGTTCCGGACACAGCACACGGCTTCGAGCTGCGTGCGCGCTTGAGCGCCCGAGCCGAGGATGGCGAGCGTCGACGCATCCCGGCGGGCGAGCAGGTCGGTGGCCAGGCCACTGGCTGCGCCGGTGCGGATGGCCGTGAGCGCTGTCCCCTCTAGGAGCGCAGCGGGCTGGCCCGTCGCCGCGTTGAGCAAGATCACGACGGCGTGAATCGTCGGCAGGTCGAGGCCACGGTTATTGGGGAAGACGGAGACCAGCTTTGCGCCGAGCCGATTCCCGACGTGTACGTAGGCGGGCATGACGAGTGTGACGGCGTCGTGCTTGGGTATCTCGATCGCGGTGCGCTGCGGCATGTCGACCTCTCCCCCGGCCAGCAGGCCGAAGGCTTTGCGCATGGCGTCGATCGCGTCGCGCATGGGCAGAGCGGCGCGAACATCTTGGGCGGTGAGGATGTGGAAGCGCATGAGAGCACCTTTCGATTTAGGGTAATTGGTAATTAGTAAGTATGCACGGGTCGCCACCGAACGTGCTATTCGGCCGTCAGTGTGCTGGACAGGCTCCACGACATGAACGCCAGTATCGCCTTCAGGTTCGGTTCCCAGTCGATGCCGGCGTGCGTCGGCAGCTCGATCTCTACGGCGGTGATGCCCTGCGTCGTCAGCCAATCGATCGCGTTGCCGGTTGTGATCTGGCCTGGGATGCCTTCGGGCGCATAGCGGTATCCGGTCTTGGCGGCCAGTGTTTCTGCAAGCGCGACAGTTCCCGACGTGTCCGTTCCCGCTCCGGAGTATACTTCGGCCGCGGCGCTGTGGTAGAAGATGGCCGCGCCGATGCCGCGCCCGAGGATGAAGTCGCGCAGGGCGGCCGTTTCCGGTTCGGAGAATGAAAACGCGCCGGTGCCAACGGGATAGACGCCGTGCGTCGCGGTAATTTGCCATCGATAATCCCAGTTACGGTTGAGGTCGACGCCGTTGCCGTTCATCCGGCCTGCAACGCGGTCGCTCCCGGCAGCCGCGCCGTCCGGATTCGCCAGGGGAATGATATAGAGTGTCAATTCCTCTGGGATCGAGTCGGGCGAGGCGGTCAGGTACTCCAGCGTCTTGCTCATCAAGACGGTCGTGTTCCACTCGTAGCCGCCGTGCAAGCCGCCGATCAATGCACGCCTGACCGGACCATACCCCAGCCGATAGGCCGCAAGTGGCCGCCCTTCGAATGACTCGCCGTAGACGATCGGTGCATTGAAGTTCGCCGCGGGGGTTGCGCCGAAAGTGGAAGAACGCGTCGCGGCCAATGCTGGACGAGACAAACGATTGGGCACATTGTGCGGCTGCGCCGGCTGGGAAGCAGGAGTCGGGCTTGCCGAGACAGGAACCCGGCGCACGATCGGAGTCGGTGCTCTGGCCAGACTGGCGCACCCGGCTGCGCACAGTGCAGTAAGATAGATCGCGCAGATGGTCCTGAGCATCGACACATTGTACTGGCAAGGGAGCGATGCTGTCAAAACGGGCATGAAGCTTCGGTATCGTGCTATACTATAATCAAACCTTCTCTGCCATTCGCGACGTGATGCGGTGGTGGCGGGGGAGGGACACGGATCGCTCGGATAGTCGGATACGATCCGCACATCCCAGTGATCCGCGTTATTCCTCTGCTTTTGAAGATGTGGAGACAGGATGTGACCGAGCTACTGCATCGCGAACTGACCGACAAAATCATCCGCGTCTACTACGATGTCTATAACGGGCTTAG
>DATEUJ010000239.1:0-11370 GCA_035283185.1 Anaerolineae bacterium | reverse complement strand
CCCGATGCGCCGACTCCGTAGTCCGGCGCGTTCTTTGTCGCTCAACGTGGCGGTGTTGATGCCATCCAGGTTGTAGCTGCCGCTGGTCGGACGGTCCAGGCAGCCGATGATGTGAAGCAGGGTTGACTTTCCGGCGCCAGAGGGGCCAGTAATCGCCAGCCACTCGCCATGCTCTAACCATAGATCGACATCCACGAGCGCGTGGACGGCAGGTTCGCTTCCAAATGTCCGGCTGACCTTATGGAGCTCGAGGACGTATTTCGTCGTGTTGGGCTGAGTCGTCGTCATCATTTCTGCTCAAACCCGATCACCACGAGCTGGCCCGGCGCCAGTGTTCCATTAACAGGGGTCACTTCGACGAGGCCGTCGGCCGACAGTCCCGGCTCGACCGCGATGAACTCAAGCGAGCCATTGCGGTCTACCTGCACTCTTGAAGTCCCGTCGGCGGCGAGCGACAACGCGCTGACCGGAACGACAGTGACCATCCCCCCGGTGGATTTGACCGGAATCGTGAGGCGCAGCGAGAAGCCCTCGAGCGCAACGGGGGTCTCGTCGACAAGAACCTCTAAGTAGATGTGGAACCCGTCGACCCCGAAGGTGCCGGGGGTATCGGCTACCCTGCCCACGACACCCGTGGCTTTGATGCCGAGGTCCGGTTCATCAATAGTGACCGGCACGCCTGGCTTGACGAGCGGCGCTTCGTCGAGGGCGAGCGACGAGTCGATCGCTAATTGATAATTCGTCACCGTCATCACCGGTCCGCTCGGCGCTTCACCCACCACGACGTTGATCTGCTCGACACGGACAGGAACAGCGGGAATAAAGACGATCTCGTCGGCCGGCACCTGCACACCCGCCTTGCGTCGAGCAATCTCGAGGTCAGCCGCGAGCCGAACGACTGAATCGGCGGCCAGCCTGGCCTCACGTTCGGCGGCCTTCTGAGCGTCAACGGCGGCCTGAACGGCCACTTCACCTGCCAATCGAGTGGCCGTCGCGGCGGCGCGAGCCACTTCGAGATCCGCATTGGCCTTAACCCGGTCTTCATCGGTGGCCCAATCCCGGAGCCTGGCCTTATCGGCAACATCGGCGGCGGCCGCCTTATTGGCGCTCTCGGCGTTGGCGCGTGCGGCTTCCACCGCCAGGGGGGCGGCCGCGGCGGCGGCGTAGGCCGCCGATCTGTTGTTTATCGCTACGGCCAATTCCTGTTCGAGGGCACGGATATTGGCAAGTTGATCGGGGGTTGGCCCAAACGGCTCCCATCCCGCCGAGGCATACCAATCGGCCACGGCTGCGCCGGTCTGCTCATCGAAAGTTCCATCAACAGGACCGGGATCAAACCCCGACCGCTGGAGTGCATTCTCCAACTGGCGAACATCATCGCCAGAAATGCCGGGGACGAGGTCCCGATAGGCCGGGATCTCACCCTGGAGAATGAATACCGGGCGCCCTGAAGCGGTGAGCATCACATCACCTTCATTCAACTGGGTGTTCCGCACAGGCAGCGTGGTGATGATCCCTGCGCCAGGTTTCAAGGCAGACGGAACAATCGAGATGGATTGTGGCCGTCCATACCGGGCCGTGCCGCGCGTCACGATGTCGGATGTCAGCACGCGCTCCTCGACCGGGACCAGAATGGGCGATGGCGCCGGCGGCGCCGTTCGCGCGGCCGCCTCTGCTGGAGTCATGAGATTTGACCCGGCAATCCAACTTCCTGCCGCCACAAGAACCACCAGCGCCAGGACAATGAAGAGTGTTAAGTTCCGTTTTCTGCTCATGATGACCCTTATCCGTTCCGGATGCTTGACTGATCGGCGGTGAATCCTTGTCGGCGGCCCCAACTCGCGCGGCCTGTTTCACTCATGGCTGTTGGCCACCGTACAATTCTCTCTCAATCTGGGCCTGAACCGGCTCGAGGATATCCTCCTCGCACGAAATGGCAAGTGCGGCAACCGTTCGCTCATAGCCTTGGAGTTCTGTGAGGGCGGCCTGGGCCTCAGCCGACAACGCCTCGAGAGGGACGCCTTTTGTGATGGCATCGAGACGGCTCTTAATATCAGGCTCGATCTCATTCGGATGACTGTAGTTGAAACCCTCCTCGCGAACGCAACTGGCAAATTCCTCAAGGGCGGCGATCATGCGCGGATCCTGCTCGATGAGGGCATCCAGTGGGTTGAGATAGGTTGCGCTTAACTGCTCCCGAGCGAAAACCTGCTCGATGGCGGCGCGGGTGCATCCGCCGGTCCGCGAGAAATCCTCGGCCTCGAGCGAAATCGCGAATGTCGCGTCGATATTCTCACCGAAGAGCGTGCGGTTGTAGGCCACCTGATCGGCAGGCGGCAGGCTGTTGAAGATTCGAACGTTCTGTTCACCCAGGCCTACTTGGGCCGGGGTGGCCACATCAGCCAGTTGCGGGGGCAGACCGGTATACAGCGTCGAAATGCCATACCCGTACTGGGCGATGTAGTCTTCGTCGCTGACTCCAGGAAGCGATTTGTCGGCGACCATTCCTTTGCGTACGGTCCCGTAATCGACGGCGATGTACTCGAACCCGGCATCACTCATGCATTTGGAGATTAGCGATTCTACAGCCTCGGCGCTCTTGACGAGCTCCTCTGTGGTCATGCCGAATTCCTCCGGACCCGGCAGACGGTTTTGACCCGTAGCGCTCGCGGTGGCCTGGCTCGCCGCCGGCGTATTAGCCGATGGAGTGGGTGACTGCGAGCCGCTGCTACAGGCGGCCACGAGGATGCCCATGACGAGCCAAAGAGCCAGGAGACTCACTCGACTGCTGTGGAGCCTCGCGGCGATGGCTCTGAAGTTTTGTACAACATGTCGAACCGTACTCATTATCCTAGTTCTCCTGGTTATGTTATACGTCATTGTAATCGTGATTTCCTAAACCGACTAGAGTCTGGCGACTGCCATATCCAGTCAATATCCAGCCATTGGAGTGCAGGCTTTAGCCTGCTAAGTCTATTTTCCGCAGTTCCCGCCGCAATTGGACTGCGGCGGCTGGAACGACTGAAGTCGTTACTACGGAATCGTGGTCCACCGAGACTCCAGAAACCAGATTAAGTGTACCAAAATGAACATGAAGACAGCATGAAGTGAATATGAAGTTTCACTTAATCTTGTATCGTCGGGGAATAGAGAACAAAGCGAGGGAGGCAACGAGCACGTCGCCATCTTTGCGATCGTGGCCGGCCATGGTCAGTCGCCGCCACGACCGACGAGTTCCTTGATATCGAATTTTGGCATACCGAAGCGATCGCACAATCCAAAGGCGACGTGAATGGGACTCTGCTCTACGTCCCCTATCTTGCGGTGGTAGAGGTTGTCGCGCCACTCGTAGAAGTAGAGCGCCCGAATGCGATCCGGGTAATCGGCGTTCGCCCGGTGGATCAGGCCGGCGAACTCGTGCATCACCGCGCCGTAGCGCGCGTGATCGCTCTCCGGCACGACCAGGCGCTCGCCTGCGACGTGATAGCCCACGGCGGAAGGAAAACCGGTCTCGCTTAAGATCAGCGGCTTGCCGGCGCGCTCCAGTTCCTGAAGGATGCGGCGCAGGTGAAACTCGAACACCACCAGGCGATCGTTGCGCACGCGTGACTCGTGTAGAAAGCGCCGGCTTTCTTCGAAAGCATCGAACGTGAACCAGTCGCGATCGCTCATGGGATAGCTGTTGACCGAGACGACGTCGCAGGCGTCGACCAGAGGCCACAGCCATTCGTTGAAGAGGCCCTCGCGATCGAAGACGATCCCCTCCATGGCGTAAGTGAGCGGAGTGGCGTAGCCCTGCCGATCCAGCCAGTCCCGGTAGGCGGCGAGGAGGTTCGCCAGGCCGAATGAGAGCCGGGCGGTGAAGCGCTTTTGGCCCGGCTCGTCGCCCCCTTCGCGCAGTTCATTGCCCACACATACCGCTTCGAGGGGTATGCCCAATTCGTGGTAGCGGGCCAGTTCGTCCAGCCGCACCTGCGAGCGCCAATCGTCAACCAATGCCTGCGCATCAACGTACATATCGGCCAGCAAGCTCATGCCGGCCTCTCTGAGCGCGGGCGCGGCCTTCTCCGCGTAGCCAATGTGATAGGAGCGCGCCGCTTGCAGCCCGTTTTCAGCCGCCCGCGCGATCTGCTCGCTCAGTGGAATATCGTCGTCGTCGTGAATCCAGGCTCCCCATTTCATAGCGCGACTCCGCCTAGATCAGTCGCAATCGTTCGCCCACAGAACGCAGTCGCTCGAAGCGCCATCGGTTACTTTCGGAGGTGGTCCAGTCTGGCTGATCGCCCAGCCAGCGGAAAGACCAGTAAAGCTGCGCTGCGCCAAGCGTCCGCTCGAAATTGGCGGGCGCGCCCGCGGGCCAGCGAGCCAACTGGTATTCAAGCTCACATTCCCGCGCGATCTCCGCAGGCCATCGTTCGGTCAGGCTGGCCAGGTCTATTTCACCTGCGGCAATTGCGGCGGACTCCCAGTCCACGGGGTGAACAATCCCGTTGCGAAAGAGGATATTTAGCGGGTAATACTCGCTATGGATGACAGTCGGCGGCGGCGCCAGCAGAGCAGCCACGAACTCCTCGGAGCGTTCGCAAAGAGACGCCAGCCATGGAAAGCATGTGTGCCACGGCTCGGCGAACAGCAACGCCCGGCGTACCCATCCCAGGTAATATTCTGCATCGTAGGTATTCAGAAACATCGGCAAGGCGCTTGAGAGGCGCGCCTCATTCTCGGCATGAAACCGTCCAATCCAGCGAGCAGCCTGGCTCATGGCGACTGCCGGCTCAGGCGTTCGGTGCACATGCAGGCTGTTGTCCAAATATTCGAGGATCAGCAAAGTCTCACCCTTCGTCATGTCTGTATGGGCGCCATAAAACGTGGGCGTAGAGGTCCGAAGTGGCTGCAGTACGTGGCGATAGACTTCCGCCTCGTACGCGACATTGCCCCGGTGACCATAGACCGTATGACTGTGGCCGGCCTCGTACTTACACAACAGCCGCAGTTCGCCCCCCTCATCAAGTTGACACGTCACGATCTCGCTGGGGAAGGTACTGAGATCGATATTAGGCTGCCGGTCCAGGATGGTTACCTGACCAGCGGTATACCCTTTGATGCTCAAGACAGACGTGAGGCGGGCCGACAGGGTTTGGTGATCGGGAAAGTGAGAAGATGATGTGTGCATGGGCAGCTTCAAAACGCAAGCGATAAACCCGCGATTTCAATTTAGATCATCCATCATTGGGTGGAACGGATGATTTCGGCGAGCGCGGCTTGGTAGGACCTCAGGCGTGCCATGGGCCTCTCTATGTAGTCGCAGGCGAGGCTCAGGCTTGCCCAATGAATGGCCGCCAGCTGCCGGAACACCTGCCCCACGTTGACCAGCCGCTGAATGGCCTGGATATTTAACCCAGGCCAGCACGCGTGTACGATGGTCCAGTAGGTGATGATGTCCACTTGGGGAGCCAGCGCGAGACCGGCGGCGGGCGCGAGGTCGGCAGCCGGAACTCCCCAGCCGGCCATTTCCCAGTCCACAGGGAATAGGCTCATCCCGACCGGGCCGGTTCGGACATGCATATTCTTCGGCTGGAAATCACCGTGCACAAGCGTGGTGGGTATCCCTTCGCACTCCTTCTCTATCTTATCCCAGCGCGATTCCAGAAAATCGCACTGACAGATTACTGCCTCAAGCACTGCTAAGTCGTCCGCACTCAAGGCGGGATGACTGAGATGGCGTCGGATCATGTCGCGTCCTGAGTGCAAGTGTTCAAGGTAGCGATCGGGTCCCTCGTTTGGTAGCTGGGCCGCCGAAGAGACGCGCTCGGCGGAGATGTGCATCAGGGCCAGCCAACGCGCCGCGAGCGCGCGATGCTCCTCGATCAGGGGCGAAAAGCGCTCTCGCCCCGCGTCCTCCAGGAAGAGCCAACAGAATTGATCATCCTCCTCCACGAACCCATAGTAGTGGAGTGCGGTGATGGGCAGGACTGGGAGAACGGACTCATAGATTATGCGTTCGGTCGATGCGATTCCCATCCGGCAGCGCTTGGCGATGATCGCCGTCCCTCCAAGCCCGACACCCTCGAGTCGGTATACCGCCGACTTCTTGACCTCTTGCAGGATTTCGATGCGCTCCGGCCCGGCCCACCGTGGCCGGAGTTCACGCCACGCCCGCACGGCGGGGTGTTCACGCAGGTCGGTGTATGTGATCCCGGCGGTGGTTGGCACGTTCGCGGTCCCCCTATCCTCGCGGCTGCATCAGTGCGATCGGCTCAATGCGCTCCACTGGCGCTGCTTGCGCCCCGCCCAGCGGGGTCGACGTGGCGTGTTCTGAGATGGCGACGATTCGACCTTGTTCGATCTCGATTCGTGCGTCGCAGATACCCAGCGTGCTCAGCCGGTGGGCGATCATAAAAGTGGTGCGGCCGCGCATGAGGCGTTCCATGGCTTCCATGATCGCGGCCTCCGTCTTCATGTCGACGGAGCTGGTTGGCTCGTCGAGAATCAGGATGGGAGCGTCCTTGAGGAAGGCACGGGCCAGTGCGATGCGCTGGCGCTCGCCGCCCGAAAGGCGCATGCCGCGCTCGCCGACCGGCGTCTCATAGCCCTGAGGCAGGTCGAGGATGAAATCGTGCGCGCCGGCCGCCTTCGCGGCCGCGACGATGTCACGCTCGCCGGCGCCCGGGCGTGCGTAAGCGATGTTCTCCGCAACGCTGGTCGAGAAGAGCACGGGTTCCTGGAGAACAATGGCGAACTGGTTGCGCAGGTCGGCCAGCTTGTAGTCGCGCAGATCGACGCCGTCGAGCAGGATGTAGCCCAGCGTGGGATCGTAGAAACGGGTCAGGAGGCTTACGAGCGTGGTCTTGCCCGCGCCCGTCGCGCCGGCGATACCGCATCGTGTCCCGGCAGGGATCTCGAAGGATATATCCCGCAAGATGGGATGGTTCATCCGTGCATCCGCGCCCGAATCCGTTTCGTGCCCAGCGGGGTAGGCGAAAGAGACGTCGCAGAAAACAACGTCGCCGGAGGCGCGCACGAGTGGCCGGGCGTTCGGCCGTTCCGGCACATCCGGCGCTTCGTCGAGAAGAGAGAATGCCCGCTCGGCGCCGGCCAGGTGTGACTGCAGGCTGGCTGCCTTTTTGCTCATCGTCTTCAAGGGCGCGTACAACTGTGACAGGTAGCTCATCACCAGGAGGAGTTCGCCCAGGGTCAGGATGCCCTCCGAGACGTGGAGCGCACCGATGAAGAGGACGGCCGAAATCCCGATCGCGCTGGTCAGCCCGACGAGGAGGCCGAAGCCCCCCTCCACGAAAGTGAGGTGGATACGGGCGCGCATGCCTTCACTGGAGCGGCGCACGAAGCGCTCCTCCTCGCGATCCTCCTGTCCGAACGCTTTCACAACACGCAGGGCGGACAGCACCTCCTGCACGACCGACACGGCGGAGCTTTCGAGTCGCTTCACCTCACGTGACTGCTGGCGCAGGCGTTTCCGATAGAAGCGTGTGAGCAAGAAAAGGATGGGTGTCACCGCCAGCGCGATCAGGGCCAATTCCCAGTCCATGCGGGCCGTGACGTAGATCATCCCGGCGATCGTCAAACCCGCCGCGATGAAGGGGATGACGCCGTCGATCGCGATACTCTGGATGGCGGGCGCGTCATATTGAATGCGGTATGTGGAGTCTGCTGTGCCTTTCGAGTCGCCGTACGTGAGCGAGAGACGCTGGACGTGCCGGAACAACTGGGCCCGGAACTCCAGCACCAGTTTCTCCCCTGTGAAGGTGCGCAACAAGGAGGCCGCCAGCTCCTGGAGCTGACTCAGTAGCGTGATACCCACCTGGAGCACGGCTGCGAGTATGAGCAGGGCGACGTCGGATTGAGCGATGGCCGCCGGCAGCAGCGCATCCAGGAAACTGGGAAGCGGATGAGAGCCGATCACGTTGTCGACGACGATCTTCAACGGCACAGGGGTCAGAAGCGCAAGCGGGGTTGCGAGCAGGCTGATCAGGAAGATGCCTGCAGTATGGAGCCAATAGGGCCGCGCCTGGCGCAGCAGCCGCTGGTACAGGGTCAGATCGGAATAGCCGGCCATAGCCGTCATGCCTCTCGCGGCTCTGACCGCTCAGGTGTGCGAATGCTGCTTGCGCCCGTGCCTGCCCCCGTGCTTGCCCCCCGCCCAGCGGGGCGCCCAGCGGGGTCGACGACGACGCGGAGCGGGCCGGCGCGCGCGCCGAGCGCTCGCAGAACGGCAGCCGTGGCGGCAGCACACTCCTGAAGTGTGCGCAGCGCGAGCGTGGCGGAAACCAGCCCGAAAACTGCGGCAACAATCTGAACCCGGTCAAGTCCCGCCCCAAACGCGAGGCTGGAGCACAGAAGAGTCAGCGCGAATCCGCCGGGGGAGACCCGGGGCCACGAACGGAAACGTACCAACTGCCTGCCTGAGCCATGTTCCTCCACAGCCATGAGCAGGCGCACAGCGCCCAACACGCCGCTCTTGACCTCCAGGTCCCAGCGATCGTAGCTGCCTCCCCGAAGGACGACAGCGCCGTCTGCCCGGAGAGTCGTTTCGATGGTCCGGAGCCATTTGTCGGAAGCCTGCCCATGCTCCGTCCACTTGGCCGATGTCCGAGGCCAGGGTAACGAGGCGCCGAGCACGCGATGCTGGCGCCAGGGCGTGAGGCCGAATCGTAAACGCCCCCGCAGCCGCGCCAGGGGTTGGATCAGATATAGACATGCCGTCAGAATGCGTAGCCGCAACCGGGTGATGCGAGACTGCGGTGCGCTGGCGAAGGACGCCCGTGCTGCACCCAGGCCGGCCTGGACGAGGGACGCGCCCATGGCAAGCACGAGAGGAGGCAGAGCTACGAAAAGCAGCGGCGTCCACAGGATGCCCAGAGCAGACATCACGAAAAGGACGGCGCTAACGAGATACCACTCAGGCATCAAAGGCAGCGACGCCAGCACGCTCGACGCCGGTCGGTACAACGACTGAAATGGCGCGCTGCCCCAGACGCCGTGATAGATGCGCCCGGCCCGGCCCAGCATCAGCGCGAGTCCCTTGCTGTAGACACGTCCGGCCCAAGTCAGATGGCCTGCGTCGTTGTACTTCTCCGGCCACTTTGCTTCCAGAAGCGCTTCGGCTCTGCCGTAGCCATATTGCTGCTTCCAGTACGCGCGCGCCGAGTTCCGTCGATGGTGCCAGACGACCGCGGCAGGGCTGAATCCTAATGTCCAGCCTCGCTGCTGCAACCGCCAACACACGTCGACGTCGTCGCCGGCCACGCGGTACTGGGGATCGAAGCCGCCTATCGCTTCGAGGCAGGCTTTGCGCACGGCCATGTTGCAGCCTGGAATGTGCTCTGCCTCGCGATCGCTGAGGAGGATGTGGACGGGATTGCCCGGTACATTGGCGATACATTCGGCGACCAGCCCGTCGTCGAGGGATGCGAGATTGGGACCGCCGACGCCGGCGTGCGCCGTATTCAGAAAAGTCGCTGCCAGGTAGGTGAGCCAGTGCGGGTCAGGGCGGGCATCGTCGTCGATGTAGGCAACGATCTCGCCCGTCGCAGCTTCCATGCCGGTATTACGCGCGTTGCTAAGACCACGCTGTGCCGTGCTGATCACGCGGAAGCCGTATTCATTCGCCATAGCCGCCGTCCCGTCGGTCGATCCATCGTCGACGACGATCACTTCGAAGCTCGGATATTCCAGCTTCCGCAGGCCCTCCAGGCAGTCGCGGAGTGTGCGCGCGCCGTTGTAGGAACAGACCACGACGGAGATGGAGGGCCAGGGCAGGTCTGGCGGGAAGGGCGCCTCGGCATATGCATCCCGGACGGTCGCCAGCGCCGGCTTCGGTTGCCGATCGCGGCGCGTGAGGCCGAACTCCCAGTCGTCGACATCCTCGCCCGACCGGTGCCACTCGTCGGTCCAGGCATAGGCGAAGGCGCCGGCGCAGCCGCCTGCGAATGCGGCTCGAATCTGCCAGTCCAGCGCGCGCGCCTGGGTCTCCTCGCCGTTTCGAAGGCTGTCCAACCCGATCTCAGTCATGATCAGAGGGCGATCGCCCGCAATGTTCTGAAGGCGCGCGAGATAGGCTTCGAAGCTCTCCTGCGATTCTAGGTAGACGTTGAAGCACGCTAAGTCGAGGAAGGGCAACTGCAGATATTCAGTCGAGGGATAGTTCACGTAGGTGACGAGGCCATGAGGATCCTCGGCTTTCGCGGCCCGGTAGAGACGCTCAAGGAAATGTTCGATGCGACGAGGACCATGCCAGCGCACGATGGATGCCGGGATCTCGTTGCCGATCGCGTAGCATAAAACAGCCGGGTGGCCGGCACAGCTCCGAACCCCCGTGCGCACCAATGCCTCCATATCGGGCGCCCCTTTCTTGTCAGTGAGGAACCCGACATACCGCTCCAATGGCAGGCCGACCATGACGCGCAGGCCATGCCTCTGCGCAGCGTCAAGAAGCCAGCGCGGCGGCAGCGTGTACGTGCGCACCGCATTCAGGCCATTGGCTGCCATCAGCGCGAAGTCCTGCTCGACGACCCCCGGGTCGGGATACTCGTGGCCGTCCGCGTGAGGGCGAAACGTCCCATACGTGACGCCGCGAATGTACAGCTTCTCATCGCCTAGGAAGATGAATTTGCCCTGCACACGCGGCCGGACGCTTATCATAGCAGATATTCGTCGAGTGTGGAAACAGTGGGAGGTGTTGATGACTCAGTTTGCATGTAGTATAGTATATAAGATTGACTTCAGGTTATAGAATTAGTTATGAAAACGGTTAGAATCTGTTAGAGCGGCTTGAGTCACTCCGAACGAGTGCCCGGACATCGGCCAGTCTGTGTGGCCTGATACAGTCTGATCCTGACTTAAAACGGGTTGTCGCCATCCATGCAGGCGTTTCCCGCCGCAAGGACATGGCCAGCGAGTCGCGAGCGAGTTTTTTGTCTACCGTCAGTTCGGGATGACCGGCGGAGGGGTTAGGGCGTACCGTAATCGGCGATCAGAGGAGCCACACAGGTCGAGCGCTTGTCGTTGGTCAACGCATATTCACTGCACGAATTATACGGCCCGGGCATCCAGCACCCTGCTTTCAAGCGTACCAACCCCCGCAGTTGGACCCTTGGGCGCTGCACGGATGGGTTCAATGTGCGGCTAGCTTGTTCTTGTCGGGAAAGTAGGCTGGCATCCCTATGCCAGCCTTATCCGAACGGCATGGGGATGCCGTTCTACGGCGTTTCCTGACACACTGATTTCCCTGTGAGCTATTTTGGATGTTCGAAATGGCAAGTAACTCTGTCAACGAATGTCCAACGAATAAACGAATAACGCCAGCGGTCATAGGTCATTCGTTTATTCGTTTCCCCATTCGTTGACAGACTG
>DATEUJ010000238.1:0-2216 GCA_035283185.1 Anaerolineae bacterium | reverse complement strand
TGCCTGGCCGCGGCCGGGCGGCTCGCCGTCTTCGGCACCCGGGACGGCCGCGTGTTCCGCTCGCTCGATGGTGGCGAGCGCTGGCACCTCTTCACCGAAGGGTTACCGGCGATCGAATGCGTGACCATCGGGTGAGCTTCGTCACTCGGGCGCCGCAAACCCGCACGGCTCGCGGCCGGCGAGCTCCCGCTTCAAATGGGTTATCAGGACGGCCTTGATCGGCGGGGGTGATCCTCGTGCCAGCCGCCAGCGCCGTGTTCGCGCGCCGGGAAGGGCCAACGCTTGACGAGGCACGCTCTGAGGTGGCGAAAAGCCAAGCAGTTGAGCGCGGTCCGCTTTTTCGTGAGGTCCGCGAGCTTCTGTACAGGAAATTCAAGAACGACAAGGCCAGTGCAGCTGGCTCTGCACGAGAATCTGTACATGAGCCAGTGTTCATGCGGCTTTCTGAAGAACGAGGAATTCGGTCTTCGTCACGGCCATGCGCTGTGCCTTGAGCAGCAAGTAGCGCAGGTTGGTGTAGCCCCGCCCTCGCCGTAGAAGCGCTTTGATGTTGCCGTTGATTGCTTCCACGACGCCGAAACGAACGGGCGTACGGCAATGATTCAGGATCCCGTCGAGATGCTCCACGAGCATGGCGGCGAGCTTGTCGAACGCCGGCAGACGCTGCCATCGCAGCTGCGCGATCCAGGACTGCAGGTAGCGGTACATCGCGCCTTCGTAGCGGTACGTCCACAGCCGATCGAGACTCTCCTTGAGCAGGTAGGCTTTGAACACGCGACGATTGAGGGCGAAGAGCGCATTCAGTTGCTGGCGCTTCGCCGCGCTGAGATGGACCCAGCGCGTGAGCAACAACCATCGCTTGCCCTTCACGAGCTGCCTCGCGTAGCCACCCTTCCGGAAGAACTCCACCCGGCGCACCTCGTCGACCGCCCGGTTGGCATGCTGCATCACATGGAACTTGTCGTAGACAATCCGGCACTGCGGCGCCCACGTGCGGATGCTCGTCGTGAACGCCTGCCACATGTCCACGCAGGCGCTTTGGATCCGAGCCCGTTGCCCCCGCGACAGCTCCTCGCGGAAGAACGCGTCGAGGGTCGCCTGCGTGCGGTCGCGGCCGAACCACAGCGGCTCACCACTCTCGAGATTGCTGACCACGGTCAAGAACTTCGTGCGCTTGCCCAACCAGATCTCGTCCACGCCCACCTGTTTCAACGCGGGGCGACGTCTCTGCGCCGCCCATCGGGTCAAGTAGCGCAGGTCGATCGCCCGCACCGTGCTGGCCGCCACGCCGAACTGCCGTCCCACTTGCCGGGCCGACGCCGCCTCGCAGGCCAGCCCCACGGCATCCTCGAATCGCTTGCTAAACGGCGCCTTGCTCGGCAACTGCGGCACGCGCTCGATCTTGACGCCACAGTCCGGACACCGCACCCGCCAGACTTCCACGACGACCGTCGTCCGATACTCGCCCCAGGGAAGATCCCGTACTTCGCGTTCGGTGACGTCCACCACCTCGCGGACACGCCCCCCGCAGCCGGAGCAGATCAGCGGACGGCTCCGGCGCTTCCGACGCACCCACAACCGCAACGTCTTGGCCGCCTCGTTGATCGCATGCTGAAACACGCGATAGCCGGGCCAGCCAAGGATCTTGGTGAAGTCGTTGTCCTGCACCTCCGCAGTGTATCCAACCGCCCACGCGATCAGACTCCCAGATTGGCGGAGGGCTGTGCAGATTCCTGCTCAGAGCCGAATGTTCTTCAAGTAGTCACAGGCCTGGGACGATGCCAACATTTCGCAGGACTGCTTCCAATCGAGAGCCGACTCGCTTGGGTAGATCATCCGACTGATCTTGAGCGTTGGCGCCATGCAATTCGTCCCTGATCATGTCTGGCTCCGCGATGAGCCGCGCGCAGCCGAACCCATCGCGCGTCAGCTCCATTCGGCATCAGGCGGCGGTACCGAACAATGCTCTCATGATGTCGTCTGGCGTTGCATCGAAGTCACGAGTTTGTGCGCCCGTGATGGGCACAATCTCTTTCAAGCCATCGCGTCGTCGCACAAGCAATGCAGTTGGAGCTTGCCCTTCTCTTTCAATGACCGCCAGTGTGACTCTACCCAGGTTACTCTCCGTTTCTGCGTAGGCGATATGAAACTCCCTGAATGTTCCGGCTTTCAGCGCCAGCGGATGCCAACGACGTTTAAGGAGAACGACAAA
The DNA here is from genome assembly GCA_035283185.1 of Anaerolineae bacterium. Classification (GTDB taxonomy): domain Bacteria; phylum Chloroflexota; class Anaerolineae; order Fen-1058; family Fen-1058; genus DASSFZ01. Next base: position 4 of record DATEUJ010000238.1, on the reverse strand, counting down.
CCTC
>DATEUJ010000237.1:0-4414 GCA_035283185.1 Anaerolineae bacterium | reverse complement strand
CCGCAGGTTGGATGTGCGACGCTTCCAATTGACCCGACTCGCCCAGTTCATCCGCCGCGCCTTGGAGCAACTCTATGGCTGTATTCGGGAAATCGAGGCGCCAGCCTTGCCGCGCCTTTGAAATTCGGATCTACTGAGTCTTGGCCATGGCTAATTCATCCTCACCGGCGCGCCCGGCCCGATCAGTCGCCCCGAAGGCTTGCCGATCAACACGCCGCACATGCCGCCGCGCTGCGCGACGTTGACGACCTGCTTTTGCGACGCGCGTCCCAGCACGGCCAGGCCGTATCGTGTAGGGGCGAAGCCCAACACCGTGTAGAACGGCTCCATGTGCACCGATCCGTTCTCGGCGATCACCGGGAACTCGGTCACCGCAATCGGCGCCAGGCGCTGTACGACCCACGGTTCGTCGCCAGTCACTGCCTCTTCGATGGCCGCTTCCCACTCCGACTGGCTGACCGACGGCCCAATCAGCACGCGGTCGCCGCCGTACGACCGGTTGGGCTTGACGACCAGCTCGTCCTGATACTTGCGCGTGTGCTCGAGCAGGTTCACCACCTCGCCGTCTGGTAAGGCCGTGCGCCGATCCGACAGGACGCGCGTCCACAAAATGTGGCGGCGGAAGACCAGGCGCTCCTCGGCGTTGAAGTACTTGTTAGTGAACTGCGGATCGCTCAGGACTTCCCAGCAGCTCTTGTGATCGAAATCACCCGCCAGCGAGGAGACCATTCGGTTCTCTTTGAACAACGTGCGCATGGGGCGCACGTCGATCCCTTCGCTTTCAAGATCGACGATGTCCCGCACTTCATAGTCGCGGTAGGCGACGTCGACCGGGCTGTCCTCGTACCACACGTCGCCTTTCTTCATATACAGCTCGGACGGATCGGCGTGCAGCACGGTCAGCCCGTGCCGCTCGTGATAGTATTCGGCGAGCGCCGCCTGCTCGTTCGGGCCGTCCCCGGCATACTTCGGCTCGACGAAGCAGATGTTGCGCCCGGACCGCCCAATCGTATCCAGATGATCCAGCACCTCCTCGATGAACAGCTCGCGCAGGTCCTGGCCGATTTCCAACTGAATCTGCGGCGCGTACTCTTGAATCACGGGCAAGACGACGTCGGCGAGCATCTGCTCGCAGGTCGGGATCAGATGCAGCCCGCCGACGCCGCACAGGTTCGGCTCGACGAAACGCAGCGATTCTTTCCACATCGGGCTGGTGAAGTCGACGACCGCGTCGAGGCGGCCGAACACCGGGCTGTTGTCGCGATGGCTCGGTCCGTAACAATCCCACACCCACTTCTCTTCCGGCGGCGTCAGCGGCACGACCTGGCGCACGGCGAAGTCCTGAATGTACAGATCGGGCAGCCGTTTCAGCGCGTTGACGATCGTCAGGGACACGTAGTGCAGGTACGCCAGTTGATCGGGCATGATGCCGATCGGGCGCAGGAAGACGTGGATCGCCTCGGGCTTCCCATCGCGCTCGTAGATCAGGCTGCGCCGGAACGCCTCCTCGACCATGCGCTCGCCCATCGCTCGGATCGTCTCCGGCGGTATCGAGTAGAAGACCTTGCGAACCTGGCTGTCCAGACTGAGGCCGCTCAAACCGCGCTCTTCGGCCGGGGTCAGCACGGTAGTCACGACAAGCTCCTTTCATAACCTCTCTTCACCACTTGGATCGGCGTTCTATAGATATGGAAGTATGGGAGTGTGGGAGTAACGGCGCTCCTCGGTGCCCGGGTGAAAGTGTAATTGAAATGCGAGGTTCGTCAAATATCGGATGAAGCCGCAACTATCTTGCAGGGGGTTGACATTTTAGAACATGTATTCTATCATTTCGACATGCGTGACACAAGCGACTTGAGGGTGTGGTTTCGCGAGGACATCGCGAAAGTTCTTATGGGCGTGAATGCGGCCTCCCATGCAATGCGTGCGCCGCAGGTGGATACGGATGCTTTTCACGATGGGTTCGTGGCGGCGCTGGTCAGTGTGGCACTGGTGTTCGGCGTCAAGCCGGAATGGTTTCTGCTGCCTGACGATCTGGATGCGGTTCAACACGCGCTGCAAGACATTCCGCGCATCACTCCCTGAAAGGCCCTGCGATTACGGCCTCTTGGCCGGTCGATCTGCTGCCTCGCTCGGAGGTTTGAGTCCAGGTGCGATGAAATCTGTCAAATGGGCAACGTCCATGCCGGCGGCGATGATCGTGCTAGGGCTGACCCGCGCCAGGGTCTCCATCGTGTCGAGGTAGCGCCGCGCGGTGGAGTGGTCAGTCAGAACATTCTGCAAAAGGCGCTCCGATACCTGGAGGTAGCGATCGACCACGTCAGCCGACATTGCCATCCCGGATCTAGCCATTTCAGCCAGCGCTTCGCGGAATTGCTGTAAGAGATCAGCCATGAGCCGCTGTTGAATCTTCGCTCGGCCCGCGAACGCCTGGCCCTCCGCTTCAGCCTCCGTAAGCGCGATGCGCTTCCGCCATTCGGCGCCGAGCGCGGTGAAATAGGCATCCTGGACATTCTGCATTTTGTCGATTTCGATGGTGCTGATCGACGCACCGAGGACTATCACTCCGTACCGCGCCGAGGAGCGGCGCAGGCCCTCTTTCATTCTTTCGGTGATTTCGTCCAACACCGTGGTTCTGACTTGTGGATCGTTGGGCTGATCGAGGTTGTAGATTTCGCCGAAATTATACATCCTCACCGCCCTGCGCAACTCGCCTTCCACATCCCCCTGGATCTGGTCCTGCCACTTACGGCCTGAGCGCGGGCCATATACCGCTTTGTAGACCGAGCTGCGGTGCACGCGGCTCTCGTCGCGTTTTCCCTGCTCTGGATCACGCCCGGCAGCCGGGAAACTATCTGACTTCCACGTTCGCTTGGGCAGTGTGCGCAGGCGCTCGTCGTCCGTCATCAAGTCTTCCATTCGCTCCAGGCGGAAGCCGGCCCCGGCCGTGATCTTGAACGGCACACGATCCCGCGTGAGCACCTGAGTCGCCTCGACACGACGTGCTTGCATGCGGAGTTCGACGACCTCTCTGATGCGTTCGTCGAGTCTCATCAGGACTTCGCCCGGCCCTTCGATACGCGTCACACGGCCGGCCTGCTCGAAGACGACAGCATTGTACGGCCGGATAATCACCAGTCCTGGCCCGCCGATCCGCGGCAGTAACCCAGGTGGCTGCGATTCCTTAAACTCGCCATTTTCGACGATCACGAAAGGCGGATTGGACTTGAGGATCAGCGACATCATCAACCGAACGGCCTGCCATTCCGTGATGTTGTAAATGCGCGTCAACGCCAACACCCACTTCGCGGCGATTGTGGCTTGAAGATAAACCGGTAGCGCCGTGAGGAGAAGGGCAACGATCAAGCCTATCAAGGCCGACACGATGAGCCGCGGGATGTCGCTGCCGATGAGCATCCTGGCCAGCCAGCCCAGGTCGAAGCTAGCGAAATGTATGCTGAAAGCCCAGAAGAACAGTGAGCCGATGAGCCACCAAACCATGTAGACGATCCACAGAAACCTCGGAAACCGACGTTGATCTTTCTCAATCGACCGTTGAATCCAGATCAATGGAGCAGCGATCACAACCAGCAGAAATAAAAGAAACCCGCCGATGTTCGCGGCGAGGAGCGCGATAATCGACGAGATAAGAACGAACAACGCCACCCGCCCGGCTTTTCTTCTCCACCACGGTTGAGGCGCATGACTCACAGGTGTTGACATACTTGCCTCCTGGCCGGGCCATGAAGTCGGAATATACTATAACCGTGTCCTCGCGGTTGGCAACGCCCGCGAGGACGTGGGCTATAAGCATTGTTTAGGTTGATTATACATCGCATCCGCTTTGGCCTATTAAGGTGCGCCGCACGTCGCACGTGGGTGTCATCAGCGCGTTGCGATGAGGTAAATCCCGGCCAGCGCGAGCGCGACACCGGCGACGTAGCGCCACGTCAGCGGCTCGCGCAGCAGCATCACCCCCAGCGCGCTGGCCAGCAGGATGCCGGCGATACGGATAGTCGGGATTGCCAGGGAAATGTTGACTCCGGTTGCAAACGTCAGGTACAGAAAGATGGTGACGAACGCGAACGCGACCCCGGTCACGAGCGCGGGGAGCAACCCTTCCGGCGTGAACTTGAGCGCAGCGCCATTGGCGCGCGAAATCAGCACCCACCCGCCCGAAATCACCAGCGTCGTCAGGCTGTAGATGAGCGCGCCTATTTGACTGCCGATCTGACCTGCGGCCAGCTTCACCGAGAAATCGGCCGTCGCCAGCGCGACCGCCGCACCGGCCGCGAACGGTAACCAGTCCATGGCTCGTCCTTTCGTCGTCAAGGGTTGTGTCTCGATCCGTCGTGGTGGTTGCCTCGGCGCAACAATGCGCCAATTATACTCGGACTCAACGTGCGACGCACTT
>DATEUJ010000236.1:0-2371 GCA_035283185.1 Anaerolineae bacterium | reverse complement strand
CGCTCGTGGTGCTATATCGACGACTTCTGCGACGGCGTGATGGCGACACTGGCCCGTGACGAGGCGGCTGGAGAGGACTTCAATCTCGGGTGCGTGGAGAACACGGTTACCATTTACGACCTCGCGCAGCGTGTCATCCGGCTCTGCGAATCATCTTCAGAGATCCGGTTCACCCAGATCGCCTTCACGGACATCGACGTCCGTGTCCCTCGACTCGACAAGGCGAAACGCCTCCTCGGATACGATCCGCACCGAAGCCTGGAAGAAGGGATCATGTCCACCATCGAGTGGTACCGGGAACACCTCGATGCCGCTGTCCATGGTCTCGCCCGCTGACCTCACGCTGTTGATCGGGTTTCTCGCGAGTGCTGGTGTGGCGGCGGCGTTTACCTGGGTACACGTACGGCTGAGCGGCCGGCTGGCGCACTTCGCGCCGGCCGATGACTTCCACGAGGCTCGAGTGGCCCTCTCGGGCGGCGTGGGAATCTGGCTGGCCTTCCTCCTGGTCATGGTGTTCGCTCGGGTCGGCACGGCAACCACGTGGTTGATCGTCGGCTCCAGCGTTGCGATGGTCGGTGTCGGCTTGTGGGACGACCTGCGGCCACTGAGGCCACAACACAAGCTGCTGCTGCAGCTCATCGTCAGCACCGGGGCCGTGGCCGCGGGCCTCCGGTTCGACATGCCCGGCCTGGAAGTGCTCGGCGTGCCGTTGTCGATCCTCTGGCTGATCGGGATGGCCAACGCGTTCAACCTCATTGACAACATGGACGGGCTGGCCGCGGGCATCGCCGCGCTGTCGGCCATATTTCTCGGCGTTCAGGCGTGGACGCTGGGGTCGCTGAGTCTCGCCGCCTGCGTGGTGGCGTTCGCGGGCGCCTACGCGGGATTCCTCCCCTTTAATTTCAAGCCGGCGCGCATTTTCATGGGAGATTGCGGCGCGATGGGGGCTGGATATTTCCTCGGCGCCGTGAGCATTGCGGGGAGTTGGCGGGACATGTCGAACCTGCTGCTTGTCGTTGTCATCCCGGTCCTGATCCTGGTCGTGCCGATCTTCAACATGCTGTTCGTGATCGTGACTCGCAGGCTGAGCGGTGTGCGTGTTTCCGGCGGCAGGGCGGATCACATCAATTATCGTCTGGTGGCCCACGGCCTCTCGGAGCGACGGTCGGTCGTATTGATCTACGCTCTTTCGGCGGGGTGCGGGGTACTGGCCCTGGCATATAACCGTCTGGGGAGCATGATGCTGGTTGCCTTAGCCAGCATCGTGACGATCGCCTTCCTGTACTTCGGCGTCTTCCTCTATCAAGCCAGCGTTCGCAAGTTTTACGCCGACTTCAGCGTCGAGCAGGACGCGCCGGTCGACCTAACGAAGCTGCCGTTCGCCCAGTATTGGTGGCGGCTGTTTCAGGTACTGACTGACGTGATTCTCGTTTCGTCGGGATATTTTGTCGCCTACTGGATCCGGTTCGAAGGCGTGCTGCCTGCAGCGCAGGAACGAAACTTCATCCTGACGCTCCCGTACCTCATCGTCATCAAGACAGCGGTCTTCAGCGGGTTTGGACTCTACGGCAGCTACTGGCGGTATGTGGGGGTTAGAGACCTACTGAAGATCGTCCAGGCGGTAGGGCTGAGCGCGGCCGCCTTTGCAGCGGGGGTCGTGCTGATCCGTCCAGAATTCTTTTCTCGCTCGGTGTTCGTCGTTGACGCGATCGTCACGCTGATGCTCATCGGCGGCTCCCGTGTCCTGCTCCGCATGTTGCGGGAGTTTATCCTCGTGAGCCGCTCGGGAGACAGCCTGATACGGACGATCATCGTCGGGGCGGGAGATAGTGGTGAGCTGATGCTGCGGATCGCGAGACAGTACGACCAGCTCCGCCTCAACGTTGTCGGCTTCGTCGACGACGACCCGAACAAGGGAAAGGTGACGATCTACGGCGTGCGGGTGCTGGGACCGACGGACGCGCTTTCTCGGATCTGCCGCGAGCAGCGTCCGGAGCTCGCCATCATCGCGATCCCATCTGCGCCCGGCGCCCGCATCGGTGAGATTGCTGCCATCTGTCGCGACGCTGATGTCGCGTGCAAGATCATGTCGTTTCAACTGTCGGATGTCGATGCCGGTGCTCCGCCGCGTGATGTGGAATATCGAGCCGGTGTTCTTCTGGCGCCGCGCGGGCCGTCAGACTAGCGGGCTGCAAAGAAACGGCGCGCGCGCGGATGGGGGCCCGCCCACGCTCGTGATCGGGATCCCATCGACCTGCTTCAGGTGAGGCCCGTTCGGCAACTGCGCTCGGTTCAGATTCCTGAGTCCTATCAGATCTATCGCCACGGCGGGACCCACAACTGCAAGTGGGTCCTGAGGGGATCCGGATTC
>DATEUJ010000235.1:0-4877 GCA_035283185.1 Anaerolineae bacterium | reverse complement strand
CTTCATGCGCTACGGACGACTTCAAGTACAGATGGTGTTTGCAGGCTACACCCGAACGTGAGGCCTGTCTACTGGCATTGTTCCTGTGTTTTCAGGCCGTATGACAGTTGTCAAGGTTGACCCAACTGAACGGTTACGATTACGTTTAAGCCGGTTTAACCGATGCGGGAGACAGCCATGAACAAAGTAGAGATCCTCAAGCGCGCCGACGTGTTCTACGACCTGACACCGGCACAGTACGAGATGCTGGCTGCGATTTGCGACGAGCGAAAGGCACGCCTGGGCGAGATCCTCTTCGAGGAGAACACGCCGGGCGACGAGATGTTCGTCATCGGACGCGGCACCGTCGAGGTGCTCGTCGATCCGTCCATCGTCGGCGGGCCGGGCGTGAAGGCGCGCAGCGGGCCGGTGACGATCGCGACGTTGCGCGAAGGACAGACGTTCGGAGAGGTGGCGCTGGTCGATCAGGGCCTGCGCTCGGCATCGGCGCGCTGCGCCGATGCGGAGACGTCTCTCCTGCGCATCCCGCGCGATAAGTTCATCGCGCTGTGCGACTCGTATCCGGAGCTGGGCTACAAGGTCATGCGCAACATGGCCGCCGACCTGGCCTTCAAGATTCGCGGCAGCGATCTGGCCATCCGCGAGCAACTGCTGTGGCGTCCGCGGCAAAGCACGTGACGCGATCGCTTCGTTCAGCGACCTCGATCGGACGGAGCCGCCCGTGGCGTCCGTCCGATTGTTTGTGGGTGGACCATTCGCGGGTGATTGACTGGAGTTTGGCAGCAGCCAAATATGGCGTTTGGAGTGCAGGCTTCAGCCTGCGGGGGCCCAAGATGGCGCAGCCTGAAGGCTGCACTCCCGCAATTTTCCAAAGTCCGACCATTGACGAAGGATATGCGTATGCAGGCTGAGATTATCGCGACCGGCAGCGAGCTGATGCTGGGCGAGCAGGTCGATACGAATTCACCTTATATCGCGCGCCGGCTGCGCGAGATCGGCCTGTCGCTCGTCTACACGACGCACGTCGGCGACGACGAGCCGCGCATGGCGGAAGCGATTCGCATCGCGCTGTCCCGCTCGGACGTCGTCATCCTCGGCGGCGGGCTTGGCCCGACGGTCGACGACGTGACACGCGCGGCTGCCGCGCGCGCGCTCGGCCGCGAGCTGGTTTACCACCCGGAACTGTACACGCAGATCGAGGCGCGCTTCAAGGCATTCGGCCGCACGCCGACCGAGAATAACCGGCAGCAGGCGTACATTCCCGACGGCGCGCAGCCGATCGAGAATCCCGTCGGCACCGCGCCGGGGTTCCTCGTCGAGCACGAGGGCCGGTTGATCTTCAGCCTGCCGGGCGTGCCGCGCGAGCTCATGCACCTGCTCGACAACGTGGTGATCCCCCACCTACAGACGAAACTCGACCTGCGGGACGTGATCGTCGTGCGAACGCTGCACACGATCGGCGAGGGCGAGAGCCGGATCGACTCGCTGATCGCAGATCTGGAGCAGTCGGCCAACCCGGCGATCGGCCTGTCGGCCAAGCAGGGACAGGTCGACGTTCGGCTGACGGCGCGGGCGGGCAGCCGCGACGAGGCGCACGCGCTGCTGGCGGACATGGAGTCGCGCCTGCGCGAGCGGATCGGGAAGTGGGTCTTCGGCGTGGACGACGAGACGCTGGAAGGGATCATCGCCGCGCTGCTCGCGCAGCGCCGCCTGACGCTCGCGACGGTCGAGCTGAACACCGGCGGCACGATCAGCGGCCGGTTGACTTACAACGCGGCGGCGCAGCCGCTGCGCGAGGCGTACCGGGGCGGGCTGGTGCTGTCGGACGTCAACGCACTGCGCAAGACGCTCGACGTGACCGACGATCCTGCCGGGCATCTCGCCGTCGTGGTGCGCGCCGCCGAGCGTGTGCGCAAGATTCACGGCACGTCGCTCGGGCTTGGAGTGATGTTGCGCGATGCCGTCCCTGACGGCGGGCCGGGTGTGTCGATGCTCATCGCACTCGTGTCAGATACGGAAGCGAAGTCAATCGAGCGCCGCTACGGCGGGCATACCGCGCTCGCGGCGCAGTGGGCGGCGTCGCTGGCGCTCGGATTGCTGTGGAGATACTTGAAGGCGGAGTACGACTGAAGTCGTTACTACAGGGCAACGTAGTGGCGACTTTAGTCGCTGGCATAACGACTGAAGTCGTTACTACTTTCTTGCGGCGCCAAGCTAGGGACGGCGCGCGACCGCGATGATCTCCCCTGTTCCGTCGTAGGGCTGCCGATCGTAGTCCCGAAAGACGTCGATTACCTCGAATCCTACTCGTTCCAACAGTAGTTGCAGCTCGTAGCGGAAGATGTAGCGCGTATCCATCGGGACAGTCCGCTCGCGCACCAGAGCGCCCGCCGCGTCGTATTCCTCGAACTTCAGCTCATAGTGCTGAATCTGGCGGACGAGGTCGTTCCTGACGAAGCGATCTCTTCGGATCACGTGATGGCCGTCCGGCAGGTCGAATTCTCGCCGCAAAACGAATGGCCCGTTCGGCGGCTGGGCCATCTTCCCGTAGTCGGGGGCGTAGACGTCGACGACGAAGCAGCCGCCGGGTCGCAGGTGGCGATGAACCTGCTCCAGGCAGGCGAGCTGATCGGCCTGTGTGAACAAATGCATGAACGAGCGAACGGCGACGAACGCCAGCGCGAAGTCCTTGCGCGGCACGCTGCGCGGAAGGCCGCCATATTCGCTTGCGTCAGGTGAACGCGATCTGCCAGGCGCCGCTCTTCGACTTTGCGGCGACAGCGCGCCAGCATGTTCTCGGACGCGTCCAGCCCGTAAACCTCGAACCCGGCTTCGGCCAACGGAATGACGAGCCGGCCCGTGCCGCAAGCCAGCTCGAGGACGGGTGAGCCGCATTGCCGGGCGTAAGTCAGGTAGAACTCGACGTCGACCGTCGTGGCGTGGTCGAAATCGTAGTATTCCGCGTAGTCAACGTACTCGGGCATAGTCACTGCATAGGCTGTGCAGATTCAAGGAGGTTCGCGCCATGCATCGCAGATTGGTGTTGTCGTCGATAATCCTGCCAGTTGCATTGATTGCAGCGCTGTATCTCGCGTTGTCCGGCAGGTCGCCTGGCCTCGCTTCCGCGCAGATTGTGCCTGGTGCGGCGCAAGAATCGACAGTTCACTCGGCGTGTACAGCCATGGCCGCCGGCGCCGCTTTTACCGCTGCCATCCCATCTGATGCCATGACGCTTGACCCGGCGCTGATGACGGACAGCAGATCGTTTCTCGTTACGGCTCAGTTGTATGACACACTCACCACCTACCAACCGGGCGGGTCCGTCCCAATGCCCGGGCTGGCCGACAACTGGATAGTCTCACCGGATGGCAAAACATGGACCTTCAACTTGCATCCCGGCGTCAAGTTTCACGACGGTACCAACTTGGACGCCGCCGCGGTTGCATACAACTTTAATCGCTGGTGGGATCCGGCTCACCCGGCTCACAATGGCAGCTTCGACTACTTCGTTTACCTCTTCGGCGGATTCAAGGGCGATGCTGGCAGTCTGATCGCGGGTGTAGCCGCGCTGAATGCGACGCAGTTTCAAATGACGCTGACCACGGCGTTCAGCCCCTTGCCCAGCGTCTTAGCGATGCCGACCTTTGCCATTGCCAGCCCGGCGGCGATCCAGGCTGGCACCTTAATGACCACCCCGATCGGCTCTGGGCCATTCAAATTCGTCGAGTGGGCGCCGGGCAATCATATCCGCCTGACTGCCCATCCGGATTATTGGCTTTCGCGTCCGCGCCTCGACGAGCTAACCTTTGCCATGATCGTGCCCGGCGCCGATCGGCTGGCCGCGCTGCAAAACAATGCCGTGCAAAGTGCGGACAGCTTCTCGCCAAGCGAATTGGCGGCGGCGGGGTCAGATCCTAACCTGCGAGTGTTATGGCGGCCGTCGACGGCGCTGGGCTACCTGGGAATCAATCGCGCCCATGCGCCGCTGGGCAACCCGCAGGTGCGCCAGGCGATTGCGCACGCGATCAGGCAGCAGAATCTGATCAATAACTTCTACCTGCCTGGAACCGAAGTGGCTACGCAGTTCTTACCGTCGGGTATTTGGGGACGCGATCCCGGCATCGCGGGCTACACGTATGACCCGGCGCTGGCCCGATCGCTGTTGGCACAAGCGGGTTTCCCCAATGGCTTCACGACCACGCTCGCCTATCGGGAGGTCTTCCGGCAATACCTGCCAAATCCATCTATCACGGCACAAGTTATCGCCGCCGATCTGCGCTCGGTCGGGATTACTGTGACCCTCGTTGTATACGAATCCGGCACATTCCTCACCAAAGCTGCTAACGGCGAGTTGGATCTATTTCTGCTAGGGTGGGGCGCCGACTATCTGCATCCCGACAACTTCTTCAATCCCATTCTTTGCGAGGGCTACCTGGCCTTCGGCCCGAAAGACGATACTCTGTGCACCCAAGTGCAGGCGACTCTGGCCGAACTGAACTTCGGCAATCAGCTTGCGCAATATCAGTGGTCAAGCCGGCGCGTCAGTGATACCTTGCCGCTGCTGCCGCTGGCCCATAGTCGAAGCGCGGTCGTGGTGCGCAGCAACGTAGCCGGGCTGTTACCGTCTCCGATCTCCGCTGAGGCTTATCGAGGTGTGTTCTTTGTCAACGTATATCTGCCCTTAATTCTCAAATAGATGCAGATGCCACAGCATTCTTGCGCGCGACTGTATGTAACCCTGAAATTGCACCATTAGGCGGGGCGCCGTAGGCCATCGGCGGCATACTTGCGATAGACCTGATCCGGGTTGACGCGCCAACAGATGTCGGGTGGGCGGCCCAGCAAGATGAACACCTCCTCGATGTCGAAGAGGGCAT
>DATEUJ010000234.1:0-7063 GCA_035283185.1 Anaerolineae bacterium | reverse complement strand
GAGTGACGAATGACCGCCGCTCGCCGATTCACTGACGAGGAGCTCCTCGACGTGACCGAGGTGCAGGCGCTCTTGAAGTGCTCGCTGAGCTATGCGTACCAGCGTATGCGCCACTGGCCGCCGGGCTTCACGGTGCGCGTTGGCCGAAAGATCGTGGTGCGCCGCGCGCGCTTGCTGGAATGGCTTGAGAAAGGTGGCGACTCGTGTCCTGGTGGCTATTCAAAAAAACCAACTCGAAAAACTGGCACGTCGGCTGGCGCAGCGAACAGACCGGCAAAGTCGAGTCCAAAAGCGCACGAACCGCCGACCGTCAGCTCGCAAAGCAGCGAGCAGTCCAGTACGAGCGAGAGCGCTTCGTTGCTGAAACCAGTGCTCCCGCGTACAGCCTCCAGGATGCACTAGCCGCGTTGCTCGAGGACAAGAAGCGCAACAAGCGCAGCGCCGCCACCATCGAGATCACGACCCTGAAGTGCCGTCACCTAATCCGTCTGATCGGAGCTAATCGCGACGTCGCGACCTGGACGCTGGCCGACTCGAACGCATTCCTCGATACGCGCCGGGCGGAAGGCGCCCACGACCACACGATCTCAAAGGAGCTCGGGCAGCTCAAGCAGGCGCTCTACCTCGCGCGCACGCTCGAGCCGCCGCCGTTCAATCGCGACCCGTCCACCATCTGGCCGAAGGCCGCGCTCGAGCACTGCTACACGCCCCAGGACACGTATTGGACGGTGGAGCAGTACCAGGCCGCGCAGTACCACGGGATCGAGTCACGCCTCGATCATGTGGCGATGTACTGCAACACGGGCGTGCGGTTCTCCGAGCTCTACCGCATCTACGCACATCACGTTGATCTGCCGAACCGGCGCGTCTTCGTGGACGGCACCAAGAGCGACTCGACGAAAAAGAAGAAAGCGAAGCGCTGGGTCCCGCTGAACGAGATCGCACTCGAGGTCGCCCAGCGGCGTCTGGCGGTGCATCCGTCCGGGCAGCTCTTCCCGGACCGGTGGAGCCGCTCTCGGCTCGTGCAGGACATGAAGCGCGTCGGCAAACGCGCGGGCGTGCCGGCGATGAGCGCCAACGACTTCCGCCGTACGTTCGCCACCTGGTGCGGCGACGCTGACGTGGACGAGCGCGTGTGTGCGGACTGGATGGGACACACGTGCTCGGCGATGATCCGCCGCGTCTACCAGCAGCTGAGCGAGAAGAGAGCGGCGAGCGAGGGGGCGAAGCTCACAGCGTTCGTAGGTGGCAGCGAAACTGGCAGCAAACACCCCGGCAATCGGGCCAATCCGGACGTAGACCATGGAGCAGAAATCCAATGAAAACGCGGCCAGTGCCCTCCGACTCAGTATTTTCACGTCGGCGACATGGGTTCAAATCCCATTGGGGACGCCAAAACCGAGCTGGTGGCAGCAGGGGTGGCAGCAAACGGCCCGCCTTTCTGGGTGTTTGGCTGGTAGAGCCGCCTTGGCCCCTCACGAACTGGGTGCTCATCTGGTGCGGCATCGTGTTCTTTCTCGCGGTGCTAGGGCTGCTGGCCAACAAGGGGGCTGAGGACGCGGCGCAGCAGGGGGCGACGGAGTCCGCCGAGGACTACGGGAGCGTGACCAACGGCGCGTACGGATGCGCCGTCATCATATTGATCTGCGCCGTCGTCGCGTTGAAGCTCTGGTTTGGATGGTGATGAGCATGGCCGACGTTCTCGCGATCGCAGGGGTGGCTTTCGCCGCCGGGCTGACAACTGCCGGCATCATCGCGCGATTGATCCGGCGGAGGAGGTGAGCATGGACCGACCGACGACAGAACGGGTCGAGTGGGCGCTGGAGCGCGCACGCCTGGCAGCGCCCGGATACGACTTGCTCGAGCCGGAGGTCGGAGACGTCCTCGCCGCCGAGGTACGCGCGCTGCGCATCGAGAACGAGCGGCTAAACGAGCTCTTCGGCGTGGACGCTACAGCCCGGTTCGTGGCAGAGCGCTATGGCGGCGACCCGGATTACGCTGCGCTGATCGAACGGATGCAAAGGATCTCCGCCCAGCAGGCAGCGCTGGCCACCGGCAGGCCAATGCCGCCCGTCCAGGCGCTCGTGGAGGCGGCGAGGGGCTTGGCAGACCAGGCGATGCACGCGAACGCCGCGGGCGAGAACGTGCCCAACGACGCGATCCGCGACGCGTGGGACGCCCTCAAGCCATTCGAGGGGGAGTGATGGGCGACCATCGAGCACACATCAAGGTCGAGCTGTCGATGTACGGCCAGACGCGCGTGTATGACGCTAACACGGGCTGGCACGACGGACAGTCCGAGGAGGTGGCGAGATGGCTTGAGGACACTCGCCGCGAGCTTTACGAGACGGTTTACGCCGTCATGATTCGCGAGGCTGAGCGCGAGCGCGAGGCACGCGAGGAGCGCGAGCAGTACGAGCGGCTCAAGGCGAAGTTCGAGGGGGAGTAATGGGCCTCAGGTACACATGCTCGCACTGCCGTAAGGAGCTCGTGTCCGAGACGAGCGAGGAAGAGGCCCTTGCGGAGGAGCGAGAGCTCTGGGGCTTCAATGAGGAGCCGGATAACCGCGACGTGCTCTGCGAGGACTGCTTCCAGGAGTTTCTGGCGTGGCGCGCGCGGCAAGGAACGTCGGACGCCTGACTCACTCGTCACCTAAATCTGGTGGCGCAGGCGCGCGCGGCATCACACGTGTTAGCATCGGGTCGGTGGAGTCCTCGCTCCCGAACGTCGGGTCCTCCCCCGGCAGTGCCGAGCTGGCGATCACCTTGGGCCAGCGCTCGCGCCTGCGCTCGTCACGCGCCCGGTCGCGCTTCTTTTCCTGCTCGCGCCCGGTCGCAGCGCCGTCCAGAAGCGCGATGGTGACGTGGCGGTGGATCTCCTCCTGGTGCTCGGCGTTGAGCAAGTGCACGGTGCCCAGGCGGCGCAGGACGCCGTTGCAGATGTCCCGCACAGTCTCGTGCGCGCGGCGTCGAAACAGCTCAGCGATCGCGACTTCGAGCGTGGGGGCGTCGCTGACGTCGGTCACGGCTTAGCCGCCCTTGGCGGCGGCGGTGGTATCGCCGGGGCGCCGCATGAACTGCCACCCGACCACGCCGCCGGCGATCAGCACATCCCAGTTTGCCGTCACCCAGCCGGCGAGCTCGGCGAGGTCGATCGTGCCGTGCACCGAGTATTGCTTCGCAGCCATCGCCACGAGCGTGGCCAGAACCATGAGAGCTTTCTTGAGTGTCGGGTTCATCGTTTCGTGGCCTTTCCAGTTGTTGCCTTGTCGAGATCTTTCGAAACGCCGTCGATTCTCCAGGTCGCGTAGTCGATCGACTTCTGAAGCTGCACGAGTTGCTTGCTCAACTCTTTGTCGGCGGTGACCGCGGCTACGGCCGCTGCCTTGTTGGACAGCTCAATTTCTCCGAGCCGTTTCTCGTGGTTCTCGATGCGGTCGTACGTGCGCGAGCATGTGGCCGCCCAGCCCGCGATCCCGATCACCAGCAGCGCGAGCTGCGCCCACTGCACGGCCTTGTCCACCGTCCACTCCTTCATTGCTTGCGCTCCGCATCGGTCGGGCGTCGATAAGCGAGCACGCGCCCGAGCCCGTAGAGCGCCCAGCACACGCCGTTCGCCTGGTTGCCGCCCCAGATCCAAAGCTTGTCGCGGCCGTGGCGACCGCCGTAGAAGCCGACGTGACCCTTCGTGCCTTTCGGTTCGTCGCGCCACAGCACAACGAGGTCACCGTAGCGCGGCTCGTCCACCGCCTCGCCGTAGTCGAGGTAACTGCGCGCGTTCGCGCGGCGCGTGCTGCGGTAGCCGGCGTGCTCGAGCACCCAGCACACGAAGCTCGCGCACCAGGGCGTGGTGCTGTCTTCAGGCGTGCCGCCGAGCGTAGTCGCCCGGTAGTACTCGGTGATCTGAGGGTTGGTTGCGGCGCCTGGGAGTTCGCGCACGCCGCCCTCGGCTTCGGCCACCGCCATCCACACGGGCTTGTGCTCGCGCGGCACTACGGGCGGCCTGGGCTTGTTGCCGTCGGTTGTCATCGTCACATTCTCCCTCTGCGCCTAAACTGGTTGAGCGCTAACAGCCGGCGCTTCTGCGTGAGCCGCGAATCTTCGGGCGCAACCGGATTTATGACCGTCCCACCCGTCTGCACGCCTATGCATGCGGTGGGCGAGGTCACGAGGCCGGCGAAGAACTTCCGCACCTGCAGTCCGCCCGTGCATGCGCTCGGAGAGCTCGCCGCCGCACTCATGTTCACCCGCACGTTGAAGCTGCCGGTGCACGCGGTCGGACTCGTCGCGGCGCCGCTCACGGGCTTGCGGACGTTCGCGCTCGCGGTGCACGCGGTCGGACTCGTCACGGTGCCTGCGAAGGCCACGGTGCCGAGCAATGAGAGCGTGCCCGTGCACGCGGTGGGCGATGCGCAGCTGCCGGCGAACACCTGGCGCGACTGCAGCGTGCCAGTGCATGCGCTCGGCGTCGTGCAATCACCGCTGAACAGCTTGCGGACCGCGAGCGTGCCGGCACACGAAGTCGTGCTCGAGCAGGCGGTCGCGGTAAAGAACTTGCGGACCTGCAAGGTGCCTGAGCACGCGCTCGGTGATGCCGCGGCGCCGCTGAACTGGTTGCGGATTGCGGTCGAGCCGGTGACTGCGGTCGGCGACGTGATGACTCCGGAGAAGTCGACGTCCGGCGGCGCGATGATGTAGATGTAGGGCTTCGCGCGCGCACGTGCCCAGGGGGTGGGCGGCGACTCGAGATCTGCCGTCGGCGGCGAGCCCGCCCCGCCCGTGAATGCCGTCGCGTGATTGCCGCGGCTCGAGAAGTCGCGTCCGGCACCGTCGAAGAGGCACGGGTAGAAGCCCCAGAGGTTGCCGCCGCTGATGATGCGCGCGTCACGACCTTCGGCGAGCTGCAGGAGCTCGGCCGCAGTCAGCACGCGATCGAAGCACGCGACGTCCGCTACGTGGCCCTGAAAGGCGCCTGCGATGATGATGCTGGTGCCGCTACCTGCGGTGTTCGTGGTGCGCGTCGTGAGCGACGCGATCGTGTTCTGCAGAACGCCGTCGATGTACGACCGAATGTCCGTGGTGTCGTACGTGAGCGCGAAGTGCCGCCACGCCGTGGTGTCGGCGTTCCCCGGCGTCGTGGCCTGGTCAGCAGTGCCCGCAGCGAATGCCGCGTGCCGCATCGCGTTCCACTGGTTCGCCGTGGCGGCTGTAAAGCGGCCGAGTGTGGAGCCGCCCTCGGCCCCGGTCGGGCCCCAGTTGACCGCGAAGCGATCTGAGCCCGCGTTGCTCGTGAATCGAATCCGCGCGCAGATGGTGTGCGCTGCGCGCAGGTTCGGGGCGCCAGCTGGCGCGTCGTCGATGAACCAGTCACCGCCGGTGCTGTTGGTGTTGTTACAAAGGAGTGAGATGACGACCTCACGTCTCGAAAATCGACATGCCCGAACCAGCCTTCGCTAGCACCGTCCCTGTGTCGCTGTCCGTATCGACACGCAGCACCAGCGTGCCAGCGACCGTGACGATGACCTCCGCACGACCCCTGAACGCGAGTGGCGTGCCCGAGGACGCGGTCGCCGTGCTGACGATCATCGAGTTGAACGCGGACACGTTGCCGAACGTTCCGGTGGTCGCCGTGGCATAAACAACCCCCTCCATATGCATGGTCGCGGTGCCGCTGAAGTTCAGCGCAAACCCAAAATCCCGCGCGGTGTTATCCGTAGTCCAGTTGCCGCTGACGTAGACCAGGTGCCTGCCCACGCGCAGCGCTTGCGCGACCGCGGTGTCCGTCAGCGCCGATGTGACGTCGTGATCACTGGCGAGTGTCACCGTTGCGCGACACTTCGGCACCCAGATAGTTCCGTTCCAGTACGGGACGTCGCCGGTCGCCGGACTCGCAGGGTCGGCGAAGTTCGCAATCGTCTTCGTGTTCAACGTGCCCATGCCGGTCACGTTGCCGCTGTCGTCGACGATGACGGCCGAGTTCTGCACGACCTTGCCGGTTGTGCTGTCGAAGCGGACGACTGCGTTGTCGGTGGCCGAGCCTGGGCCCGTGACGTCGCCAGAGCCGCCGCCGCTGTTGGCTGCGTAGCTGACGTTTATGCCGAAAAGCAGCGCTTCGCCCGTCATGTCGTCGCCGCCGGCGGCGGCATCGCGGTAAATGCGCAGCCATACGTCATCGCCGGCTGCCAGCGAGTCGACCGATGTGATCGTGATGATCGTCTCGGTGTCGCCGCTGGCGGTGCTGTTGACGGTGGTGGTCGTGGTCGCCGCCGTCGCGAACGCGTCGGTTAGCACCGATTGCGCGTCGCCTGGGGTGATCGCAAACATCTGCGCCCCCCAGACGACTTCATTCGTGGTGACGCCCGTGGGCGAGGCCCAGCGCAGCCTCACCGTCACGTTGCCGCTCAGGAAGTCCCACGCCGTCAGTTTGACGAAGACCTGCTGCATCGTCGTGTCGGAGAACGCGTAGCCGCTGACCGGCCCGTTCGTGCCGTCCATCGACGTAAACCGCGGAATGTTCGCGGTCCCGAAGAGGTCCACGATCTTCGGGTCGCATGGGATGACTAGCGTTGCCATCGAGATCCTCTCAGGTCACACCGATGCTGACCGTCAACGTGCCGGCGGGGATCACCATTACGTTACCGGCGCTGACTGCTTGGTTCGGCGAGAGGTCACCGCGCGCAATGAAGTTCGCCGCAGCGGTGCTGGTCGCGTGGTTCCAGATGCCGCAGAAGTCGATCGTGCCCCAGCCCGCGCCGCTCGCTGCGTCGAACACGATATCCGCGTCGTTGCTGAGGACGCTGGGCTCGGCAGCGGATGCAGCTGACCAGCCGCCGGTGTAGTTCTTGCGCGCGTAGCCGACGCCACCGCCGGGCTCGTTCGCGGTTTGCCCGTCCGGGCCGGGGTCGCCCGTGTGCGCGGAGATGTGCCAGACGGTTTCCGCAGTGAGCGTCCCGCCGTTGAACACGTTGTCGAGGATTGCTTGACGCTTCGTGCGCCCCAGGCCGTGTGCCATGTGTCAGCTCCCTTCAATCTCCTGAAATGTAAACCTTCAGCGTCGGGGTTCC
>DATEUJ010000233.1:0-9941 GCA_035283185.1 Anaerolineae bacterium | reverse complement strand
GGCCCACATCCTGCTGCCCCAGGTGCGCGCTCGGGCTCAGGTCCTGGCTCAACTGGAGCAACTTTTCCATCAGCATCCCGATGCGCCCCTCTTTGACTCGCTGCCGGGTGCCGGCCCGTTATTGGCGCCCGCTTTGCTCGCCAAGTTCGGCGACCACCGCGACCGCTTTCCGGCGGCCGCCGACGTGCAAGCCTTGGCGGGCACCTGCCCGGTCACCGAGCGGAGCGGGAAACGCAAACGGGTCAAGTTCCGGCGCGGCTGCGATAAGGAGTTCCGCCGCATCGCCCAGCAGTTCGCACTGGCCTCCCTGGCGCAATCCGGCTGGGCCAGCGCCTACTGGCAGGAGATCCGGTCCCACTGCGACTCGGACTCACACGCTTCGCGTATCCTGGCCAATCGTTGGCTGGCGATCATCTGGAAACTGTGGCAGACCCGGCAACCGTATGACGAAGCCTATCACTTGCAGCAACGCGCGCGTCGCCGTACGCTCAAGTCGTCACGGGTCTGACATCCTTCGATTCAGTTGTTAAGCGGCGCCTCGGACTGGTCGGTTGGCTGCTCACCACGCCCGTCTGGTCTGGGGAACGTAGCCGCCTCAAATCGGCGAGTTGCTATGTCGTTCCTGTACGCCTATCGACCATCGGGGGGTATTGACAAAGCATGTCCGCTGCCCATCGTTGACCATTCATCCGCTCCGCGCTATAGTTATCTAACGAGATCGAGTATGACGAAGCACCCTGCGCTCAACATCCAATCTATCCTCGACACGCTGCCGGACGGGAACGGCAGCAACGGCCGCCTGATCGTCGAGCGCGCCTACTCCGTGGCCGAGCACGCGCATCGTAATCAGAAGCGCGCCTCGGGCGAGCCTTACGTGCAGCACTGCCTCGCCGTCGCCAAGATCCTGGCCGACCTCAGCCTCGACCCGCCCACCATCGCCGCCGGCCTGCTGCACGACGTGCTCGAAGACACCGAGGTCAGCGAGGAGCAGATGCGGCGCGATTTCGGCGACGAGATCGCACGGCTCGTGGACGGGGTCACTAAGCTTCGCCAGTTCGACCAGATGGACCGGCGCGACATTCAGAGCTACGACGACCGCGAGCTAGAGTCGCTGCGCAAGATGTTCCTGGCCATGGCAGACGATCCGCGCGTGGTGATGATCAAGCTGGCCGACCGTGTTCACAACCTGCGCACGCTCGGCGCGCTGCCGGAGGAAAAGCGCAAGCGCATCGCGAGCGAGACGCTGGAGGTCTTCGCGCCGCTGGCCAGCCGGCTCGGCATCTGGCAGTTCAAGTGGGAGCTGGAGGACCTCGGCTTCCGCCACCTCAACCCGGACAAGTACAAGGAGATCGCCCGGCTGATCGACGAGCGCCGTGGCGATCGCGAGGCGAGCGTTAACAAGATCATCCATCAGTTGCAGGAGCGCATGAAGGCGGAGGGCGTCCCAGCCGACATCTCCGGGCGCCCCAAGCACATCTACAGCATCTGGCGCAAGATGGAGCGCAAAGGCGTGACGTTCGAGCAGGTGTACGACGCGCGCGCGGTGCGCGTGATCGTCGACACGCTGGCGCAATGCTACCAGACGCTGGGCATCGTGCATTCGATCTGGAAACCAATCCCCGGCGAGTTCGACGACTACATCGCCACGCCCAAGGACAACATGTACCAGAGCCTGCATACCGCCGTCGTCGGCGACGACGGCCGCCCGCTCGAAGTGCAGATCCGCACGCGCGAGATGCACGAATCGGCCGAGCTGGGCATCGCCGCGCACTGGCACTACAAGGAAGGCGGACGGCGCGATCCGAAGTACGAAGAGAAGATCAAGTGGTTCCGCTCGCTGATGGACTGGCGTCAGGAGGTATCCGACGCGCGGGAATTCATGGATTCGCTCCGGAGCGACGTGTTTCAGGATCGCGTGTACGCTTTCACGCCGAAAGGCAAGCTGATCGACCTGCCCGCTGGCTCGACTCCGATCGACTTCGCTTACTACGTGCACACCGGCGTCGGCGATCGCTGCCGGGGCGCACGCGTCAACGGCAAGCTGGTCGCGCTAGACTATCAGCTCCAGACCGGAGACCAGGTGGAGATCCTCACCGCCAAGCGGGGCGGCCCCAGCCGGGACTGGATCAACCCTAATCTGGGCTACACGAAGACCCAGCGCGCCCGCGCCAAGATCAAGCAGTGGTTCAAGAAGCAGGACCGCGCCGCGAATATTGCCCAGGGCCGCGAAATCCTGGAGCGCGAGATGCGCCGGCTGGGCTTCGAGAAGACGGCGCTCGAGCACGCGGCGAGCCTGTTCGAGATGGAGAAGCTCGACGACTTGCTGGAGAAGATCGGCGCGGGCGACATCACCTCACACCAGATCGCGACGAAGCTGATCGAGGCGGAGCAGCAAAAGGCAGGCGAGGCGCAGGACGTCACGCCGGAAGAGGTGACCTCCGCGCCTCGCCAGCAGACGCCGGTCGAGTTCACGGTGCGCGGCGCCGGCGGCCTGATGACCTCGCTGGCGCAATGCTGCCACCCGGTGCCCGGCGACCCGATCATCGGCTATATCACGCGCGGGCGAGGCGTGCGGGTGCACCGGCGCGATTGCGCCAACATTTTGCGCGGCGACGAAGAAGAACGGCTCATCGAGGTCTCGTGGGGGAGCGCCAAGGCGACGTACCCGGTCGCGATCAAGATTTCCGCCTACGATCGCGGCGGGCTGCTGCGCGACATCGCAGCCGTCGTGTCCGGCGAAGGCATTAACATGACGAGCGTCAACGTCAGTACCAGCAAGCAGATGGCGACGCTGGTCGTGACCCTGGAAATCACCGACGTGGCGCAGCTCTCACGGGTATTCGACAAGATCGAGCGGCTGCCGAACGTCATCGAGGTGCGGAGGCAGACGAACTAGTGCGCGCAACCATCATTCACGTCGGATTACTTGCAGCCCTGCTCCTATCTGCCTGTGGATCGCCCGCGCCTGCCAGCGACACGCCGTTCGCGGACGACTTCAGCGACCCCGGCAGCGGCTGGTCGACAACGGACACCGAGCAACTGAGCATTTCCTACGAGGACGGCGCGCTGCATTTCCGCGTCGACGCGCCCGACACCGCCGCGTGGGCGGTGGCCGGCAAGCGTGCCGGCAACTTCATCCTGGACGTCGACGCGACGCAAGTGGAAGGTCCCGACAACAATCATTACGGCGTGGTCGTGCGCTACGCCGACAATAAGAATTTCTACCGGCTGGACGTCTCCGGCGACGGTTATTACAGCATCCAGCGCTATCGGGACGGCGAGTGGGAGACGCTAATCGACTGGAGGGAGTCGGAGGCGATCCGGCAAGGCGCGACGACGAACCATCTTCAGGTGATTGCCGACGGGCCGAAGCTAACGTGGATCGTCAATGGCGCCGTCGTGGATTCCATCGAAGACACCGACATCCTGGTAGGCGACGTGGGCCTGACCGCAGGCGCTTTCCCCGACGAATCCGGCGTCCACGTCGCGTTCGACAACTTCCAGGTCAAGCCGTTGGAAACGCCCGAGCCATGACTGGACGCCCCCTCCCTACCCTCCCCCGATCGGCCCGTTCGGCACTATAATCATAACGCCGTCTGCGACCGCAGCCAAAAGGCTAACCGCGGATGTCACGGATTACACGGAAGTTTAGCGATTACTTTCCGTGACATCCGTGAAATCTGTGGTTCGAAATCTTCCATCTGCACCTCATCGCGCCCGATCAAGGCAGCCACGCGGCGGTCGCGCCTGAATCGCCCGGGTGCGCATTCGCGGCGTGGATCGATCGCCGGCCGAGGTAGATAACCGTGTCACGACCCAACTTCGAATGGAAGATCGACGAGACCCCGTGGGAGACGGCTCAGGCTGGCGGGTCGACGAAGATCGTCGTGCAAACGAACGTCGCCGCGCCGGACACGCCGTCCTCAGGCGAGCGCAGCATCAAACCCACGAGGCGCGGGAGGCGGGCCGCGCTCGCGGCCATCCTGATCCTGACGGTCGTTGGCGCCGCAGCGGCCGCGCTCGTGATCGTCAGCCAGCGGGCGGAAACCGCTCTCGCGCCGATCAGGCGCGCCGTTCTCGGCAGCTACCAGCAGCTTCAGTACGCGCTCGCCGAATCGGACGAGAAGGTATTCGATCTGCTTCTATCCCGCGCCTCCTCGCCGGACAGACAAAACCTGAAGACACTTTTTACGAACAAGGCATTCATCGATCGGAGCGCGCTGGGACTGCGCGCGGACACGGGCAGCCCGCAAGCCGTCGAGGTCAACCTGTCGCCGGATCTGACAGAGGCGGAGGTCGTCGTCGATCAAGCATATGCCACCGAGCGAGGCGTCGGCATCACCGAGACCGCGCGGCTGCGCCAGACGCTCGTGTTCCGCCTCGACGCTCAACGCCAGGAGTGGCTGCTCGGCGCGCCGGGAGCGGACTTCTGGGGAAAGTCCATCAGCACCGAGGGCCGTTTTCTCACGTTGACCTATCCCGAACGGGACGCATCGATCGGAAGCCGGCTGGCGCGCGATCTCGACGAGCTGCTCGGCAGGCTGTGTCGCGAGGCGAGCGCCGGGGCCTGCGCGCCAGATACCCCTCTCCACATGCGACTCGACACGCGCCTTAATAGCCTGGCGCTGGCGTTAAACCCGGACATCGCCGCCGCTCGCACGATCTCCTCGGGCCAGCTCCTGCTGCCGGCGCCCACGCTCGTCGGGATGCCGATCGACGAAGCCGGGTACCAGGCGCTGCTTCGCTACTATGGCCGGGCGCTGGTGCGGCAAGTCGTGTTGGCGGGTTTCGATCGGACATCTGACTTGCGGGTCGCAGGACTTATCCAGACTGAGATCGAGCGGCAAATGAACCGGCTTGGCCTGCTCGCCTGGCCGGATGCGGCGGCGATCAACAAGCCGATCCCGTCGACGCTTCCTGCACCGGATCAGGACGTTGCGCTGTATTGTATCGAAGACGCCCAATTTGGTGGCGCGCTGCTGCGCTATTCGCCCAGGACGCAGCAATGGACGAAGGAAGTGGCTCTTTCACCTATCGTCACCCTGCTCGCGCTGCCGGGCGGCGATGGCCTCTTGATGCAGGAGCTTCCCCCGATCGGCGAGGGGCGGGCGCAAGACCTGGGGCAGGCGCAAGACCTGCCCCTACCGCGCATCGTGCTGTGGCGGGACGGCCGGCTCGTCACGGCTTACGCCGGCGCATCACAAACCATCGTGCTGCCCTGGCCGCTCACATTCGATCCGAGCGGGCGGCGCGCGATTCTCTTCGCCGACCAGGACTTCTCCGGCATGGCGCTGCTCCACCTCGATCGGTGCAGCGCGAATGGCTGCGACACAACGCCGCTGGCCGGCTATCCGGCCTGGTCGCCGGACGGCGCGCAGCTCGTACTGCAAGACTGGAACGTTGAGAGTCCCCGCCTTCTGCGCGGTGACGGCGACGCGCAGACCCTCGTCGAGATCCCGACGGAGGGCAACATATTTGCCTTCCCGCCGTTCTGGATCGACGCCGAGACTTACGGGTACGTTCGTAACACCTACACTCAGTCGAGTCTATCTGGCCCGCTCGACAGGACGTTCGAGGTCGTCACCGCTTCGACCCGCGACGATGAGCCACACACTCTGGCGACGGCCGAGGAGCTGCTGGCTGCGCTGCCTGAAGACAAGCGCCCCAGCACGCTCACGATAGGGTTTCCGACGATCGCTGCACCTGGCGACTCAGGTATCGTACTCATCTTCGCTTTGGCATACGAGAGCAGGATCGGAGTAGCGCAGCCGTCGTACGGAGTGATCTTCGTGTACGACTGGCGCTCGCGAGAGGTGCGGAGCTTCATTCGCCTGGACCAGAACATCGCCGGGCTTCCCGCAGCCTCGCCCAATGGGCGCTGGCTGGCGCAAAACACGTGGGACGGCGCCAGTGCGCACACATGGCTGATCTTATACAATCTGACTCAAGGCAAATCTCAAACGTTCAACCTCAGTCCGGGCAGCCAGTCTCTCCTCGCCGGCCCGATGTACGACTGGTCTTCCGACGGGCGATGGCTTCAAGTCCTCGACAACGGTGTGCTGCACCTGATTGCGCCCGACTACGAATACGAGCACATTGTCATTCCTGCATCGCCCGGTTGTGCCTTCGCGGCCTGGGTGAACCGATGAACGTGGTCGGATAGTCGAGTGGTCAAATGGTCGAGTGGTCGAGTGGTCGGGTGGTAGGGTGGAAGGGTAGGATATGTCTGCCGCCGGAGACGGCGGCTTGAGCCAAAAAAACATGCCGCGCACAGATTTCGATTGGCAGATCGGCGAAGATACGTGGAAAGAGGCTCCGGCCCGCAGGTCGGGCGACGGCGCACCTGACGATAGTGCGTCTGCGCCGATCGACGTTTCGACGGCTGAAGCCGCGATCGGGCCGAGTCCTCCCCGGCGGCGATGGTGGCTCGTCTTGCCGGCCCCCTTTGTCGTGGCGGGCATCATCGCCACGGCGATCTTCGCCGTGGTCATCAGCCGGCGCGTCCAAGACACGGCCCAATCCATCGAAAAGGACGTGCTCGCCGCTCACGAGCTGGTGCGCCACGCCCTCGCCCAGTCGGACGCCGAATTGTTCGCTTCGCTGTTGTCGCGCGGCACCCCCGGCTGGCGCGCGGCTTACGAGCAGCTATTTGAACAGGGAATCCTCCTCGACCGCACGGCATGGGGACTGCAGGCGCAGGCCGTCGATCCCAAGATCGTGGACGTCACCCTCTCGCCCGACTTGCAGGAAGCCGAAGTCGTATCAGAATACGCTTACAGCGTCGCCGGCGGCAGCGGCGCGACCGAGACAGTCCGCCTGCGGCACACCTGGGTGTATCGCTTCGACCGGCAGCGCTGGCTGCTGGCCGCGCCGGAGGGCGAGTTTTGGGGAAGCTGGGCTACCAGCGAAGGCCACTGGCTCACGCTCACCTATTCTCAACGCGACGAGGAAATCGGGCGGCGGCTGGCCGGCGACCTGGATGCCAAACTGAACGAGTTGTGCGACCTGCCCGGCATCGACTGCCCGACCAACTGGCGGGTGCATCTGCGGCTGGCGAGAGAGCCTATCATCCTGAGCAGCCTGGTCGAACCGGAGCCTGCTTTTGCCAGACAGTGGAACTTCAACCTGCAGGCGAATATCAAGAACATGACATTGCCCACGCCCACACTGATCGGTTCGCCGACAGACGAACCCGGCTACCAGGCGCTGTACCACGGCTACGCACTGCGCGTAGCGCGAGCGGCGCTCGCGGATCGGGTGTCCCCTCCACCCGTATGGGCGTGGCAGTCGCAACGCCTGTATCAAGCACTGTTGGATAACCACCTGATTCGGCTCGGCTTGCGCAGGTGGCCGGCAGCGGGAGTCGATCGCGACGCGGGTCCTGCTCCCATCCCGCTGCCTGAGCAGGACATCGAGACGTACTGCGTCGAAGATTTCGGCCGGGGAGGAAGCCTGTACCGATATGATCCCAAGCTGAACACCTGGTCACGGGAGCTTTTCAACCTCGTTTTCGGCATGATGATGCCGCTGCCGGACGGATCGGGCGTCATCCTGCAGGAGCAGGCGAGCATCGCCGACGAGGCGCCCACCCGAATCGTGCTGTGGCAGCGCGGCACGAAACGCGTATTGCACGAGAACTTGCCGAATTCCACGCCGGTGTATGCAACGGGGGAGATCGATCCGTCAGGGCAGTACCTGGTCGTCTACGCTTCGCGCGACCCGTTCGGGAGCGCGACAACGTATCACCTGCTCGATCTGAACAACTGCAGTCCATCGGGCTGTGAGCTGAGGGAGCTTGCCGGCTGGCCCACCTGGTCACCCGACGGCTCGCAGAGCCTCGTGGTCTTACCCTTCACCGCGCCTGACACACTCATTCGAGGAGACCGCCTTGGGCTGCCTGTCACAGAGCTCGGAGAGGGCCAATCGCCTTTCTGGCTGGACGACGAAACGTACGGCTATATTCGCCGGGAGCCTACCACGCTCATCACGCGCACGTCGGAAATGATCATCGCAAGCAGTGCCGACGACGTTCCCCGGCTGCTGCTCGATTCGGCGTCGCTGGCAGCCATGCCGCCCGGCGATGAATGGTGGCATACCGACAGTTATGTAACGGTCAATCCGGAGGACACGAACCTGCTGCTGATAACGACCTACGCTTTTGATCAGTCATCGCGGGCATCGAGCGGCCAGGCGAGTGGGACCGTCTTCAATCTGCTCTTCGACAGGCGCTCGAACGAGATTCGGCGGCAATGGCAATCCAGTTTCGATCGAACGATCAGCATCGTATCGTTCTCGCCGGATGGTCGATGGCTGCTGATGGACGAGCTCGACCGCGCGCGCTCGATGTGGTCGATCCACATGTACGATGTGAAACGTGGCGACACCAAGACGTTCTCCTTCGCGCTTCCCGCGAATTCCTCGTACGCTTTTCCGACTTACGGATGGTCGGCGGACGGGCGCTGGCTGGCCATCCTGAGCGATGGCGTTCTGCACCTGGTCGCGCCCGATCACGACTATCAGCGCAGCGCCCTACCCCATTCACCCGGCTGCATCTTCGCCGCGTGGGTCAATCGTCGGTAGTCTCAGTATAAGATCACGATTTCGTAGTGACGACTTCAGTCGTCCAAGCCAACCAGCGACTAAAGTCGCTACTACGAATCAAACCCGTGATCCACTGAGTCTCATTGATGAGGATCGTCATGAAAGCACACATGCTGTTCTGCGCATTCGCCAGCGCCGCACTGCTGCTGGCTGCTTGCGGCCCGGCCGCACAGCAACCGACGCCTGCCGGGCCGACCCACCTGCCTCCTGCCACACAGGCCGGCAAACCCACGAATCCCCCAGCGCCGCAGGCCACGCCTGGGCCGACCGCTCAGCACACCGGCATCCCCGCTTCCGAAGCGCCCCAGGCCGTGCTCAACGCACAACAGGACCTGGCGCAGCAGCTCAACATCCCGGTCGATGAAATCACGATCGTGAGCGTCGAGGAGGTGGAGTGGCCCGACGGATGCCTGGGCGTCTACATCGAGGGCATCATGTGTATACAGGTCATCACGCCCGGCTACAAGGTCATTCTTGAAGCGAACGGTGAACTATACGAGTACCACACCAACGAGAACGGCAGCCAGGTCATTCTGGCTGGCGCTCCACAGTCATAGCAATGACTTCGGAAGTCTTTAAGTGCCAACTCGCCAGCGGGAATACCCGGATGGACCGGTGCCATCGCCCGCGAGAATAAGCCTTGAGACTTCCGAAGTCTGATGGCACGGCTCAATGGTGTTTCCAGGAGGTCGAGGCAACGAATCCGCAACGGATAAACGGATACGGCCTGCGGACTGCGCGCCCGCCCTGGATTCGTTTATCCGTTGCCCATCCGATGCATCGCTTGCTCACCTTCTTGAAATCCACAAAGAGCATTCAAGTCAGATCGATAACGGCGGTCATCATCGAGCCCTCGCGAGCCTCAAGGCGGAAGCCAAGCTTGCGTGCCACCGACTGCATCGCGACGTTGTCCGAGGTAATCGCAGCCGTGATTCGGCGCAGCTTCTCCTGGCGCGCGACGCTCAGCAGATTGCGCAGCAACTCGGAGCCTAGCCCGCGACCCTGGTAAGCGTCGCTGATCAGCATGGAAAAGCGCGCTTCGTCCGCGCCGCGAGTCTTGCTCAAGCGACCGACCGCTATAATCTCGCGCTCGCCAGTGGCCGGATTCTTGCGCTCGGCGACGAGCGCCAGCTCTCGATCGTAGTCGTTGAAGCAGATGCGCGCCAAGCGCTCGTGCGCCACGCGCTGACCCAACAGCATCGGGTGCAAGAAGCGCAGGTAGACGCTGCGATCGGACAGACTCTCGTGGAACTTGACTATCAGCGGCTCGTCTTCGGGCCGGATCGGGCGAAACGTGATCGGCGTTCCATCCCGCATCGTCCACGAAGTGATGTACTGCG
>DATEUJ010000232.1:0-3609 GCA_035283185.1 Anaerolineae bacterium | reverse complement strand
TCGGTTAGGAATTCCTTTCGTCACGGCGGACGATAAACTCGCGCACATGCTGGCCAACACGCCCTATGCCGTCTTCTTGCTAGGAGATTTTCCGATTCCACCTCTGCCTTCGCCATGAACGCCTTGATAGGATTTGAAGGCCGATCAACTGATCCAAGCCGCTGGGCTAACATGGACCGCGCCGGATATGAGCTTTGCGCGCATGTCCCTGCACGGCGCTATCGAGCGAATGGTCTTCGGCATTCTGGAAGACTTTGGAATTGTGGCGCTAGAACACAAGGATAAGCCGCTGGGCAAGGGCATGATCTCGGAGCTGGTTGCTTTTCAGATCACACCTTTCGGCAAGCAGTTGCCGGAAGCCCTTTAACGCCTCCCCAACCTTCGCTCTAACTCCTCCAGCCTCAGCGTCACAAACACCGGGCGACCGTGCGGGCACGTTGCCGGAGAATACACCTGAAGCAATTCGTCCAGGAGCGCCTGCTGCTGGGCAGCGTCCAAGACATCGCCGGCTTTGATCGCGCTGATACAGGCAGCCTTCGACGCGAGTTTGTCGCGCAGCGCGTTGCCCTCGAGCGTCCGATAACGCTCGTGCTCCTGCAGGAGCGCGGTGAGGAGTTCCGCCGCGTCCAAGCGGATGAAGGCTGGAATCCCCGTCACTCGAAACGTGTTCTCGCCAAACGGCTCGACGTCGATGCCGAGCGACCGATACTCCTCCAAATGTGCAAGCAGTAGCCCGGCCTCTTGGGGCATCAGTTGAATCTGGCGATTAACGGTAATTGGGGATTGGAGATTGGAGATTGTCAGACGTTCGTAGAAGACCTGCTCCTGCGCGGCGTGCTGATCAACGATCACCAGCCCGTCTGCGCTCTGCGCGAGAAGGTAAGTGTTGTAGACTTGCGCGATGGCGCGCCATGGCCCGAGGCCATAGTCCGCATGCGGTTCGCGCAGGGCGGACGCCAACGGCTCAACACCGGCAGCATCCGCGAATGACCAATCCGTCCCGACGGGCTGAAGCAGTGGGAAATCGCGCAGCGCCTCTCCAACGGCCTGCGTGACGGCGTTGTAAATCGCGCGCTCCTGGTAAAAGCGCACTTCGGCCTTGCGCGGATGCACATTCACGTCTACCTGGCGCGGGTCGACGTCGATCTGAATGACGGCCAGCGGATGGCGATTGGGTGGGAGGCGTCCGGCGTATGGACGTTCCAGCATCACGGCCAGCAGGCCCGAACGAACCGGGCGACCGTTGACGAAAAACGCCTGCCACTCGCGGCTCGCGCGCGCCAGCGTGGGCCGCGACACAAAGCCGTGTACATGCAGGTCGAGGCTGGTGGTGTTGACCTCGACCATCTCCGCCGCGACCTCGCGTCCCCAGGCGGCGCCGATCCGCTCCAAACCTTGCGAAGGCGCGGAGCGTGAAACCTCGGCAAGGTTCGCCGTCTCGCGCCCGTCCACGACGAGGCGGAACGCGATGTGCGGATACGCGAGCGCGTACGTTACCACCGTCTTTTGGATCAGCTCGGTTTCGCGCAGGGGCGACTTGAGGAACTTGCGCCGCGCGGGCGCGTTGTAGAACAGATCCCGAACTGTGACCTGCGCGCCGATCGGCGCGCCGGCGACCTCGGTTTGCGCCTGGCCATCCACCACTCGTACTCGCGTCCCTTCGATTTCATCGCGCGTTCGCGTCAGAATCTCCAACTGTGACACGCTGGCGATCGAAGGCAGTGCTTCGCCGCGAAAGCCGAGTGTCCCAATCGCGTTCAAATCCTCCGCCGTCGCGATCTTGCTCGTCGCAAATCGCTCGACCGCGAGCGGGGCATCCGCGCGCGACATCCCGTTTCCATTGTCACTCACACGGATGAGCGACACGCCGCCCTGGCGAATCTCGATCGAGATCGCGCGCGCCGCCGCGTCAATTGCATTCTCGACGAGTTCCTTCACCACCGAGGCGGGCCGTTCCACGACTTCGCCCGCGGCGATGCGCTCGGCGACGATTCTATCGAGGATGTGGATGTGGGCCATTGCTGATTGAGGATCGCTGATTGTTGATTGCAACAGTGTACCAAGAGTGAAGCAATTGGGCAAACCCTTAGCGGCAAGCGGCGCGTGCATTTGCTTCTGCGAGAGATGTGTTCTACAATCAAGAACGGCTGGGGCAAGGGAGTATTGAGACCACGGAACGATACACGCAAGTGTCGGGTAACACAGGAATTTGACCGTGATCCACGACACTTTCGTGTCGTGGTTTCCAGACATTCCGCTCTTTTCCTCTGCGGCTTGGGAAAGCGAAGTATCATGCTCATCTATCTGGACACAATGATTGTCCAATATTGTGCAGGCTACGAAGACTTCATTTTTGGAGATGATAGAAAGAACCCTGCTAACGAACCAAAATTGGCGGGAGAGTTGGTTTCGTTACGCCAACTTGTTGAATTGGAACAGTTTGGTGATTGGACTTTTGCCGCCCCAAGTCACCTCATGAACGAATTGCTGGCAGGCAAGCCGAATTCTAAGCAACGTCGGGGATATCGCATTCTGCTGGAGGTGTGGCAAGATTCGGCGTGGAGTGAGTTCTGTGAAACAAGCGAAGATAAAATCTTGTCCATTTGTGAATCACTCAGACCACTTAAACTCAAGGGCGCGGCAGACCAACGACATCTTGCAGAGGCAATCGCTTTGAACGCGTCGTGGTTTCTCACCAATGATGGGAACGTCATTCGGAGAACGCGTACGAAAGGTCAGAAATTGGGCAGGGTATATCAAGTTCGCGTCGCCCGACCCTCGGAGTGCATTGAGGAAATATCGGTTGGTCTGTTTCTGCGCTGAAGTTCAAACGATGAACGTCTGGGAACACACTCACGCCGACCACGCCACGTACGCGGCTTTCTGGCAAAGGTGGTCGGCATAGTTGGACGGTGACTTCATTTCGCGCGGCGGTTCGGGCGTGGTCGGCGTGCTCCAGCGATTCCTGCCATCCCATCGCTATCGCAAGCCCACACAGAAAGCGGGCGCTAGATGTTAGCAAGCACGCGACAGGTAGCCGCTGAGCGTGTATGATTAAGGTCTCGAACTCAACATACTGCTCAGGAGGCTACCTGCCATGACAGTCTACACCCGTTCCGCGGTGCCCGCATGTGTGACTTGGCCCGAACCCATCGAGTCGGTGTGGTCGATGGTCTCCCGCGACACCACTCGCCTGGCCGACTACAAACGCCCTGACTTGGGTCTGGCCGATCGGCTGTTCATCGGCGCGGTGGTCAACCTGCCGCCCGTGCGACGACCGTGGGGCTGCATCACTTGGCTGGCGCAGATGTTTGCCACCAGTCGGCCGACCGTGTATGCCATTGGTGAACGGGCACGGACCAGCCTGGCGGCCCTGCCCAGCGGGCGACCGGCGCGACCGCCGGCTCTGGCGAACCCGGCCCCCGCCGTGAGTCAGGCGCCGGCCATCACGGTGACGCCGAATCGACTGGCGCGTACCGTCTTGACCTTGCTGATGCCGGGCGGCGTGTCGGGGCGCACCGTCGATGACTGTCTGCATGTCGCTTTCGACCGAGGCCGGTCGACGGGCAGTATTTCTGAACTGCTGCATCGGGCCGGTCAACGGGCGGG
>DATEUJ010000231.1:0-24936 GCA_035283185.1 Anaerolineae bacterium | reverse complement strand
ACGCGTCGCGATGCAGATCGTCCACCGCGTCGAGCCGGGCGTGAATCTGAGCCAGGTCGAGGAGCGGCTGCTGAATCCAGCGTTTGAGCAGCCGCGCCCCCATCGCCGTCACTGCCTGATCGAGCACGCCGAACAGGCTGCGCGGCGACTTGCCGTCCGCCTGCAGCGACGAGGTCAGCTCCAGGTTCCGGCGCGTCGCCGCGTCGAGCGTCATATAATCGGCGAGGGAAAATGTCCAGAGGTGATTGAGGTGCAGCAGCGGGGAGACGTTCTCGCCACCCGGCTGATTGCTCTTGAGGTAATGCAGCGCCGCCCCTGCCGCCGACACGGCCAGCGGCATCCCCTCGCAGCCGAACCCGTCGAGTGTCGCCACGCGGAAGTGCTCGGTCAAGGCGCGCCGCGCCGTCTCGACCTCGCAGGCGTGCTCCTCGATGGGTGAAAGCCGCGCCGGGCGGATCGCTTTGAGACGCGCGACAAACTCCTCGTCATTTATCAGAGAGGGCGGCAGCACGACTTCGCTGGCCTGCACGCGCTGCAATTCGTCCAGCAGCTTCGCGCCAGCGTCCGCACCCTCGATCTGCGTCGTCGCGAACTCGCCGGTCGAGAGATCGATCAACGCGAGGCCGTAGCCCCCCACCCCCGACCCCTCCCCCGTGTGCGGGGGAGGGGAGATCGCCGCCAGGTAGTTCTCGCTCTTGGCGCGCAGCAGTGCATCCTCGACGACCGTGCCCGGCGTGATCACGCGGATCACGTCGCGCTTGACAAGTCGCTTGACCTTCTTGGGGTCTTCGAGCTGCTCGACGAGCGCAACCTTATAACCGCGCTCGATCAATTTGGCGAGATACGATTGCACGTGGTGATGGGGCACGCCGGCCATCGGCAGGCGCACGCCTTTCGAGAACGAGCGCGAGGTCAGCACCAATTCAAGCTCGCGCGCAGCCGTTTTCGCGTCGTTCTCGAAGGTCTCGTAGAAATCGCCGAGGCGGAAGAGAACGATCGCGTCGGGGAAGCGCGCCTTGATGTGACGATACTGCGCGAGCATCGGCGTCGTGCGTTCGGTGTCCATAGGTTGCAAGCACCTCACTCGCAATGGGTTGCGATTCAGTATACAATTGTAGATAGGAGTTTGGCAAATTGCCGGACTCGAGGTTTTAGCCGGGCACATCTGGCGGTCAACACCGGCTAAAGCCTCGACTCCAACCCAAGATGTGACACTTGCCAATTGTGATGTAATGTTGCCAAAGATATGACTTTTGCCACTAACTGGGCTGCTGTCATCAGTCTATTTTAACTGATTGGGGGGTCATCTGCACCGGCTTCGGGGTCTTCACGACAATCTCTCTGCATGTCCCCACAGGAGTTGCCTGAGGCTACTCTCATTTCCGCTCCCGCTGGGTCTGTGACCCAGCGGCTCACACCGGGTAAGACGCGGGTCACAGACCCGCTTTGAGCTGCGCTGGGATGGCCGTCGCGGAGTTCAATCTATCGGTTCATTTAAGCCCGCCTGTACTAGAGCGGATTCCACTTTGATTTACGCCGGAGTCGAGGCCGGAAACCGCCTAAAGGCTCGATTCCGGAACGGCGTACACGCAATCGGAATCCGCTCTGGGCAACTTGATAAACCCCTACGGATCGAGAGGGGTCCGCAGAAAGGAGTTGCAACACGACAGGAAACCCAAACACAGCCTTTCCCCGATTGTCCGCCAAGCGTGAACTATCCTGAAAGGAGGATGCCATGAAACGGTTCTCTCTCGTAATGTCGCTGGCGATGATCCTGAGTGTAGCGCTCGCCGCCTGCCAGCCCGCTGCGCCTTCCACGATCAAAATCGGCCTCAACACCGAGCTGACCGGCGGTATTCCCGTCGTAGGCGAATCGTGCAACAATGCTGCAGAGCTGGCAGTCAAGGAGATCAACGACGCCGGCGGCCTGGAAGTGGCGGGTCAGAAATACAAGATCGAGCTGATCATCGAGGACAATGAAGATAAGGCGGAATCGGCCGCCGCCGCGGCCCAGAAGCTGGCTACGGCGGGCGTCCTGGCGATGATCGGCCCGAACGCCAGCCGCAACGCCATTCCGGCGGCTGAGGTGGCTGAATCCAGCAAGATGCCGATGATCAGCCCGTGGTCCACCAATCCCAAGACCACGGTCGACGCCCAGACCGGCCAGCCCAAGCAGTATGTCTTCCGCGCGGCGTTCATCGACGACTTCCAGGGTCGTGTGGCAGCCAGATTTGCGCTTGACCAACTGAAGACGGCCAAGCCGGCCGTGCTCTACGACGTGGCCTCGGAGTACAATAAGGGCATCGCCGAGTTCTACAAGAAGACCATGGAAGAGAGCGGCATCTCGGTCGTGTCGTTTGAAACGTACACCACCGGCGACAAGGATTTCTCTTCGCAACTGACGAAGATCAAGGAATCCGGCGCCGATAGTCTCTTCCTGCCCAACTACTATAGCGAGGTTCCGCTGCAGGTGCAGCAGGCGCACAAGCTGGGCTTCGCCGGAACAGTGGTGGGCAGTGACTCCTGGGGTAACCTGGAACTGATCACCCTGTGCGGCGCCGATTGCGAAGGACTGTACTTCACCACGCATTATGCGGCCGACATCGCCACGCCCAAGGCCCAGGCTTTCATCAAGGCCTATGAGGCCGCCTATGGCAAGACCCCCGACGATGTCGCCGCTCTGACCTACGACTCCTTCGGGCTGCTCTTCCAGGCCATTCAAGCCGCCGGTAAGACCGACCGCCAGGCCGTGCGAGATGCGTTGGCGGGCATTACGGCCTACGAGGGCGTGACCGGGAACATGCAGTTCAAGGGCACCGGCGACCCGATCAAGAGCGCGGTGATTCTCCAGATCAAGGGAGGCAAGTTCACCTACTTCTCGACGGCCAACCCCTAAAAGCCTGTCCGAAAACGTAGCCTAGCCCCTCGTGGGCGGCGGGCACAAGGCCCTATGCTACAGGGTTTTCGGATAGGTTCTAAGCCGATCGAGGCAACGGATGAGGAGGGCAGTTGTTATCCAACCGCCCTCCCTTCTCACTTGGAGAAGGCACGATGGAGTTTTATATCCAGCAGACTCTGAACGCGCTGCAGGTCGGCAGCGTTTACGCCCTGATCGCCCTTGGTTACACGATGGTCTACGGTGTCCTGACCATGATCAATTTTGCCCACGGCGATATCTTCATGGTGAGCACGTACATCGCTTTCTTCTTTTCGACGGCGATCCTGGGCGCGGTCGCCAATCTCTCCCCGATCATCGTCTTTGTCGCTACGTTATTGACGGCCATGTTCGGCACCGCCCTTCTGGCCGTGATCATCGAGCGGCTGGCGTACAAGCCGCTGCGAACGGCGCCACGCATATCGGCCGTCATCACCGCGCTGGGGGTCGGCCTGTTTCTCGAGAACTTCATGGTCGCGTTCAAGCCGATCGGCCCGGCCCCGCGCTTCCTCCCACCGCTCATCCCGGTTGTCAATTACACCATCGCGGGCGTGACGGTCTCTACCATCCAGGTGGCGATCATCGTCGTCTCGGCGTTGGTGATGCTCTTGCTCGATACGATCGTGCGCCGCACGATGGTGGGCATCGCCATGCGCGCCATTTCGTGGGATAAATTCACGGCGCCCTTGATGGGCGTGCCCGTCGATCGGATCATCTCGCTGACCTTCGCGCTGGGCGCGTCGATTGCGGCGGTGGGCGGGACGCTGTACGGCATGGCCTACACCATCGATCCGTATATGGGGATTCGCATCGGATGGTGGGCGTTCATCTCTGCCGTAGTGGGGGGCATCGGCAACATCCGAGGGGCCATGATCGGCGGCTTCATCCTGGGGTTTGTCGAAATCTTCACTCCGGTTTTCCTGCCGGCTTCAACCTATCGCGACTTCGTGGCCTTCTCGCTGCTTCTGGTACTCCTGATCTTCCGCCCCACAGGCATTCTGGGACGGCCCGTCGCGCAGAAAGTCTGACCGCCGGAGAGATGCGCCATGAAGACCTCTCTTTGGAAACGCTGGCGACTGCCCATTATTCTTCTGGCGGCGTTCCCCCTCACCATCGTGCTGCCGCAGGTTGGGATCATCGACCCCTACGTCGAGTTGGTGCTGAAGTTCATCGGCATCAACATCATGCTCACCATCGGCCTGAATCTGGTCAACGGGTACATGGGGGAGTTTTCGGTCGGCCACGCCGGCTTCATGGCAATTGGGGCGTATGTCGCGTCCATCCTCACGGTGTGGGTGTTTCCGCCCGAGGCCGGGCCGCTTCTCTTTCCGGTAGCGCTGATCGCCGGAGGGATCGCGGCGGGACTCACGGGCCTGGTCGTGGCCTTCCCTTCCTTCCGCACGCGAGGCGACTATCTCGCGATCGTCACGCTGGCCTTCAACATGATCGTCAAGAGCGTGCTCGAAAACATCGATCCGATCGGCGGGCCGCGCGGCTTCATGGGCATGGACAAACTCTCCAGCCTGGCCTGGATCTACGTCTGGGTGGTGCTCACAGTATTCCTGGCGCGCAACTTTGTATTTTCGAACTTTGGACGCGGCGCGCTCTCCATCCGTGAGGACGAAACGGCTTCCGGATTAGTCAGTGTAAACACCCGGCAAGTGAAGGTGTTGACCTTCGTCTTTTCGGCTTTCCTGACCGGGATGGCGGGCGGTTTGTTCGCGCACGTGCTGCAGTTCATTAACCCGCGCTCGTTTGACATTCTCAAGTCCACTCAGATACTGGTGATGGTCTACCTGGGTGGCATCGGCAGTCTCGGCGGGTCCATCTTGGGCGCCACGATCTTTACGGTCGTGCTCGAGGGGCTGCGCACGGTGCTCCAGCAATTGGACGCGGCGTTTCCCTTGCTCGGCCTCTCCCAGGAATGGCGGCAAGTGATTGCGCCTCTGCTGCTCATCTTGCTCATGCTCTATCGCCCGCGTGGCATCATGGGGCTGCGCGAATTTCGCTTCTTGACGCCGCACGACGAGCAGCCAGAGGCCCTCGAAGAATACAAGAAGCAGGTCCAGATCGTCACACCGGCCAAAGAGGCGTCCTTATGACCTTGCTCAACGTCGAGCACCTCGCACATCGGTTCGGCGGCCTGCGGGCGGTGGATGATTTCAATCTCGATCTCCGCCCCGGCGAGCTGGTCGCGATCATCGGACCGAATGGCGCCGGGAAGACCACCGTGTTTAACCTGATCACCGGCGTGTACCGGCCGACTCAAGGCCGCATCGTGTTCCAGGGCCGGGACTTGGTCGGCCGGCCGACCCACGAAATCATCGGCGGCGGCATCGCGCGCACCTTTCAGACGATCCGGCTGTTCAGAGAACTCTCGGTGCTGGATAACGTTCGCATCGCCCGGTATGCGCGGGCAGATTACTCGCCGGTCGAGGCGATATTGCGCCTGCCGCGCTTTACACAGGCAGAAGCCAGACTGCGCCGGCGAGCGTTAGAGCTGCTGGGCCTCTTCGGCCTGGCCGACCTGGCGGAGGCGACCTCGAAGAATCTACCCTACGGTCAACAGCGCCGGCTGGAGATCGCCCGCGCGCTGGCTACTCAGCCGACGCTCTTGCTCCTCGACGAACCGGCAGCCGGCATGAATCCAGCCGAAGTCGAGCAGTTGATGCATTTGATCCTGTCGATCCGCCGCGAGTTCAATTTGACGATGCTTTTGATCGAGCATCAGATGCGTGTCGTGATGGGCATCGCCGAACGCATCAAGGTGCTGGATTTCGGGCAGACCATTGCCGAGGGCACCCCTGCCGAAATCCAGAACCATCCTCGGGTCATCGAGGCCTATCTGGGCGAGGAGGCGGTCGCGTGATGTCAAACACGGTCCTGCTCTCCGTCGAGGATTTGCACGTATCCTATGGCAGTATCCGCGCCTTACAAGGCATCTCGCTGGAGGTGAAGGAAGGGGAGATCGTCACCCTCATCGGCGCCAACGGTGCGGGCAAATCGACGCTGCTGCGAGCCATTTCCGGCGTCGTCCCGATCCAAAGTGGACGCATCCGGTTGGGCGCAGTCGATCTGCGCACAGTCCCGGCCCACCGCACCGTCGAGCTGGGGGTGGCGCACGTGCCCGAGGGACGCGGCATCTTCGCCAATCTCACCGTGATGGAGAACCTGAGGCTGGCGACCTGGAGCCGTAAGGATCGGGGTGCATTGGAGCAAGACTACCGGCGCGTCTTCAGCCTCTTCCCGCGCCTGGGCGAGCGCCGCGACCAACTGGCCGGTACGCTGTCGGGAGGCGAGCAGCAAATGCTTGCCGTCGCGCGGGCCTTGATGACGCGTGGCCGCTTGATGCTGCTCGACGAGCCGTCGATGGGTTTGGCGCCCGTGCTGGTCAGGGAGATCTTCCAGACGCTGCGCGACATCAACGCCGCCGGCACGACTATTCTGCTGGTCGAGCAAAATGCGCGACAGGCGCTGAAGCTGGCGCACCGGGGTTATGTGCTTGAAACCGGGCGCCTGACCTTGTCGGGAACGGCCGCCGAATTGACGAACAACCCGAAGGTCAAAGAGGCTTATCTGGGCGGCTAACCCTCCGGCAAGACGTGTACACGTAAAGGTTGTCATCAACCGTAGGGCGCGTTTCCATACGCGCCGCAAATTGGCGGCTATCGAAAGCCGCCCTACGTCCGGCCTGACATGTTTTGCGTGCACACGGCAAGACCCGCCCCTTGGCGCCGGTACAATTTGTAACTACAATTACGGCGTGCGCTTCGAATGGGACGAAGCCAAGCGACGATGTGATTCGCATCATATCGGTTCGTAAGGCGACAAAGAATGAAGAGACAAACTACCTCAAGCAAATCGGGGACTAACTGGACGCGGCTGGACGCCATGCGGGACAAGGATATTGACCTGTCCGACAGTCCCGAACTCACGCCAGAGATGTTTGCGAAGGCCGTCGTGCGACGCGGCTTAAAGCCCGTGCCGAACAAATCCCAACTCACGCTTCGGTTGGACAGCGATGTGTTGGCCTGGTTCAAGGCGCAGGGGCGTGGCTATCAAACGCGCATCAACGCGTTACTCAGAGCGTATATGCAGGCCCACCTGGAACAAGCGAAGCGGGCCGGCACCAGCAGGCATAAGGGATAAACCTTGCACAGGCACGCGCCCACCAATTACCTTCGCTTCGACTCATACGGCGACCCCTCTGCGGTGATGCGCGCGATCATCTTGGCCAGCGGGTAGGACTGCTCCACCTTCGATGCGCCCACACCTACCGGGCTGAAATTGCCGCCATGCGCGTCCCAAATCGCCTTGTTCAATCGGAACGCCCGATCGCGCGCCTCGTCGTAGGCCGGGTCGGCAAACACGTCGCGCACGGCGCGAATCTCGCCTCTGGCGTCAAATGAAATCATCGCCGCTACGGACACGGCGCGCGAGTTCACCGTCGCGATCGCCTCGCCGAATGCCAGCGGCGTCGGGAACATGTTGTGCGAGCCGCGCCCATCGCCCTGCGTCATATAGAATCGATCGCGCATAAACAGGTTGAGCGCGTTCGCGAGTGGCTCCACGCATAAGAGAACCGGATCGTCCTTGCCGCGATACTCGCCGCCCGTGATAATGGCGAGCTTCTCGGTCGAGGCGGCCAGCAGGATGTCGCCCACTACCTGCTCCACGCTCCACGCGCCACGCTCCGCGCTCCAGGCTCCCGTGCGCGTCCAGATGCGCTTGAAGTTGAACTTGTCCGTCGCGCCGAGGAGGCGTTGAGCGAACCCGGCCTCCGTCTCGAAGTCGAGGAAGATGCGCCGATGTCGCTCCACGTCCCAGATTTCGAGCACCACGCCGCGCGCGTCGCTGCCTTCCAGGTAGTGGGCCAGACTCTCGTCGGCGCGGCAGCGCCGCAGCGATTCCCATACGGGCAGGTTGAAGGCCGCAGGACCGGCCTTGTCGATTGCCAGCAGGCCAACCGGCGCGGCCCTCGGCATCGGCAGCTCGGCAAAGCCCGGCCCCTGCCCGGAGACGTTGCCGGAGAAGGGCGGCGCGGGTGTCCGCCCACCGCCGAGGCCGGCGCGCCAGCGATCGAAGGCCGTGCGCAGTTCTCCGAATCGCTGCCGCTCGGCTTCGGGTAGAGTGTCGGGCAGCAGACTCACGAATCTCTCGGTGAGGTCGGCCAGCTCCTCCGTCGCCTTGCCGGCCGAGGCGTCGCCGACCAGGTCTTGCCCGAGGCCGTACCACTTGTAGCCGAGCACCTCCGCCGTCCAGACCTGCCGGAAGAAGGTCTTATACGCGAGCAAATGGATGTCGTTGCTGTCGGCGCCCTGCGTGTGCGTCATCAGCAGGTGGCCGTCGTCGCCGACGGCGATAAACTCCGACGTATCGAAAATCAGCCCGGCCTCTTTGGCTTCCTGCAAGCTCGCCTCGGCCACCGGGCCGAAGTGACCCGGCGGCGTAGTGTGGCCCACCCTGCCCCCGGAATCCGCCTTGATGTCGGAAATCGTAAACAGCGCGCGCCGGTTCGCCGCCGCGACGACCGGGTCGGCGCCATCCGGTATGGGTTCAAAGCGGGCCTTCAATTGCTCGGCAATGCTTTCTGCGCGGCTCACGGCAGTCTCCGCGTTCAGATAAGGCTCGAACTCGCCATGTGTCGTCATGTGCCGGACGTAACGCATCGACTCGCGCTGCAGGCTGCGCGTCTCCGACAGATTCTGAGCGAAGATATCCACCACGTCGCCATCCGGGATGCGTCCCTTATCGTAGGATTGATAGGCATAGGCTACGACCCTTGCAATGCCGTCCGCAGCAGCCGGACTGTGCGCCTCTGCGAACGTAGCCGGGACGAGGCCCACGTGGTAGCCGCCCTCCGGCCCGCCTGGCCCAAAGTAGAACTCGCCAACGGCCTGGGTGAATTCGCCAATGGCCGGCAGCCCGGACTGCGAGCGGCCGATAAAGACCGGATTGCGCCCACCCGCCACGCGCGCGGCCGGCTCGTCTCTGTACTTGCCTTCCCCGAAACGCCCCTTCACCGCGTACACCTCACTCAGCCGCCAGTCGTCGGGATCGGTGACCAGCGCCAGGAGCTCGTTGCCCTGGGCCGGGCCAAACTCGTACGTCCGCACCTGGGCAGGGGCACGCTTCGCGCCTGCCCCTACGGCCTTCAGATCGGCGATGCTCTCGACGATGGCGACGAAATCGTTGCCTTCGATACGGTGGCCGGAGCCTTTGTCCGGGTTGAAGTACAGGTTGAACAGCGCGCGATTGAAAAAGCCCCAGCTCGCGTTCAGGGCCTTGGCGACGAAAATCGGTTCGGCGCCGCGCTCGGTGAACGGGTAATCGAGGCGGCGCAGATCGAGCGCCTCGGCAGTAGGGGCAGGCGCGAAGCGTGCCCCTGCCTTTGCCCCTACAGTCGTCGCCGATCCCAACCCCATCTCGAAGCCTTTGGACAGTGCGGCCAGCGCCGCAGCCAGCGTGGCTTCGGCGGCAAATTCGGAAGCGTCGCCTCCGGCGAGGAAATCCCCGTTGAAAGTCGTGACGTGCAGGTGCAGGTCTTCGCCGAAGGCCATGACCCACGCGCCGCGCAGTCGCCCGCTCGAGACGTGGGTGGTCAACGTTGCGCGCGCCGCATCCACGGCAGCCTTGGGAAGCTCGGATCCAAGCCAGCGGCCGAGATTGGCGCTGACGATGTGAATAGTAGATTGATCGGGTTGCATCATGGCGTCAGACTCCCTAATCAGTGATCAGTATACAGTAATCAGTAATCAGTGCCACGCCTGCACGTCCAGCAGAGGTGGGCTGCCAGGTGGCAGCGCCTCGGCTGGAACGACTTCGACATCCAGGCGGAACTTAAACACATCGCGCGCCAGAGTTTTCAGACGCTCGCTAGGAAGATCGGAGTCTACGGCCTCGGCCAGGTTGATGATTTTGGTGCGGCAGGCGCTGCCCAAATGAGTTCGTCGCCGATAGTATACGCGCATTCGGGCAGGAGGCCAACCGGTGGATAACACGACTGCCCTGCAAAGTGACGGAATGCCCCCAGTAGTCGTGGGCGTCACGCTAGCGTGAGTCGTAGTGTAGCGGGGCTGACGAACCGATCCCACCAAACGGCCACGGACCTGACCGTTCCTGCTCGTGGGGTACAAGCACATGGGCTACGACGAGGGAAGAGATGCCTCACCGACTATAACTTAGCCAGCCGATCTTGGCGGGGACGCCAATGCTAGAGCCTTTACTGTACTTTGTGGTAGGGTGATGGGAACGAACCAGTCCGCCGGATAGAGGTAGTCCTCGCCTGATTCGTCAATTACGCGTATCAGGCCATGTGCGGCGGCTTGCCGATCTGGCAATGCTTGATAGATCTTTCGCCGCTCTAGAGAGACGGGGTAGCCTTCGTTATTGACACAGACGACGAGGCGAGGTTTGGCATTACGTTGATTCATAGTCGTGCCTATTCTGATAGAAAGCGCTTAATCAAGTGGCCGACTTCGATACCGTCGTCTAAATCCTCCCACTGGATGGCATAGCCCCCTGGCTCGATAGACCATTTCGCGCGTTGTTCAGGAGTAGCTTTCGCTAACCAAGCCAACCATTCGACCTGATCGAGCGGGACGCTAATTTCCCGACCATCACTCAGTGCAACGTACAGCACATTGCCCGCGAAACGCACCGCAACGATCTGGAGACTCATTTGCCAGCGGA
The DNA here is from genome assembly GCA_035283185.1 of Anaerolineae bacterium. Taxonomy (GTDB): domain Bacteria; phylum Chloroflexota; class Anaerolineae; order Fen-1058; family Fen-1058; genus DASSFZ01. Next base: position 14,309 of record DATEUJ010000231.1, on the reverse strand, counting down.
TCACGTTCGGCGTGCCGACAGATACGGACAGTTGCCCCACCGACGGCAATTTGGATGGCCCAGTGGACGGGAGGTTTTCACCGCAGAGGCAGATACCGCACTTGACCTTCCCACTCGCCCACGAGACTGTATTCGGCCAGTAACAGGATATCCTCGATCACGACACCAATGGGAAGATTGCGACTCACCTCGAACACACCGGGCATACGCTTGCCTGCTCGAACACGCTCGTAAGCATGATGCGTGATCGTGGAAACATCATGCGTGATCAAGACTCGACCCTCTTGCGCTGCCCATTCAAGAATGGTCGGATCGTCTGCACCGGACAGTCCCACGTCTTGAACGCGAACGATGTCCAAATCTGACCGGCGGCGCAACAGGCCGCGCACGATGTCGTTGTTGAAGTTCTCGTCAGCCGCGAGCAAGAGCATGGCTACTGCTCTTTGCTTGTGCGACGAACGAGCAGGCGATCACGCACGCCCTGCGGATCAAAGCGTGTCTCGTTCTGCCGTCGGACTGTGCCGGCTTGAGCTTTCCTCTGTTGCAGATAGGCTTCAACTTCCGACGGTCGTCTGAGGTAGTAGCCGATCACCTGATACACATCGGCTAGATTCAGAGAAGGATACTGCTGGACGATTTCCTCCGCCGTTGCGCCGTCCGTGAAGGCGGTGACAACCGTGTCAAGCGTGACACGCGTCTTGCCGACCCGAACGACACCGTCCGCATCAGCGGCAAGGGGAATGACTTCTGTGGCAAATGAGAGGGCCATGGCCTGTACCTCCGATGCCACTATTTTAGGTGAACATAGCTGGAATGTCCAATACGTGTGATTTAATCAATCCCACTTCCGCTCGTCACGCAAAGGCGGGCTGCCTGGTGGCAACGCCTCGGCTGGGACGACTTCGATGTCCAGGCGGAACTTGAGCGCGTCGCGGGCCTCTGCCTGCAGACGTTCGCCGAGAGAGCCGGGATCAGCTCCTTCGGCCAGGACGACGCGGAGCGCCAGCTCGTCGCGATGCTCGACGCGAGTGATGACGGCCTGATGCGCGCGGATTTCGGGGAAGCGCGCCACGACCTCGGCCACCTGGCGCGGGTGCAGGAACATGCCCCGGACTTTGACGGCATCCCCGACGCGCCCCTGCCAGCCTACAAGGCGATCGCTTGTCCTCCCGCAGGCGCAAGGCTCGACGTTGAGCGCCGACAGGTCGCCGACGCCGAAGCGCACCAGCGCGTAGTCCGGGTTGAACAAGGTGACGACGACCTCGCCGGTCTGTCCCGGCGGGAGGGGCTGGCCGGTGTTCAGGTCGCATATTTGCACGAGCGCGTCGTCGGGCACGTGCCAGCCGTTCTGCGCTTCGCACTCGTAGCCCAGGTTGCCGCACTCGGCCGTCCCATAACCCTGGCGCACGACGAGGCCGTAGTCGTTGAGCAGCGCGCGGAGCGAGGGCGGCAGAGGCTCGGCGGTGACGAAGGCGCGGCGCAGCGGCCAGCCGGAGGGAAGATGGCCTCCGCCGAGCGCCTCCGCCTTTTCAATCAGCGCCTTGAGGTAACTCGGCAACCCGACGTAGCCGCTGATGCCGAGCGCGCGCACGGCTTCCGCCTGCTGCTCCTGGTTGCCGATGCCGCCGGGAACGACGGTGCAGCCGATGGCTAGCAGCGCTTCCTCGAACATCGCGCCGGCCGGCGTGAGGTGATAGCCAAACGCATTCAGCACGATGTCGCCCGGCTCGAAGCCGGCGGCGCGCAGCGCCGGCGCCCAACGCCAGTAGTCGGCTACTTTGGGTTCCGGTTCATAAATCGGGCCGGGTGACTGGAAGATGCGGCGGAGGTCGCCGGGTGCGGCGCCCAGTAAGCCTCCGAACGGCGGGTCCGCCCGCTGAAGCGCGATCAGATCGTCCTTGCGCAGCACGGGCAGGGCGGCGAGATCGGCCGGGGTCTGAATGTCTCCCGGTTTCAGGCCGGCCGCGTCCATCCGTCGCCGGAAGCCGGGTGCGCGATCATACAATTGGGGAATGATCTCGCGCAGGCGCTGCGCGTGCCAAGCAGCGCGCGTTTCGGATGTCAGCTCGGCCATAGTGATCCTCGTCTATACTCAGCGCGGGCACAATTGGCGCTTTTGTTAGCGTTACCGTGACGGCCACGGTCATGCCCGAATGCTGTTGTCGGGCATCCAGTTGGACGATGGGTACTCCATGCCGATTGGGTTGCTGGATTCCCGCCTAAAGCGTGCGGGAATGACCAAGAGGCGCAGTTTATGACCGTGAGCAGTATAAACATCCGTGTTCAAGCATTGGCGTCCAGGAATTCTTCGATGCAGCCTACGATCCGATCCGGCGCATCTTCCTGCAAGAAGTGGCTGGCATCCGCAATTTCGTAGGTGGTCGCGTGGGGGTAGATGCGCTGCCACATGCGCAAGACGGGTTCGGAGAGCACCGGGTCCTGCATCCCCCACACCAGGAGTGTTGAGGTCTTGCTGAACTGGAACAACCCCTGCTCGATCGACTTCATCTCGGCATAGGACGGATCCGATTCGCCGACAGGAATATCGCGCGACCAGCACAGTAAAGCGCGGCGTGAGCCGGGCGTCGGAAACGGGGCTTGATAGGCCCTCAGAACCATCTCCGTCAGGTGCTCTCGATGGGTTGTCGTCCCCAACAGCGCGGGTTCCAGATAGCCATTCTTTTCCAACACGAACTTTTCCCCGCGTTCAGAGCGGATGAGCTCGATCAATCGAGGAAATGAACCACCCGGCCACGGGACGAACGCCCATGTGTTCATCAAGACGAGACGCTTGATCCGTTCAGGGTGACGGATCGCAAATCCCAACCCCACCGGCCCGCCCCAGTCGTGAAGAACCAGCGTGATGCCGCGCACGTCCAGATCGAGCAAAAGGGTTTCGAGGTTGGCGATGTGATGGCGAAGGCGGTACGGATACGGTTCATCGGGCGTACCCGACTTGCCCATGCCCATGTGATCCGGCGCGATGCAGCGGCGGCGCTGCGAGAGAGGAGGGATGAGCTTGCGCCACAGGTAGCTCCAGGTTGGATCGCCGTGCACCAGCACGAGGGGTTCCCCACTGCCTTCGTCCACATAGTGCATTTCAAAGCCGTGGATCCTTCGATAGTGGGGGATGAAGGGGAAGGAGCCGTCAAACGTCTCGTCTTTCAGGTCGATCACGTCTCTCTCCACGCTCCACGTCTCCACACTCCATTGTGAAAACCTCCCGAAGAATTCACATCCTTCGGGAGGCTGGCTTGCCGTCTGCTACTCGGGATATTCGCCTTCGAAAGGCACGATCGCGTTCCCGCCGGGACTGGAGAATTCAGCGCTACCGCCGGTGACCCGAATCTTGAACGGAAAGTCTCCGACGGTCGACCACCAGTTACTGACCACGCCGCCGGGCGTCAGGCCCAGTTCTTTCATCCGGGAGCCGGATGTCACGGCCAGGTTGCCGGGCGTGACCAGCGAGTCGAGCACCATTACCACTCGCAGCTCGTTGGTGGTATTGGCCGGAATGGACATATCCTCGTGCGCGAAAGGGTTGCCCACCGGGAAGAACTCGTTCGGAGCCGCCTCGAATTCGACCGTATGCTGCAGGTCTTTCAGCGTCACCGGGTAGGGGTTAGGGTTGGTGACGTCGAAAACGAAGGCCAGCACCATCGGGATGCGCGAGGCCGGGATCGGCGCCGGCGTCGGCGTTTGTGGCCCAGCCGTCGGGACGGTCGTCGGCCAGGGGAAGTAACTGGCGACTTCGACGTGATCGAGCTCGACGGTCGGGTTCTGAAGCGCAGGGGAAGGCGTAGGCGCGCCGCACGCGCTGAGTGCGATCAGCGCCGCGCCGCAGATCAGGGTTATGAGAAGTGCCGTAGTTCGTCGAGTGTTCATGTGTTCGGCCCCTTTCTTGGGTGATGAGCCTCCCGACCCGGAGCGGGCGCAGGTCTCCCACGCTCCACGCCTCGCGACTATGTCAGCCATCGCTTGCGCCGCTTATAGTGCTTCACGTCTCGGAAGCTCTTGCGCGTCCCCAGGTCGGTGAGGCCGAGATAGAATTCTTTGACGTCCGGATTGTCGCGCAGCTTGTCGGCCGGACCATCCATCACGATCCGGCCGTTCTCCAGCACGTAGGCGTAGGGCGCGACGGCCAGCGCCAGCTTCACGTTCTGCTCGACCAGGACGATGGGGATGCCCTGCTCCCGATTTAGGCGGGTGATGATGTCGAAGATCTCCTGAATCAGGAGCGGGGCCAATCCCAGCGAGGGCTCGTCCAGCAGCATGAGCTTGGGCGTCGCCATCAGGGCGCGGCCAATGACCATCATTTGCTGCTCGCCGCCGCTGGCGAACCCTGCCTGCTTATGGCGGATGTCACGCAGGCGAGGGAAATAGGTGTACACCATTTCCAGGCCGTCGCGCAGGCCCCCTGAGGCTCCGTCGGGCCGCAAGTGAGCGCCAACTCTCAGGTTCTGCTCGACCGTCAGGTGCTCGAAGACCCGCCGGCCCTCGATCACCTGGATGATGCCCATGCGAGCGATCTCCTCGGCGCTCTTGCGATCGATCCGCTGTCCCACGAACTCGATGCTGCCGTCGGTGACAGCGCCGTTCTCGTGCCGGAGCAGGCCGGAGATAGCCTTGAGCGTCGTGCTCTTGCCCGCTCCGTTCGCGCCGAGGAGAGCGACGATGCCGCCGGGCGGCACTTCCAGCGACACGCCCTTGAGCACCAGGATGACCTCGTGGTAGCGGACTTCGACGTTATTCAGTTGCAGGATGCTCGCCCCACGCTCCACGCCCACGCTCCACGCCCCACGCGCTAGTAACCCAGCCACGTCGGCCACAGGTCGGGCCAGCGCTCCTTGAGGTCGACTCGCTGCAGCAGCTCGAACGTGCCGTTGCGGATGACGTAAATGTTGACGGCCGAAGCTGGTCGATGGTCGCTCGCCGTGTAAGTGACCGGCGACGCGCCCAGGCCGAGATCGTAGCTCTGGAGCGTCTCGAAGGCCTGCCTGATCCCTTCCCCGGTCAGGTTGCCGGCCGTGTCGGCCCGCTTCATCGCCTCCCACAGCAGGAGCACGTTGTTCCAGGCCTGAATGGTGCGGATCAGCCGGTTCTCGACCGGCACGCCGGGATTGTATTTCTGGGCATACTCGATCACGTCGTTCATCGTGACGCCCGGAGCGCCGGGGGTCGTCTCCTCGCCGAAGAAGGCATTCACGGCGATGCCCACGACGCCCTCGGCGGCGTCCCCGGCCAGCTTGATCAGGTTCTCGTCGTAGCCCCAGTTGTTCACGATGTGATCGGCGGCCAGTCCCTGCGCCTTGCTATCCTTGACTGCGACCGCGACCGACCCCGTCGTGTTGCCGTGCCAGATCAGGTCGGCGCCGAACTCCTTTGCCGCCAGCACCTGGCTCGTCGTGTCCAGCGCCGTCAGCGGCACGTCCTGATCCGGCCCGACCTCGAAGCCGAGCAGCTCGGCCTGCTCTTTGATCGCCTTGATGGGGGCGCTGGAGTACGGTGTGGGGAATGAGTAGAACGCGACGAACTTCGGCTTTTCGCCGGCGCTGCGACGGGCCTCGAAGCGCGAGTCCTTCTGCCAGATTTCTTCGTACCAGGCCGTGATAGCCGCGCGCGCGTTGCTCGAGTAATCGGTGGCGGCGAACAGGTTGTACGGGGTCTTCGCCGGATCGGTCAGCTCGGCCGAATACGAGGCCGAGACGTACGGCATTTTGTCTTGGGTCACCGTCTGCGCCAGGGCCGAGGTGTCACCCGTGCCCCAACCCAGCACGGCCACCACATTATCCTGATCCCGGAAGCGCTTGTAGGTGGTGATGGCCTCCGGGACGCGATAGCCGTAGTCGTATTGGAACAGATCGATCGGCTTGCCGTTCACGCCGCCATGATCGTTCACGTAGGCAATCGCTTCGCGAATGCCCAGCGCGTAATCCTTGCCGACGTCCGACGTCGGCCCGGTGGTGTCGTTGAGTGAGCCGACGCGGACCGTCTCGACGGCCGGCGCCGCTGCTTGCGGCGTAGTGGGCTGACCGCACGCCGTCAGCAGCAAAGCCCCGGCGATCAGGAAGGCCAAGACAGACTGTAGGTATTTCCGACTCTGCATGGTATCCTTCTCCTCTCGATGATTTCGAACGGTACAGACGCAGCATGCTGTGTCTCTGTGCTTCTGCGTCCGTGGGGCACCCACATGGGAGCGCTCTTACCTTTGAGATCGACTTTGGAGTTTGGAATTTGAAGTTGGGAGTTTGAAGATTTCACCTCCTTCACTTGTACGAAAACGGCCACAAGTAGAAGTAGTTCTTGATCTGCCACCAACGGTAGGCCAGCCCGTTAGGCTCGTACAACAGGAACAGGATGATGGCCAGGCCGAAGGCGATATCCTTGAAGTACAGGAAATCGAGGTTGGCCGCGGAAAACGAGTTGACCAAAACGAGCATCAGCTCCAGGAAGATCGCGCCGAAAATCGTGCCGTCTACCGCGCCTACGCCGCCGATGAGAATCACGCCCACCCACCATAACGAGTTGCTCCACTCGAAATGCTCCGGGCTGACGAAAAACAGCGACGTGATCCAGAACGAGCCGGCCAGGCCGGCGAGTATGCCGGCGGCAAAGTAGGCCAGCAGCTTGTAGCGTACGATGTTCACGCCCAGCACCTCGGCGGCGATGTCGTTATCTCTAATGGCGAGCCAGGCGCGCCCCGGCCGCGTCCGCTTCCAGTTGTTCATCGCCGCCGTCACCAGCACGACCAGGATCAGCATCCAGAAATACGCATCCCGGTCTCCGGCCAGCGCCCAGGGGCCGATCTTGACCGTGCCCGCTGGGAGCGAGAAATAATGCCCCCGGCCGCCGATCTGGCTGACGTACTGGGCAATGATGAAATTCACCGTGATGAACTGGGCGGCCATGGTGGTCAGGATGATGCCAAATCCCTTGACGCGCGCCGAGGGCAGGCCGAACAACACGCTCCACAGACCGGAGAGCAAACACGCTGCCACGACACTGAGGGGATAGGCCAGGCCGGCCTGCGACAGAAAACCCCAGAATGGAATATCGGCGTTTTCGACGGCGGTCAGTGTGAAGATAGCGCTGGCGTAGGCGCCGACGGCGACGAAAGCCGCGTGGCCCAGCGTCAGTTGTCCGGTGAAGCCGATGAGCAGTTGCACGCCCATGGCGGCCAGGATGGTGTAACCGATGCGGTTGGCGATCGAAAGAACATAGTTGTTGGCGACCAGGGGAACGGCCACAAACAGCACGGCCAGCAGGCCGATCATCCGCAGCGTCATGAAGCGGGTCGGCCAGAAGCGGTGCGCCTGCTGATAAGTCTGAAAATACGTGCCAGCCGGCAGTCGGAACATGTTTCAAACCTCAAACTCCAAATCTCAAACCCCAAATCTCAGGGCAGGGGCAAGCCCTGCCCCAACGGCAAGCCCTGCGCCCTACACCCTCTCAATCTTTTGCCATCCCCACAACCCGTAGGGCTTGAAGAGCAAGACGACGGCCATGAAGGCCAGAGGGAATACTTCCTTGATACCTCCGGGAATGAGCGGGTCGAGGTAGCCGCCGGCCAGGTTCTGCAAAATGCCGATGAGCACGCCGCCCACGATGGCCCCGGGAACCGAGTTCAGACCGCCCAGCACGACCGCCGGCAGCACGAGCAGCCCGAGGAAACTGACCGAGACGTTCAGCCCATTGATGATGCCGAGGAAGATGCCGCCCACGCCGGCGGCCATGAAGGCGATCGCCCAGGCGATGGCATACACGAGCTTGGCGCTGACGCCCAGCGAGAGCGCTGCCATTTGATCGTCGGCGGTGGCCTGCATCGCGAGACCCCAGCGCGTGCGCTGGAAGAACCACGTGAAGGCGACCAGCAAGAGCAAAGCCGCCACGAACCCGCCCAGAAAGACCGGGCTGATGGTGATCGGCCCCACACGAATCGGCTCTGCCGGAAAGACAGGGGGAGTGAACACTTGGGTATCGGTGCCCCAGATCAACCCCACCAGTCCCTTGAAGAGGAACGACAGTCCTACCGTGACCATAATCACGGTCAGGATCGGCTCGCCGATCAGCGGGCGCAGCACCAGGCGTTCGACCAGCAGTCCCAACACACCGCCGATGATCAGGGAGCCGAGTATCGCCAGGGGAAAGGGAATACCCCAATTGTAGAAGGTCAGGCAGACATAAGCCCCGATCAGGGTCAGCTCACCCATCGCCAGGTTGAGCACGCCGCTGCTTTTGTAGATTAACGCCCAGCCCAACGCCACCAGCGCGTAGATGCTGCCGACCAGGGTTCCCGCGACCAGGAGCTGAACTAAGAGTTCCATAACTTCAAACTCCAAATTTCAAACTGCAAACTCTAACTCCCAACTCTAACTCTCAACTCGTCCACCTGCGCAACCCGCAGATCGGCCTTGATGCGTGCGATGCGCCCGTCTTCGTAAGTGATCGTCGTGTCGATGTGAACGCTGCTTGACGCAGATCCTCGTAGCGGAGCGGAGGGGACGCCCGTGCTTGCCCCCCGCCCAGCGGGGCGCCCAGCGGGGATGTCCTGGTCTGCATACAGCGCGCGGACGATGTCTTGATAGCGTTCCTCCAGGAAGCGCCGCCGCAGCTTGCGCGTGCGCGTCAACTCGTCGTCGTCGGCGTCGAAGGCTTTGTACAGGTTCACGAAGCGCCGGATGCGCGCCGTGTCAGGCAGGCGCCGGTTCACCTCCCGGATAGCCTGCCCGACCAGTGTATAGATTTCCGGTTTCTGTGAGAGCTCGGTGTAGGAGGTATAGGCGATGTTCCGCTCCTCCGCCCATTTGCCGACGACGTTGTAGGCGATGCAGAGGACGGCGGCGACGAAGGGTCGCTGATCGCCCAGCACCCAGGCGTCTTGCAGGTAGGGGCTGAACTTCAACCGGCTCTCGATGTACTGAGGCGAGAACTTGCTCCCGTCCGACAGGATCATGACGTCGCCCGATCGGTCGAACACGACCAGGTGTCCGTCTTGATCGATGAAGCCGGCGTCGCCGGAATGCAGCCAAAGTCCATCCCCGCCCGGATTGGGGCGCAGCGCCTGGGCCGTCGCCTCCGAGTTCTTGTAATAGCCCTGGAAGACCGACGGGCTGCGGGCAATGATTTCGCCCTCCGGTGTGATCTGCACCTCTGTTTCGGGAATCGGTTTGCCGACCGTGTCGAACTTGACGTCGCCGTCGCGGTGCAGAACCGAGATGCCGGCGATCTCAGTCTGGCCGTAGATTTGCTTGAGGTTGACGCCGATGGCGTGGAAGAAGCGGAAGTGATCCGGGCCGAGCGCCGCGCCTCCCGAATACGTGTAGCGCGCTCGAGATAGGCCGAGGTGGTCGCGCAGCGATCGAAACAGGAGCCCTTCGCCGACCAGACGGAGCAGGCGCCAGGCGGTCGAGAGCGGCGTGCGGGCGAACTTGGCGTCGGCCACCCGGTAGCCGATGGCCATGCCCAGCTCGTACGCCTTGCGCTTCAACCGCGACGCGTCCAGGTAACGCACTTGCACGCTGCGGATCATCTGCTCGTAGATGCGAGGCGGGGCGAACAGCATGTGCGGCGCGATCTCGCGAATGTTGTCCTGGCTCGTCTCAGGCTCCTCGGGAAAATTGAGCGTGAAGCCGGCTTGCAGGCCGCAAGAGATCGACATCATCTGCTCGCCGATCCAGGCGAACGGGAGGTAGGAGACGAAATCATCGCTCTGGCGGTACGCATCCACCCGCAAGAGATTCTGGCCCATCTTCAGCATGTTGTGGTGAGTCAGCAGCGCCCCTTTGGGCTTCGCCGTGGTGCCTGAGGTGTAGAACAGAAGGCAGACATCCTCGGCCTGGCCTTGCTCGACCAGGCGCTTGAACAGGTCTGGCTCGCGCTCGTCCAACTCCCGCCCCAGCCTTCGGGCATCGGGCAGACTGATCAGCATCGGGTCGTCGTAGTGACGCATGCCCCTGGGGTCGTCCCAGACGATCTTTTCGAGCTTGGGGCACCGGTCGCGGATGGCCAGGCCCTTGTCCGCCTCCTCTTGCCCCTCGCCGACCAGGATTTTGGCGTCGCAGTGATCGACAATGTATTGGACTTCGTCGATGAGCGAGTCCTGGAAGAGCCAGACGGCGACCCCGCCGACGGCCAGCGCCGCCATTTCGGCAAAGAGGCCCTCGGGCCGGTTGTCGCCGATGAGGGCCACCTTGTCGCCCCGTTCGAGGCCGAGGGCGACGAAGCCGAGCGCTATCTCTTTCACCGCTTCGACGTACTCGCGCCACGTGATCGGGCGCCAGATGCCGTATTCCTTCTCACGCAAGGCAACGTGCCCATCGCCCAGTCGCCGCGCCGTTTGCAGCATCAACTTGGGCAGCGTGAGGTCCGGGGTGATCGTCAATTCGCCCTGCGGATGGCTATCGGCGGGTGGCATACAAGTCCTCGTGTTCTCCAAGATAAGCGTGAATGACGGCCGGGGTGGCCTGGGCATCGGCGGGTGTGCCCTCGGCGATTTTCTCGCCGAAGTTAAGCACGGCGACCCGGTCCGAAATATCCATCACGACGCCCATATCGTGCTCGACGAGAATGCACGTCACGTTCCAGCGTGGGTCTGCGTTGATGTCCAGGATGAAGCGCACCATATCTTCGACTTCTTCCAGGTTTAGCCCGGCCATGGGTTCGTCGAGAAGTAACAATTGGGGTTCGAGCGCCAGAGCGCGGGCGAGCTCCACGCGCTTCTGCAATCCGTAAGGCAGCGCGCCGACGACGTGGTCGCGCAGGTGCTCGATCTCCAGGAGGTCGACGATCGCCTCTTCGATGAAGGCCCGGTGCTCGACTTCCTCGCGGGAGGCGCGCCCGATCCATAGCGCGCCGTCGAGCAGGCCGGTTTTCATTCGCAGGTGGCGTCCGAGACGAATGTTGTCCAGGACGGTCATGCCTTTGAACAGCTCGATTTTCTGAAAAGTGCGCGAGAGGCCGAGCGCGGCCCGCCGGTGCGCGGAGAAGCGCGAAATGTCGCGCCCCCGAAAGAAGATATTCCCGCGTTGGGGGTGATACAGGCCGCTGATGCAATTCAGCAACGAAGTCTTGCCCGCGCCGTTCGGGCCGATGACGGAGAAAATCTCGCCCCGATAAACTTCCAGGCCGACTCCGGTGAGAGCCGCCACACCGCCGAAAGCCAGGGAGAGACCTTCAACTTTCAACAGTGTTTCAGATGGCTGATCCGGCACGTCTCCTCCAGGAAATCTTATACTCAGCACGGGCACAATTTGCGCTTTTGTTAGCGTTACTATGCCGGCCACGGTCATGCCCGAATGCTGTTGTCGGGCATCCAGTTCGCCCCCGACCAGATCGGGGGTGGATACTCCATGCCGATTGGGTTGCTGGATTCCCGCCTAAAGCGTGCGGGAATGACCAAGAGGCGCATTTATGACCGTGAGCAGTATAATGCCGGGTACGCGCATACTTCGACAGTCACATTTAGGCTCAAGCCGCCGTCCCCGGCGCGGCGAGCCGAATCTGACATTGTCAAGGTACTATGCCAGCGATTCTGTTAGCACAAGCGGGTTTGGGGACGGATTGACTGTTGCTCGCCAGGAAGCATCTCGCCCGGCGCGATGGCCTCGCGTGCCCTGGAGGGCGAGGGATGCTAAGCGAGACGACAATATTAACGATAGTATAGGAATTTTTATGCGAATGTCAATGTGTTTAAGCACCAAAACATCGTGACTACCATCCTGTGTACTGGGGTTTGGCAAGAGCCATATTTGTCTTAAAAAATCGCACAAGCATCTTGACAAATCGGTCGATCTGTCGTATACTACGACAGTCTTAGAACGCACGTTCTATATGCCCAGGCTCACCACTTCAGGTCGAATCACCATACTTCTTGGCAAGCAGCAGGCCGTCACCGGCGAGCGACTGACGCTGCGGCGGCTGGCCTCACTTGCCAACGTGCCCAAGGACCTGGTCTATCGCCTCGACGCCGGGCAGGCGCGCCACGTCGATCTCGACGCCCTCGCACGCTTGTGCCAGGCGTTGCGCTGCGAGCCGTCAGACATTTTGGTGTGGGACAACGATGGCCGAGACCGCGAACCCGTTTAACGTCCTGCCGGCCAACCTGTTCAACCTGTTCAGCACGCAGGGCGCCACGACCTTGCAGCGCCATTACATGGCGATCCTGCTGCGCGTCTACGGGCTGGCCGAGTTCAGCCGCGCCGGCCTGTCGCGCGAGGTCGTGATTGGCGAGATTGTGGATTACCTGCGCAGCGCCGGCGCGGAGGGCGAGGTTGCCGCAGAAATGGCAGAGGCCGACGAGGAGGTGCGCAACTCGATCCCTTCGACTGCCCCTTCGGCTGCGCTCAGGGCAGGGCTTCCCACTCCCTCTGGTCGGGGACTTCGCAGTGCAGACACCGGCCAGTTGACCGAGCATGACTACGCTGCTTACCTGCTGCGACGCCTGGCCGAGACAGGTTGGGTCGAGCGCGAGCAACATGCCGACTACTCCGAGACGATCACCCTGCCCGATTACGCCTTCACACTGCTCGAAGCGTTCCGCGCCATTCAGGAGCAGAAGCCGCGCGAGTTTGCGGGCCAGCTCTACACCGCACATCAACTGATCAGCGGCTCGCGGAGCAAGGATTTCTCGCCGGCGCTCGCGGTCACGCAGGCTTACGAAAACGTGCGGCAGGTCGTGCGCGGGCTGAACGAGCTGAACCACAACATCCGACGCTACATCGAGCGCGCGACGCGCGGGCGCAGCCCGTCGGAGCTGCTGCAACTACAGTTCGACGATTACGCCAGGACGCTCGGCCACGCCTATCATGCGTTGAAGACATCGGATCACGTATCGCGTTACCGGCGCGACATCGTCGCCAGGCTGCGCTCGTGGCAGCGCAATCGCGAATGGCTGGATCGGACGGCGGAAGAGCTTGCCGCGCAGGGACGCTTCACGCCGGCGCAGGCCGCCGAAGAGATCAACCGCTACATGGGGTTCATCATTCATCAACTCGAAGGGCTTGACCCCCTGCTCGCCGAGATCGATCGCCGGCACGCGCAGTATCTCCGTACATCGTTGCGCCAAATTCGCTACCACATCGTGAGCGCCGACGGCGGCTTCAAGGACCGCCTAGCGTCGCTGGCGCGACATCTAGCTGCATTGCTGAACGACGGCGAAATGACTCTGCCCGAAGGCGCCCCCGGCTTGCAGCTCCATTCCGTGCGTGCGCCCGACGGGAACAGTTTCTTCACGCCGCCCAGGCGACGCGCGCCGTTCGTCACGGAGACGATCGCTTCTCCGGTTTTGTCGCTGAGCGATCTGGCCGCGCTGCGTCTCGCCACGCTGCAGGATGTGACGCAGGCTCTCACGCCGGACAGAGTCAATCGAACGGTGATGGGATTCTTCAACGGCCACCGCGCGCTCCACGTCAGCGAGCTGCCGGCGTCCCTCCTCGACGACATGCACTCGTTCACGACTATCATTGCCTACAGCCACCATCCCGACGTCGAATACGGTCTCGAATTAGTGCCCGGCGATCCCGTCCCGATTGGCCCGTACCGCGTCGCTCCCTTTCAGCTCTACAGACTGACCGCCGACCACTGATCACTGATTACTGATTACTAATTACTGATTACTGAACACCATGGACACCGACACCCTCCTCGAATCCGCCGGCTTGAGCGACAAAGCGCGCCGCGACGTTCCTCGCGTGATCAATCGTCTGCTGGGGCAGACATTCCTATATCAAGACGTAGACGCGGACAAGGACGACTACTACTTCGTCCACCGCTACCGGCCGGTATTCGAGAGCCTGCTTCGGCTGTGCGGGTTCAGCCTGCTGCACGACGACTACCATCGCATCTTTCAAGCCGTTTCGGACTTCAGCTACTGCCGCGCACATTTCAGGCTGGACGAGACGCTCATGATCGTCGTCCTGCGCAAGCTGTACGAGGAGCGCATCGAGCGCCTCAGCCTGGCCAACGATCCCGTAGTGACCATCGGCGAAGTGCGCGAGGAGTACCGCACGATCACGGGCAAGGAGCGCGACCTGGGGATCGTGCAGTACCAGGACCTGCTGCGCCGCCTGCGGGCGAAGGGGCTGATCGACACGCTCGACGGCGCGCGCGGCGCGATCGACGTGCGCAACACCGACGCACGGCTGCGACTGCGCGGGTCGGTGCGCATGATCTTGCCGGTCAAGAACGCCGACGAAATGGAAGCCTGGCTGCGCAAGTACCGCGCCATGGACGGAGAGACACCGTCACAAGACGACGTCGACTCAGATGAACCCTTCTGATCACCAATCACTAATTACCGATCACTAATTACT
>DATEUJ010000230.1:0-9795 GCA_035283185.1 Anaerolineae bacterium | reverse complement strand
TGGCCGCGAGAGAGATTGAACGCCCAGCGGCGTCAAAAAGGAGACAGCTCTCTGCACAGCAAGCGAAGTTGTTTGTAACTACATTATAGCGCACTCGAACTGCTTCGTTAGACTTGTCGGTTTGAGGCGAAGCTTCGTTAGACAGTTACCCCGTCGTAAAGACACATCTTCACACCTCTTCGTGTCTTGGTGTCTTCGTGGTACAAACTGCTCCTGAAGCGGCGGCGGCCAGAACCGCCAGGCCGATCGCGCGCCACAACAGGTCATTCGCGCCGACGGTCAGCTTGCCGATCATGAACGGGTGGAGCGCGCCGCACGTCACCGAGCATCGGAATCGAAACGCGCCGGTCTTGTCGGCAGTGAACGTCAGTTGCGCCGGTTGGCCGGGATCGGCGGTCGTATTGAGATCGTAACCGTCGAGGTATAGACCGTGAACGACGTCCGTCGAGGCCAGCTCGATCGTCACGCGGTCGCCGGGATTGACCGCGATCTCGGCGGGCGCGTATTCAAAACTGCTCGCCTCGACGCGGACGTATCGTTCGCCCGGCGCGGCGGATAGAGCCGGAATGGGAACCAGCAGGATCGCCAGGCCGGCGAGAATGACGATCGGCCAGCGCCAGCGGCGCGATACCTTCGTTCGAGTCATGGTTCCCCCGCTCACGACTCCGAACTACGGCATGTTTGAGGGGCCGTACCGCGAGTAGGTCTCGTCGACGACGGCGCGGATTTCGGAGACGCGCTTGCCCTGCTTGAGCAGGCGCATGGTGTCCTGCGTGATGTCCACGCAGATCGAGCAGCCGAGCGCGTGCGGATCGTACTTCAGTGTGCCGTCGGCGTTCGTTCCTGCCACGTAACAGGCATAATTCGAGGTGTGGCCCATGTCGCCGCAGCCACAATAGCAGGGGATTTGCTTGAGCACGCCGGGATTCGCGACGGCGAACTGGTAGGCTTGCTGCACGGCGACTGGAGCGGTTTGCACTTCCACCGGCATCGGGGCCAGGTCGGCCATCTGAAAGGGATGTTCGGCAGTGTCGCCGGATGTAGAGGCGCTGCATCCCGTGGTCAGGCCGCCGACCGCCAGCAAGCCAGTCACAAGCAGCAATAAGAATCGGCGTCGATAGAACATCCGTTTCCTCTCTTGGGCTTTCATTCGTGAAAATGATACCCACGTATAAGCCATGTTTATAGTGATATTCGTCATCCAATTAGGGTGATATGCCACCGCCCGACCAAGAAGGGCATGTCACGGAGTTGCCGATTACTGGTAAACTATCTTCATTCTTATGCGCGGCAGAACCTGGCTGGTCGTCATTCTCGGCTTCGTCGGCTTTGTGACGTCATTCGGCGCGCACATCGTCGCCGTCAACCTGCCCGTATACGCCGAGCAGGTCGGCGTCGGCGTCGCCATGATCGGCCTGCTCATCGCCGCGTACGACTTTGCCGAGATCGTCGCCAAGCCCGCCTTCGGCGCGCTCGCCGATCGACGCGGCATGAAGCAGACGATGCTCGCCGGCATTGCGCTGTTCACGCTGGCGTCGCTCGTCTACCCCTGGGTCGATCCGCGACTATTGCTGCTCGTTCGCTTCGTGCAGGGCGTTGGCGCGGCGGCCCTGTCGGCGGTATCCCTCGCGCTCGTCGGCGCATACGTCCTCGAGCGGCGCGGACGCGCGTATGGCATTTACAACGCGATCAAGGGCGCCGGCTACGTGATTAGCCCGATTGTGGGCGGCGCGATTGTTCTACGGTCCAACTTCGCCGCCGTCTTCCTGGCGGCGGCTGCCGTCGGCGCCGTCGCGTTTGCGCTGTCGCTGCTGCTGCCCGAGCCGGAAGCGCGTCCCGGCGAAATCTTCGACGACGACGATGCGCTCAGCCTGGGCGGCATCCTGTCGGTCGTGCGCCGCCCGAGCCTGTGGCCGTGGTACGCCGTGATCGTCGTGAACATGTTCTTCGTCGGCATCCTGTTCGGCTTCCTGCCGGTGCGTGTCCACGACCTGGGCTACGATCCGCTGACGACAGGCGTCGTGCTGACGATCGCGACCGCGAGTTATCTCCTGATCCAGCCGATCGCCGGCGTGCTGGCCGATCGGCTCGGCGCCGCGCCGACGATTCGGCTCGGCCTGCTGCTGTCCGGCGTCAGCATCATCCTGGTTCCCTTTGCCAGCGATGCGCCTCTGATTCTGATCTCGATCCTGGCCGGCGTGGGCATCGGCACGGTATGGACCAACACCGACGCGCTGGTCAGCAACCTGGCGCAGGTCGGGCAGCTCGGCGCGACGATGGGCGTCGCCGGGTCGTTCAAGGAGCTGGGCGACATGCTCGGGCCGCTGTTGATCGGCGTGCTGGCGGAAGCGTTCGGCCTGACGATCGGCTTCGTGGCGTGCGGCGTGCTCGGCCTTCTGTCGCTGGTGCTGATCCGAACATCCCCGATCGAGAGCACCGCCAGCCCCGCATGACTCTATAGACCTGGCAGGTCTTCGGATTCTGGCCTGCGACAGGGGTGTGGGCAAGACCTGCCAGGTCTCGGGATCGGGATTTTCAACTGCGGACAGAGTGAGGTAGGGCTACTCGCTCAGCGCTTCGATCACTATCTGCGCGTGCTCGATCAAATGACTCGCGTGCGGCTCCAGGATGCTCTTTCCGGCCTGAGCCTCGACTTCGTTGACGAAGGCCATCAAGACATTCACGGCCACGTCATTCCGCCCGCGATCGAAAGCTTCTTGTGCGGCATCGAGCTTATCCAGCAAGCCCTGCTCGACCTCTGCGTCGCCGATGTGCCCGTGGTGAATCGCGTGCTCGACGCAATCGCGCAACGCCTCCACCGTCGCCACGTCGTGAGCGCACGCGTCGCCATCGTGCGCCAAGGCCGGCGCGGCGACAAACAGACTCACTGCCATCAGAGTAAGAATGACCAACAGCGACTTCTTCATGGCTCAATCCTCCATGGTAGATTAGAACTGCGAGTGTTCGTTCAAGAGTTCCCGGATGTGTTTAACCAGCAGATCGCTCAGGCGAGCCGTCGAGGAGGCGCTTCTTCCAATCCGGCGCGCCTTCCAGGTTCGCACCGTGGCATGCGGCGCAATGTTGCGCGTACAGCACCGCCCCCCTTGCAACACGATCGGGATCGGGCGTGGGTACAGGCGGCACGGCCGTGCTGTTGATCACCACCAGCGCGTCGCTCGGCGCGCTGCATCAGGCGAGCGACACGCCGAGCGTGATGCTCACGGTCAACCCGATGGTGAGCCACAGCCGTGACCGCCTGTTCACGCGTGAACCTCCACCGTTACGGCGTGACGATCAGCTTCCCAACCATGCCGGCTTCCTTGTGACCAGAGACCGAGCAGTAGAACTCATACGTCCCCGTTTCGGTCGGGGTGAGCTCCAGCGTCTCGGTCGTGCTGGCGTCGACGGCCATGTGCATCGTCATTTGACTTTCCATACCGCCCATGTCATGCTCTGCCCCTTCCTGCACGGACATGACTTCAACTTTCGCATCCATGCTGCTGAAGTCGTGGAGCAGCGTGCCTTTGTTCACCAGCGTCACTTTGACCGGGCGGCCGACCCTGGCCGAAATTTCGGTGGGGTCAAACGTGAACTCTTGCATGGTCATCGTGACTTCTTGCGGCTCCTCAGACACAGTGTCGCTTGTAGCGGGAGCGGTCCCGCCGCAGGCCGCCAGCGCCAGGGCGAGCGAAATAAGCAGAACGACACGCGCTCTGAGCGCGATTGAAGACATGAATTCCTCCCTCTCTCTGTTTGATTGACTCGGACGGATGTAGACTCAGTAGCCAAATTTGGGGAGTAAGCACCCTCGGGTGCGGCCAAGATCGGCACGTAGGCGTGCCCGCTCCGCGTCCGCAGACAGTGGATCTACTGAGACTCAAGCGATGCGACTACGATGAGACGCAGGCGCGAGTCGGGGAGGGGGATCCAGTGGCAGGAGAATGGCGGCCAGCGTCGTCGGTTCGGACGACGACAGGCGACCCCTGAGGCTAAAGAGCGCCGGAGTCGCGATCAGCAGGCCCATGATGAGCGACGTGCACACGAACAAGCAGCACCCGTCGCCTAAGTCACGCAGCGGCGCGCCGCTCATCTCCCGGTGCGCGTGCGCCAGGAGCGTATCCAGCGTGACCAGGTGAATCAGGCCGGTCATCAACAGCGCCGCGACGAGCGCCAGCGTGAGGCTATAAATCAGTGGGGATCGTCTCATGCGATGCCTGCCCGGCTGAATGACCATATAATCATATCACAATTCAGATTCGCTGTGCAACCGTTGTGGGGAGTGGGGAGTGGGGGAGTGGGAGTGGTATGCACGCAAAACATGTCAGGTGGCTCACCGCCCGCGTCCCCGCGGGCGGCCAACCGCGAGGACGCGGCTTGGCGAGCACTGTAACGACCGACAACCTTTGCGTGCGCACGGGGAGTGACACCCAATACTTGACTTGGGAAACGGGCTGTCATAGACTGAGATCGCGTAGCCGTGCTATTCCCGAACCGTAGTCTGGCGAATTTTGGAGTCGAGCCTTTAGGCGGGCATATTTGGCGGCCCACACCGGCCTCGACTCCAGCGCCAGATAGGGTAAATTCAGATACCCGGCGCAGCATTTCAGTTCCCTTGGCCGTAGGAAAATAAGAGTGGATCGAAAACAGATAACCGACCTGCAGACCAGTTACGATCGCGTCGCGGCAGAGTACGTCCAGCGCATCTATCACGAGCTGGATCACAAGCCGCTCGATCGCCAGTTGCTGGATCGGTTCGCCGCCGGCGTGCAAAGCCTGGGGCCGGCATGCGATCTGGGCTGCGGGCCGGGGCACGTCGCGCGGTATCTGCACGAGCGCGGCGTCGACGTCTGCGGGATCGACCTGTCGCCCGGCATGGTCGATCAAGCGCGGCAACTGAATCCCGGCATTGAGTTCCGGCAGGGCGACATGCTGGCGCTGGATGTCGAAGATAGGACCTGGGGAGGCATCGCCGCCTTTTACTCCATCATTCACATCCCGCGCGAAGAAGTGACAAGCGCCCTGCGCGAAATGAAGCGCGTTCTTCGACAGGGTGGGATACTGTTGCTCGCTTTCCACGTCGGCGAGGAGATCGTCCACCTGGAAGAGTGGTGGGGGCATCCGGTGTCGATCGATTTCCTCTTCTTCCGGCCTGATGAGATGGCGGGTTACCTGGCGTCGGCGGGATTCGAGATCGAAGAAGTGATTACGAGACCCTCGTACGCGGACATGGAATACCTGAGCCACCGGGCTTACATCTTCGCAAAGAAGCCAACAGGATTCCCGATTCCTCGTCTCGAACCAGTTGAAGACGATTCGGCATAACCATGATGGTCGTTCTCAAGCAATCGCCCATCCACGGCATGGGTGTCTTTGCAGCCGTCGATATCCCGAAAGGCGCTCCTATCCTCCGCATCGATGACTCGCGCATCGTCTCGGACGACGCCCCACTGCGTGAGTCGGATGGCGAGCATGAATATCACTGCGACTATCTGGCGGGCGGCAAAGTCGTGCTCATGCAGTCGCCGGAACGGCACATCAATCATAGCTGCGATCCGAACTCGTTCGTGCGGACGATCAACGGTGTTCGGTACGTTTTCGCACTGCGCGCCATCGCAGCGGATGAGGAAATCACCTACGATTACTGCATTAACGGCTATGGTGATACACTGTGGGAGTGCCGGTGCGGGAGCGCCCGATGTCGAAGACTGATTCACTCAGACTTCTTTCACTTGCCGCATCCGCTGCAAATCGAATACCTGGCGCTGCTGGATGACTGGTACATTGAAGAGTATCGAGAACAGGTCCAACAGTTGTTGGACTCGGACAGGGTTATAGTATTGCCCTCAACAACTGCGCCAGCCGCGGCGATTTTTAACCACGGATTTCACGGATAGCACAGATGGCAGCGTGTCAACCTCCGTGTAATCCGTGTCATCCGTGGTTAATCTTTTGGTTGCGGCTAAGAGTCGCGCTATGTCTAACGTCGAAACTCAACCGGAGTGCGTCATTTGTCGCGGCGCTTCTGGCGATGCGGAGCTTCACCGTATCCAGGTGTGGGAAGATGCCCTCTGGCGACTCACGGTCAGCCTGGACGCCGAAGTCCTCGGCTTCGCCTATCTCGAACCCAAGCGGCACATTCCACATATTACAGACCTCGACGGCGAGGAAGCGCGCACGTTCGGAGAAGTCCTGGCGCGCGTGAGTCGAGTGCTTCGCGAGGAGACGGGCGCGGAGCTGATTTACATCTACGTGTTTGGCGGTGGCGTGCCCCATCTTCACGTTCATTTGGCGCCACATCGGCCAGGGGATGCCTTGAATACGCAGATGGTTCGTGGCGAAGTCGTTGTCGAAAAGATGGAGAGCGGGGCTGGACGATATGTCAGCAAGGATTTTCCGCCGCTGCCCGAACATGAGCAGCGTGCGATTGCTCAACGAATACGGCAGCGCCTGGGGTCGGAAGGATAGCGCAGCTCGATGAGCCGGAAGGTGCAGCGGGTCATCACCCGTTCGACATGAGTTACCTTAAAGACCGGAATCGCGGCATGATTATGCTCTTGCTGGACAAGGTAGAAGCAACAGGAGATCCGAAGTACATACCCTTGTTGGAGGCGTGGCAGCAGATTGATTACAAGAAGGTCCGCCAGAGAATTCGGCAGGTCGTCAATCATCTCAGTGAACCGGCGACATAAAATCCCCGACTTCGACAAAAGCCGACGCCTAATTTGCCAAAGTCCAGTCCAGATCTGAACGATGCGCTCTGCCGCCGGTTTCGGCGACGGGCCGTCTTTGCGTTAAAATGGGTGCGCTTGGACAGCGGATCTTGAGTTTCAGACTTCGGAAGTCTCAAAGACTTCCGAAGTCTCGGCCATCAAGCGTGAAAGGAGTTCACCATGCTCTCGCTCACCTCACGTTGGCTGACTCGCACACTGGCTGCGCTGTACGCCATCCTGGGTGCGATTCTATTTCTCGCACCCGAATGGTCGGCGGCGAGCTTTTCGTGGAAGATTTCGCCGTTCGTCGCGATGACCATCGGCGGCTGGTGCCTGGGCAATGCCGCCTTCGCCTGGGAAGGCGCGCGCGTCTGGCGCTGGTCGATTGTGCACCCGCTTCTTATTTACCTGTGGCTGTTTGGGCTGCTGGAGACGACGGTGCTGATCACCTTCAGCGACAGAGTGATACTCGACGTCCCGCTGGCCTGGCCGTACATCGGCGCCCTGCTGCTCACCATCCTGGCCGGCCTGCTCGGCGTGATCGAGTGGCTTCGCCTGCGACCGCCGCTCGCCCCCGAGGGCGCGCCCGTGTCGCGCACGGCGCGCGGGCTGATCGTATTCTTCGTAGTGTTCGTCGGCGCCCTCGCCGTCGGCGGCGCCCAGGCCCAGCCGGGGGGCCTGTCCACTGAAGGCGGCATTTTCCCGGAGAAGCTCACGCTGTTCACCGTGCGCGCCTTCGCCGCCTTCTATGCGGCGCTCAGCCTGGCCGCGCTGCCCCTGGTCTGGGTGAAGGGCATGGCGCCGGTGCTAGCGGTTGGGCGGGCCGGCATCGGGCTGATCGTGCCCATCACCGCAGCGGCCATTGTCAATCTCGATACGTTCGACTTCGCCGCGCGGCCGGGCGGTCTCCTCTACTTCGCGGCGTACCTCGGCACGCTCGTCGTCACCGTCGTGCTCCTGGTGCGCGATCGGGCGCGGCGGGCGGCGGCGCAAGGAGCAGCATGAACGTGACCGTTCGAGATGACCGCATCTTCCCATCGACGCGCCGGGTCGCCGTCGTCGTCGTGGCCGTGCTGCTGGCCGCGTCACTCACGCTGTACCTGTGGCCCGACGAAACCGAGCGGCTGTTCGCCTGGACGATCCGGCCCCGCATGACGCCGCTGGTGATGGGCGCGGGCTACTTTGCGGGCGCGTTCCTGTTCGCCTGCGTCCTGGCCTCGCGACGCTGGCACGAAGTGGGTCTGGCCTTCCTCCCGATCGGCGTGTTCACCGCGTTCATGGCAGTGGCGACCATTCTGCACTGGGATCGCTTCAATCACGGTCACGTATGGTTCTGGATGTGGGTGGCGCTGTACGCGGTGACGCCATTTCTGCTGCCGATACTGTGGCTGCGCAACCGGGTCACCGACCCGGGGACGCTCGAGCCGGACGACGCTCGGTTGCCCCGGCCGATTCGCGCCGTGCTGGCGCTGGCCGGGCTGGTTGAATTGGCTATCGGGCTGTTCTTATTCTTGTGGCCGGAGGCGGCGATGCGCATCTGGCCCTGGACGCTGACACCACTCACCGCGCGCGTCACAGGCGGATGGTTCGCCCTGCCTGGCGTCAGCGCCCTGCTCATGGCGTGCGACGGGCGCTGGAGCGCTTCTCGCGTCGTGGTGCTGGCCGGCGCAGTGCTGGCCGCGCTGATCCTCGTCGGCATCGCCCGCGCGTGGGGAGATTTCGATCCGTCCAACCCGCTGACGTGGGTGTACGCGGCGCTGATCGCGCTGACACTGCTCGGCTTCGGCGCGCTGTACCTGGGCATGGAGGCCTACCGTCGCCGCCGGCGCGCGGCCAACAGAAACGCACTTGTCACTCTCGACCGCCGTGACTGATGTTATGCTGCCCGCAGTCGGCGTAGGGCGGCTTTCATTAGCCGCCGTCTTTAGGCAGGTATGGAAACCTGCCCTACGTTTCGGCCGCCGCGACTGATGTTAAACTGGAGGCATCAACCGACGGAGGGCGCCACATGGACGCACTGGATCGCAATCGCGGCCTTACACCCCTGTTGCGCGCGGTGACCTTCGTCGAAGTCGTCGTGCTATTCGGCGCCGGCTTCGGACTATTTTTCCTTCCCGATCTGGCGCGCGAACTGTGGCCGTGGCCGCCCGCGCCGTTCAACACTCGCTTCCTCGGATCGATCTATTTGACGGCGTTGCTGCCCGTCGCCGTGATGCTGATCGCCGGCCGGTGGGCGCCGGCGCGCGGCGTGCTGCCCGCGATATTCATCTTCACCACGATCGTCCTCTTCGTGTCCGTGTTCAATTTCGACCTGCTCGATTTCCAGCGCTGGAGCACGTATGCGTGGTTTGTGCTGTACATCATCCTGCCGATCAACTCGGCGTACCACATGGGGCTGTATCGACGCTGGCCGCCCGCCGATCCGATCCCGACGCCCCCTGCCTGGCGCGCCTACCTGCTCGGCGTGTCCCTGGTGCTGGGGTTGTACAGCATGGCATTGCTGATCGCGCCGGAGACGTTCACCGGCTTCTGGCCGTGGAAGATCGACGCCTTCCACGGGCGCATGTACAGCGCGGTGTTCGCCAGCGGCGCGGTCGGCGCGTGGGCCGCCGCGCGCGTCGCCGCCCGGATCGAGTTCTTCACGGCGGGGCTGACGCAGGCCGTGTTTGGCTTCTTTTCAATCCTGGGCCTGGTGCTCGTCGATGCTACGGTGCACCGGGTGGACTGGTCAGCACCCGGCACATGGGTGTGGGTCGGCGCGTTCGCCGTCATGCTCGTCGCCGGAGTGGGCATGATACTGCGCGCGCGGGTGATGCGCGGTGCTGCGTGAGGGCCGGCCGATGCTGACGCGTTACTTTGCTTTGCTGTGCGGCGTGGTTTTCACGACCGTCGGCGTGCTGGGGTTCATTCCGGCGTTCTCGCCGCCGGCCGGGCCGGACGCGCCGGAACTGGCCGTGCCGGCGAACTACGGCTACCTGCTCGGCCTGTTTCCTGTCAACCTTCTCCACAACCTGATTAACCTGACGATCGGCGTGTTGGGCTTCGCGACGTGGCGCTCCTACGCCGCCGCTCGAACCTTCTCGCG
>DATEUJ010000229.1:0-60588 GCA_035283185.1 Anaerolineae bacterium | reverse complement strand
GCCATACGGATCGGCGTACCCCCAGCGCGAAAAATCGGCGTGGGCAGGCATGGGTAGGTGTACGTCCTGATTCGGTTGTTCAGGTTCGACTTGCGCTCAGAATTCGCTCTTGACTTATACCGCACTCTTTGCGTGCACACGCCCATTGTAGCGGCTGCTCGGAAAGCCAAAACTGACGTATAATTGGCTTTGCGGACGCAGTCGATCACGATGTCGTTGGAGGCTGCAGCCATGCCATCTCCCCTGCCGGGTATGGACCCGTACATCGAAGACCCGGACATCTGGAGCGATTTTCATGGCGCCCTGGCGGTGGAAATCCGGTCGGCGTTAAATGCCCTGATTCAACCGCGCTACATCGCCCGCCTGGCGCCTCGTGTGACCTACGAGATAATCGAGGTTGCAGAAGTACGGGGCATTCGCCCCGATGTGAGCGTCTGGCAATCCCAACCTCCGCGAGGGACAGCTCCCGAAGCGGCGGCTGTCGTCACACCGGCTCCGGCCGAGAGTCAGGTTCTCCTGGAATTGCCGCTGCGCCTGTACACCATTGAGGTTCACGAGACGGGAACCTTGCAGTTGGTCACCGCGAGTGATTATCCTTTCAGGAGGCAATAGCAATGAAGACAAGCGCTGCGAAACCCCCGCCCAAGCCGCCTGCCGGCCCGCAGGGCCTCCAGCCCGGCGCGCCGATGTGGAATAACGGCGAAATCCTCTTCACCGACGCAGTCGCCGCGAAGATAGCCGCGTCCGGCGCAGGCTGGGTCCGGCTCAACTTCCGCCTAGGGCCGAACTTCGCGAACTGGACGGACACCAACGCTTTCGGATACTCCGCGCTGTCCCGGTACGATACGATCATCGACCATGCGCTGAACAACAACTTGAAGGTCTTGGGCTTGCTCTCGAACGAAGCCTGGAACACGACGACGCCTCCGCCGGGCGAGTGGCAGGCGAACAACGCGGAGGTGGCCGGCGGCAATGGCGACAACCCGTACATCCAGGGCTTCGAGACCGGCGCAGCGCGCGTGTTGATCCCTCACTTTGCCGGCAAGATCGATAACTGGCAGGTGTGGAACGAGCCGAACGCGAGCCTCACCTGGGTCTATCCCTCCAACTTCGCCTGGCTGCTGCGGCGCGTGTACGTCGCGGCCAAGGAAAGCGGTGTGCCGAACCTGACGATCGTCTCCGGTGGCCTGTTGAGCACGCACAGCCAGGCAGACACGAGCATCACGACGAGCAACACCGGCGCCGATTATCTGCGCGATACGTATAACCAGGGTCGCATCAACGCCGGCTGGGAGAGTGTCAAGGGCACTCACGGCTCCTATCCGCTCGACGCGATCGGCCAGCACCTGTACATCGACGCGTGGGGGAGAACGACGGCCAGGAGAATCGAAAGAGCGGTAAAGCTGGTCCACGATAGATACGTCACGGAAGAGGGCGGGAGCACGAGCAAAACGACCCACGTGACCGAGTTCAGTTGGGACACGAACTGGGGCGTGAGCGAGCAAACCCAGGCCGATAATCTCACGACGGCCTACAACAAGCTCAAAGGGCTTGCCTACACGCCGCGCAGCTACTGGTTCTTTCTGCGCGACGAGCCGGCGGCGAATCTGCACCGTGGGCTGCTGCGCGCGGACGGATCCGAAAAGCCATCCTGGAGCGCTTATCGGAAGGTGAACGCGTAGCAAAGACCAAATTCCAAAGATCAAACTCCAAAGATCAAACTCCAAAGATCAAACCCCCAATTTTAACTATTTTCATACCAAATAACCCGTTTTTGTGACAAAAGTCCAGCGGCTTCGTTACGATGCGCACTTGGAATGGCGGAGCTTGCCAACTAAAACATTGGTACTAATGAAGGACAACGCGCCCGCCACGGATCCGCGCCCAGCGCATACCTCGCCGCGACGCCGCTCGCTCAGCATTCGCGGCCGGCTGACGATCGCGTTCGTGCTGATCGTGCTGCTGTCGGCGGCGGCTATCAGCACGTTCTCGAGCCTGTCCTATCTCCAGACAGAGCGGCGGCAGGCGGTCGAGCATCTCGAAGCGCTCGCCGCGATGGTGGAGAACCGGTTCGAGGAGTGGGTCAGCCACCTGCAGGACACACTCGCCGTGGCGATAACCAGACCGATGGATGCCGTGTTTGCCCACATGCTGACCACGGAATCCACATCCCCGGCGGAATCCCGAGAGGCCCGTGCTCACCTCCAGGACGACCTCGAACACATCGCCGGCAGCGGCCAGGTGTTCGCCGAAGTGTTCTTGATGGACAACCGGGGGAACGTGGTCGTCTCGACCGAAGACGGTCGCACAGGCGCGTTCGACGGCGGTAGCGCATACTTCCACGCCGGGCTTTCCGGCTCGTACGTCGGCACGCCGTTTTACGATGCGGAACGGAGCCGCATGGTTGTGATCGCGGCGCGCCCGGTCGTCGATCGCCAGGGGACTGTCCTGGGCGCCCTGGCCGGGCGCGCCAATCTCGCGTCGTTCGCCGACCCGGCGTTCAGCCGGGCAGGCCTGGGCGAGACCGGTGTGATGGTCCTCCTCGACTCCAACCGCGCGCTGCTGACCGACTTTCGCTTCTCCGATGCCGGCGCGCCGTCCGAGCCATCCACGATTTACATCGACACCGAGGGCGCGAACGCCGTGACGAATTCCCGGGGCCATGGCGTTGGCCTGTACGAGGGTGTTCGCGGCGCGCCGGTCGTGGGCGTGTACCGCTGGCTGCCGTCACTTCAAGCCGCGCTGCTGATCGAGATGGAGCAGGCTGAAGCCTTTCGGTCTGCCTACGATGTGCTGCTGGTCGACGCCGGCGTGGCCGCCGCCGTGCTGCTGGTGGCGTTAGGTGTTGCACTGTTCGTCGTGCGCAGCATCACCTCTCCGCTGGCCAGACTGGCCGGGACGGCGGCGCGCATCGCGGGCGGCGACCTCGACGTCGAGGCGAGCGTCGAGCGCGACGACGAGATTGGCGCGCTGGCGCGGGCGTTCAACCACATGACGGCCCGGCTGCGCAATGGGATCAACAATCTGAAGCAGCACGCCGCCGACCGTGAGCAGACCGCAGAGGCGCTCCGCGAAGCGCACGACGAGCTGGAAATTCGGGTTCAGCTGCGAACGTCCGAACTGGTGCAGGCCAACGCGGCGCTGCGCGCAGAGATGGAGAAGAGCCGGCTTCAGACGACAGCCCTCGAAGCGGCCGCCAACGCCATCGTCATCACCGATCGCATGGCCAACATCGAATGGTGCAATACGGCATTTCTGCAAATGACCGGTTACTCTTTCGAGGAGATCGGCGGCCGGAATCTGCGCATGCTGAAGTCGGGCCGGCATGATTCCGCGCTCTACGTGCAACTGTGGGATACGGTCCTGGCCGGGCAGGCCTGGCACGGCCGGATGGTCAACCGCCGCCGGGATGGGAGTCTTTATACGGAGGAGCAGACGATCGCTCCGGTATTCGACGAGAAGGGGGAGCTTTCCCATTTCATCGCGGTCAAGCAAGACGTCACCGATCGCATCCGCGTGGAAGAAGAGATCAAGCGGCGCAACCAAGAGCTGGCCGTCATCAACGCGGCCAGTTTGGCCCTTACGCGAACGCTCGACCTGGACACCGTGCTCGACACGCTGCTCGAGTACGTGGGCCGGCTTGTCCCTTACACTTCTGCCAGAGCGTTCTTGCTGGAAGCCGATTCGCGCTTGACGATTCGGGCTGCGCGCGGCGGCGAGCCGCGCACGGATGCCGAGCGAGCGGGCTTGCTTTCCCTCGACGTGGCGTCGAACCGGACCGTTCAGGAATTGCTGACCGGCGGCAAAAGCCTCTCGATTCCGAATGTCGACGACGTCCCAGACTGGGACGATCGGTTCAGCGGGGGGAAGTCGCGCCACTGGCTGGGCGTGCCCCTGGCGACCGGCGACAAGGTCATCGGGCTGTGCAGCCTGTCCAGCCATGCGCCGGACGCGTTCACACGCGAGCACCTTCAGCTCGCGGAAGCGCTCGTCGGCCAGGCGACGGTCGCCGTTCAGAACGCGTGGCTGTTCGCGCAGGTGCGCGCCGGGCGCGAGCGGCTGCAGGCCCTGTCCCGGCGGCTGGTCGAGGTCCAGGAGAGCGAGCGGCGCTACATCGCGCGCGAGCTGCACGACGAGGCGGGGCAGGCGCTGACGGCGCTGCTCGTCGGCTTGCGCCTGCTCGAGCGCGAGGCGCATCGCCCGGAAGCCGTCGTCGCCGGCGTCATCGAGCTAAAGCGAACCGTCGACGAGGTGCTGGAGAACCTTCACCGTCTCGCCATCGATCTGCGCCCGGCCAGCCTGGATCATCTCGGGTTGGTGCCGGCGCTGCGCCAGCACGCCGAGGCGATCAGCGACCGGCATGGATTGACCGTCCAGTTCGAAGCGATCGGCGTCGGCGATCGCCGCCTGCCGCCGGACATGGAAACGGCGGTCTACCGCATCGTGCAGGAGGCGTTGACCAACGCAGTACGGCACGCCCGGGCGACGAGGGTCGAACTGCTGCTGGAGCAGCGCGGCAGCCGCCTGATCGCGATCGTCGAAGACAACGGAATCGGCTTCGATCCCGATGCGGCCCAGCGCGGCGGGCGGCTGGGCCTGTTCGGCATGCGAGAGCGAGCCGAGATGTTCGGCGGCGCGCTCGTCGTCGAGAGCGAAGCCGGGTTCGGCACGACGGTGCTTCTGGAGATGCCTTGTGACGCTACGCATCCTCATCGCCCGACCGCGCCCTCAGCGCCCTCAGTGTCTCAGCGATCTGGAGATGCCTTGTGACGGTTCGGATTCTCATCGCGGATGATCACGGCGTCCTGCGCGCGGGCTTGCGCGCGCTCCTGAATGCCGAGCCCGATCTGCAAGTCGTCGGCGAGGCAGCCGATTGCGACGAGGCCGTGCGCCTGTCTGGCGTGCTGTGCCCGGACGTCGTGCTGATGGACATCAGCATGCCCGGTCCCGGCGGAGGCATCGAGGCGGCGCGGCGGCTGAAGGAACTGCTGCCCGATACTTGCGTCCTGATCCTCACCGCTCACGAAGACAAGGGCCTGCTGCGCGAGGCGATCCGCGCCGGCGCGGCGGGATACATCCCGAAGCGCGCCGCCGAGTCGGAGCTGGTCAACGCCATCCGCGCCGTCGCGCGCGGCGACTTGTACGTCCACTCCGCTTTGACCCGCGCCCTGTTGGCCGACGCGGCGCAGCCCTCGACTGGTGGAGCAGTCGGCGCGGAACCGCTCAGTCCGCGCGAGATCGAGGTGCTGCGGCTCGTCGCACGCGGGTTTACGAACCGGCAGGTTGCGGAGGCGCTGAATCTGAGCGTGCGCACGGTCGAGAGCCACCGCGCGAACCTGATGGACAAGCTGGGCCTGCACAGCCGCGTCGAGCTGGTGCGCTACGCTTCGGAGCACAAGCTGCTCGAATGAAATCGAACGCCAAACTCCAAACTCCAAATTCCAAATTCCAAATTCCAAATTCCAAACTCCAAACTCCAAATTTCAAAATCCAAAATCCGAGGTTTGAAGTTTGAGCTTTGAAATTTGGGATTTGAAGCCCGTAGTTTCTACGGAGCCGCTCGCCTCTTCGCTCCGTAGTTTTCCCCCATGCGCTGGCGTGACATCGCTGGTTTTCTACGCTTCACAAGCCTGCCCCACCACGCGTATAGTGACCTTGAACGTAATCGCTACCGCCTGCAACGCCGCGTGCATGCAAAACATGTCAGGTCGGACGTGGGACGGCTTTCCGCGCAGCGTGTCGCCAATTTGCGGCGCGTATGGAAACGCGCCCTACGATTGATGACAACCTTGCGTGCACACGCAACGCCCGATGGTTTGGAGTTTGAGGTTTGAAGTTTGAGGTTTGAGAGGCCAACATGCCGGCGCATTCCGCGACGTTTCCGCCGCTCCCGGCGGACACTGCCCGCGCGGCAGCCGATGTATTCAACATCCATAACATCTACCTGAGCATCGGCGACCGGATTGACGAACTGCTTGCCGACGTGAAGCCGGCCGACCTGGACGTCTCAGGGAAACAGCCGCCCGGCTCGCTGGCCATGCTGGCGCTGGTCACCTGCTTCCAGTACGCCGAGAACATTCCGGACCGCCACGCAGCCGATGCCGTCCGCACCCGCATGGACTGGAAATACGCGCTGCATTTGGGATTGAGCTATCCGGGATTTGACCC
The DNA here is from genome assembly GCA_035283185.1 of Anaerolineae bacterium. Lineage (GTDB taxonomy): Bacteria > Chloroflexota > Anaerolineae > Fen-1058 > Fen-1058 > DASSFZ01. The sequence goes on along the minus strand of DATEUJ010000229.1, from coordinate 54,420 downwards.
TTTGGTGTTGTGCGAGTTTCGCCAGCGGCTTTTGCAGAATCCTCCTGCGCAATGGGCATTGGACCACATCCTGGCCTGGCTGGGTCAGATCGGTCTTTTCGCAAGCCGCGATCGTCGGCAGGCGACGGCCATTCAAGTCATCGACACGGTGTGCAGGCTGACCCGGTTGGAGCAAATGGTGGAGGCGATCCATCAGACGCTGGAAGCGCTGGCCGCCGCCCAACCCGATTGGCTGCGCGCGATCGCGCCGGCCCAGTGGCTCCAACGATACACTTCGACGAGCGCGACGATGAGCCTGCCGGGCAGCAGAGAAGAACAGGAGAGGATGGCGCAGGCGATCGGGGTCGATGCGCTGTATTTGCTGGACGCCATCGCCCAGGCGCACAAACCGGAACTGAACGCGCTGCCCGAAGTGCAGTCGCTGCGGCGGGTGTGGCCTCGGCACTTTGAAAAACGCCTCGAGCAGGTTTGCTGGCGCGCTTCGTGCTGGGATCAGTGCCGCCTGCCGGGCAGCTTTGCACATCAATAAACGCTCCCGCAGGTTGCACAAGCCTGCGGGAGGATGACGAACATCAGAAAGGAGATCGCCATCGGCAAGGAAGGATCGCGCACGACCATTGACTTGTCCACAAGCACATGCAAGGAGAGAGCAATGCTAAGCAGACGACGACTACTGAAACTCGGCGCGGCGACGGGAGCGGGGTTGCTCGTGCTGTGGAGGTTCAACGTCGGGCGCGCGTACGCGCAGATCCCCGGCGGCTCGCTCGATCCAGTTTCGGTGCCGAAGTACGTAACGCCGATGTTGATCCCGCCTGTGATGCCCAGGGCAGGGACGATCCTCAATCCGATGGGCAAGCCCATCGACTATTACGAGATTTCGATGCGACAGTTTGCCCAGCAGATCCTGCCGGCTGGTCTTCCGCAGACGACGGTGTGGGGCTACGGCGCTGTCAAGTCGGCAAGCAAGAGAGGGTTGCTGATACACAACGCGCCCTCGCTCACCATCGAGGCCGGGTGGAAGAGGCCGGTCCGCGTCAAGTGGATCAACGACCTGAAGGATCCAGTTACCGGCGACTTCCTACCGCACCTTCTGCCGGTCGATCCGACACTGCACTGGGCGAACCCGCCCGGCGGCACCGCGGAGCGCGACACGCGCCCGACCTTCGCCAGCACGCCCGGTCGCTACGAAGGCCCGGTGCCGATCGTTACCCACGTGCATGGCGCGGTTGGTGTGGGCGACGAGAGCGACGGCTACGCCGAGGCGTGGTATCTGCCCGCCGCGAACAATATCCCTGGTGGCTACGCCACGGAGGGCACCTGGTACAACTTCTTCGCCGGCAGGGCTGCGGCGAAATTCGGCGCCACCTGGGGGCCTGGATTTGCAACCTTCCAGTATCCGAATCATAACCGGGCTTCGACCATCTGGTACCACGACCACGCGCTGGGCATGACGCGTCTGAACGTGTATGCCGGCCCGGCCGGCTTCTACCTCATCCGCGGCGGGCCGGCTGGCGACGCCGCCGTGATCGACTCTCGATTCGGCACGCCGGCCGTGCTGCCGGGTCCCGCCCCCAAGGAAAATGACAAGTTCCCGCCGAACAAGACCTACTACGAGATTCCCATCGCCATCCAGGATCGCTCGTTCAACGCCAACGGCTCGCTGTTCTACCCGGACACGCGGGAATTCTTTGATGGCGCCACTGCTGAAGATCCCGGTTTCATCCCGGACACCGACCTCTCGCCGATCTGGAATCCCGAGTTCTTCGGCAACATGATCATGGTGAACGGCAACACCTGGCCGTTCCAGGTGGTTGAGAAGCGCCGCTACCGCTTCCGCTTCCTCAACGGCTGCCAGTCGCGCTTCCTGATCCTGGATTTTAACAACATCACCGGCGTGGAAGTGTGGCAGATCGGCAACGAGGGCGGCTTCCTGAACGTGCCCGTGAATATCACTGCGAACCACGGCAATCGGCTGCTGATGGGCCTGGCCGAGCGCGCCGACGTCATCGTCGACTTCACCAACGTACCGGTGGGCCAGCATATCCTCACTAACGTCGGCCCGGACGAGCCATTCGGCGGCGGCACCCCGGGAGTTGACTTCGACCCGGCCGATCCAGGCTCAACCGGCCAGATCATGGCGTTCAACGTTGTACCAGCGGTTGCACCCGATCCCACCACGCCACCCATGTATCTGCAATTGCCAGCTATCGCGCCGCTTCCCGCGCCTGCAACGACACGCCCTCTGGCACTCTTGGAAGAGATGTCCATGTATTGGGACGGTCCAGCCGCGGCTATGCTGGGCACCGTGGATGCCGGGAATGCAATGCACAAGATGTGGGCCGATCCGATCAGCGAGAACCCGGCTGTAGGCGACACGGAGGTGTGGGAGTTCTACAACTTCACGGCCGATGCCCACCCCATGCATGTCCACGAGGTGACGTTTGAAGTCGTGAATCGGCAGGCGCTGGTGCTCGATCCCGAGATAGGTGAGCCTGTGCAGCCGGTCGAGCTCAGCGGCGCGCCGCGACTGCCGGAGGAATGGGAAAGAGGCCTCAAGGACACCGTCATCGCCTATCCGGGCGAGGTCACCCGCATCCGGACACAATTCAACACGCCAGGCCAGTTCGTGTGGCACTGCCACATCGTCGAGCACGAGGACAACGAGATGATGCGGCCGTACCGCATTGGGCCTGTGCAGCCAGGTCAGCCAACGTGACAGAGGTCTGTGGGTCGCCCGGTGCTTCCGTCGAATGCGAGGACAACGAGATGATGCGGCCGTACTTTATCGGGCCAATGCCATAGCGCGACTCGTTTCGCGGGCCGAAACAAAGAGACCAACCACGGATGACACGGGCATCACGACACGGCCATCCGTGACATCCGTGGTCAGTTATTCTGGCGGAGGAGGTAAGCTGCCATGTTCACGCCGAAGCGCAGATTCTATCTATTGATGGTTGCCATACTGTGCGCCATGGCTATCGGCATCGCGTCGGCGGCCACCGTGGTGCCGACCGAGATTCAGCAGCCCGGCACGCAACCGCGCGAAGTGGGCAACCTGGAGTCGCCGGATAAGTGCGACAACTGCCACGGCGGCTACAACCGGGCCGTCGAGCCGGCCTTCAACTGGCGCGGCAGTATGATGGCGAACGCCGGCCGTGACCCGATCTTCTGGGCAACTCTAGCCATCGCCGAGCAGGATTTCGACGGCTCGGGTGACCTGTGTATCCGCTGCCACAGTACCGGCGGCTGGTACGCCGGGCGCTCGACGCCTACAGACGGATCCGGCCTCGCGGCCGGTGACGCCGATGGTGTCGAGTGCGATACCTGCCACAAGATGACGAATCCCAATAACTCCGAGCACTTGGGTGTCATGAATCCACCCTTCGTCGCCAACGACGAAGCGACTCCGGCAACTGGATATTACGGTACCGGTATGCTGTCGCTTTGGGGCAACGCCGATAAATTGGGACCCTATAATGATGCTGCAGCGCGCCACCAGTTCAAGCAGTCCAGGTTCCACCGTTCGCAGGATTTCTGCGGCTCGTGCCATGACGTCTCGAACCCGGCGGTGGGCGACCTGGCTCACAACAACGGGAAACAGGCCACCGGCGATCCGGTGGTCGCGAGCGGAGTGCTCGGCTCACCGGTCGACGGCAAGGCCGCCTTCAACAACCTCCCGTATCAATACGGGATCGTGGAGCGGACTTACAGCGAGTTCAAGTCCGGCCTGCTCTCACAGATGCTGGTGTCGAGTTACGCCAATCTGCCCGCCGATCTGAAGGCCGGCGCGATCAAGGCGGCCTATGACAGCGCCAAAGGGAACTATGCCGACGGCACGCCTCGCTACTTCAGTTGCCAGACGTGCCACCTGCGGGCGGTCACCGGGCAAGGCGCCAACAAGGCTGGTGTCCCCCTGCGCACCGATCTGCCGCTGCACGACATGACCGGCGGCAACTACTGGATGCCGGACGCGATCCTGTATCAGAACGGCCAGGGCACGCTGCGACTCGGCGGCGGGTTGACGACCGTCCAGATCGACGCCCTGAATGCAGGCAAGTCACGCGCCCAGCAGCAACTGGCGCTGGCCGCTTCGCTCTCCGTGAGCGGCAACACTCTGAAGATCACCAACCTCACGGGCCACAAGCTCATCTCCGGCTATCCTGAGGGACGCCGGATGTGGCTGAACGTGAAGTGGTACGATGCCAACAACGCCCTCATGCGCGAAGACGGCGCGTACGGCCCTCTGACGGTAGCCACTCCTGGCGTGCCCTCGCCAGTGAACACCATCCTGAACCTGGCCGATCCCAATACCAAGATCTACGAAGCCCACTACGCCATGACGCAGGAATGGGCTAACCAGCTCCTGGCGCTGGGTTATCCTGCTAGCCTGCCGTTGAGCTTTGACCGTGTGACAGGCGCGGTCGACTACACGCTGGGCCAGCTCGCTGGCCAGGCGACCGGAACGTACCACGAGACCTTCCACTTCGTTCTCAACAACAGCGTGGCCAAGGACAACCGCATCCCACCGTACGGGATGAGCTACGACGAGGCGCGCAAGCGCAACGCGCTGCCTGTGCCGGCCGACCAGTACGGTAATCCCGGTGCGGGAGGGACTTACAACTACTGGGACACCATCACCTTGAATCCCCCGGTGGGAGCGGCTTACGCCACCATCAGCCTGCTCTACCAGCCCACGAGCTGGGAGTACGTCCAGTTCCTCTACCTGGCGAATAACCGGCAAAACGCCTTCCTGGCCAACGAGGGGACGAACCTGCTTCAGGCGTGGCTGAACACGGGCATGGCCGCGCCCTACGTCATGGCCTCGGCGACCTGGGGAACGCCACCGGCGCCGGCGTGCGAGGCGCCGGGCGCTCCGCAAAATCTGACCGCCGCTGGGGGCAGGCGCAGTGTGACGCTCAATTGGTCGGCCGGAAGTCCGGCTCCAACCGGCGGCTACCGCATCTACTACGATCAGGCCGGGAAGCTTCAGTTCAGGGCAAGCGTCGGGCCTAACACCACGACCTACAAGGACGGTGGACTCTCACGCGGAACCCAATACTGCTACGTGGTCACCGCCTGGCACGACTGCAACGGGAACGGTGCCTTCGACCCCGGCATCGACAAGGAGAGCGTGGTCAGCAACAAGGTCTGCGCGACTGCGCAATAAGCCGATCTGGTGGTGTCTCACTCGAAAATTACCGGGCCGCTCGTCGGGGGTCTGTCCCACGGGGAGGCTTCGCACTGACCCCGACCTCCCGGCCGCCGGGAAATAGAACTGTATCCGGCCGAGTCTAGGGTTTCCGGAGTCGAGCCTTCAGGTGGTTTCCGGCTGAAGCCTCGACTCCAGCCTGAACCAGACGTGTCATGCCGAGGAGCGCGTAGCGCGACGAGGCATCTCTACCCCGGCGCGCCGCGTTCGCCGGTCAGAGGGGAGATTCCTCACTGCGTTCTGAATGACACGCCACAATCAGTCTTGCCTGGTAACTACTCAGCCGTCCTTGCGACCCCGCTGAGAAGCGCGGGGCAGGTGAGCGCCGTTTGCGACGAAGCAATCTCAGCCGCCATGAGCGGGCAGGGCTGTCCGTGCAGGAGATTGCTTCGCAAACAGCGCTCGCAATGACGTGGGCTGGGCAGTTACCTTGCCTGTTTGATTTCGGTGTGAGGCGCTGAATTGTGATCTCGTGATGGGCAATTGGTCATATCAGACCGCGCAAGACTAAGCATTCTAATCGCAAATCATACCAATTCATACAAAATAGCCATATCCTGTTTCAACCGGCTCGAGTATAATAAGTTGGTCTGCTCGTGATTCCCCTCTGCCCACTCATCTACACTGTGCGCTTGTCCCCGACGAAACCTTTTGTGGCGGACATCTTGAATGGCGCAGAGCGTGCGTGTCACACAGACTCAGCAGATCCAATTTTCAGACTTCGGAAGTCTCAAGGCGTATTCTCGCAGGCGATGATGGCCGGAAATCCGAGCAATTTCGTTGGCAAGATGCCACTTGAAGACTTCCGAAGTCTCGGCCGTGGCTCAAATTTGGATCTACTGAGACTTGAGTTGCGTGATTGAAAGGAGGTGATGAGACCACCGCGTGATGAACGAATCGTATGCACGCCGGGGAACCCTATCGGGTTCTCAAGAAGCTTCGATGTGCTGAACACTCAACCCAATGGATGAGGGAGGAAAGGGACATGAAGGTCAGATCGATCAAGATGCTTGTGCTGCCAGTGGTCGTGATGAGCCTGCTCGTCGCGCCGAGCGCGCTGGCAGGCCCTGGAGGACCAAATGGCAGCAAAGGCTCACATGTCACACAGGGCACGGACGTCAAGGCGACGAACGACAACAACAACGTGGATGGCGGCACGCCCAATCCGAGTTTCGACGCTCAAAACCGCCAGTCGAACGAGACCACCGTGGCGATCAGCCCGGCGAATCCGAGCATCGTCGCCGTGGGGGCGAACGATTACCGCATGGTGCCTGTGTTCGCCGATGCCTGGCTGGGATTCTACGTCTCTGCCGACGGCGGCGTGACCTGGTTCAACACGATGGTGCCTGGCTTTCCGTCCGACACGTCTCCGGCCGGGCTTGCCTCGCCGCTGCTGGGGCTGGATGGGTCGGGCGATCCCGTCGTGCGCTTCGACGCCGCCGGCAATCTGTACGCCGCAGGAATCGCGTTCAACCGCGATTTCGACCAGCAAGACCTGAACAACGACACGGTTGTGTACGTCGCGAAGTACGACTACACACCCGGCACTCCTGGCGGGACGAGCACGCCGAACTCGGCGGCCAATCCGCCCAACTTCACCTACGCGTTCACGACGATCGTCGATCGCGGCGCGGTCGGCTTCGCCATTCCCAACCCAGCAGGCCCTGGCGGCAACCCGTTTGGCATCGCGGGCATCTTCGATGACAAGAACTGGCTGGCAACCGACAACTTCTCGGGCAGCTCGTGCTTCGGGAACGTGTACTACTCCTACACCAAGTTTGTCGGTAGCCTGGGTGGTCAAGCCGTGATCCAGTTCGCCAGATCGACCGACGGTGGCGCGACCTTCTCCGAGCCTCTGCAGATCTCCCAGAAAGGCAAGGATGGCACCCACCTGACCCAGGGCTCGAACATCGCCGTCGCTCCGAACGGGACGGTTTACGTGGTCTATCGCACCTTCCCGACCAATGCCGATCCGACATTCAAAGTCCAGGTGGTGCGTTCGAGCGACTGCGGCCAGCACTTCGGCAAGCCGGTGACAGCCGCGGTCTTCAGCCCCATGCCGCGCCAGGCGGCCGGTCTCACCTTCCGCACGCCGACCGAGACCTGGATCGCCGCAGATGACACGAACTCGAACATCGTCTACGTGGCCTATATGGCCATGGCGGGCAGCCCGGCGAACGCCGACATCTTCGTAGCCCGTTCGACGGATGGCGGCAAGACGTGGGGATCGCCGGCGAAAGTCAACGACGATACCACCAGCAAGCACCAGTTCTGGCCGGCCATCACGGTCAGCAATGGGGCGCTGCATGTCGCATGGTACGACTTCCGCGACAGCCCTACTCCGGGTGACCCGGCGGCGACGAACGACATGCTCAACGTGTACTACGCTTCGTCGAACACGACCGGCGTCGCTTACCCGGCTTTCAGCCACAACGTGAAGGTGACCGACATACCTCACAACCCGAACTGCCTCATGTTTGGTGGCGGCACTGTGGGGTTCCACGGCGACTACATCGAGCTGGCCGCGCGTTACGATGGTACGAACCACATCGTGCACGTAGCCTGGGCGGACAATCGCGATGTTTCTCCGTGCGATCTGGATCCGGCTCCCGGATCGCCTGGCGGCCTCAACACGGGCAATCGCAACCAGAACATCTACGCCGACACGCTCACCGTCTCGCCATAGCGCGGATATAGACCTGGCAGGTCTTGCATAGGCCAATGCTAGCCAAAGGCTGGAGTGCGAAGACCTGCCAGGTCTACGCGGAGAATCCAAGAGTTTCTAACCGCAAAACATACCAATTCTTACAAAATACTCACGTGATTATGCCCACAGGCGGGTTATAATGCGCATGAATTTGTAGGGTATTCGCTTGATTTCTATTGTGACAGGAGGTGACGATCGGGTACAGAGCGAACGTGGTCTCACGAAGCGGTGAGCCGAGACTGACAATCATTCAATCCAAAGGAGAATGGCAAAGATGAAAAAGATCATGACGATTCTTGCCCTGCTCGGAATTCTGGCAGCGGCCGTTCCGTCGTTTGCCCAGGGATCGGGTCTGCAAGTTCCGGACTCGGCGCTGGAAGGGATCCTCGGCACCAAGAACGCGGACAACGTCTACCTCGTGCGCATGATTGAGGATCCGGTTGTTGCCTACCAGGGCGGCATTCGCGGACTGCCGGCGACCAAGCCGGCGAAGGGCCAGAAGATCAATCCGAACAGCAATGCTGTAAAGAGGTACGTCGCGTACCTCGACGCCCAGCACGACGCAGTCTTGAACACCGTCGGCGCCGGCAGCAGCAAGGTCTACGACTATCGCTACAGCCTCAATGGCTTCGCCGCTGTGCTTACTCCGGCGCAAGCTGCGGCGCTCCAGGCCCGGCCGGACGTGCTGACCGTGTGGGTCGACGAGCTGCGCCAGCCGACCACCGAGAACAGCCCCGAATTCCTCGGGCTGAACAATCCCGTCGGCGGTCTGCGTGCTGATCTCGGGCTAAAGGGTGGAGATGTCATCATCGGCGTCATCGACACCGGAATCTGGCCTGAGCACCCCAGCTTCTCGGATCAGATCGATCTCGCCGACCGACCTGGGGAAAGCGGCAAACGCACCAAGGCTTACGGCCCGCCGCCCTCCGGCTGGCACGGCACGTGCCAGGCCGGTGAACTGTGGTCGCAGGACGACTGCAACAACAAGCTCATCGGCGCCCGCTACTTCCTCGATGGGTTTGGGCATCACGGTATCGTGTTCCACGACTATCTGTCGGCGCGTGACGCCGACGGTCACGGCAGCCACACGACCAGCACTGCCGGCGGCAACGAAGGCGTGGCGGCCTCGATCTTCGGCGTCGACCGTGGTGTGGTCAGCGGCATGGCGCCGCGCGCCCGGGTCGCCATGTACAAAGCCTGCTGGAACGGCGAGGGCTGCTTCACTTCCGACCTGGCCATGGCGATCGACGCTGCCGTGGCTGACGGCGTGGATGTGATCAACTACTCCATCGGCGGAGGCTCCACCAGCCTGCTCACGCCCGACGCCGTAGCGTTCCTGTTCGCTGCTGACGCTGGCGTATTCGTCGCTACTTCGGCGGGCAACTCAGGCCCAGGGCCATCGACCCTCGGCAACCCGGCTGTCGCTCCCTGGCTGACCTCGGTGGGCGCCAGTACCCAGAATCGCACGTTCCAGGGATCGGCGACGCTTGGCAACGGAGTGTCGTACTTTGGTCCCTCGATCACGGCTGGCACGGGCTGGCTGCCGCTGGTCGACTCTGTCGCCGCTGGATCCGGCACTGCAGCCGAGCTCTGCTTCCCCGGTGCGCTCAACCCGGGCGTCGTCGCCGGCAAGATCGTCCTATGCAGACGGGGCGTCATCGCTCGGGTCGATAAGAGCCTGGCGGTGCAGATCGCCGGTGGCGCCGGGATGATCCTTTACAACGCCAACGACGTCCAGAGCCTGAACGCCGACAATCACCATGTACCATCGGTGCACATCAACAATACCGATGGGCTGGCTATCAAGGCGTACATCGCCGCGGATCCGGCTACGGCGACCGCTCAGATCACCGGCGGTGTCTTTACGCCCATCCCTGCGCCTTGGATGGCGGACTTCTCGTCGCGCGGGCCGAATGGCGGCGCCTTCGACATCATCAAGCCCGACATCACCGCGCCGGGGGTGAACATCCTCGCGGCGAATTCGCCGAATCCCTTCATCGGCGCGCCGGGCCAACTGTTCCAGGCGATCGGCGGCACCTCGATGTCAAGCCCGCACGTCGCCGGCATCGGTGCGCTGCTCAGCGAGGCGCACCCCGACTGGAGCCCGGCGATGATCAAGTCGGCGCTCATGACGACCGCTTACCAGGCTGTCATGAAGGAAGACGGCGTCACGCCGGCCGATCCGTTCGACGTGGGCGGCGGGCACCTGAATCCGAACCCGGCGGTGGACCCGGGCCTCGTGTACGATGCCGACTTCCTTGACTACCTCGGGTTCCTGTGCGGCAACGGCTCCCTCAGTGCCAGTTTCTGCCCGGCGCTTAGCATCGATCCGAGCGACTTGAACCTGGCTTCGATCGGCATCGCCGAGCTGGCGGGCGTCCAGACCGTCGTCCGCACCGTGACCAACGCCGGCCCGGCAGGCACCTACGTGGTCTCCGTCGTTGCGCCTGCGGGCATCGACGTGGAGGTGACGCCAGACACGCTGTCGCTGGCGGCAGGCGCGTCGGCCACCTACGAGGTCACGTTCACGACGACCGGGGCCGCTACTCTCGAAGAATGGGCTTTCGGTTCGCTCACCTGGAGCCACGGGCCTCACAGCGTCCGCAGCCCGATCGCCGTGAAGCCGGTGCCTATCGCTGCTCCTGCAGAGGTCATGGGTACCGGAATCGACGGATCGCTGAACTTCGACGTGGTCTTCGGTTACAGCGGCGCGTACACGGCGCTGCCTCACGGCCTGGTGCCCGCCGTCATGCAGGCCGACAACGTCGTCGACGACCCGGCGAACGACATCAATACGGCGCTGGCGACCGGTGTGGGCATCACAGTGCATGCCTTCGATGTGCCGGCCGGTTCGCTGCATGCCCGCTTCTCGCTGTTCGACAACTACACGGACGGCAACGACGACCTCGACTTGTATGTGTTCGATCCTAACGGCGACTTCGCCGGAGGCAGCGGCGGGCCAACGGCCGCCGAGCAGGTCGACGTGCCGAACCCGCTCGCGGGCACTTACACCGTCGTGGTGCACGGCTGGCAGACCGATGGGCCTGACGCGAACTATACACTGTTCAACTGGGCCTTCGGGCCGGACGCGGGCAACATGACTCTCACCGCTCCGGCAGCGGCGACGCTGGGCGCCACCGGGACGATCACCGTCGACTGGACCGGATTGGGCGCAGGCACCAAGTACCTGGGGGCAGTGTCCCACAATGATGAGTCTGGCCTCCTGGGCCTGACGCTGGTCCGGATCGATACGGACTAGACAGGCTGCTGAGCTTCGCCACTCAATATTCCTCCCCATCGGCACCCGTCGATGGGGAGGATTTCTTTCGGTATGTCACGGCTGGGCGATCAATGCCCGGCGTGTCATGCCGAGGAGCGCGTAGCGCGACGAGGCATCTCTGCCCTGGCACGCCGCGTTCGCCGGTCGGACGAGAGATTCCTCACTACGTTCGGAATGACACTTTTGGAGTTTGGAGTTTGAAGTTGGGAGTTTGAGTCAGACGAGGGTCTATCTGTTCTTCAACACGACCGGCAGAAACACCTTCTGCCCACCGCCTTCACCCACGACCATCGGGCCGAAGATGTTATTGTCCTCGTCGCCCTCGACGATGCGGCCGCCCTGGGAGGAACCGAACTCGAGCTGGGGATCGGGATCGCCGCGTTCGGCCCAGAACGGGTCGGCCTGAGCGTAGAGCCAGTAGGTGCCTTGAGACGGGAGCATGTACGTATAGAACAGCACCCAGTTCTCGCCCGGCGCGAGACCCGCCTGGTTGTACTCCTTGGTGACTTTGTACAATTCCCAGCGTCTCGCTTCTTCAGGACAGAAGGAGCCGGGCGTCTCGCAAAGTCCCAAGTAACGATCGCCAGGACCGAAGGGCGGCGGAGCCCCAGCCGGCTTCACATACAGGTCCGTGCCGAACCAGCCAGTGCCGTTCGGACCCTGCGTAGGGTCTTTGCCCTGGTTGGTGAGCGATACGGCGACCGTCACGGTGAGCTGCGATTGCGACACCAGGCGCATGCCCGTCACAGCCAGATCCGGGCCGGCGACGATGTCGGTGTCGGCGGCGCCCTGATTGCTATAGTCCAATTCGATGCCGCTTGCGGCATCGTCGAGGGTGAAGGCGTAGTTCTCAATCGCCAGCACGCCCGGCGGCAGCGGGTTGGCGATCTGCACGGCCATCGTGATCACCTGGGTCTGGTTCGGGCCTAGCGAGCCGACAGGGTATCTGTAGATGGCGTTGCCGTCGACGTCGACTTCGACGAACGACCAGCCGAGCGTGCCTCCCGCGAAAGACAGGACGGTCGCCGTCAGGCCGGGCAGCCCCGGCTCGATGTAATCCGTGATGATGACGCCTGTGGCGGTCACGGGATAGGAGGCGGTGTTCGTGATGCGCAGCGTGTAGACTACCCGGTCGCCGGCCGAAGCGGTCGTCCTCCCGTCGCTCTTCGACAGCGCCAGGTCGAAGCGATACTTGACCGTCAACCTGGAAAGGTTGCTGTCCGCCCTGGCGATTTCGTCGCTGTCGACCTGGCCGACGTTGTCGAGCAGCGCGCCGTTGGGCGCCGTGTCCGCGACGATTGCGACGAGGCCCACCGAGCGGGCCGCCAGAGGCGGAACCGTGCCGATGTTCCACAGCAATGTCCGGCTCGACGCGAGCAGGCTGGTGTCCGGCGGGGGACTGCCGACCGGCCCGACGTAGTTGAGGTGGAGCGGCAGTTGATCGGTGATCACGACGTTCGTCAGGCTGCGCACGTCGCTCGGATTCGTGACGGTCAGCATGTAGGTGATGAGATCGCCGGGCTGGACGGTCGCGCCCGCCTGGCCAGGCGCGGACGTGACAGCCGATTTGACCATCTCCGGCGGCGTGCCGATGGTGTGGATAACAAGAGGCGATTGCGTGTGGCCCTCGTCGGTGTCGAGGTCGGCGATGTTCTGAATCTGCGATCCTTCCGGGAGGTTCGGATCGACGACGACGGCGTATCCGACTTCCCCGCCGGTGTGCGGCGGCAGCGTGCCGACGCTCCACATCAGGTTCGGGTTTCCGCCCGCGTCGGCCACGACGCCCGGCGGCGCGAAGATCGATCCGGCGACGTATGTCGTGCTGGGCGGCACCGTGTCGCTGATGATGACGTTGTGGAAATCGACGTCCGCCACGTTGCTGTAGCGCAGTGTGTAACTGACGCGCTGGCCCGGCTGCACCGATCCGCCGTCCGGCGGGCTGGCTAGTTTATCGAGGTCCGGCGGTTCGGGCGTGTCGTAGACCAGTTCGACGCGGCTCAGGATCGGCGTCGTCAGCCCATTGGTCGACGTGAACGTCGCTTCGTACTGGAAAAAGCGCGCGGTCGGGGTGAGCGGGTGAGTCGTGGTCGCCGTGCCGGCGACGTTGAGCGACGGCAGCGGCGGGGACCAGTCTGACCAGACGCCGGCGGACTGGCGGTAGCGATAGCGCATCGTCAGCGACACGCTCGACGTGTTGCCCAGGTACGTCGTCCACTTGAGGTTTTGCAGCGCGAAATTCTTGGTGAGATCGACGATCGGCCCCGTATAACGGCCGTGCGGCGCATACGATCCGCCCGGGCCGGTCGTCGCGCCGGCGTTGACGATCGACGTGGTGATCGGCTGATTCAATCCGAGCGTGCCGCCGATCACGTAAATCCACCCATCCTCGTTGATCACAGACGCGTGGGAGAAGCGCGGTGGGAAGATCAGGGCGGTGTTGAACCACGCGTCGATCGTCCCGTCGTCGTTTGGGAGCGCCGTGCCGACGAAGTCGGAGGGCGTGCCGAAGAGGGATTCCGATCCGCCCGTAGAGTATAACTGCCCGCCGAATGATACGCTGGCCGCTTCGTAGAGCGAGAACGGCATCGGCTTCGTCGCAGTCCAGCCGCCAGGTGCGATGTCACCCGTGCCGGCGTCCGGGTTGGCAAAGTAAACGTTGGGAATGACGGTGTTGGTGCCTGAGATGCCGCTGGCGACGTACAGATAGGGGCCGGCCGTGAAAGCTTCGTGGCCGAAAGCCGGGTAGGGCAGCAGGCCGGTCGCCGTGAACCACTGTGTGATCTGGCCGGTCGCCGCATTCGGCTGAGCGTAATACACGGTCTTCCGTCCCTGGCTATCGGGGGTACCGCGCCCGCCGATGACGTAGATGCGGCCGTTCAGGACGGCCGTATCGGTGCGGCTGAGGCCCTGCGGCAGCGGTGCGGTCTTGCTGAACGAGGTGAGCGAGCCATCCCCCTGGATGCGGGCAAAGGACACGGTCGAAGTGATGCCCTCCCCTTCGTTGGCCGAGTAGCCGCCAATTAGATAAACGTAGCTGTTGAGGTACGCCGCGCTCAATGCCGAAATGCCACCCGAATAGATGCTACTGAGCGAGACGGTTGCGGTGACCCAGTTGCTCAGGTTATGATTGGCGAGGACGTCCGCGTACTGGATCGATGCCAGTATTTGGGTTCCCGCCCGGCCGCCGAAGACGTAGATGCGATTGTGAGCGGCAATGGCCGCGTGCTCCGAGCGCGGGACGAAGCCTGTTGCATTAGTGTTGGTGATCCACTCGCCGGCGATGCCGACGGTGAGCAGCGTCACCTCGCCGTCGCCCTGCTGGCTTAGGCCGGTGCGGTAGAACGTGCCTTGATTAAAGTCGGCCACCGTCGTGTGGACGACCGACTGGACGACGGCTTGCGCCGGCCTGGCCTGCAGCAGCACGAGCAGGGCGTAGGCAAGAATCAGGCCGGCGGCAGCCGGCCACAAGCGAAACAAGACACGCATCGCGGTTCCCCCGGTCACGTCACGTTCCGGTACCATGCGGCGCGAATCTATCTGGTGTTGGGCGAAGGTCTCCCGACCGTGCCGCTGCAGGCGCGGTCACGAGACCGCTCCCGAACCGGGAAGCTACGTGCGGTCGGCTATCCGTTTATCCGTTGCCCATCCGGTGCGACGATCACTTGAGCAGCACGATGCGTGCGCGCTGCGGCGGGCAGTAGGCCGGGTCATATCTGATCGAGATGTCCGAGCCGGACAGGTTCACTTCCTTGCCCCAGATCGCGCCGTGCATCGTCGAGTTTCTGGCATTGCTCATCGACACCAAGCCCCTCGGCGCGTAGATGAAGCCGGTCCACTGCGCGTCCGAGCCGGAGATGTTGATCGCGCCCTGCTGCGTGTTGCTGGAGTTCGAGAACAGCAGCGGCCACTGTGGGTTGTAGGTGTGGATGTCGGCGCTGCCGCTGATCTCGATCTCGCCTACGGCGACGAGTGTCACGCGGCCGACGGGAGCGTGCAGCTTGATGCTGCCCGTAACGTAGTACAGGCCGTCGCCGCGCAGATCGCGGAGATCGCCGTTCACGTAGTAATACTGGCTGCCGGCAGTGTTCGCATTTGCGCTGCCCGGCTGGAACTCGGAAAGCTCCCAGGGCAGCCCCATGTCGATTGGCTCGGTCGGCGACGGCGCGACGTAAGGATCGATCGTGACCTTGCGGTCGCAGCCGCTGCACTCCGTGCCGTATTCGACGACGCCATCCTCGATCGCGATGCCCTGGCCGCCGCCGCTGATCAGGATGTCGGCGTTCGAGTGAATGCCGCCGCCCTCGATGTAGATGCCCGCGCCGGTGGTCTTGAGCGCATTCTGCTTGCAATCGCCCGTGCAGCTCGCGTAAATCGCGTAGCTTCCACAGCCCTCGGGCGGGTAGACGACGGCGATGGCTTCGGCGTCGGCAGCCAGGTTCGGGCGGCCGATCATCTGGGCGATGAACGCCCGGAACTCGCGCTTCGCCACTACGCGGATGCCTTTAGCGTCCGGCCGGATCACGCCCAACGCGCCGACCTCGTTAGTGCCGGACAGCAGGTTGCCCTCTCGATCGGTGTAGAACGCCTTTACGTTGGCGTTGAGGTGATCGCCGGGCGCGCCGTCGGTGTCTTCGATGCCGTTGGCCTCGGCTGCTGTGTTGATCGCCTTGAGGACCGGCTCCTCAAACCCGATCCCCGCCGTGAGCCGCACCCACACCTCGCGCGCGCCGGCGAGCGCGCCGGCGTCGGCCGCGTTCTGCGCGACCCGGCGTTCCTTGAAGGAGTTGCCGCCGTCGACCGCGAGCGCCGCGAACGCCAGCAGGCCGATCATCGCCAGCGCGATGATCACGATCGCCTGGCCGTTCTCTCGCTCGGCTGAAGAAGTTGTTCGACGTGACATGATACCTATCTCCTCGCTGCCCACACGGGCGCTAATCTTGCAGGTTCATCACCTTTTGCGCGGCTCCCAATCCGTCCCATTCACCCAATCCGCATCCGTCCTATTCACTCGATCCGCGTTCCAGGACGCTATTCTTTCCAGTCGATGACGTTTTGCACGGCGCGCGCCCTGAGGCGCAGCTTGCCGTCTGGAAACAAAGGGCTGAGCAGGGGTGTCAGTATGTCGTACTCGTAATAGAGGGTGATGGCAATCGGATCGCCTTCGCGCAAGCCGGAAGTGTCTGCCGGCTCCGGCTCGATCCTCGTCACGCGACTCCAGTCGACCAGGCCGGACGGGCTTTCGTGCGTGGCGCGGTACAAGGCGTTGTCGGGGTCCGGGCAATCGGACGGCTGGATGCATTTCGGATTGATGGCGGCATACAGCGCGCCTTCGCCAGCCGCGTTCTGAATCGCGAGGAAGGTGAAGTACATGCGCCCGACGTCCAGCACGCCCAGCAGGAGGATCAGCAGCATCGGCAGCGCGAAGGCGAACTCGAGCAGGCTCTGGCCGGCCTCGTGAAAGGGAGAGTTAGAGTTAGAGTGAGAGTGAGGATGGCGCTTGAGCACGATGGCTCTCCTCGGCGGCAAGCCTGTCACGGGCAGTTGCTCGACGGCGGGTTGCTGTCCGTCCACGCGCTGACTTCGTCCGGTCCGTAGCTGAAGCGCTCGGCGCGCACGCGCACGAAGGTATTCGCGGTCGTGTTGCCCGAGAAGCACGTGCCGCCCGCCCCGTAGACCCCGTTCCCCAGGTGGCTGAGGACGGCGCCGGCGTACGAGGCTGGGTCGACGATCGTAACGGTAGCGTCGGTGACCGGGAAGTTCACCGGGTTCGTGACGCGCACCTTGACCCAGAACTTCGGGTTCGCACCGGTCGTCTTGCGCGCCGGATAGCCCGGCTCGAAGGCGATTTGCAGCGCGGGCACACTCGTCGGCGTCTGGCTGGCAGTCGACGTCGGCGTAGGCGTGCACGTCACACCGCCCGAGCACAGCGTCGGGCTGGGCGTCGGCGTGCGCGATGGGAAGGGCGTCCACGTCGGCGACGGGGTGGGCGTGTCCGTCGGCGTCGGAGTGTTCGTCGGCGTATTGGATGGCGTCGGCGTCGGCGTGTTCGTCGGCGTATTGGTCGGCGTCGGTGAAGGCCCGGGGGTATTCGTGGCAGTAGGTGTCGGCGTCGGCGTGTTCGTCGGCGTGTTCGTCGGCGTGGGAGTTGGCGAGGGCGTAAATCCCCTGGGCGTGCGCGTCGGCAAGGGTGTGCTCGTCGGCCCGGTCTCGATGCCCTCGCTTGGCATGATCGTCCGCGATGTGTAGTAATCGAGGGGCAGCGGCGGGAAGGTCTGGCCAAGGATGGTGCCGAGGACGTTGGCCGTGATCAGTCTCACCTGCGTCCTGGCTCGGATGGTGACGCGATCACCAGGGCGCCCCCACTCGGAAGGTGGACTGCCCGGGCAAGGGGATTGTTGCGTCAAATCCCCGTGGTCAATCGAAACTTCGACTATGACCGAGTTGAGGTCGGTGAGGGTGACCGTCGAGCCGACCCGCTGACGGATCAGGTCACATTCCTTGTAGTTGTCAAATACCATGGCGAAGCGGACCGCCTCGCGCACGCCGCTCGAGATTTCGCTGTAGATGAAGAAGGCCCGCGCGAAGTCGAGAATGCCCAGCAGCACGACTAGCAAGATCGGCAAGACAAAAGCAAACTCGACCAGCCCCTGGCCTCGCTCTTCTCTGCGCGACGAACCTGTGTGCGAAGTCTGCAATTGCCGGCTCATGCCCGGTCTCCCATTACCCTGCCTGCCCCGACGCCCTCTTGTATGAGACTTGAGTACTGGCTACCAACTCCAGCGCCGGACGAGAAGCGCACTTCCTGTTCACAAGAGTTAGACCGTGACAGGCCAATTCCAGGTATGGCTTGCACATGACAGTATTATAAACGATTCCTGGCAAGCTTGGCTAGCCCTGATTAGGTACTGTATGTCGCAAAATGGTAAGAATCTGGTAAGGGATGAGCGCAGGTATTGGAATGGATTGGTACTAAAGCCGTATCTTAATCGCGCTGCATCCGGTATAATGGATGCACGAAAATCATCGCCATTCGTCGCCGCGACTCGCGGCGGCGAGCGGCGGGCGACGCGGCGCGTGACGAGCGCATCGCCCCGGATAGGTGATGGCAAATTTCGTGCACGATCGTGACGAGGGCGACCTGGTTCGGCGCGCGCAGCAGGGCGACGCGGATGCGTTCACCGAGCTGTATCGGCGTCACGTCGATCAAATCTATCGTTTCGTGTTGCTGCGCGTGGGCGACGAAGCGGCCGCCGAGGATCTGACGAGCGAAGTCTTCGTCCGGGCGCTGGAGTCGCTCCACGCTTACGAGGATCGCGGCGCGCCGTTCGCGGCGTGGCTGTATCGCATCGCCAACGCCAGGGTCGTCGATCACTGGCGGCGCTCGCGGCCGATCGACGTGTCGCTGGACAGCGGCGAAATCGACCTGCCCTTCGAGCCGGCGGCGAGGGACGTGTTCGCATTGAAGATTCTATCCGAATCGCTGCGCAGCCTGACCGCCGAGCAACAGGAAGTGATCATCTTGAAGTTCGTCGAAGGGTTCAGCACGGCCGAGATTTCGCAGATCACCGGACGCTCCGAAGGCGCGGTGAAGGCCCTGCAGCGCCGCGCGCTTGCTTCACTGGCGCGTCACATGGATTCATAATGGCAACGCAGCGACCACCCGAAACCGACTTCGAGCGCATGCTCGACTACTTCATGACCGAGATACAGGCAGGCCGGCTCACGGCGGACGGCTGCCTCGCGATGTATCCACAACTAACCGGTGAGCTTCGCCTGTCGCTGGCGGTGGCAGGCTCGCTCGCCGCCGCCAGGCAGGCTGCCGTGCGACCTGCGGCGCGCGATGCGCTCGAGGAGCGTCTGCGCGCGCGCATGGCCGAGCGGCCCGCGCGGCGACGCGCGCGTCGCCCGGCGTGGTTACCAATCGCCGCCGCGACGCTGCTGGCCATCGTCGTGCTGGGCGTCGGCGTCGCCACGGCGTCCGCCAGCAGCCTGCCCGGCGACCTGCTGTACCCGGTCAAGCGTTGGGGTGAATCCGTGCTGCTGCAGCTCGCGACCGGCCCCGGCCGCGTCGGTGCGCTCCTGGATTCCGCGCAGCGACGGCTGGAGGAGTTCGAGGCTCTATCGGACCGAGGCGTGGTCGACGTGATGCTGCTGGAGGAATTTGCGGCTCACGCCCAGGATGCGACTGCGGCGAGCGAGGCGCTCCGCGACGACCAGCGCGCAGAAGCGCTCCATCGCGTCGTCGCTCTCGTGACACTCGGACAGCAAACGGCGCTGGACACAGCCGACGAGGCCGGCGCCGATCTCTCTGGCGCTGCAGATGCCCTCTCGGGCCTGCGCGCGTCCGCGTGGCGAAAACTGCTGTCTTCGCCTGCGCCCGAGTCGACGCGGACACAGACGCCGCATCCAACCCGCAGGTCAACGCGGACGGCGACGAGCACCCCGACCTCAAGTCGCACGCCGCGGCGCACCGCCACGCCTGGGCCGCCGGATTGGGTCACGCCGAGCGACAGACCTCCGTCGACTCCGCCTGGACGTGGCACGCCCGGCGCCGGGCTTACCTGGACGCCGTCCGGCCGTGGTACGCCGCCCGTGCCTCAAATCGTCACGCCGACGCCGAGGCCGCCCCCACCAGGTCAGGGGACGCCGGGCAGAGGGCGGACTTCCACCCCATCGGGACAGGGGGACTCCGGTGTCACACCACCCGGCCAGGAGTCCAAACCGACTAAGAGCAAGACGCCGTAGAAGAAAAGACTTCCGAAGTCTCGAAGACTTCGGAAGTCTTCTATTACGTCTTCTTGGACGCGAGCCGCAGCATCACACGCCCGAGCCAGAAGACGAACCATGCCCCGACGAGAATACCTGCCAGAACGATTCTCCCGGCGTTCACGACGGGCTGGATGTGCACGCCGCCTTCGTCGATGACGGCCAGCGCCAGGGGCCGCACCATATAGCCGCCGCCCCCGCCTCCGCCCACGTCGCTGCGGCCCTCTCGCTCGCCCTCGCCGCCCCCCATGCCGAAGCCGTACATGGCCGACGCGATGGGGATCACGGTCTTGCCTGCAGCTTCGACGGGCGTGCCGAACGCGGCGTCCACCGAGGCCTGCCTGTGCGCCTCCTCGAATTGACTGAACATTCGATCGACGTCGAACTTTCCGGTCATGGAACCTCCTGTTTCAGCACCCAGTTGTGGCTACCCGAAAAGCCCGTAGCATCGGGCCTTGTGCCCGCCGCCCACAAGCCTGCCGCCCACAAGGGGCTAGGCTACGTTTTCGGCAGGCTCCGGGCCAGGCGCCGAGCCATAGATTGAGCATGATCGGCGCGGCGATGGCGGCGATGCCCAGCGCAAGCAGCGCCCGCCCTGTGACGTCTTCGATGCGATGATAGCGCTCGCCGTGGGGCGTCTTTTCGACCAGCGCCGTTGGCCGCGCGCGGCTGAATCGCATGCCGGCGACGCGCGTCCGGCGCGTTCCGAATGTGGCTTCTCGAAGCGTGACCGTCGTCACACGCGCTTCCGGCACGAGCACGCGGCCGTCGACTGCGATCGGCGTGCCACGCACGAGGTCGTGGTGTAGTTTAGGGTTCATGATGCACCTCTCGGTGAATCAGTTATCAGTAATCAGTTATCAGTAATCAGTTATCAGTGATCAGTTATCAGTAATCAGTGAATTGCCCTTCGCCAGAAGCTCGCGCACGAACGCTTCTTCTGCGGGGCCCGGCTGCACTTCTCCGTCGAGCAGCGCATCGCGCAGCGCGCTCAGCACGCGGCCATAGGCCGGGCCGGGCCGGAGGCCGAGCGACTGCAAGAACGCGCCTCCGACCGACGGCTTTACGTCTCGAAGCTCTCGCGTGAACCATTCGACGTTGGCGCGCACGCGCGGATCGTCCGCCGCCAGGCGCGCGACCTGGAGGGCGCGCGGCGAGTGCGTGTGCAGCAGGCGGTACACGGCGCTGGCCTGCGTCGCATCGCGGATCTCGTCGCTCGCCTCGCGCAGCGCCGCCAGGCTGTGCAGGTCGCTCTCTGCATCGCGCGGCAGCCGCAGGCGGCGGATCAACTCGCGCAGCGCCTCCCGTTCCAGTCCATGCGTGAGCAGCGCCAGGTACGCGAACAAGAGCGACGCCGCAGGCAGCGCCTCGCGCGCGTCGCGATATTTTCGCGCCAGCCAGTCGCCGCATTGCAGGTCGGGGTGGATCCGCGCCAGGATGCCCAGCTCGGCCAGGCGGCAGATGGCCTTCTCCGGCTCGGCCTCCTGGAAGATCAGCTCCAATTCGTTGCGGAGGCGCGGGCCGCTCACGCGGTCGAGCAGATCCAGCGCGCCGCTCAACAAGTGCTGCGTGCGCGGCTCGATGCGAAAGCCGAAACGCTGCTCGAAGCGCACGGCGCGCAGCATGCGTGTGGGGTCTTCGACGAACGACAGCGAGTGCAGCACGCGGATCGCGCCGTCCCGCAGGTCGCGCTCGCCGCCGTAGAAGTCGAGCAGCTCGCCGAAGCGATCCGGGTCGAGCCGCACGGCCATGGCGTTGATCGTGAAATCACGGCGGTGCAGATCCTGCTTGATCGACGATCGCTCGACCTGCGGCAGCGCCGTGGGGTGCGTGTAAAACTCGGTGCGCGCCGTGACGAAGTCGAGCGTGCGCAAGTCCAGGCCATCCGGCGTCGGCGCGTGCAGCGCGCGCGGATCGAGTATCCATTTGGCCGTGCCGAAGCGCGCGTGACTTTTCACGCGCCCGCCGCGCTCCAGCGCCAGGCGCCGCGCCAGCGCGATCGCGTCTCCCTCCACGACGAAGTCGACGTCGTACAGCGGCTGCCCGAGCAAGAGATCGCGCACGATGCCGCCGACGAAGAACAGCGACAAGCCCATCTGGCTCGCCGTGGCCGCGATGTCGCGCACGAGCGACAGGAGCTCCGGCGCGAGCGAGCGCTCGAGGCGCGCGGCGATCTCGGCGCGCTGCGCCGGGGGCGTGCTGGCCGCCCACCGCTTCAGCACGTCGGTGCGCGTGACGATGCCGACGATGCTCCCGCTCGCGTCGACGACCGGCACCTGCCCCCAGCCGTGCGCGATCATCAGGCGCTCGAGCTTCTCGACCGGGTCGTCGGGCGCGACGGTCACCGTTCCGGGTTCCATCACTGACGACACGGGGCGGCCGCCCATCTTGTGCGTGAGCGCCCGATCGACCGCGCGCCGCGTCAGCAGCCCGACGACGCGGCCGTCCTTGACGACGGGATAGCCCTCGAATCCGGTGCGCTGCATGCGCCGGGACGCTTCGGCGACGCTGACGCCGGCGTCGAGCGTCTGCCCGCCGCGCGACATGATCTGCTCGACGGTGGCGGCCGGCCGCGCGTGCCTGCGGATTTCTTCCAGGAGGCGTGACTGCACGTCGCCCAGATTCCCGTCGCGCACGAGCGCCGCCGCCGCGCGCGTGTGCCCGCCGCCGCCGAGCGCCTGGCAGATCGCGCCGACGTCGATGGCCTCGACCGTGCTGCGCGCCACGATCTGGATGTGCCCATCGAACGCGACGAGAATGAAAACGGCGTCCGGCTCGAGCAGGTCCCGCAGGCGGTGCGCCAGCGTCGAGATTTCCTCGAGGTTCTCTTCGCTGACCGCCGCCGCGATCGCGACGTTGTGGCCGCTGATCTCGTGCGACTGCGACGCCTCGACCAGGCGGTCGAACAGCGCCCGCTGCGTCTCGGACAGCGGGTGCTGCAAGAACTCGCGCACGTGCGACAGGTTCACGCCGCTTTCTAGAAGATAGCCGGCGGCGTACGCCTCGCGCGCGGTTGTGTCCGCGTACGACAGGGAGCCGGTGTCTTCGTAGATGCCGAGCAGGAGCAGCGTCGCCTGCGCCGGCGTCAGGCCGATGCGCTCTTTCACCAGGCTCTCGACGACGAGCGTCGTCGTCGCGCCCACCTGCTCGCCGCGATACGTCCAGTGCGCCGGCAGCGACGTCGCCGGTGGGTGGTGATCGATAACGGTCACCGGCGTCGCAGACGTCACGCCGCGCACCGAGGGCAGCGTCTGCGTGTCGACCAGGATGACCCGCTCGACTTTGCGGCGCGGCGCGTCGTCCGGCTCGACGAATGGGAGGTCCGGTCCGTACAGGGCGAGGAATCCGCGCACGTTGCGGTTGATTGCGCGCGGCAGAATAGGGATCGAGCCGGGCGTGATGAGCGACGCGCCGAGCAGCGAGGCGATCGCGTCGAAGTCGGCGTGTTCGTGCGTCAAGACGAGCGTGGCAGGCCGATCGGTCATCGTGTCAGGGCGTGGACACGGGCGATACGCCGGTCGTCGCAGTCGCGGTCGGCGTCGGCGTCGACGTGGGTTCCGTCGTCGGCGACGGCGGTGCAGTCGGGATGGGCGGCTCGGTCGCAGTGGGCGGTAATGTCCCAGTGGGCGGAGCCGTAACCGTGGGCGGCTCGCGCGTCGGCGCGACCTCAGGCGTCGGCTCTTCGGTCACGCCGAGCGGCGTCACCTGCACGTCGATGACAGGCGTCGACAACAGATCGCCTGGCGCGCCCGCCGTATCGCCATCTGGCTGGCCGGTCGCGCTAGATGCGATCCACCCGCCGATTAAAGCGCCGGCCAATGCAATCAGCACCGCGAGCGAGGCCAGCACGGCGAATGCCGGGTCGCCGAGGCGGATGACCGCCTGGGCCTCCGGCGACGCGCCGGGCGGCCGGGAGAGTCCGGCGACGAGGCACACCACGCCGCCGGCGACCGTGACGATCACGCCCGGTCCCGTCACGACGATCGAGACGCTCGCTTTGGGGAATTGCGCGACGGCCGCGGCGACGGCGTTCGAAGCGGCAACCGCGCTGGCGACCGCGATGACGGCGGCGGCCAGACCCAGGGCCGCCGCCGGAACCGACACCCAGCGCGAGGAGTCGGCATGTGGCAGCAAGAGCGCGGCGAGCGCAATCAAGCCGATTAGCAGCGACGGCCAGCCTTGCACTACAGGAGCGACGTGTGACAGGCTAAGTGCGGCCTGCGCTTCCGGCTGGATCCAGGGAAGGAACGCGCCGAGCACGATCGTGCCTGCGCCCAGCGCGGCGAGCAGGCGCGGGTTGACGCTCACGACGATCGTGCGCTGCACGATGGGGCGGGCAGGGCGGTCGACGACGCGCTGGCTGCTGACGTGATCTGGCTGCGAGGACGGTGAATCTCCCATCCGTTTATCCGTTGTGTATTCGCTGCCTTACTTGCCGAGACGTTTCTTGAACTCGGCGGTGAGCGCCGGGACGATCTTGAACAGGTCGCCGACGACGCCGTAGCGCGCCAGCTTGAAGATCGGCGCTTCGGGGTCGGAATTGACGGCGACGATCATCTTCGACGTGCGCATGCCGGCCTGATGCTGAATCGCGCCGCTGATGCCGCAGGCGATGTACAGGTCGGGCGAGACGGTCTTGCCGGTCTGGCCCACCTGGTACGCGTACGGGATCCACCCGGCGTCGACGGCGGCGCGGCTGGCGCCGAGCGCCCCGCCCAGCGCGCGGGCCAGCTCGGCGACCGGCTTGAACCCTTCCGGCCCGCCGACGCCGCGACCGCCGGACACGATGATGCGCGCGTCGGCCAGGCTGACTTCGCCTTCGCCCTCGGCCACGAATTCGACGACCTTGCTCGCGATCGCGTCTTCGCTCAAGACCGGCGCGACGCTCGCCACTTCGCCAGACCGGCCGGCGTCGGCTTCGGGCTTGGGGAAGGCGCGCGACCGCGTCGTGATGACCACAGGCTCCCGGGCAGGTGCGATGGCCGACAGCAGCTTGCCGGCGTACACCGGCCGCGTCGCGACAATCCGGCCGTCTTGCAGCTCGAGCGCCGTCACGTCGGCGATCGCGCCCGCGTTGAGCGCGACGGCGAGCGCGCCGCTCACCTCGCGCCCGCGCGTCGACGCGCCGGCCATGACCACGCCTGCGCCGGCGTCTGTGGCGAGCCGGGCCAGGAGGGCGACGGCCGGCTCAGTCCGGAATTCGGCGAGCGTCGCGTCGTCGCACGTGACGGCGCTGTCCGCGCCGAGCGCGATGGCTTCCTTCGCCAGCTCGCCGGCGTTGGGGCCGAAGACGGCCGCCGTCACCTTGCCGCCGTCGGCGATGGAGCGGGCCGCGCCCAGCGCCTCGTGCGAGATGGCGGCGGCCTGACCCTTGACGTTTTCGATCCAGACGAGGATGTTGTGCGCCATCAGATCACCTTCTCCGCCATCAATTTGTCGGCGAGCTTCGCCGCGATGTCTTCCGGCGAGTCGCCGGCGATGAACTCGACGCTCCCTTGGCGCGGCGGCGGCGCGAAGATGCGTGTCCACTGTATGCCGGCCGAGCCGCGTCCCGCACCGGCCGGATCGACGCCCAGGTCGGCGGCCGACCAGACGGTCGGCTGCATCTTCGACGCTTTGCGGATGCCCATGAACGAGGGGTAGCGCGGCTCGTTGATCTCCTTAACGACGGCGACGACGGCGGGCAGCCGGCTCGACACGACCTGCCGGCCCTCTTCGAGCAGCCGCTCGACGGCGAGCGTCTTGCCGGCTGGGTCGATTTCGCGAATCTTGGCGACGAAGGCGAGCAGCGGCCAGCTCAAGCGGTGGGCGAGGCCGGGCGGCACCAGGCCGGTGTCGCCGTCGATGGCCTGCTTGCCGCAGAGGACAAGGTCTGCGCCGATCTTCTCGATCGCTATGGCGAGGATGATCGCGGTCGTCGGCGCGTCCGAGCCGTCGAAGGCCGGATCCCACAACTGGACGGCCTCGTCGCAGCCCATGGCCACGGCCTGCTTGAGCGCTTCGCGCGTGGCGTCAGGCCCCATCGCCACGACGGTCACCTTGCCGCCGTGCTTCTCCTTCAAGCGCAGCGCCTCTTCGACCGCATATTCGTCCCACGGATTGAGCACCAGCGGCGCGTCGCCCCAGGAGACGTTCGACTGCTCGTCGACCTTGAGTGTCGCGGCGGTGTCGGGGACTTGCTTGGTGCAGACGACGATGTTCAAGTGACTACCCCCTTGTCAGTGGAGATTGATAATTCGTAACTGCACAGCCCGCGTCATTGCGAGCGCTTCCTTCGACTACGCTCAGGACAGGTTTTGCGAAGCCGCGAAGCGTCCTGCACGGACAGCCCTGCGCACTCAGGGCGGCTGAGATTGCTTCGTCGCACACGGCGCTTCTCGCAATGACGGCTGAGTAGTTACGATAATTCGAGATTATTGCACGATGTGCGCAATCGGGTAGTGTCAGCCATCGTCGTTCCCGGTGTCTTTCGTCAGGAGGTCTTCAATCTGTGAACGAAGATCGGGAAGCTCTTTTGTGCTCAGGTGTCGCCAGGGCCTCCTGGAACTCCGTTCTATTATACCTGCCCTGAAGGAGTTTGAAAACGATCCGATGAATACTCTGTGTTATGGGTAACGGCAAAGGGTGAAAGCCTCTGTTATAATCCGCGCCATGCGCCTGCGCTTTGGCCTCTTCATGATCGCGATCTTCGTCCTCGCCGTCATCCTGGTCGCCGGTTCCGCAAACGTCAATTCCGAGGTGGCGGCCATCGTCGCGCGCGGCGACGCCTATCGGGACGCGTATCTTATGACGATAGCGAGCGACCAGTATCTCCAGGCGCTTGACCAGCAGCCAGGCAACCCGGCGATTCTGGTGCGACTGTGCGATGTTTCCCAACGACTTGGCCGCCGGGATGACGCGGCGACGTACGCCGATCGGGCCGAAGCCGCGGGTGCGAGCCGCGCCGAAGTGGCGCGTTGCCGGGCGCGCAATGCCGAATCGAGCGGACAGGCGAGTCGAGCGGCGGCGCAGTGGTCGATCGCCGTCGCGGAGCAGCCCGAAGATCGCAGTGCGCAGATGAGCTTGATCGGTGCGCTCGTGGCGGCTCACGACTGGCAGGCCGCCGCCGCGCAGGCGCAGGCGATGCTCGACGCCGATCCCGGCGATGCGGCGGCGCTGTTCTTCCGTGGCGCGCTGCTCGCCCTGGACGATCCGCTGCGGGCGCGGCACTACCTGCGACGAGCGGGCACGCCGGAATCCCTGGCGCTCGCCGATGCGCTCGACAACCCGCTCGGGCTGAGCGACCGGGGGTACCGCGCCGTGTCGATCGGGCGTGTGTTCCTGGAGCACGGAAGGCTGCCTCTCGCGTGGCGCGCATTCGTCGCGGCGACGGCGGGCAACCCCGGCTACGCCGACGCGTTCGCCTATCTCGGCATCACGTATGACCGTTTGGGCGACGAGGCGCTGGCCGGCGCTTCTCTCGACCGGGCGCTCGAGCTCGATCCAGGCTCGCCGGTCGGTCCATACCTTCGCGGTGTGTTTCTGTCGCGGCGCGCGAGGTGGGCCGAGGCGCAGGCCGATCTCGAGCGCGCGCTGCAGCTCGATCCGGCCAATCCCGCGATTGCGTTCGCGCTGGGGCG
Organism: Anaerolineae bacterium; assembly: GCA_035283185.1. Lineage (GTDB taxonomy): Bacteria > Chloroflexota > Anaerolineae > Fen-1058 > Fen-1058 > DASSFZ01. Next base: position 26,839 of record DATEUJ010000229.1, on the reverse strand, counting down.
GGCGCTGGTCGAACTGGGCAACTTCGCGGCGGCAGATGATCACTTCGCACGGGCGCTGGCGAGCGAGCCGGACGACTTCGGCTGGCGCCTGGCGCTGGCGGAGCTGTATATCGGCCGCCTGATCCGCGTCGCCGACGGGGGCCTGCCCGCTGCGCGCCGGGCGGTCGAGCTGAATCCGGGCAGCGCCGAGGCGCGCGCCTGGCTCGGGTGGGGACTGCATCTGACCGGGGAGCATGGGCAGGCGGAAGCCGAGCTGCGCACGGCGATCGGTCTCGACCCGGCGCTGGCGCGCGCGCGGCTGTACCTGGGGAATGTTCTGGTCAACGTGGGCCGTTTCGAGGAGGGCCGCACGGAGCTTCTGCGCGCCGTCGATCTCGATCCGCACGGTGAAATCGGCGCGCGCGCGCGACAATTGCTGGGCGACAGGTAGGTAGTATAATCGCCTCGATTCTCATGTCGTGGAGTGAAAGATGGCCAAGCGATCTTCGTCGCAGCAACGCACGCAGAACACCATCCGCATCATGCTGATCATTTTCTCCTTGCTGATCGTCCTCAGCCTGGTGCTCAGCCTGCTGCCGCCGCCGCAGTGACGCCGGCTATGAGCTTATCCGGGCGCTCCATGGAGAAACCTGGTTTCTCTGTAACTACTCAGCCTGCGTCATTGCGAGCGTAGTATGCGAAGCAATCTCCGTTCTTATGGGCGAAGAGTCCCAGCCGTGTAGGAGACTGCTTCGTCGCACACTACGCTCCTCGCAGTGACGGCTGGGTAGTTACGTTTCTCTGAGAAACCTGGTTTCTGACTAGCCCGGCGTGCCGAGGATGAGCAGCAGGAGGGCCGCCGCGATCACGACGGCAAGCTCGATCAGCACGCGCCGCGTCAGCTTGCTGAATAAATGCTGGGTGGCAACGCCGCTGAACGCATAGAAGATCAGCACCAGCGCCAGGCCTGCCGTGCCGGTCGTCGCTCTCCAGTAGTTCAGCGCCCAGGCGCACTCGCCGATGATCAGCGCGACGACCGCGCCGTGCGTCAGCACGCGCCGCGCGCCGGCGCGCGTGACCCACATGAGATCGATGGAGGTGAGGAATGCCGCAACCGCCATCAGCGTGGCGGTGATCAGGCTGCGCGCCCGCGTCTCCCAAATCATCGCGAACAAGCCGAAAGCGAGGAGGTAGGCGAGGACGTTGAGCATCAAGCGCCAGCGCCCCGCGGCGGCTGCATCCGGGTCGATCGTGCCGTACTCGGCGCGAATGATGAGCCACAGCGCCGCGCCGGACACCAATAGCTGCAAGGCCCAGGCCACACCGTTCTGCGCCCGGTTCAGCCACTGCGACGCGGCGATCACCGTCAGCGCGGGCAGGATCCAGAACACGAACGTCGGCCGCGCCCGGCCGGATCGCACGCGCGGATGAGGCTGGATCAGCATTTCGACGCCGGCGCAGGCCAACGCGGCAGCCAGCAGCGTGATCAAGCCGCCGGGTGTGATGGGGATACCCAGCTCGGAGCCGAGCACTGAAGCGCCGACGGTGCGAACGGGCGCGCTCACGAGCGGTATCAGCGCCAGCGCCAGCAAGATCAACCCGATGAGCACGCTGAGCCGGTCGCGGTTGATAGCAGGGACTCTTTCGAGCATGGCGGCGCGATTCTACCGTCGAGGAGATCATTTGTCAACGACGGAGGGATTGTGATCCTTCTTTACGCACTGTTAGGGTTTGTCCTCGCCGCGCCGATCAACGCGCTGGCCGACGCACTGCCGGAACGTCGAGCGGCGACGATGCCGGCCTACCTGGCGCGGCGCGCGCCGCCGCGCCCGCGCGACCTCGCCGTGCACCTGGCGACGGCGGCGCTGTTTGCTATCCTCTGGGCGCGCTTCGAGAGCGTGGGGATGATCCAGCTCGTCCTCGTGTCCTTCTACACGCTGGTCTTGCTCCTCGTCACCGTCACCGACTTGGAGCACAAGCTCATCCCCAATCGCGCAATCATGCCTGCCATCGCCCTCGCCGCGCTCGCCTCGCCTTTACACTTCGCGGAGCGCTGGCCGCTCGCCCTGCTGGGCGGCGCGATCGGCTTCGTGTTCTTTTACGCGGCCTTCTGGATCGGCGAGCGCACGATAGGGCGAGGCGCGCTCGGCTTCGGCGACGTCAAACTCGCCACGTTCGTGGGGCTTATCAGTGGCTTCCCGGAGATCATCGTCGGGCTGATCGTCGCCCTGTTTGCGGGCGGTGCGATCAGCCTGCTGCTCCTGCTCACGCGCCGCGCGACGCTGCGCACCGCTATTCCCTACGGGCCGTTCATCGCCATCGGCGGGTTCTACGCGATGGTGTGGGGCGGCGAGGTGATCCGCTGGTATGCGTCGAGGTTTTGAGTAGTGACGATATAGTAGTGACGACTTCAGTCGTTATTCAAGCGACTGAAGTCGCCACTACGATCCACAATCGACCTATGCTATAATGCCGCAACTCCATCGGGCCGGGTGATTTAGAGGCGCGCGCTGCATGATACGGGGCACGCAGATCACTTACATTGGGCACGCCACCATTCTGATCGAAATGGACGGTGTGCGCGTGCTGACCGATCCCCTCTTGCGCGATCGCATCGGACATCTCCGCCGCCACAGCCTGCGCCTCGGAATCCCTCTGCGCGAGCGCATCCGCCGCCTCAACCCGAACAACCGGCCGGCGGAGACGCTCTGGTATCACTCCGTCGACGCCGTCCTGGTTTCACACTTGCACTGGGATCACTTCGACGTGCCGTCGCTGCGCATGCTCGGCTACGGCATGCGCCTGATCGTGCCGCAGGGCGCGGCCAAGCAGCTCAGGCGGCGGGAGTTCAGGCGCGTGGAGGAGGTCCGCCCGGGCGATACTTTCGAGATTGGATCGACGACGGTGGAGGTGACGCCGGCCGCGCACAACGGCTTTCGCCCGCCGTTCGGCCCCGTCACTCCCTGCCTGGGCTACATCCTGCACGGCGGCCATCGCGTGTATTTCCCCGGCGACACCGATGTCTTCCCGGAGATGGTCGATCTGGGGAAGGACCTCGACGTGGCGCTCGTGCCGATCTGGGGCTGGGGGCCTTCGTTGGGCAACGGCCACATGGACCCGCGCCGCGCCGCCGAGGCGCTCACGCTGCTGCGCCCGCGCGTTGCCGTCCCTATCCACTGGGGAACGTTCTACCCGCTCGGGCTGGGGCTGATGCGCGCCGGCTTCATTACGCTGCCGCCGTATGCCTTCGCGCATCACGCGGCGAGGCTCGCGCCAGAGGTCGAGGTCAAAATCGTCGAGCCTGGCGAGCGCCTCCAGCTCGACGGCTGACGCTCTCCTCTAGCGGTTTCCTGACAGATTCCATAGGCCGTCTCTGACCTCAACCAAAAGGCTGACCACGGATGACACGGATTGCACGGAGGTTTAGCTATTCCTTTCCGTGGCATCCGTGAAATCTGTGGTTCGAAATCTTCACGGCGAGCCTGATGGCTCGCCTTGTGCGATGTTCGGCGCCCGATCACGCCTGGGGCACGATGCCCAGCAGGTCCAGAATGGCTTCGAGTGTGAACACCGCGCCGCCTGCCATGACGCGCAGCGCGACGATCGAGACAGCCAACACCAGAATGGCGACGATCGGCAGCAGCAAGGCGCGGCCTCCTCGCAAGTGGTGCGCTTCCTGAAGGCCGATCCACGCGGCGAAGAAGCGCAGCAGCAAGGCGGCGATCCGGAATACTGGCCCGACAGCCGGAATGAAGCCGAGCAGGGCGACGACGTTCAGGATGGCGGCGAAGGCGACGACGCGGAAGGTCTGGATCAACTGGCCCTTGCCGCCCAGCAACCGGGCGGCGCCATGAATGCCGAGCAGGGCGACGATCCAGGCGGCGGCAAACACGGCGACGGACACGAAGGGGTGTTCCTGCACCGGCGTGGTCGCCGGCAGCCCGTTGGCCAGCCAGAAGATGACGAACGCGAGCAGCAGCACGACGAGCGCCGGGCCGGTGGCGTAGGGGTCGTCCGCGATCGAGCGATACGCGCTTCGGCTCAGGAACGCGGCGTACAGGGCGCGCGCGGTCCATGTGCGCCAGTCGCGGATGCCCTTCCAGAGATGGGCGGGCGCCCAGGCATCGATGGCAGGCGCGGGCTGTGGCCGAGGCCTGGCGGCTGTGCCCGGCAATCCCCGCCGCGTGTTCAAAATCGCGAAGAGGTCCGTCGAGTTCGACGTGCTCGGCGGCTGCATGTCTCCCGGATGCAGCAGGAAGGCATCCGTCTGCTGCCCGCCGAGACCGCCGTGAGAACCGATCAGCTCCTCGAAGGCGGCGACCGTCGTGTCCCCATTGACCGCCTTTTCCTCATAGACCGTGCTGTTGACGATCAAATCGCCTGCGTGAGGAAACTCCGCCAGCCTCAGCAGCTGCCTAGCGCGCAGATCGACGTCGCCGTAGCGCGCCAGCGGATCGGCGCCGGTGACCGCGCCCGTGCGCAGGTTCCGCGCGCCCCGTTTTCCGAGCACGACCGGTGCGCCCTCGACATCATACCCGACCACAAATCCCACGCCTTCGTGCTCGACCAGCGCATCGACGAGCCTCGGATGTGCGGCGTTCAACTCGTCTATACTGATCTTGCCGCTGCGCAGGCTGAAGTACACGTTCGCCAGGTTCCCGCTGGCGAATACGAGCACGTCGGCGTCCATCACCGCCGGCGCGGCGGGCACGCTGGCGTCCACGCGGCGCTGCAAAGCCGTTTGCGCGCGGCCGACGGTCGCCTTGCCGAAGCGGCCGGTCACGCTTTGCTCGTTCATGTTCTTCAGTTCTTCGACCAGCGCCCCGGTGAAGCTCGCGCCGACGTCGTGCCCACGCGTGTGAGCGACGGTTGTGCCGTGCGCGAGATGTTTCTCGATGAAGTCTTTGAGCTCGTAGCCGTGCCGCTGGCGGAAAGTTGCGCCGAACGACTGGCCGTGATCGGACAGGACGAAGAGGTCGTACGACCGGCTCGCCTTGCGGGCGATGATGTCGCGCACGCGGCGAATCTGGCTGTCCAACTGGCGCAGCGTCATGAAAGCGTCTCGCGTATCCGGCCCGGCGTGATGGGCCACCTCGTCGTAGGCGAGGTAGGTCGTGTAGATCGCCGGCACGCCGCGGATCACGTCGAGCGAGACCACGTACGTGCAGATGTCCCGCAGCAGGACGCTCGTCACGCCGCGAATGATCGGATAAGCCTTTTCCAGGCGGTTGATGCGCGGCTGCACGTTGCGTAGCTTCTGGCGCAGGGCCTGCCACAGCTCGACGAGGATATCCCACAGGGTCAGCGCGACGGTGCGCGGAAGCAGGTAAGGATTGATGAAGAACAGGCGCAGGTCATCCGCGCGCAGCCTGTTCACCGTCTCGTCGCCTGTGTTCAACGTGCTGAAGGTCAAAAGCGACTTCTCGGCGTCGCCGGAAGTCAGATTGCCAATACTCGAACCGCCGCGCAGCAAACCCCGGCCGGTCGAGAAGCGCGCGTCGATGGCGGCTGCGTCGGCGGCGTTGTTGGAGACGAAGAGCTTGCCTCGATCCTTGTCGTACCAGCGGAAGGCAGGAATGTCGTAGTTGTCGCCGTACATGATGCCGGCCTGGCAGGCCGAGGTCTGGGAGGGCAATCCGCAATCGATGGACGACAGGACGTAGCCGTCCTTGTCGACCATGTCGCGCACGGTCGGCATGGTGCCTTTCTCGATCGCGCGCTTGATGCGGTCGTAGCTCAGGCCGTCGAGCTCGAGCATGACGATGCCACGGCCCGGCTCGGCCGCGCCCCTGATTTTCTGGCTCTTGCTGATGCGCTCGACCACGCCCTGAAAGAAGGAGTCGTCGTCGTCGATTGTGGTGAAGCTGGTGATCAGAGTGTTGACGGCCGCCAGCACAAGCGTGCCGGCGACGGCCGCGACCAGCGAGGTGACTGCGAACCCCGGCACAATCCAGGACGTGAGCCAGAGCAGCAGCGCGTTGATGATCAGCGTCGTCGCGCCGAGCGTGGCCGTGTTGATCGGCAGCGTCAACAGGAGCAGAACGGGGCGAATCGACACGTTCATCAGCCCTAGAAGCAGCGCCGCCGACATGATGACGCCGGATGGGTCGATGGCCACCACAACATTGGGAAGCATGAGCCAGCGGACGGTCGCAGGAGTAATGCTGATCCCTGGGGCGATCGCCGCCGTCAGACCCAGCGACAGTCCCTCGATTATCCAGATCGCAGCGAACCGCAAGATGATGCGTCGCACGCGATACATGAGGCTCCTCCCACGCCAAGCGTTGCGTGCGAAGCGAGATGATGTGGAGTGCGCCTATTATAATCCGTGTGGCTAGAACAGGCCGCGCACGACCAGAAGAATGCCGAAGGCCAGCAGCGGCGCGCCGACGCACGCGCCGATCGCCGTGGCCGTCAGCAGCGCCCCGACGCCGATCAGGACGATCCCGAGCAGGATCGCCAGGAAGCGCCCGGTCAATTCGAATACAAGCCCGACCAGCCGCCACAACGCCTCGAAAGGCCATTTGATGATTTCCATCATGCTGCGCTCTCCTCTGTCTAATAGATTGTTTGAAAATGCTCTCCAACCGCGTCCGCGCGGTTGGCGACGCCCGCGAGGACGCGGGCTATGAGCAATTCTCAAATGCGCTCTAAGGTTCAGTCGCAGCAAGTATACAAGCGCCAGCTCGTCCCGTGATCGACCTGGGGATGGATTCCCTGGTCGGGCTTTGGGCCGATTCGGGGTAAGACCTGGCAGGTCTCCGAGACCTGCCAGGTCTATGCTAGAGGGAATGGCGCAATTTGCGGGGCATGTTAGAATAGATTGAGATTAGGAGATTCGCATGGCGTCTGGGCCTTCGGCTTTGAGACTCAAACGACTCGTGAACGCGCCGCCCGCCGAGACGTTCCGCATGTTCACACATCCGGTCGCGCTGCGCGACTGGTTGTGTGACGCCGCGCAGGTCGAACCACAGAAGGGCGGCCGCCTGTACCTGTGGTGGAGCTCCGGCGCGCACGCGACGGGTGCGTACACGACCTTCGAGCCGGGAAAGCGGCTGGCGATTGAGTGGCATCACAGCCGCGAGCCGGAACCCGCCCGCGTCCGGATCGCGTTCGCGGCGAAGGATGGCGGGACGCAAGTGACGCTCACTCATGCGCTCGGACCAGGCCCGAAGTGGCGAAAAGTCGCGCCGGCCGCGCGGGAGGCGTGGGAAAGCGCGCTGGAGCATCTGCAATCGGCGCTGGAGACCGGTATCGATCTGCGCATCGCCCGCCTGCCGCGCCTCGGCATCTTCATCGACGACTTCAACGCCGAGATCGCCGCCCGGCTCGGCGTGCCGGTCGACAAGGGTATTCGCCTGGCGGGCGTCGCCGACGGCGCGGGCGCGCAAGCCGCCGGATTACAAAAGGATGACGTGATTGTCAAACTGGGCGGCAAGAAGGTGAGCGACTTTGCATCGCTGGGCGCCGCGCTGCAGGACCGGCAGGCGGGTGAAGTCGTCCCTGTCCTGTTTTACCGCGGCGACCGGAAGATGAGCGCGCAGATGGAACTGTCGAAGCGCCCACAGGCGGAGATGCCGCCGCTCGCAGAGCTGGTCGATCGGGTGCGCAAGAAGTACTCAGAGATCGATGCGGGCTTTGCGAAGCTGGTCGAGGGCGTCTCCGAGGACGAGGCCGGTAGTCGGCCTTCGACCGACGCCTGGAGCGTCAAGGACGCCATCGCGCACTTCATCCTTATGGAGCGCGATACGCAGTCGTGGTTCGCGCAAATGGCCAACGACCGCGAGATCGGCGAGTCGCTGGAGTTTCGGCCCAACGTCGAGGCGCGCGTGCGCGCCGTCCGCGAAGTTCATCCGGCGCTGGACGTGCTGCTCGACGAGCTGATGCGCAGCGAGCAGGAGACGGTTGCGATGCTGAGCGCGCTGCCGGCGGAGTTTGTCACCCGCAAGCATCTCTATCGGCGCGTGACGGGGTGGATGCTCGAAGTCATCCCCGGCCACTTCACCGAAGAGCATCTCGGCCTGATGCAGGCTGCGATTCAGTCGGCGCGACAGAAATAAGTCAAAAGCCCGTAGTAACGACTTTAGTCGTTTGGAGGACATCAATGGCTGCCAAGACTCAAACACTCAAGTTCAAGCAAGCGGTCAACGTGCCGCCGGCCGAGGTGTACCGCGCCTTCACCAACTCGACCGCCTTGCGCGAGTGGCTGTGCCACGCCGCGCAGGTCGAACCGCGCAAGGGAGGGCGGATCCACTTGTGGTGGAACAGCGGCTACTATGCGACGGGCGAGTTCACCGCGCTCGCCCCGAACAAGAAGATCGCCTTCACCTGGCTGGGACGCGGCGAGCCGGGCGCGACGAGCGTGCAAGTCTCGATCGCCGAGAAACGGGGCGCGGCGGTCGTCACGCTGACGCACGCGGGAATCGGGCGCGGCAAGGCGTGGGCCAGGGCTGTCGAAGAGATAGGCGACGGTTGGCAGAATAGCCTGGTGAACTTGAAATCGGTTCTGGAGACCGGATGGGATTTGCGCTTCACCAGGCGGCCGATGCTCGGCATCAACGTCGGCGTGTTCGACGCGGGCGTCGCGGTGAAGTTGGGCGTGCCGGTGAGCGAAGGCATCCTCCTCGACGGCGCATCGGAAGTGATGGGCGCGCACGCAGCCGGCCTGAAGAAGGGCGACGTTCTGGTGAACATCGGCGGAAAGAAAGTGACCAACTGGGCCACGCTGACGGGTGCGCTGGCCAGGCATACCGCTGGCGACGAAGTGAAGGTCCGGTTCTATCGCGGCGGCGAGAAGAACGCTATCACGGTGAAGCTCTCCGCCCGCCCCATCGACGAGCCGCCCGCGACGGCCGCGGAGCTGGCCGAGGCCGCGCGCGCGATGTACGCCGGCATGGACGCCCAACTGGCTGCCGCATTCGAGGGTGTGTCCGAAGAGGAAGCATCGCACAAGCCCGGACCTGACGAATGGAGCGCGAAAGACGTAGTGTGCCACCTGATCGTTGGCGAGCGCGACACGCATGCCTGGATGAGCGACCTGCTCGGCGGCCAGGAACGCTGGTCGGACGATTGGCCCGGCAACCTTACGCTGCGACACGCCGGCATCCTAGCGGCATTCCCGACCGTGCCTGCACTGCTCGAGGAGCTGAAGCGTCACGAAGCCGAGACCGTGGGGATGCTGGCGGCGCTGCCGCCGGAGTTCCTCGCGCGCAAGGGCAGCTACGTCAGGATGGGGTACGGCATCCTTCAAGCGCCGGAACACGTCGCCGGCCACCGCGACCAGATTCGTGACGCGATCGCGTCGGCGCGGAAGTTGTAATCGGGTTATCCTTCCTGTCGCTCATCGTCCTCAAGGCGCTGCTGCCGAGGGAGAGTGACGGAGTATGACCGTTGCCGCGTTTAGCTGCACGGGGCTGGCGTATCGGAATGGGTAGTGTGACAGGTGGGCGTCGGGCGGGTGCTCTAACGCCAGACGAGTGGATAGTGTTCAGGATGTTCCAGCGCGTCCAGCTCAACGTCGGCGTCAAGCGCCGGCCAATGAAACTGCCGAGGCGACAGTCGCTGCACGTTGAATATCTGATCGACTGTGGCTATCTGAAACACCGGATAATCCGCAAACGGCACGAAGTATTCGGCATCGTCGACCAGCAGCCAGAAGCCGGCCGGACCAACGCTAGTGACTTCACTGTGAGAAATGTCGATCCCAAGCTGCTCTAAACTCATCTTCGCGCTCCCGGACAAGTGCTTCCATTGCCCGCAAGTCATTCGATCTCAAGTTGTAGTAAGATGCCAGAGCCACAATCGGTTCTAGCCAGAATTTGGCGACCCCGTCCGCCGTCGCCACGTGGACATGCCGTCTGGATTCCTCTCGGCTGTTGAAAAAGAACCGATACCGTCCAACACGCAGAACGGTGGGAGACATTCCAAACTCCTTGTGCCAGCATGAAAAATTATAGCAGGTTCGGCGAAAGTTGCACAACATGGTCTATGCCCAGGTTCGCAAGGCAACCGAATGTCGTTGCTTGAGTGTCATGAGGGGCTGCCGAGCAGCGAGCGTGGGTTGCGCTTGTTACTTCGCGCCGCGTCTGCTATAATCGCAACAGTCACTCGGGGTGTGGCGCAGTCCGGCTAGCGCACTACAATGGGGTTGTCGGGGCCGTGGGTTCAAATCCCACCACCCCGACTTTTGGAGACGGTTTTGATCCCAAATCGTACCCGAAACGGAACGGTCCTTCGTATCGACGGAGGGCCGTTCTGTTGTCTGAGGAATCGAAGGAGTTAGCCATGGGCAGGTGCTCAACTTCGCGCCGTGTGTTACATCATCTTTCGATCGTCGCCGCCATCTTCGGGTTGATTGGTCCGATGCCCATCGGCTCGCTGCAAGCCGCGGCGACGACACCCGCAGACGGTGGGCAGGTTTCCATACGTGCCCATGTGTCTCCGGCAGCCCCGATCGTCGCCGCGTATCCGATCATGTTGAGCATTCGCCTCAAGCCACTCGACCCTCACCCCGCCGCCTCCGAGCCAACCACCTCGATAGTTCCCCCAGTTCCCCCAGTTCCCCGAGTTCCCTCAGTTCCTTCAGTTCCCTCAGCTCCGTTTACGCCGACCATTCACCTCAAATCGCGCGAGTTTCAACCCGCCGCGCCCGATCGCGCGGCGCTGCAAGCTCTGGCGCGCACCGATCGCGATCGGGTGCACATTCTGGTGCAGCTCGATTTCATTCCGCGCGAGGCCGCTAAGGCCGCGTACAGCCAGCAAGGTTTGCAATTGCTGGCCTACGTGCCCGACTACGCATGGATCGCCTCAGCGCCCGCCACTGCGCCCGCCATGCTGGTGAACCTGCCTGGCGTCACGTGGGCCGGCCCGCTGACGGTAGACGACAAACTCGATCCAGCGATTGCGAAAGGCGAATGGGGATCGTACAACCTCGCGCCCGATGGCACGGCGGCAGTCTACGTCGTCACGCACCTCGACGAAGACGTGGCGACGACGCGCGCCTTGGTCGAAAAGCATGGCGGAAAGATCACGGGCGAAGTCAGCGGCGTCAGGGCGCTCATCGTGGAAATGCCGCGCGATAATATTCGCGCGCTGGCAGCGGAAGAACCGGTTCAGTGGATCGAACCCGCCGAGCCGCCGTTGGGTGAAGCCAACGATGGCATCCGCCAGCAGATTGGCGTGAACATCGTGCAGTCCGCGCCCTACAGCTTGACCGGCAGCGGCGTAGACATCTTGATCTACGACAGCGGCACAGTCACGCCCACACACGCCGACTTCAGCGGGCGCTTGACGATCGGCGACGCCACGTCCGTGCGCGATCACAGCACGCACGTGGCCGGCACGGCCGCGGGCAGCGGCGCATTGAGCGCCTCGGCGGGCGGCACGGCGAATCAATGGCGCGGCATGGCGCCTGGCGCTCGTGTCGTCTCCTACGGCTATCAACCGAACGGCACGGGCATGCTATTCTATAACGATCCCGGCGATATTCAAGCCGACTGGGCCGCCGCGCAAAACACTTTTGGGGCCGATGTCGGCAACGCCAGCCTCAGCTCCAACATCTACGCCAATTATCCGATGAGCTGCACGTTGATGGGCAACTACGGCTTGACCAGCGTGCTCATGGATCAGATTATTCGAGGGGGTAACAGCACGGTCGGCCTCGGCGACAAAGTCATCGCCACCTGGGCAGCGGGCAACGAGCGGCCCAGCGCGTGCAGTGGAACCGGCTATAGCACGATGTCCCCGCCTGCCTCGGCGAAGAACCCCATCCACGTCGGCGCGTCTAACACGAACGACAACTCCATGACGGCATTCAGTTCGTGGGGACCGACGGACGATGGGCGCATCAAGCCGATCGTCGTGGCCGGCGGCGACCAATCCGGTGGCGACGGCGGCATCAAATCGACGATTCCGAACATGTTCACCAACAGCAGCACCCGCAATTGCGACGGCAGCGGCGACGATTACTGCTATCCTTACGACACGATGCAGGGCACGTCGATGGCGGCCCCGGCCGTGGCGGGCAGCCTCGCGTTGATGCTTCAGCACTACCGGGCAGTGTACGGCGCGCCCGACAACTTCTGGCCTTCGACGGCGAAGGCGATCCTCATGCAGACCGCCGACGACTTCGGCAATCCTGGCCCCGATTATCAATGGGGCTTCGGGCAGGTCGATATTCATGCCGCAGTCGATCTGATCGGGCGCCGCGCGTTCGTGCAGGACAGCGTGGCGCAGGGCGCGATCGACGTCTTCTATTTTGCCGTACCCACCAACACCCTGCCCGCCCAAGTCTCGCTGGCGTGGGACGATTATGAAGCGACGTTCAACGCCAACCCGACGCTGATCAACAACCTCGATCTGGAGCTCGTCGCGCCCAGCGGCACGATCTGGCGACCCTGGATCCTCGATCCCGCCACTCCCGCCGACAACGCCACGCGCGGCGTGAACAACCGCGACAACCAGGAGCAAGTCACCGTGCCCAATCCGGAGATCGGCACGTGGCTGGTGCGGGTGAAAGGCACGACCGTGCCGCAAGGCCCGCAGGATTACTCGCTGGCCTGCGAAGGCTGTAAGGCGCTCAACCTGGGCGCGTGCCTGTCGACGGTGGGCGGCGCGCTGCTGTTGGCGGAATCCACGCTGGAAGCGGCAGGACCGATGCTCAACAGCGAAGGCGATGAACTCGTCCCGCCACAGCCGCCTGGTGAGACGCCGAGTGCGGGCGAACAGTGGCAGCGCGCGCTGGAAGCTGGAGCGCCGCAAGCGGCGCCGATCACCGGTCGCGATCAGGAAGCCGATGCTCACACGCATCCATTGCCCATCTTGAGCGCGGAAGCAGCCGCCGAGCGCGCGAAGCAAGATCGGATTCAAGCGGCGCTGCGCGCGTTCGACGTGGCCCGCAGCGGGGGTCCTGAGGCTGTGCTCGCTTTCGACACGGCGGCCAGCGACGAAGTGCGCGAAGTGATCCGCAGCGAGGTCGAGGAAGCGCAACGCGCCATCGCCGCGCGTAACGCGCCGATTGCGCCGGCGGCTCCGCAAGCGCCCGCGGCCGCGCGGGTGGGTGTGAACGGCGCGTGCGTCTACAACACGATTCAAGACGCCATCGACGCCGCGCCCAATGGCGCGACCGTGCGCGTCGTGGGCGAATGGTTCAACGAGAACATCGACATCACCGGCGGCAAGGTGATCACGATCGAAGGCGGCTACAACGCCGCCTGCACGGCGATCGTCGCCGGCGCAAAGACCACGATCGATGCGGTGGTCTCCGGCAGCACGGTCGACGTCAGCGGCGGCAGTCGCGTGATTCTGCGCAACCTGAATCTCGGCTATGGCAGCAGTTTTGGCGCGGGCGTGGACGTGCTCGGCAGCTCGCACGTCACGCTCGACAACGTGCGCGTGAAAAACAACTTCGGCGCCAGCGGCGGCGGCTTTTACGTCGGCAGCGGCAGCGTGGTCACGCTGACGAACGGATCGAATGTGAGCTTCAACACCGCCAGCACCGGCGGCGGCGCGATCGTGTATGGCCGCTTGAGCGTCTTCCAGACCACGTCCGACTTCGCCAACAACTGCGCCACGTCGGACGGCGGCAACCTCGCCGTCTCCGGCGGCACGTTGGTCATGGACAATGCCGACGTGGTCGCGGGCACGGCGGCGGGAGCGACAGGCCGAGGCGGCGGCATCTATGCCACCGGCAATGCAGTCGTCACGCTGACCAACTCCGTCTTCGTCGGCGAGTCAGCGCCCTGCTGCCAGACAGCCTACGAAGGCGGCGGCATCTACGCTGACAACAGCCGCATCTTCCTGTTGGGCAGCGCCACCAGCGTGCTGCGCAACGCCGCGACGAACAACGGCGGCGGCGCGTATCTGACCAACGGCAGCCATCTGCAATCGACCGGCGCCAACGTCGGCAACACCGCTTCCGCCGCTAACGACAACACGGCGATTCTGGGCGCGGGCGTGTACGCCATCAGCAGCACCATCGACTTCAGCGGGCGCATCTTCAACAACACGGCGTCGAGCTCCGGCGGCGGCCTGTATGCCAGCGCCGGCGTGCTCACCTTCACCAACGCCACGATCGGCGGCACGGGCGTTAATGACCCGAATGTCATCGGCGCGACGGGCTTGAATGGCGCAGGGCTGTATCTCATCAACAACACGCACGCCACGCTCAGCAGCACGGTCGTCGCCAGCAACACGCTGACCAACCCTTCGACGGGCTACGGCGGCGGTCTGTACGTGCGCGCCGGAAGCGTGGTGACCATCACCAACAGCCGCATCGAGCGGCACTACGCGCCCTCGTCCTTCGACGGACGCGGCGCGGGCCTCTACATCCAGGATGCCGCCGTCACGCTGAGCAACACGCAGGTCCTCAGCAACACCGCCGCGTCTAAGGGCGGCGGCGCACGGTTGTTTGGCGCGAGCACGCTCGACGTCCTTGGCGGATCGTCCTTCGTCAACAACCGGGCGCTCGACGGCGAAGGCGGCGCCATCGCGGCGACGAGCGCGCCGGACATCAACGTCCAGGACGCCACGTTCCAATACAACTCAGCCTCGACGCACGGCGGCGCGATCTATCTGGATGCGGGCACGCTCGACGCCGAGGGCGCGTGGGACATCCGCTTCAATCAGGCGACGTTGAACGGCGGCGCGGTGGCCGTGCTGGGCACGGGCGATGCCGACTTCCGCGTGACGGGCGGCCCGGGCAGCAGCTTTCTGGCCGTGAACAACGCCGGCGGCAGCGGCGGCGCATTGTACGTCGCCAACGGCGATACCGTCCAGTTGCACGCCGTCAGCGGCTTCCCGCTCAGCTTCAATACCAACACCGCCAGCGGCCACGGCGGCGGCGCTTACGCCGACAACGGCGCGTCCTTCGACGTGTACGGCCAGGTGCAGGCTACGTCGAACGTCGCGGGCGGCAATGGCGGCGTATTCTACCTGGGCGGCGGCTCGGCGCTGTGGCTCGACGACTACACCACGACCCGGCCGCAAATCTGGGTCAACACGGCGGATAACGGCGGCGCGATCTATGCCGCAAACAGCCCGCGCGTCGAATGTGACGGGACGGACTTCGGCTTCACGAATAACGGCAACACAGCGGCGGCCGGCAGCGGCGGCGCGATCTATCTGAGCGGCAGCGCGCTGACAGCCGATAACTGCGTCTTCCGCAACAACCAGGCGGGGCAAGGCAACGGCGGCGCGATTGCGGCCTACACGTCGACGGTGCGCATCGACGCCGATTATCCAACGCCGCTCCTGCGCCTGATGGACCTAACAGAACGATCGGGGCCAGATGCGCCGCTTGCGACAGCGTGCGATCCGCTGGCGCAGCAGTGCAGCAGCCTGTATAGCAACCAGGCCATCAGCAGCACCGCATCCAACGGCAACGGCGGCGCGATCTACGTGAACGCCGGCCAGTTGCACTTGAACAATACGTACCTGCATCGCAACACGGCGGCGCGCGGCGGCGCAATCTACCAGGAAGGCAGCAGCGCCAGCGGCTGGATCACGAACACGCTGATCTACAGCAACACCAGCCTTCAGCCGTTAGGGGCGGGCGTGCGCGTGTCAGGCGGCGCGATGACCGTCACGCATGCCACGCTGGCCAATAACACGGGTGGCGCAGGCTATTCGCCTGGCGCTGTGCAGAGCTATCTCTACAACACGATCTTGTGGGGTAACACCACCGCCTCGTTTAATCCCTTGACCGTGGCGACATGCAACATCGATCAAGGCGGCACAGCCGGCCCCGCGACGAACCCCTTGTTCGTGTCTCCGGGTGGCGGAGAGGACTATCACTTGCAGCTTGCATCACCGGCCATGGATGCGTGCGCCACGGGTGCGCCGAACGATCTTGATAATCGCGCCCGCCCGATTGGACTTCAGTTCGACATAGGCGCGTATGAGGTTACAATCGCCAAGGTCTATCTGCCGATCATCCTGCGCTGAAACTCCTCTCTCCCCGCTCCCGAAATCCTCTCCTCGATTTCGGGAGCGGGTTGATTCGGCCAAATGCGCGCGCCGCTTCCAGAAACCGGACTGGCTCGACTACACGGCCGCGCCCGACGCATGGGTACCTGCGACACTGGAGGACCTGATCGAAGATGCCGAACACGAGAAACGCACTGCCGTGCGAAGCGCCGAGGCCGTCGACGAGTACGTCCGGCGAGTCGTCGCCGAGCTGGCTGGCTCGCCCGTGAAAACGTAGGGGCCGTGGGTTCAAATCCCACCACTCCGACCTTGGACCCAAATTGCTAGGGCGAAAATGTGCTGGAAGCAGAACAGCCCACCGCATCTTCGCGGCAGGCTGTTTTGCTGGTTCTGCGGCCATATTCGCTTCTAATCCGATGGCATGTCCAGTTGCGACAGCATTTTGCTGTCTTCGCCACCTCGTTGGGTGACAGCTAACGGCCGGTTGCTGCTGAATCGGTTGCCAGCCGGATCGGGCGGCGCAGGCGCAGCACAATGCGGCGACCATCCTCTAGGTGAATCTCGTTGCCTTTCACCTCGACTGGAGCCACGTTTGTGGGTGCGACGGAGAGCACAACTTCACCACCGAGAATATCCTGCTCCAGTTCGATCACCTGCGCTCGGCGCTCAGCCTCGAATCTCTGCCACAGAGCCATGAAGGTGTCAACCGGCAGGTCGCCTGTGCTGGGATCGTCGCGGAGGATGTAATCGGCCACGTCCTTCTCTAATTCCTCGGGCGACAAATCCTCCGGTATCAGGTTTCGCGTGTCCATAAGTCTCACTCCTTGTCCTGGCGTTGGCGCCGAAGGACACGTGCTTTCCACTCTGGATAGTTTACCACTAGAATTCCGGCGACCGATAGAGTTGATCGCAACCCGCCTGGCGCAGCCACATCGGTACCTGCCGGTTGACCCGCTGTCGCAGGGTGGGCGCTAAAGCCTCGGGGTCAGGGGACTCGATCAGAGTCGTAATAAACGAATCAGCCGCTGGTTCTTCCACAACGCGTGCGTAGAAACGAGCGAACGTGACACTGCCGGCTACGGCCTGATGAAGCAAGTCAAACGCTTGGATTTGTACAGCGCGTTGATCGGTGTCCAACGAGCCACCCTGCACAAAGCGCAAGACCATCGTACGGTGAGCGGGAGAGAAGTTGTTCGGCAGGCGGATGTCCACGTGCGTTCCTCAGGTAATCCAGCGTGCGCCCACTATAACGCAGGATAGTGGGCCGGTCAACACCCCGATCAGTTCCCCGAGTTCCCTCAGTTCCCTCAGCCATTGATCTGCGCGTTCATTCCATATACAATTGCCGACGTGCCATGCCTGGCACGCGCCGTCTTGGGCGTTAGAACTTTGGATTTTGGAGTTTGGATTTTGAAGCTTGGATTTTGAAGTTCAGGAGGTGAATCTCGATGGCCGACGCACATCGGGGCAGCCGCAAAACGATCGACGTCCTCGCCCGCGCAGCCGTCATCTACGCCGTCCTGCTCGAAGAAAGCGAAGCCTCCCGCGACGAACTGATCGCGAGGGTGCGCAAGGAATTGGGGCCAACTGCCTACGGCAAAGCCCCGGAAGACTCGCTGCGGCACGACCTGGACTGGCTGGAGCGCCTGGGCTTCGAGGTCGGCGTCTTCGCGGGCCATCGCTACCGCCTGGTCGACATCGCGCCGCGCTTTCCCCTCCCGATCAGCCGCGAGCACGTCGAAATGCTGGCCACAGTGCGCAAGGCGCTTGAGGGAACGCTCTACGGCGGGGCGATTGAAGACTTCGTCAAGCGATTGCGCCCGTTTGTCGATCCGAACCTTCGCCCGCAGCTTGACCGGGAACCGTTGCTCAAGCTCAACGTCCCGCTGCTTGACGACCTTGCTCCCCATCAGAGCACATTGCACCAGATTCGCCGCGCCTACTATCAGCGCCGGCGCATCAGCTTTCTCTACACGTCGCCGGCCCGGCCTGAAGCCAGGCCGATCCGTCACACCGTCGAGCCGGAAGCGCTGGAAGAAAGCGATGGGCACGTTTACTTTGAAGGCTATTCGGTCAGCGACGAGGACGTGCTGCCATTTCGACTCGACCGCGTGGTGCCCGGATCGGTGGAAGTGCTGCCGACGCGGTTTGTTGGCGGCCGGCAGCGGCGCGCGATTCCCATCCGCTATCGGCTGGCGCCGAAGATCGCTCGCTCTGGCGCGACGCGCCGCTTTGACGAGCACGACGAGACCGTGCTGCCCGATGGCTGGATCGAAGTGACGGCCAAGACCAAGAGCCTGTTCTGGGCGAGCAAGAAATTGTTGAAGTACGGCGAGAACTGCATCGTCGTCGAGCCGCCGGAGTTGGTTGCGGAAATGAAGCGGGTGGTGGGGGAGATGGCTAGGAATTATGGCCTGGAGGTATAGCGATGAGCGAATTGCGCTACCACCCGCGTCTGCTGCCACTGTTCGACCTGTTGCCGTATGTTGCCCATGGCGGCACACAGGGAAGCGTCGCCTTTGCGCGCGATGCGACGCTGCTGAACACCGCGCTCAGAGAGCGAGGCGCCGTCTGCGGCTGCGAAGCGATCTTCGCATGAGTGTCGTGATGATTTTGACCGTTTCCGGTTTATGTGGTAATCTGTGGTCAGGAATCTTGATCAGAGGATTGAAAAACTGTTTTGCGCAGTTGATTGGTAATGTAAATGAATCCCGGTTAGGGGATAGTTTTGTAGTGGAGCCCTTCGGCCTGATAACAAGGCTGAAAGGGCTCCGTCGTTTTTAAGGTTCGGTGCTTGACAAACACCATCCCCCAGGTATATACTGCACATGAAAACGTTACTGTATTGCGAAGTTAACCTAAAATGTAGATATAAGTGAACATAATCAACGATGGCCTTGTCGCCACGATAACCAAACATCTCGACACAGCCCAGCATTCGATAGCCACTGCTCAGAAGCTCTTGTTAAAATACTCCGGTGGCGATTCCCACGCACGGGATACATCGGAAGATAGGTTAGCAGAACTTGTCATACAGCTCAACCGCTATTTCTCAGCCGAGTCTGAACGACTTGACTCTGAATCACACTACTGGTCTGACGTTGAGTGGATATGTAATCGCATTCTAAACAACGAACACTGTACAGCAGATTACGAATGGGCACTGAAATTGCGAGACAACGCAGTACAGCACCAGTTGGAGATTAGCGATGCACTCAGGCAACTGTATGGCTGTCATGAAGACCTAGATGGCTAGAGTCCAGAGTAAGCCAGTTGCTGACGGCGACCAGCAACAAGCTCGGCTTGACCGCGTCGTGCCAGGGTCGGCTGAGGTGCTGGCGACGCGATACGCTTCGGGACGACAGCGGCGCACAATTCAGATTCGTTATCGGCTGTCGCCGACGATCGCCCGCTTCGTCGCGAGCCGCCGCTTCGACAAGCACCAAGAGACCATCCTGCCTGACGGCTGGATCGAAGTGACGGCGGAGACGAAAGACCTCTTCTGGGCGAGCAAGACACTGCTGAAGTACGGCGCGCACTGCATCGTCGTCGAGCCGCCGGAGTTGGTGGCGGAGATGAAGCGGGTGGTGCGGGAGATGGCGAGGAACTACGGGATATGAATGCCGCTCAATTGGGCGGCGAGAGTGTGATACACTAGATCCAAGTGAATAGATAAGATCGATGAGTAAAGAATAAACATGGCGTACAATGACTTGCTAACCGAATATCTTGAGACAGGCATTCTAGGCCGCATGGTTGCGCACGGTTATGCTCTTTATCCAGCTAAGTCAGCGGGATACGAAGGGCGGCGGGGTATAGATTACCATGTAGATATGTCCATTCGCACACATATCATCAACGGGTTATTCCCTGTAACACGGTTGTTGGACTATCTGGCTATAAACGGCATTTACACGATGCCGGAGAATGATTTTCGTCGATTGCTGGTTTTCTTCACCACACATGATTTCCACAAAGACCCGGATGTGCAAGACCTGAAAGAGCGTGGAGAATTTGACGTTCCATTGGCGCAAGTTGAAGAAGAGATGCTCGCTCTGGAAATTTCAAATTTTGTAACTACCACCCCGGTTGAGCATCGTGTAACAATGGTACATTCTCCCAGTCCAAAGGTTGGCGACTACTCTGAGGCCAGAGCAGGGACGAGCAAAATAGAACCGTGGGTGCACATCGCAGACGCGCTTTCAAGTATGCAGACGGCACGCGACTATCGGACGGTCGAAAACTATCTCAATAAGATTCTGGCGCGGCAACTCACTCGCCAGCCCTTGTCTTTCTACTGGCATGAGTTAGACGATTATCGGGGAATTTCTACCCTGCTATTGCATCAAGCCATCTCCACTGAGTTGCAAGAAACATGGCAACTATTTCCCCTGCTTTACTTTCCCAACGGGGTACTTTATATCGGGCCAACTAGAGACGAAAAAAGTTTAGACGTGGACAGCCTGCGCCAAGGCATTGGAAAAGCCTTCTTCAATCTCATTCAAGAAAGTCTTGCAGATAAAGCGTTGGCAGTTGCAGAGGCGGCTATAGCTGAGTCACAGGGAACTACAAAGTTCAGGGCGTATGCTTTTGTTTTTGCTAATGTGGAACAAATGGTACTAGCTCTCAGAAATAGGGCGCAACGCAAAAAAGCGAAACTCTTTCTGACAGAACGCATCGGAGGAGCGCTTACCCGCAAGTATGCTAACACCACCGAAGTAGACATTCAAAGGGCTGTCGAGAGCTTCTGTCACCTTTATATGATTCCAGTCACAGCCGAACAGGATAGTGACTTCTCCACAAAATGGAAGGCAGTATCCAGTTTCATTATGGGAATTGAGAGTATTGCAATGGGCTTAATGGGAGATCGAAGTATCGACTGGCTTTTTGATTTCTTTCATACACCGAAGGCCATCGCTCAAACGATCACTGTCAATAAGAAAATCCTGACATCCGGCGGAAAAGCTGATCATGCGATCATCATCGCTTATCATTATTTGACTCAGCATAGCTTTGGGGCCGATCGGCGCCCCGCTGATGCCGCCGATCTCGCAGTAATTCTTAGTGAGTTGCAATGGCAGACTGCGGCTGCTTTAAAACCTTTTGACTCAATCGCCCAACGCTTAAAGTACGCTAATAAAGAGACGGGACTTGAGACCGAGATCACCAGTTATATCAACGAGCATTTGTTACTATCCTTTGCTCAAGTGCGCGCGGTGGTATCGCCGTTAGCTCAAGTAGCTCGTGAACGAAAGTCCGGCTATGGCAAACTCTGTTCGTTCTGCAATCGTGTAGCTTCAAAAATCCTAAAGATAGAACTTGCAGGTATAGTCACCACGACTTTTTCCAATCGTCGTATACCGAGTCAAGTCGTCAAAGAAATGCAAGTCTGGTGTCCAATGTGCTACTTGGAATTTGTACTTCGAGAGCAATTGGGGCTTGGCTATACCAGGGGCTACAGCAAAGCCGATTCAGATCGACTCTACCTATTCCTTCTGCCTGACTACTCTTTTACCCCGGAGTTCTGGCAATTTGCCCGGCACAAGCTACTCCAGCCTTTCGAGAGTGTGACCAAATTGCATCTGCGGCGTGGCTACCACGAGGAGGCCGATGCCCCAACTATTCCTAATACATGGCTCTTGCATGGAGCAGTGGATGATCGATGGTTAGATGAAGTTCAAAGACTCTTTGAAAAGGCTGCCCAAGAAATGCAAGTGGTTAACGAGAAAACAGGAAAATCCCCGCGCGAAATGTTGGGCGAGAAAATGAAACTTGCGCCTCTGCACTCTCCCAACTTCCAGATTCTCATTTACGAAAACTCCGTAAGCAGCCGGGATAAGAAATTGGCTCCCACCCGTTCGGAAATGTGGTCCAAGGCCGCTTACTCGGCCACACTGCTTCACCTGCTTCTTGGCGTACGAGTCTATGTGACGGACAAGCCTTATCTGCCGCTGACACGGCCTGACGAAATGAAGCATATTATTGAATTGGACGGCGCGCACCTGCTACTTAGAAACGTGCTGCCTCGCAATGAGCAGCTAACCGCTCCGGCGGGAACCGTGATCGCGTTGGTCGATCTGAAAGAGGCGATAGACTTGCTTTCAGCGGTCTGGGAAGTAAATGCGGCTTTATCGGGCGGAAAGGGCAACCGCGATAAACAAGTTGCAGGTATTTTGGAGCAAGTGAATATGGAGCCACTGGCCGCTGCTCGCTTCTACAAAGAGCGGCAAACGGCTGGCTTCGTGGTGTATCCGGCCCTCCTTCGGGCCTGCGAGCTATTGCTCAATTTGAAAGGAGAGGGCAAATTGAACCTGGCACAACAACTCACCGAGGCCTCGCTTCAGCTGTACATCCCGCTGAGCAAAAAGGAGGGCAAGGCGCACCGTTACGAAACGATGTTGCGCACTGCCGTAGAGGTCGTCAAGACTAGCCCACGCAATGTTGACGACGAATTTCTCGTGGCACGGGTAGCTGGGCATCTGCTCAAACGTCTGAATCGCATTGATGGGGGCGTTGTCCCGCTTTACGGTGAAGCATTGGCGCAGGCTGCTACTGACTTCGCGCGGCTGGTCGTGTTCGACCTATTCCACCAACACTGTCAGGGTCGCGCAGCGCGACTCACACACGAAGAAAATGCCATCGCCGACGCAATCTACTATCTAACAGACCGCCAAATTGGAGGCGCCTGGAAGAAGTACAAGGCGGACCAAGCCGCCCGCAAATCAAAGGAGAAGAACCATGCAACTGAGTGACTTTACCACCCTGCAAGTCGCGGACTATCGTCGCTTCCTGATGACCGAAGGCAATATTCCTATCCCCAAGTATCGGCAGGGGCGTTACATTCAAGTCGTCGTGCTGCGCGAGACAAAGTCGCACGCCATTTTCACCACCGAGGGGCAAACACTCGACGTGGAGGTGTTGCAAGCCGGTCTGCACAACACCCAGGCAATTGACCGGATCGTGATGTATAAGCGCAAGCAGATTGCTCCGGAGCGACGCACCGGGAGGGCACTCTCACGAGCGCGCGGCTTTGGGCCGGTGGAAGATAAGAAAGACGCCAAAGGCAAAGTCATCGTCCCTCAAGGCGAGTGCGAGATCATGGGCAATGCCTGCGGGCTATGCGCCGACTGTATCTTGTACGGCTTTGCTGCCACGACCGGAACCGCCTCACAGAAGGCCCGCGTGCTGACGGACAGCGGGTTCGTCATTCGCTCACAAGATCAAGTGATGCGGGATATCAAACTCAATGCAATCCAAGAGACGACGGCAGGCGGTATTGCCGGCAGCGCCTATGCTCATCGAGAGAATGTCTTACCGCAAGTCTTTCTCCCGACTGCTGAAACGTTGCTGGATGTGACCCCACCCGAGTTCATTTACGTGTTGAGCAACATCCTGATGACCACTCGCTACGGTGCGGAGAGCAACCGGGAAGGTTTCGTCCGCAATCACATTTTGGGCATCTACTTCTCCGAGGCGGAAGTCTTCTCTAATCTGGAGCTTACGCAACGCTTCTACGATGCGCTTGCCGTCAGCGCTCCCAACGCGAACGAGAGCGATCCGAAGCAAGTGCCCGATTATCTTGCGCACAAGGACTTTCAGGCGAAGTGGAAGGAAGTCGCCGAGACCAGCCTCAAAGCCACTATTGGGCAAGTGAAGCGCATGACCGATGAACATCTGGCCGCACTCGTCGCCGACACCCAAAAACTCTACGCAGATGAAGGGAGTCTCACGAAGTTTCTGCGTGAGTTGCATCAGCAGGCTTTCGACTATGCCACGCAGATCAAAGGCAAGGCAACGCCCAGCGAAGAGGAGAATGAATCAACCGAGGAGAGCAGTGGCGAGGAGGCGTAGCCATGCACCTTTATCGTTGTGATTTGATCCTGCATGACTATCTCTTCTTCGCCACAACCGAGCGTGGGAAAGTGGCCGAAACCGGGCCATTCGTTCACAATTACGCGTTGACCTATGCGCTCGGCTGGGCGCGTTCAGCATGGTACAGCGAAACTCAAGAGCCACATTACCCAGAAGAACTGGCCGCTGCATGGCGAACAGAAGCTGCCTATGTTACGCCTGCTACCTTGCTGAGGGGCGGGTATCTCATCAACCAGTACAATACCATGCCAGAGAGTTATGGTCTCGGCAAAGGTCAATCCATTGGCTACCCCGATTGGGGATTTGCCAAATGCCTTCGCCCGGCGGCGCACTTTCGGTTTTACGTCGTCAGTCGGAATCTCAAAATGCTTCCGCGTTTTATTCGGCTGGGCAAATTCATGGCAAAAGCCGAAGTACGAGCTGAACATGCCCGGCGTATCGAGCGGGCAACGGGTACTTGTATAGCGAATGCTTTGCTGGCGTGGGATGATCTCAAAGCCACGCCCACTGTGTTTGACCTGACTGCGAACGCACTTCCCACACGATTAATCAATCAGGGGCGATTTACCAATGCTGATCATCTCCGCGCGGAGTTCTCAGATGGCAGAGTGGTGCTGCCTCTTGCGGCAGGCTATCTCTCTGCCGCTGACAAAAGGGCATTCAAGTGCAAGCGATGCCTGGAAGCGCTCAAGTTTCTGGAGACGGCTCTATGCGGCTCCTGGTAGATGGGCTAAGATACGAGACACTTGAGGCCCCTTTCATAGGTGGGCTAAAGCCTTACGCGCACCAAAGCCGCACCCTAGCTTTGGTGCGCGAGGCCATTGCAAAGAATGAGACGTTGTGCATCTTGAATGCCAGTGTAACAGGCAGTGGCAAGACAATGGCAAACTTTGCTCCAGCGATTTTAGATGGGCAGCTAACACTAGGCATTTATCCTACTAACGAGCTTATCCGCGACCAGGAAGGCGCACTTCGTGCGTACCTGAGACAAGATGATGTTGTGAGAATTGACAGTGATGAACTGGACTATTGGCAAGATGTGATGCATGTGCGAGGCCACACGGCAGCGCTTCAGCCGATTATGGCCGTGTGGGAAAAGAAAGCGCTGCTGACGAATCCAGACATTTTATATCTGATGGCTTATGATCTCTACGGCTATAGCTCCAAAGTTGGCTACCGCGAGCGTATCTTTCAGGCATTACTCAATGAATATCCAGTGATTGCTTTTGACGAGTTCCATCTATACGATACCAAACAGGTAGGGAATGTTGCGTTCATCGTAGGGACAATTGCTCGGTTAGCGCCTAATAAACCCCACCTCTTCATATTCTCGTCGGCCACGCCAAGCGGAGTACGCGCGTGGGCTGAAGACCGGTTGGGTCTGCGCGTTGAGGATGTTACGGCTGAGGCCACGATCTCCGGGCGTGTTGTCTGCGAACCAATAGATAGCCTAACATTGTTACCAACTGACCTGAGTCGTTGGAAAGGGTTAGACACTATTCAGTCTATTGTCTGGCCTGAGGTACACGCATATCTTGACCAGTATTCGACAGCACGCGGGGTATTCATCCTTGATAGTGTCTATGACGCAAAAGTACTGGCAGCTTGGTTAGGCAAAAAGTTTGGCGATGCTGCCGTTGGCGAAATTCACGGATATATGGACAAAGCCGACCGCGCCGGAAACCTCGAGCGACGATTCACCGTGGGAACCACCACGATTGACGTCGGCGTTGATTTGACAGGTAACAAGGCCAAAGATTTTATTGTTTTTGAGGCGCGTTCAGGAGCACAGTTTACGCAACGCTTAGGCCGATTGGGGAGACGTGGGCGCGAACATGTAAATATCTACCCCCCCAACTTTGCATGGGCAATGGTGCCTCACTATGTTCAAAAAGAGGTTGCCAGACAAATAAAAGAGAGGGGCGTAAACGCAAGTGAGTATTTGTCTCGCAAAGATGTTTTGAACCAAATAGAAGTCGCCTATACACCGCGAGAGGAGTTCAGAAGGTATTGGACAAATTATTCACCTTATGAGGCGGCAGCAGCGAAAAAACGGATACTTACCTCTGGGTTGAGTGACAATCGCAAGATGACTGAAGAACGATTACGCCGTGTGATCTGTGAGCTGTATCGCGGAACTCGTCGCGATGTTTCAAGTGAACAGATAGCGGCAATTGGGAGTGGGATTGAGTGGAGCCAGCAAGAGTTATGGGAGCAATTTGGCCTCTCCACGAACGAACATAAGGGTAGCGATGGGAAGATGTATCGGGATTGGTATCTTGACGACTTAGAGACATTCCGGAGTGGAGGCGAGTTTCAGGTTGCGCTATACGACACGCTTGATGAACGGCGCGGGTTATTCCCTTTCAAACTTTACAACTTACCCTTTGTGTTACGTCGAACGGTCTTTCGTGAAATGAGCAAAAACCGCTTTGAGAAGATCGTCAAACAAAAAGCAGGAGTTCGAGCGGAGAGATTCCTTCGGCGAGTAGAACGCGCGACCCCTCTAGGCTATTTACAGATAGAGGGATTGACCGATTCGGTTAACCACTTCTGGTTTCAGATTGAAGAAAGCCAACTGATGCGTCAAAGTGGGTCAATGTTCAAACTCGCGGATTGGGAGATTGGCGCCGAGAGTTCGTGTTCGCTCGAAACTGTCAATGCTGCTCTTGCTAAACGCACCTTGATTGTCTGGTACACCCAAATGGCTCCGTGGGACTTGACGATTGACTTCAACTTACCTCCAATGTTTCAATTGTATTCACTTCGGCCAATAGGTCTGAATGGGCGATCAACTATTGGTGATCAATTTTGGTCGGTAGCCTTTGGTTTGGCAGCGTTTTTCCTTAGCACAGTTCCAAAATCAACCAACGGCGCAATCTTTGCATAATGATGCTGACTACTCTCTATGCCTCCCTCATTAGCCTCTACGCCCTGCACGACAGCGTCATCCCGCACACGCAGGGACGTAGTATGTGTGCAACGAGCTTGTGCATGATGCCACGAGCCGTGTATCTATTCGTGCGGTGCTCGTTGTCACCACACTGTGGTAAACAGATTCAAA
>DATEUJ010000228.1:0-29677 GCA_035283185.1 Anaerolineae bacterium | reverse complement strand
CTCCCCTCCCTCTCCTGAGCTTTCTTCAGGAGAGGGAGGGGAGGGCCGGGGTGGGGAGGGTGAGGTATGAAATCACACAGTCGCTACCACATCGATACCGAAGTCGCGCCGACGCCGTTCGCGTACCCAGCGCAGTTCCTGCTGACCGAAGGCGAGACGTACGTGAAGTACGGCCACCCCGTCTTCGGCGGCACGTCGCAGCGCGGCGATGAGTATTGGACCGCCGAGATCATCACGCAGACGTGGTACCAAGCAGAGACCGGACGCATCCCCATTTCGGGCGCGGGCTACGGGGGCAAGTTCGGCGGCGACGGCTTCGAGGGTATCTGGCTCGACATGAGCGAGATCGTGCGCCCGACGCGCGACGGCATCCACGGCCGCGAGACAATCTCGACGCAGGTGGACATCGGCGGAGGCGTGTCGGCGTTGGTGTTTGACGAGGAAGACCGACTGAAGTCGGTACTACCTCCATCCCTCTCGCTGCCGATCCCGGTGTTGTTCAACCCGCTCCCGATTCCGCTGCCTGGTCGCGGCGCAATAAGCGCACTGGCGATGGCCGCCGCTGAACTCGGCACGCTGTCGATCATCGACCCGGCCGATCTGGCCGACGACCTCATCACCCATCACCTATCACCAATTACCAATTACCACTCTCTATCACCCCGCATCTCAACCCACAACTTCGACGCCGTGCCTGACGCGTGGCAGCCGCGCTATCTGGAAGTCGAAGAGGAGCGCGAGATGGCCCGCGCGCTCCTCATCTCCCGTTGCCGCGAGCGCTGGCCGGATGCCGTGATCGCAGTCCGCGTTCCGTTCTCGCTCGACGCGCCGCAGCAAGTTGAGTCGCTCGTGCGTGACGGCGTGGTGGTGATTCACCTATTCGGCGACGACATGGGCGTCGATCTATCGGGCCGGCATCTGGTCGACGCGATTCGCGCCGTGCATACCCATCTGGTGTCGCAGGCGCTGCGCGATCGGGCGAGACTGATCGTGAGCGGCGGCATCGCGGCGGCCGACCACGTCGCCAAGGCGATCGCCTGCGGCGCGGACGCCGTCGCCGTCGACTTCGTCCTGCAGATCGCGTGGGGCTGTGCGCTGTGGGCCGACAAGGGCGCCTGCCCCGTCGAGGCGAAAGTAATCGACGCGGATTGGGGCCGGCAGCGCGTCGTCAACCTGATGAACGCCTGGCGCGATCAACTGCTCGAAGCACTCGGCGCGATGGGCATGCGCGAGGTGCGCCGCCTGCGCGGCGAGGTCGGGCGGACGATCTGGCACCGGGCTGAAGACGCGGCCTTTAAGTCGATGCTCGGCGGCAGTGTTCCGGAGCAGCAGTACCGGCGACTGCCTGAACCGGAGGGCGCCGAGGGCGATTTCCGCTGGACGCAGGCGCTGATCCTTTCGTCGCATCAGCAGGCTCGAACGGGAGAGCCGCCGACCGGCGAGTACGAGTATCGCGTCGGGCAGAGCGACGGTGGCTTCGATCGCCTCGCCTTCAAGTTAGAGTTAGAGTTGCGAGTTAGAGATGTTCCGCTGGCTGACCCGGCGCAGTTCGATTTTCGAGTGAAACTGAATCGCCGCGCGGACGAGCGCCCGGCGCTCGATCTACCGATCCCGTGGTACGGCGCGGGTATGTCGTATGGCAGCGTTGGCCTGCCGGTCATGTTAGCGCGTGCGAAAGCGGCTCAGCACCTCGGCATCTTCTCTTCGACGGGCGAGGGCGGCTATCCCGAAGAACTGGAGCCGTACGCCGACCACATCATCACGCAGGTGGCGACTGGGTTGTTCGGCGTGCGCGAGGACACGCTGCAGCGCGCGCCGATCATCGAGATCAAGTACGCGCAGGGCGCCAAGCCGGGGCTGGGCGGACACCTGCTTGGCAACAAGAACACCGATTCGGTCGCGCGCCTGCGCGAGGCGGTGCAGGGCACGTCGCTGTTCTCGCCGTTCCCGTTCCACAGCGTGTATTCGGTCGAAGATCACAAGAAACATGTCGACTGGCTGAAGCAGGTGAACCCGCGCGCCTTGATCAGCGTGAAAGTATCGACGCCGACCGATGTGGATATGGTCGCCGTCGGATCGTATTACGCCGGCGCGCACATCGTGCAGCTCGACGGCGCGTACGGCGGGACGGGCGCCGCGCCGGAAATCGCCAAGAAGAACATCGCCATGCCCATCGAGTATGCCCTGCCCAAGGTGCACCGCTTCCTCGAGCAGGAAGGCATTCGAGACGAAGTCACGCTCATGGCGTCGGGCGGCATCCGCACGGTGTACGACGTGGCGAAGGCGATCGCGCTCGGCGCGGACGGCTGCATCATCGGCACGGCGGAGCTGGTGGCCATCGGCTGCATCCGCATCGCGCAGTGCGAAAAGGGCCTGGGCTGCCCGTTCGGCATCACGACGACCGATCCCGAGCACGCCAAAAAGATCGACGCGCTGATCGGCTGGAAGAAGATCGTCAACCTGTACACAAGCTGGTTGTGGCAGTTGGCGGGCATTCTCGACCGGCTGGGCATGAAGTCGATCGCCGAGCTGCGTGGGCGAAGTGACGTGCTGGTGTATCTTGAGAGTTAGAGCGATGAGTTAGAGTGAGAGTTAGAGTGAGGAGTGCATGACTCAGGCAGAGCGGCTTCGCAAGATTGAATCATACGGGAAAGCGCATGCCGAGCTGGTGGAGGCGCTGAGGCAGTTCCCCAGGGAGATGTCGACGTTCAAGCCTTCGCCCGATCGCTGGAGCATTCACGAGATTGTCATACATATTGCCGACAGCGAAGCCAACAGCTACGTGCGCTGCCGCCGCTTCGTCGCCGAGCCGGGCGAGAGCGTGATGGCCTACGACGAAATGCGCTGGGCCGACACGCTGCGCTATCACGACCAGTTCACTGATGAAGCCGTCGAGCTGTTCAAGTGGCTGCGGCTCCGAAGCTACCGGTTGATCATGTCACTGCCCGAAGCGGTCTGGTCGAACACCGTATTCCACCCCGAAAACGGCGTGATGACCATGGACGACTGGCTTGACGTGTACGAGCGTCACGTCCGGGAGCACATTGAGCAGATGCGGGCGAACTACGCGAACTGGACCGAAGTTTCGCAATAAGACGCCGATCTGGCTGAGAGCGATTGCCGACACGAGGACTATCCCATGACAGAACGGTATGCCGAACGAATTATCGAATCGCGGCGCGAGCTGATGGTCGACCTGCCGTTGCCGGAACGGGCGACGGATGCGGCCGAGGGTGGCTGCGGCGTCTTGGGGTTCGCGTCGAGCATCCCGATCGCCGGGCGGCACGTGCTGACCGCCTCGCAGCAGATGCACAACCGCGGCAACGGGAAGGGCGGGGGGATCGCCATGGCCGGCCTCGACCCGGCTCAGATGCGCGTCGACGCCGAGACGCTGCGCACGCACTATCTGCTCCAGATCGCCGTGCTCGATCCGTCGGCGCGCGAAGAGGTGGAGCGCGAGTTCATCCTGCCGCATTTCGACGTGGCGCAAGCCCATGAGATCGACCGGGTGGACGATTATCGAGAGATTGGTGGATTGGAGATTCGGCCGCCGGACGTGTGGCGATATTTTGTGCGCGTGAAGTCGAATGTCCTTGAGCGATTTGCGGACGAGAACGGATTTGAAGTTGGAAGTTTGAAGTTTGAACTTGGAAGTTGGAGGCAGGTCGAGGATGAGTTCGTTTACCAGAACTCGTTTCGGCTGAACACGATGTTCTACGCCAGCCTGGGCGACAAGCGCGCCTTCGTGCTGTGCCACGGGCGCGATTTGATCGTGCTGAAGATCGTCGGATACGCCGAGCAGGTGGCCGAATATTACCAATTACAGGGCCAGACGGCGCACATCTGGATTGCCCACCAGCGTTACCCGACGAAGGGCCGCGTGTGGCACCCGGGCGGCGCGCATCCGTTCATTGGCCTGAACGAAGCGCTCGTCCACAACGGCGATTTCGCCAACTACCACGCCGTGAGTGAATACCTGCGCCAGCGCAACATCGGCCAGTTGTTCCTGACCGACACCGAGGTGGGCGTGCAGTTATTCGACCTGTGGGATCGCGTGTACCGCTACCCGCTAGAGGTGACCCTCGAGGCGATGGCGCCGACGACCGAGTACGACTTCGCCATGCTGCCGCCGGAGAAGCAGGAACTATATCGCGCCGTGCAGGCGGCGCACATGCACGGGTCGCCCGACGGGCCGTGGTTCTTTATCGTCGCCCGCTCGAAACCCGACGAGGGCGTCTCGGAGTTGATCGGCATCACCGATACGTCGATGCTTCGCCCGCAGGTGTTTGCGCTGTTTGAGAATGAGGCCCCCCCTCTGTCCCCCTCGCTAGCGGGGGGGAGGCAAGGGGGGGTGAAGATCGGGCTTATTGCGTCTGAACGGCAAGCGATTAACGCGTGCTTGAGATCGCTGGCGTCAGAAGACGAACGATTTCAACCGATCGCGGACAAGTATTGGGTGGCGCGCGGCGGGTCTCACACCGACGGCGGATCGTTCCGTTTCGCCGTGTCGCGAGACGGCGGCATGTCGTGCATCAACAAATTCGGCGTTCCGGCCGTGCTCGACAGTGGAAGGCGCCACGTCGATCGTGCGGCGCTCGACCCCGAAAGCGCGCGCCGGGAGTTCAAGCGCGAAACGGAGCAGCGCGCGCTGCACGCTTTCGACAATGGCGGCTCGCCGTCGCTGTTCGAGTGGGCGAGCCAGGCGCTGCGATCGGCCGAGTGGAATGAGGCGGCCTATCTCACGAGCTGGCTGCGCGGTTTTGCGGCGAGGGGGGATGCCGAGTGGGCCTTCGCGCTCGACGCGCTCACACTGCTGCGCGATCGCCGTTACGATCCGGGCGACAAGAAGCGCGCCTCGCTCCTGGCCATCGTCGACGAGGCGATCCGGTCTACCCTGAGTGATGTCTCGTTGCTTGATGGGCGAGCCAGCGAGTCAACGAGCCAGCGGCGGCTGACCCGGGATACTCGATCGGCGCTGCGTGCTCCACTGCCAGGCGAATCGACACTCGTGATTGACACGACCGGCTTCCCGCACGAAGGAGAGGAGTGCGCGGCGCGCTGGGTTGTGCGCGCGGCCGAGATGGGCTGGCGCCGGTTCGCCGCCTTCGCCTGGCACGGCGACCGGTTCGCCGCCTGTGGCCTCGGTCCTGGGACGCACGATGTGCGCCTCGATCTGTACGGCGACGTGGGCGACTACGCCGCGTCCGGCCTCGACGGCGCGGAAGTCCACATTCACGGCGATGCGCAGGATCAGGTCGGGCAAATCCTCAAGTGCGGCAAGCTGGTCATTCACGGCGACGTGGGCCAGACATTCCTGTACGGCGCGAAAGGCGGCGAGATCTACGTTCTGGGATCGGCGGCGGGCCGTCCCTTGATCAACGCGGTGGGCCGGCCGCGCGCGATCATCAACGGCACCTGCCTGGACTATCTGGCGGAGTCGTTCATGGCCGGAGATCCGCACCACGGCGGCGGCTTCGTCGTGCTGAATGGCATGGCGTTCGACGAATCGGGTCGATTGGTTGAACTGGCGTCGCCGTATCCAGGCGGCAACCTGTTCTCGCTCGCCTCGGGCGGCGCGATCTTCGTGCGCGATCCGCATCGCAGGGTAGTCGACGATCAGCTCAACGGCGGCCGGTTCGCGGAGCTGAGCCAGGCCGACTGGCAGTTAATCGAGCCGTACTTGCAGGAGAACGAGCGGTTGTTCGGCATTCGCGTCGACGATCTGCTCACCGTAGACGGCATAAAGTGCGATCCGTGCCAGGTCTACCGCAAGGTCGAGGTGGGTGGTGTGGAGGTGCTGAAAGAGACGGAAAACCGTTGAGAGGCAGCGCCCTCTGCTTGGCCCATCAGCCCTCGTCCATATTCCGATGGAAAAGAAGCCTTCCCTCATTCTGACCCTGTTGCTAATGGCCGTCCTCGTCTCGGCATGCGGGCCGTCGCAGGCCGAGCTGGATGCCCAGGCGACAAAAGTCGCGGCTGCCATCTTCGCCACCCAAACCGCCGAGGCGCCCACCGCAACGCCGACGCCGACGCCGACGCCCTCCCCGACTTCGACGCCGACGGATACGCCGGCGCCTTCACCGACACCGCTCCCTGACTTATCCGGGGCAGTGCTCATGCTGGACGATCTTCCGCCCGGCTTCGCAGCCATGCCGCTCGAGCAGCTTGGCCTGACGCCGAAGGATTTGAGCGGCGAAGGCTTCGAAGCTGAGAGTGTCTTTGCCTTCTTAGAGCCTTCGACGTTCCAACTGATTATGGGTTTCACGCTGCTCGTTCCTGATACAATTCAGCAAGCGGGATTCGATCTCGCCTTGCGAAACCCGGAATTCCTCCTGAACCTTTTTGTCGGCGGCATGGGCGCGACGGAGGTCGTCGAGCAGCAGGAATTGCCTGATCTGAACAACATCGGCGCCGCCTCCACCGGCCTCACCGTCGTAGCCGATCTGGAAGGCATCTCCATGCGCATTGACATGGTCGTGTTTCGGACAGGGCCTGCTGGCGCGATGGTGATGCTCATGTACCCTGACGGCATCGATCCCGACTTCTCGATCGGAGAGGCAGCCCGCCGTCTCCAGGAAAAGCTGGTCGAGGCGCTGCCATCCGGCAAGTAAACTCGCCGCCGTAGACCTGCCAGATCCTGTCTGCAAGTGTTAGCCATCGGCTGGGTTGCGATACCTGCCGGGCCGTGCACGCCACAGTCACACTGCGACGATTGCGTTTCATTTCACAATATTGTCTCTTGACTCGGAATGGCTATACTGTGAGTATCTGGTCTGAGATCTCTGTCGAAACCGCGTCACACCGAAAAGGAGAAAGCCATGTCTCAAGAACCTGGCGCCCTACCTGCCTCGGAGCCTGGCAGGTCGTTGTCGTGGAGTGAAGCTTGGCTAGCCGCGCTCACCCGGCCGTCGGTGGCCGCGTATGAGGAACTCGCGCGCGATCCCAACGCCACGACCAACCGGGCGTACCTCTGGATCATCGTCAGTTTGTTGATTGGCGCCGTCATTCAAGGGCTGGTGTTTTTACTCATCCCCGACACGGCGATGGCAGGCTTGGGCCTGACTACACTATTCTGTGTCGCTGTCGTCGGAGGGGTGATCGGATTCTTTATCTGGAGTATCATCACGCAAGGGATTGCGCGCGTGTTAGAGGGAACGGGGACGTATGCTCAACTCGTCTACGCCTTGGCGGCTTACACCGCGCCGTTATACATCATCAATAGCGTGCTGGCCTACATTCCGCTTCTCAACTGTCTGTCCATCGTGACTGGGATTTATGCGATTGTGCTGAACGTGATCGCCGTTAAAGCCGTCCACCAGTTCAGTTGGGGTCGGGCCATCGCAGCCAGCTTCATTTTGTGGCTAGGTCTGTTCGCGCTCGCCGCCTGCCTGGTGATCGTGGTCCTTGCCATCCTGGGGCCCGCGATCGGCAACATCTTTTCGAATATCGTCAACGAGATTTAGGGACCTGCCGCCGCTGGTCTCCGCCCTCGTCGCCTGGACGGGGGCTTTTTGTTGTGAGCGTATGTTATACTTGCCGCCGATTCCGGTGGGATGAGGTGGAGAATGCTCAACGACATTCGCATCGCCTTCGTCGGCTCAGGCGTGATGGCCGAGGCGATGGTCAAGGGCCTGATCGGGCAATCGGGCGTGCCGGGCGATCTCATGACGGCCAGCGGGCCGCGCGCCGAGCGCGGTGAAGAACTGAAGGCGCGATACGGCGTGCGCTGGACGACCGACAACGTCGCCGCGATCCAGGGCGCGCAGCTCGTCGTGCTGTCCGTCAAGCCGCAGGTGCTGCACGGCGTGATGGAGCAATTGGCCGGACGCATCGCGCCGGACGCGCTCGTGCTGTCGATCGTCGCGGGCGCGCGCCTGGAGGCTGTCGCGCACACGCTCCTGCACGCCGCCGTGGCGCGCGCCATGCCCAACACGCCGGCGCAGATCGGTCTGGGCATGACGGTGTGGACATGCGCAGCGGAGCTTAGCCCCGCGCACCGCGCCCAGGCGCAGGCCGTATTCGCTTCGTTCGGCGAGGAGCTTTTCGTCGACGACGAGCGCTATCTCGACATGGCGACCGCGCTGAGCGGCACCGGCCCGGCCTACGTGTTCATTTTCATGGAGGCGATGGTCGACGCCGGCGTGCACATGGGTTTCAGCCGCCGCGTCGCCGAGCAGTTGGTCTTGCAGACGGTGCGCGGCTCGGTCGAGTACGCGCGGCAGGCAGGCCGGCACCTGGCGACGCTGCGCAACCAGGTCACCTCGCCCGGCGGGACGAGCGCCGAGGCATTGTATCAGATCGAGAAGGGTAGCCTGCGCACGGTGATGTCGCGAGCTATCTGGGCGGCATATCAGAAATCCAGGCGACTGGGCCGAGGTGTCGAGGAATAGCGCATGGCGACTCCGGACACCGGCTCTCTCGACACGCGGCTTGCCGAAACGGAGGCGCCCACCGCCTCACAACGGCAACTGGTTCGTATTCTGATCGTCTCGATGATCGCCCGGCTGGTGCACGACGCGTCGGTGCGCGTCGTGTACCCGTTTCTGCCGGAACTCTCGGTGGGCCTGCGCGCGCCAGTCGATCAGGTCGGCGCGGTGCTGTCGCTGCGCAGCGGGGTCGGGGTTCTAAGCCCGCTGTTTGGAATCTTGTCTGACCGGATCGGCCATCGGCGTACGATGTCGGCGTCGCTGGTGCTGCTGGCGATAGGATTGGGCGCCGTTGGCCTGTCCGATGTCTTGTTGATGGCCGCCATCGGCTTCGTCGTGACAGGTATCGCCACCGCGACGTATGTGCCCGCGCTTCTGGCTTACCTCAGCGAGCGGACACCGTACGAGAGACGCGGGCGCATCCTCGGCACGCTGGAGCTGACGTGGGCACTTGCCGGAATGATCGTCGTGCCGGCTCTGGGCGCGCTGATCGGGCCGTTGGGCTGGCGTGCCCCGTTTCTGGCGCTGGCGATCGGTGCGATGGTGTGTGCTGCCCTGACGCTTTCACTGCCGGAAACGCCGGCCCGGTTACGGGCGCAGGCGGTGACGTTCCGCATCGCGTCGATATTTCGGAACCGCAGCGCTACGGCGTTCCTGCTGGTGTGGCTCCTGATGTTCCTGTCGTTTGAAAACGTCCAGGTCGGCTATGCCTCGTGGTTCGAGACGCAGTTCGGGTTGTCGGCGCAGCAGCGCGGCATGACGCAGACGCTGTTCGGCGTGTTCGAGATCGCCGCGTCGGCCGGCAGCGGCCTGTTTCTCGATCGCATCGGCAAGAAGCGCGGCGTGACGGGCGGCCTGATCATTCTGTTGATTGGGTACGGCATGCTTCTGATGTTCGGGCCATTGGCGCTGTGGCTCGGACTGGCGGCGATGAGCGTCGCGTTCCTGGGATTTGAGTTTAGTGTCGTGTCGAGCCTTTCGATCGGGAGCGAGCAAATACCGCAGGCGCGCGGCGCCATGCTGTCGCTGGGCGTGATGATGAGTGGATTGGGACGAATGGTCGGCGCCGTGAGTGGCAGTGCGTTGATTGCCGATGCGGGGTTCGGGGCTGCGGCATTGCTGTCGGCGCTGCTCGGCGCAGCCGCCGCCGGGCTATTTGCGCTGTTCGTCCAGGAACGCCCGGCCACGGCGCCTTAGTTTACACTTGTCATTCCCTGGCGCGCATTCCGGCTTGTGAATCGCTGGACAAAATAGACTACATCGGGTATGATTATGCTCGAGCGTGGCCCAGATTCTGGGCTATTTGTATGTCAGGCACTCGATTATGCGCCGTCTCGGTTGCTATTCCCTCAACATCTGGTATACTCTCGGCCCAGTTTGCGTTTTCCCTGCTGTTTCTAACATTCCGGCCAGACCGCGCCCGATTTTGGGCGCGTTATTCAAGTCCCCAATTTCGAAGCGAGTATGAGGAGGTCGAATGGCGACTCAGTCGACGGACATTATCAGAGACATCACGGCCAGCCTGAAGGACCGCATCGAAGCCTTCACGCCGACCGTCGAGGCGGTTGACGTTGGCGAAGTGATCGAGTTAGGGGATGGGATTGCACGGTGTTCCGGTCTGTCAGGTGTGCAGTCCAGCGAGCTGGTCGAGTTTGCCAATGGCACGGCAGGCATCGCGTTCAACCTAGAGGAAGATCAGCTTGGCGTCATCATTTTAGGCGAATATGCCGGCATCGAAGAAGGCCAATTGGTGCGCCGCACCGGGCGCATCATCTCCGTGCCGGTCGGCGGCGCGCTGCTCGGCCGCGTCGTCGATCCGCTGGGACGCCCGGTCGACGGCAAAGGCTCGATCGCCACGACCCGGTATCGCAACGTCGAGCGCATCGCGCCGGGCGTGATCGAGCGCCAGAACGTCGATACGTCGGTCGAGACGGGCATCAAGCCCATCGACGCGATGATTCCGATCGGCCGCGGCCAGCGCGAGCTCATCATCGGCGACCGGCAGACGGGCAAGACGGCGATCTGCATCGACGCCATTATCAATCAAAAGGGCAAGAGCATGGTATGCATCTACGTCGCCATCGGCCAGAAAGAGGCCCAGGTGGCGCGTACGGTGGCCACGCTCGAGAAATACGGCGCGATGGATTACACGATCGTCGTCGACGCCTCGGCCTCCGATCCGGCCGCGCTGCAGTACATCGCCCCCTATGCGGGCTGCGCGATGGGTGAAGAAGTGATGGAAGAGGGCGTCACGGTCGGCGGCCACTTGATCCAAGATGCCCTGGTCGTATACGACGACCTGAGCAAGCACGCCTGGGCGTATCGCCAGGTGTCGCTGCTGATGCGCCGCCCGCCCGCGCGCGAGGCGTATCCTGGCGACGTGTTCTATCTCCACTCGCGGCTGCTCGAGCGGGCGGCCCGGCTGAGCCAGGCCCGCGGCGGCGGCTCGCTGACGGCGCTGCCCATCATCGAGACGCTGCTCGGCGACGTGTCGGCGTATATTCCCACCAACGTGATCTCGATCACCGACGGCCAGATATATCTCGAAACGGATCTATTCAACGCCGGCATCCGCCCGGCGATCAACGTCGGCATCTCCGTGTCGCGCGTCGGAGGCGACGCGCAGATTCGGGCGATGCGCCAGGTCGCCGGCCGCCTGAAGGGCGACATGGCCCAGTTCCGCGAGCTGGCTGCGTTCGCCCAATTCGGTTCCGATCTGGATGCGGCCACCCGCCGGCAACTGGATCGCGGGCAACGCCTGACCGAGATCCTCAAGCAGGTGCAGTACGCGCCAATGCCGATCGAAAAACAGATCATGGTCATCTTCGCGGGCACGAACGGCTTCCTCGATCAGGTTCCGGTGGATCGCGCCAAGGAATGGGAGAACGCGTTCCACAAGTTCATAGATACGCAACACCCTCAAATCGGCGAAGAGATCGCGCGCGAGAAGAAGATGAGCGACGCGCTGATCGCGAAGCTGCGCGCGGCTTGCGAAGAGTTCGGCAAGACGTGGTCGTGAGGCGTGAAACGCAAATCGTAAGACGTAGAACGTGAAACGTGATGCGCCACTCACGCGACAGGCGATAAGCGATAAGCGATACGCGATAGGCGATAGGCGATACGCGATAAGCGACCATGGCCACGATTCGAGAGATTCGACGGCGTATCCGCAGCGTCAAGAACATCGCCCAGGTGACGCGAGCGCTCGAAGCCGTCTCGGCGTCGAAGGTGCGCAAAGCACAGGCGCAAGTGCTGGCGACGCGGCCGTACGCGCAGCAGGCCTGGGAAGTGCTGACCTCGCTGGCGCTG
Source organism: Anaerolineae bacterium (assembly GCA_035283185.1). Taxonomy (GTDB): domain Bacteria; phylum Chloroflexota; class Anaerolineae; order Fen-1058; family Fen-1058; genus DASSFZ01. The sequence continues at coordinate 17,942 of DATEUJ010000228.1, read as the reverse complement.
CAGGCGGGGGCCGGAGCGAGCCTTCATCCCCTCCTCGCCGCGCGTCCCGTGCGAGCCGTTGGCCTGATCGTCATCACCGGCGATCGCGGCCTGGCCGGCGCGTACAACTTCAATATCGTGCGCATGGCGATGGAGTTCATCCGCGCCCAGCCGGCGCCGATCCAGATCGTCGCCGTCGGACGCAAGGGCCGCGAGCTGTTGATCCGCGCGCGCCAGAATGTCATCGCGGAGTTTTCCAATCTGTCCGCCGCGCCGACGGCGCTGGAGATCGGGCCGATCGGCCGCATCGTCGTCGACGATTTCCTCGCCGAGAAGATCGACGAGGTCTACGTAGCCTACACGGACTTCATCAGCACGCTGCAGCAGAAGCCGGCCATCAAGCGCCTGCTCCCGTTGACGATCGAAGAGGGCGAGCGCGTGATGGCCGAATACACAGCCGGCGCGCAAGCGGGGCGTCTGACCCGGCGCGACTACATCTACGAGCCTGGCCGCGAGGAGCTGCTCGACGTCGTGATTCCGCGCTTCGTCGGCTTGCAAGTCTACCAGGCCGTGCTCGAGTCGCTGGCCAGCGAGCATTCGGCGCGCATGGTCGCCATGCGCAACGCCACGGACAGCGCGCTCGGCCTCGTCGGCGCGTTGACGCTGACCTACAACAAGGCGCGCCAGCAGGCGATCACGAGCGAGCTGCTCGACATCGCCGGCGGCGCCGAAGCGCTCAAGCAGGCGTTGGCCCGCACACCAGTTCCTTCAGTTCCCTGAGTTCCTGCAAGGAGACTCCAGGAACTCAAAGGAACTCAGGGAACTCAGGGGAGGATAACCCGATGGCTATGAGTGGATTGACGGGCAAGGTCGTGCAAGTGCAAGGCGGCGTAGTCGACGTCGAATTCCCGGAAGGCGATCTGCCTGAGATATATTACGCGCTCGAGATTCCCCGAGACGGGGGCCAGACCCTGATTCTGGAAGTGCAGCAGCAGCTCGGCAACAGCCGCGTGCGAACGGTCGCCATGGGCACCACGGATGGCCTGTCGCGCGGCGCCCCGGTGCGCAACACCAGACAACCCATCAGCGTCCCGGTCGGCCAGGTGACGCTGGGCCGCATCTTTAATGTGCTGGGACTGCCCGTCGACGGAAAAGGCCCGGTCGAGAGCCAGGTGAAGTATGCGATTCACCGCAAGGCGCCGCCGTTCGAGGAGCAGTCGACGCGCACTGAAGTGTTCGAGACCGGCATCAAAGTCATCGACCTGATCGCGCCGTTCACCAAAGGCGGCAAGACCGGCGTGTTCGGCGGCGCGGGCGTCGGCAAGACCGTCATCATCATGGAGCTGATCCGATCGATCGCCGCCGAGCACGGCGGCTATTCCGTGTTCGCCGGCGTCGGCGAGCGCACGCGCGAGGGGACGCAGCTTTACAGGGAAATGATCGAATCGGGCGTCATCGACAAGACCGTGATGGTGTTCGGCCAGATGAACGAGCCGGCCGGGGTGCGCCTGCGCGTCGGGCTGACCGGGCTGACGATGGCCGAGTACTTCCGCGACGAAGGCCGCGACGTCCTGCTGTTCATCGACAACATCTTCCGCTTTTCGATGTCCGGCTCGGAAGTGTCCGCCCTGTTGGGGCGCTTGCCCAGCGCCGTCGGCTATCAGCCGACGCTCGGCAACGAAATGGGCGAGCTGCAGGAGCGCATCACCTCGACGAAGCGCGGGTCGATTACTTCGATGCAGGCGGTGTACGTTCCGGCCGACGATTACTCCGACCCCGCTCCGGTGGCGACGTTTGCCCACCTCGACGCGACGATCGCGCTCGAGCGCGCCATCGCCGAAAAAGGCATTTACCCGGCCGTCGATCCGCTGGCTTCGACGTCACGCATCCTCGATCCGAACATCGTCAGCCCTGATCACTACACCACGGCGCGCGAGGTGCAGCGCGTGCTCCAGCGCTACAAAGATCTGCAGGACATCATCGCCATCCTCGGCGTTGAAGAGCTGAGTGAGGATGACAAGCTGCTCGTGGCGCGCGCGCGCAAGATCGAGCGCTTTTTCTCCCAGCCATTCCACGTCGCGCAGCAGTTCACCGGACGCGAAGGCCGGTACGTGCCGCTGCGCGAGACGGTGCGTGGTTTCCGAGAGATCCTGGACGGCAAGCACGACGACGTTCCCGAGCAGGCGTTCTACATGTGCGGGCCGATCGACGACGTCGTCGCCAATGCCGAGAAGCTCAGGCGCGGCGAGAACATCTAGCGCTCGACGCCGCCCGCGACCGCGCGAATGCGCAAGCTGAAAGCCGACTGGAGCCGATATGCCCACTCACCTTGAAATCGTCACCATGGAGCGCCGCGTCTACTCCGAAGACGTCGACATGGTCATCGCGCCGGGTTCGGAGGGCGAGCTTGGCATCCTGCCGAACCACACGCCTTTGCTCACTCACCTGAAGGAAGGGGTTTTGCGCGTCAAGCGAGGCGGCCAGGAGGAGGCTTTCGCGATTGGCGGCGGGATCATGGAGGTGCTTCCCAACAAGGTCATTGTGATGGCCGATGCGGCCGAACATTCCGATGAGATCGACGTGGCCCGCGCCGAACAAGCTCGCGAGAGGATCGAAGCGTTGATCAAAGAGCGCCCGGCCGGCGTCGATCTGGACGCCGCGCTCGCCGCGCTGCGCCGCTCGCAAGTGCGCCTCAAGGTTGCCCAGCACCGCCGGCGCCCCGGCGTGCCATTGCAGACGCGCCCGCCCGCCGAAGGGCGTGGCGCGGCGTGAGGCGCGCCGGCCGGAGAGACTGAATGTTTCGGAAAGAGATTGGCGTTGACCTGGGCACGGTCAACGTGCTGGTTCATGTCCGCGGGCGCGGCATCGTGCTTCAAGAGCCGTCGGTCGTCGCCATGTCGGTGGACCAGGAGAAGATCCTCGCCGTCGGCGAAGAGGCTAGAGCGATGCTGGGCCGCACCCCAGATCTGATCGACGTCGTGCGCCCCATGCGTGATGGCGTCATCGCCGACTACCGCGTGACCGAGGCGATGCTGCGGTACTTCATCGACAAGGCCACGCGCGGCGGCTTCCTCAAGTCTATCTTTAAGCCTCGCCTGATGATCAGCGTTCCCTACGGCGTGACGAGCGTGGAAAGTCGCGCCGTTCACGAGGCCGGCGTGGCGGCCGGGGGCGCGCCTCGGGATGTGCACCTGATTCCCGAGCCGATTGCAGCCGCGCTGGGCGCCGGCCTGCCAGTCGAGACGCCCATCGGCAACATGATCGTCGACTTCGGCGGCGGCACGACGGAGGCCGCTGTCGTGTCGATGAATGGCATTGTCTCCGCCAACTCCGTGCGGATCGGAGGAGTGAGAATGGACGAGGCTATCATCTCCTACGTTCGCCGGAAGTACAATCTCGTCATCGGCGAGCCGACGGCTGAGGAGATCAAGGTCCGCATCGGAGCGGCGCTGGCGCTGGAGGAAGAGCTGTCGATGGAGGTGCAGGGGCGCGACATGGTCGCAGGCCTGCCGCGCACGATCGCCATCACGTCCTCGGAAGTGACCGAAGCCGTGCAGGAGCCTCTGGCGGCCATTATCGGCGTCATCAAGAGCGTGCTAGAGAGGACGCCGCCCGAGCTGTCCAGCGACATTATCGATCGCGGCATGGCGCTGGTCGGGGGCGGGGCGCTGCTGCGGAAAATCGAAGTCCTGGTCACGAAGGAGACCAGCGTGCCCAGCTACGTCGCCGACGCGCCGATGGCGTGCGTCGCACTGGGCGCAGCCAAGGCGCTGGAAGACTACAGCCGCCTCCGGCGCACCATCCCCGGACTGTAAGTCTCAGTTACAGGTAGTACGTCATGCGCTGCAAATAGGCGACCGGATCGAGGTGCTGCACTTTCACGCCGTCCGGCACCTTCAGCGAGATGGGGGCGTAGTTGAGGATCGCCTTCACGCCGGCTTCGGCGCACGCGTCGGCGACCTGCTGGGCGGCGCTCGCCGGCACAGAGATCATCACAACTTTGATACGCTTCGCCAGCAGCGTTTCTCTGAGTAGCGCAGCATCGAGGATCTCCAGATCGCCGACGCGCGCGCCGATCTTTGCCGGATCGTTGTCGAACAGCAGCGTGATGTGAAAGCCGCGATCCTTGAATCCGGCATAGCGCGCGACGGCGTGCCCCAGATCGCCGACCCCCACGAGCGCGACATCCCACTCGCGATCGACTTTGAGAATGCGCTTGATCTGCTCCTGCAAGTGACTGATGCGGTAGCCGGTGCCCTGCTTGCCGAACTCGCCGAAGTGGGATAAATCCTTACGGATCTGCGCCGACGATATACCCAGTGTCTTGCCAAGCTCGTGAGACGAGGTGATCTCCTGTCCGGCGGCTGCCATGTGATTCAAGGCGCGCAAATAAATCGGCAGCCTTCCAACCACGATGTCGGGTACTTCACCGGATGCCATAGCCGCCCACTCCTTGGCTTAGTTCCGTACAATCACAATTTTGTGAAGAATAGGTCAATAATATACCACGAAGCACCGTGCCCCGCAAACGGAGCCACGCGCTTTGTGACCGATCACCCAATCGTGTACACGCAAATGTTGTCAGTTGTTACAGTGCTCGCCAAACCGCGTCCTCGCGGTTGGCCGCCCGCGGGGACGCGGGCGGTGAGCCACCTGACATGTTTTGCCTGTACACCCCAACCGCCTGTCGTTGACGCTGCTGATAGGGGGCGGTATAATCCCGACGATTGCGAAATCTCTCGCGAATGAGCGCCCGGCGCAGTTTGCGGCGTGAAAAATGCGGGTCCTGGCGCGGGGTAGGGCGAGCGTTGGCTCGCCCTACTGCGCGATCTGGGGGATGGGAATACGCCGCCAGCTTCGGGCCATATCAAGGAGTTGGGGATGCGTCGTTGGATATGGATCGTCATCGGCCTCGCCGTGGTTCTGGCGGTGGCCTTTTTCGCTGTCTGGCGCCAGGGTGCGTCGAGCACCGCCGCGCCGGAAGAAGCTGACACGGTGCGCGTGGAGAGGAAGCCGCTCGTCGCGTCGATCAGCGCCAGCGGCAGCGTCAGCCCGAAAGCGCAGGTCGCCCTGAATTTCGGCGCGCCGGGCACTGTGAGCCAGGTTCCCGTCGTGGAAGGGCAGGCGGTGCGCGGGGGCGACGTGCTTGCCCGTCTCGATGCGACGGAGCTCGATCTCGCCGTGCGCCAGGCCGAGCAGGCGCTGGTCATGCAGCAGATTGCCGCCGATCAAGTGAAGTCGCCGCGCAAAGAGGAGGTGGACGCCGCGCGCGCGGCGCTGGCCAGCGCGCAGGCCAATCTGCGCGCGCTGCTTCAACCCGATGCGCTCCAGGTCGACATTGCCCGGCGCCAGGCGGATGTCGCGCATGAGTCCCGGTATCAAGTGGAGTTGCAGTGGGACCAGGTCAAGGATGCGCCGGTGGGCGGGCTGGGGCGCGACTTGCTGCAGTCGCAGTACGCCCAGGCCGTGCTTCAGTCGGAGATCGCCGATCTGCAATATGAATTGGTTGCACGCGGCGGGACCGAAGAGCAGCTCGCCGCCGCCCGCGCCCAGGTTGCGCAGGCGCAGTCGGCGCTCGATCGGCTCCTGAACGACGACCGCGCGCTGCGCCTGGCCGAAGCACAGTTGCGGCAGGCCAAGATCAACCTGGAGCTTGCCAGGGCGAGACTGCCCGACGCGACTCTGGCCGCCCCCTTCGACGGAGTTGTCTCCGAGGTAAACGTCGTGCCCGGTCAGGCGGCGATGGGCGGCTTGCAGCCCGCGATCGTGCTTGCCGATCTGTCAGATTTTCACATCGACGTGGGTGTGGACGAAATCGACGTGGGGCGCCTGGCCGAAGGGCAGAACGTGATAATCTCGGTCGACGCGCTGCCCGGTGCGCCGATTACAGGTATGGTCGAGCGTATCGCGCCTACGGCGACCGAGAGTGCTGGCGTGGTGTCGTACGTCGTGACAGTCGCCATCGATCCAACCGCCGCGCCGATTCGCGCCGGCATGAGCGCCATCGTCGACATTATCACCGACACACGCGATGGCGTGCTGGTCATCCCCAACCGCTTCATCCGCATCGATCGCAGCACGGGCCGCTCTTACGTGAACGTGAAACGAGGTGACCAGATTGAGGAAATCGAGATCGTCACCGGCCTGCGCAATGACAACGAAAGCGAAGTGCTGCAAGGGTTGGGCGAGGGCGACGTGTTGATCATTGTGCCGAGCACCTTGCGCCTCCCGTTTGGCGGGTAGTTGCAACAGTGTTTCGTTAATGCTCTCCAACTGCGTCCTCGCGGTTGGCTGCGAAGCACGCCCGCGCGGACGCGGGCTTTGAGCGTATCCAAACGGTATTGCGGGTAGACGGGCGTCGAGCGCGCTGGAGACGCACGCATGTCTGACCGGCCTGTCATCGAAATCGAGAATCTGGCGAAGACGTACCGCATGGGCGAGGTTGCGGTGCACGCGCTACGCGGCGTCTCGCTGGCCGTGCGCGGAGGGGAACTCGTGTCGATTATGGGGCCGTCCGGTTCCGGCAAATCGACGCTGATGAACCTGATCGGCTGCCTGGATCAGCCGACGTCGGGCGTGTATCGGCTCGACGGCGTGGATGTGAAGAAGCTGAATGACAACGCCCTGGCCGACATCCGCAATCGCAAGATCGGTTTCGTGTTTCAGCAGTTCAATTTGCTGCCGCGCATGACTGCGCTGGAAAACGTGGAGCTGCCGCTGATTTACGCGCACAGCCCGGAACGGCGCAGCCGCGCACGGGCCGCGCTCGAGGCGGTGGGGCTGGGCGACCGGATCACACACCGGCCGAACGAGCTGTCGGGCGGCGAGCAGCAGCGGGTGGCGATCGCGCGCGCTCTGGTTAACGATCCGTCGATCATCCTGGCGGACGAGCCGACGGGAAACCTTGACTCGAAATCAGGCAGTGAAATCATGGCCATTATCGAGGGGCTGAACGCAGAGCACGGTATCACCGTCGTGTTCGTCACGCACGATCCAAACGTCGCCGGGCACACGCGGCGTATCGTGCGCCTGTTGGACGGCCAAATGGTCGGCGACGAATCGGTTCCGGCGTCGGGCGCAGCCGGTAGCGAAAGCGTCGGACGGCCGTGATGCGCGGCGCTGCGTTTAGGGCAGACTTCGCGATGGCGCTCCGCGCCCTGCGCGCGAACAAGCTGCGCTCGGCGCTGACGATGTTGGGCATCATCATCGGCGTTTCGGCGGTGATCGCGCTGTTGTCCATTGGGCGCGGCGTCGAAGCCTACATCGCGGATGCTTTCGGCAGCATTGGCACGAACCTGTTATTCGTTTTGCCCGGGTCCGTGGAAGAGACCGCCGGCAGCGGGCCGACACAGGTCGTCCAGGGCAACACGGTGCTGGGGCCGGCCCTGACGGAGCGCGACGTCGAGGCGCTGCGCGATCGCCAGCGCGCCCCCGATGTGGCCCTGGTCTCGCCCGAAAAGCAGTCCGTCGCCATCTTGTCGGCCGGTGGGAACTCGAGACGCACGATTGTGAGCGGCGTGACGCCGGAGTACAGCGCGGTGCGCTCGTGGCCGGTCGTCGCCGGGCGCTTTCTGTCCGAGGGCGATATGGCTGCGCAGGCGCGGGTCGTGGTGCTCGGCCAGACGGTCGCCGATGCGTTGTTCCCGGACGGCCGGGATCCGCTTCAGCAGACGATTCGCGTCAACCGGGCCCCCTATCGAGTGGTCGGCGTTCTGGAGCGAAAAGGCGGCTCGCTCTTCGGCGATGTCGACGACCAGGTCGTGATTCCGCTGTCGTCGGCGCAGGCCGATCTGGCTTCGTTTCGCACCCGCGCCGGACTGCCGACCGTCACGCTCATCTACGTGCAGATCGAGGACGACTCTCGGCGCGAGGCGGCCACGCGCCAGATCGTCGACGTCATGCGCGACCAACACAACATCGACTACCGGGATGAAGACGACTTCTCGGTGTACAGCCAGGCGGAATTCCTGGCGGCGTTCGGCGCGATCACCGGGGTAGTCACGCTGTTCCTCTCGGCGATTGCAGGCATCTCGCTGCTGGTGGGCGGCATCGGCATCATGAACATCATGCTGGTGACGGTCACCGAGCGCACGCGCGAGATCGGCCTGCGCAAAGCGATCGGCGCGCGGCGGCGCGACATCCTCATTCAGTTCCTGGTCGAAGCCGTGACGCTGTCTTTGCTCGGCGGCGTGATCGGGATCGCGTTTGGCGTGGCCGGCGCTTTGGCCGTCAGCCGCCTCCTGGAGAATTTCACGGCGAGCGTCACCGCCGGTTCGATCCTGCCTGCCGTCGGGTTCTCGGCGCTGGTCGGGCTGTTCTTCGGCTTGTATCCCGCCCTGCGCGCGTCGCGCCTCAGCCCGATCGAAGCGTTGAGGTACGAATGATCGTCTACGAAAACGTCCGCAACGCGCTGTCTGCGCTGTCCGGCAACAAGCTGCGCTCGGCGTTGACGATGCTGGGCATCGTCATCGGCACGGCGGCGGTGATCACGCTGCTGTCAGTGGGGCAGGGCGTGGAGGCGTTCATCAACCAGCAGTTCAGCGCGCTCGGCACGAACCTGCTTTTCGTGTGGCCGCGCCAGGGAGGCTCGCAGCGCACGCAGTTCACGGCCTTCGCCTTCAACCAGACGACGCTCACCGAGCGTGACGCCGCAGCGCTGGACGACCCGCTGCGCGTGCCCGACGTTGCGGGCGTCGCGCCGCTGCTGCGTCTCGATGCGCTGGCGCGTTTCGGCCGGAAAGACCTGATCACGACGGTGCGCGGCGTCGATGCGGACTACGCTGAGGCGCGCGACGTGCAGGTCGTCGACGGGCGCTTCATCAGCGAAGACGACGTGCTCACCCACGCGCGGGTGGCCGTGATCGGGCAGACGGTGCACGACGAGCTGTTCCCGTCCGGCGCCGACGCGTTGAACCAGACGATTCGCATCAACGACGTTCCATTCCGCGTCGTCGGCGTGCTAGAAGAGCGGGGCGGTAACCAGTTTGCGAACGACGATAACCAAGTCATCGTTCCCATCAGCGCTGCGCGCGGGCGCTTGACCGATCTGCGCGCCACCTCGGGATTACCGGGCGTCAGCGTGATTCTGCTGCAAGCGGCCGAGGCGGGTCAATTGGATCCTGTCAAGACCGATTCGACGACGACTTTGCGTGACACGCACGACATTTCGTATCGTGACGACGACGACTTTACGATCCTGTCGCAGAACGACCTCCTGGCGACATTCGGCCAGATCAGCGCCGCGATCACGCTCTTCCTCGGCGCGATAGCAGGCATCTCGCTGCTAGTGGGCGGCATCGGCATCATGAACATCATGTTGGTGACGGTCACCGAGCGCACGCGGGAAATTGGCCTGCGCAAGGCGATCGGCGCGAAACGGCGCGACATTCTCATTCAGTTCCTGGTCGAAGCCATGACGCTGGCGCTGTTGGGCGGTCTGATGGGCCTGACGCTGGGCGTGTTGGGCGCGCTCTTGATTGCCGGCATCGGCCAGGAGTTCGCACCCAGAATCTCCCCGATCACCCTCTTGCTCTCGACCGGCATGGCGGTGTTCGTAGGGCTGGTCGCCGGGCTGTACCCGGCGCTGCGCGCCGCGAGGCTACATCCCATAGATGCGTTGAGATATGAGTGAGCGAGCAGACATAAGACTTCGGAAGTCTTTCACTAGACGTCCTCGACGGTAGAAGTGCGCCGCGAGCGTTTCACTGCGCCACGGTGCTTTTTCTTTTCGAGGCGCTGCTCCCGCGAAGCCGCAGAGGGCTTCGTAGCGCGGCGCTTCTTGCGTGGCTTCAATGCCTGGCGAAGGAGCGCCTGAAATCGTTCGCTCACGTCCTGCCGGTTGCGCAACTGACTGCGCGTCGATTGTGACGTGAGGTGCAAAATGCCGCCGCTGTCGATGAAACGGTCGAGCGCTTGCAGAAAGCGCTGCCGCTGAGCTTCGTTCAGGCTGGGCGAGCGGGCGACGTCGAACAGGAGTTCGACCTGTGTTGCAGCCTTGTTGACGTGCTGCCCGCCCGGCCCGCTGCTCTGTGTGAATCGAAACTTCAGTTCGGAGAGAGGAATCGCCAGGCTGGCGTCGATGATTAGGTTGATTGACATATCAGAAATCCTTATATCTTGCCCTTATTGAGCTGCTCGCGCCGGCTCGCCTATGTGATTTTGGTTTGTCAAAGCTGCGTGCCGGGCATGCAGGTGGACGCTTCATACAAAACTCATGACTGAACCTGTTGATTTTGCCTATTGATTTTGATCGAGAACTGTGATATTCTAAAAGCGCCTCATTTGCGAGGCATGTCGTTCCGATATTCGTTCGGCGACGGAAAGGAGGGCTTTGGGGGAAGCAGCTCGTTTCCAGCAGGAATCAGGCGACAGGGACACGGTTGCGAGTAGCTGATCCATCATTCGAGCGGCCAGGATGGCCCTGGCACGAATTGACGAGAGGATATCGAACTCCCGCGTCATCGAATGACGGGTAACTTCCTAAACAAGCACTCAACAAGCTGTGGCGTCGCCGCGCACGTAAGCGTGACTGGAATAGCCTAAATGCAGGCGTGTAGTCCGGTGGGGGCCGGACGATCAGAAACGCCGCGGGCGTGCGATCTCCTTGACGCGATTCCTGTCTAACTGAACATTGCACTTCCGGCAGACTACCTGGACCGAGGTTCAGGTAGTCTGTCTGTTTTGGAGGTAGCCTAGCCCCTTGTGGGCGGCGGGCACAAGCACAAGCGGGCACAAGGCCCTATGCTACGGGATCTTCGGATCAGTTCTTAACGCTGAGCGGCTCGCACAATCTCGCCGATGGGATTGATGCCGATTCGCAATGTGCCCGGCACCCAGTTCATGAGTATCACCATGCCGACGACCCGGCCCGTGTGCTGGCTGATCATGGGAGAGCCGCTCATCAGTCCCGGATTGAACACATCGTTCATGCGCACCCACGCGCCACCGGCATCCACCCGTTCCACCGTGCCGTGCAGGATGCGCTGGCCACCCTGTCCATCGCCAAGCCCGCTGTACAGCGATGCGCGCTCGCCCGGCTGCGGCCCGCCGCGTGGATCGGGCCGAAGAACGAGAGATGAATCGGGCGGCGCATCGGGCGTCATCAAGACGTAGTCGCTGGTCATATGAGTGCCCGTGTGCGGGCGACCTAGCGGCGCGTAGAGTGCCCGGAAGGATGCAGCGACGTCGCCCCGACCGGCGGCGACGAATGACAGCGGCGCGAAATGGCCTTCGCCCAGGCTGTGTGCAGTCGTCACACCGATGACGTCCCCATTCGGCAGCTCGAGCAAAAAGCCGCTGCCGGCCAGGCTTCCGCCCACGCGCTCCTCGAAAGCGACGATGCCTGTCGGCAGCTCGCCACGCGGCACAGTGATGGTTGGCGGCGGGGGCAGCGGCGGCTGCGACGGCACGAAGATTCGCGGTGCGATTGCCAAGACGACTGCGCCACCGAGCGCGATGCCGGCCAGCACCGCGATCATGACCCGGGCGAGTGTCTTACCCGTCATGCGCCGGTTGGCCGATTCGCCGGGATAGGACAATGCTCAACAGGCCGTGCCAGACGAGCAACAGCGCGCCTACGATCGTCAGGGCGGTCACCGCGAATGGCAGGACAATCGCACGCTGAAGGATCGCCGCTCGCACCAGGAGGCCGACCGATCCTGCGATGAGCCATGCCACTGTCGTCGCCAATAACATGCGTTTGGGACGGGCGAGCGTATTGTATCGAAACACGCCGAGCGACGGAGCGACGATGAACCACGGGGCCGCAAATGGTGCGGAGATGGCCAGGACGGTGATCACCGGCGAGGTGCCGAGCGGCATCTCGTGCGTGGCGCGACCTTGAACCGCGAAGAAGACAAAAATCAGGACGTCGCCGGCGATTAAGATCAGGCGAGCAGGTGACTGCCTAGCGGTTCGAGATGGGGGATTGAAAGACGAGCTCGACATGAGCGTTCTGCCGGATATGGACCTATGACTGGCGCGACTATTGGGCCAGTCGATCCTGCAAGCACGCGATGTGCCCGCCGGGAGTATAATTCAGATTGCCGGGGACAGCCAGCCTCTGTAGGGATCTCTCGCCACGAATTCCATAAACGCTCTGCGTAGGAAGAATCATATGAGCGAAGCCACGCCCAGAAGGGTCATCCTGACGCCGGATCAGCGCCTGCGTGTGTTCGTCAGCTCGACACTGCAGGAGTTAGCGGACGAGCGCGTGGCCGCGCGTGAGGCCATCACCCGGCTGCGGCTGTCGCCGGTGATGTTCGAGCTGGGCGCGCGCCCGCATCCGCCGCGTGACCTGTATCGCGCGTATCTCGACCAGAGCCACATCTTCATCGGCATCTACTGGCAGAAGTATGGCTGGATCGCGCCCAGCGAGACAATTTCGGGCTTAGAGGATGAGTATCGTTTGTCGGGTGATCGACCGAAGTTGATCTACATCAAAGGCCCTGCGCCAGAACGCGAGCCGCGACTGAAGGAACTGCTCGACCAAATCAAGAGCGACGATCGTGCTTCGTACAAGCCGTTCACATCCGCCGCCGAATTAAGCGAGTTGCTCGAGAACGATCTGGCGCTGCTGCTGACGGAACGCTTCGAGATCGCCCAAAAGCCATCCATGCCCGCTCTACCGACCGGGACGATCACCTTTCTCTTCACCGACGTCGAGGGCAGCACCAGGCTCTGGGAGGAAGAGCCTGACGCCATGCGCCAGGCTCTGGCCCGTCATGACACCCTAGTCGTAGCCTGCGTTGAGCAGCATGCCGGTACTATCGTTCGGCCCCGCGGTGAGGGGGACAGCCGCTTTGCCGTCTTTACCCGTGCTACCGATGCCGTCGCCGCCGCCTGCGCCCTGCAGCAGGCGCTCTTCTCCGAACACTGGCCGACCTTGACGCCGCTACGCGTGCGGATGGCGCTGCATACTGGCGAGGCCGATCTGCGCGAGGGCGACTACTACGGTACGGTCGTCAACCGCTGTGCGCGGCTGCGCGCCATCGCCTACGGCGGCCAGACGCTCCTCTCGCAAATGACTTACGACCTGGTGCGCGACGTGGTTCCTGCGGGTGCCAGCCTGCGTGATTTGGGGGAGCATCGCCTGAAAGACCTTGTCCGGCCGGAGCGCGTCTTCCAGCTCGTCGCCCCGGGCGTGCCCGCCGACTTCCCGCCCCTCAAGACGCTCGATACCCGCCCGAACAACCTGCCCGTGCAGCGCAGCCCACTGATCGGACGCACCAGGGACGTGGCTGCTGCGCGTGAAATTCTCTTGCGCGACGACGTGGGTGTGCTGACGCTGACTGGCCCGGGCGGCACCGGCAAGACACGCCTGGGTTTGCAGGTGGCGGCCGAGTTGATCGACGACTTCGAGGACGGTGTATTCTTCGTTGCCCTAGCGCCCATTAGCGATCCCAGTCTGGTCGCCTCCACCATCGCCCAGACGCTCGGTGTCCGAGAAGCCGGCGGCCGGTTGTTAGTCGAAAGCCTAAAGGACTACCTGCGGAACAAGCACCTGCTGCTACTACTGGATAACTTCGAGCAGGTGGTATCAGCCGCGCCGCTGGTGACCGAATTGCTGGAGACCTGCCCCAGGCTCAAGGTCCTGGTGACCAGCCGGATGCCGCTGCGCGTGCGCGGGGAGAAGGAGCTGCCCGTGCCACCGCTGGCGCTGCCCGACCGCAAGCGACTGCCCGGTGTCGAAAGCCTGTCGCAGTATGCAGCGGTGGAACTGTTCATCCAGCGGGCGTTGAGTGTGAAGCCCGACTTTGAGGTCACGAACGAGAACGCGCCGGCGGTGATCGAGATTTGCCATCGCCTGGACGGGCTGCCGCTGGCGATCGAGCTGGCGGCGGCGCGCGTCAAGGTGCTCTCGCCGCAGGCGCTGCTGGCGCGCCTCGAGCGACGGCTCGACATGTTAACCGGAGGCGCGCGCGACCTGCCCACGCGGCAGCAGACACTGCGCAGCGCGATCGACTGGAGCTACAACCTGTTGCACGAGAACGCGAAGGCGTTGTACCGGCGGCTGTCGGTGTTTGTCGGGGATTGGGCGCTGGAAGCGGCGGAGGCCGTGTGTAACGTTGGTGGCGATTTGGGAATAGACGTGCTCGACGAGATGGAAGCATTGGTTGATCACAGCCTGCTGAAGCAGACGGTGGTAGCGAACAGCGAACCGCGCTTCGGGATGTTGGAGTCGATTCGCGAGTATGCACGCGAACGGCTGGTCGAGAGCGGGGAAGAGGACGACATCCGGAGGCATCACGCTAACTACTTCATCAAGTTGGCAGAGGAGGCCGAGCCCCATTTGACCGGCGCGCAGCGCGGGATATGGCTGGATCGGTTGGAGGTCGAGCTCGACAACGTGCGCGCAGCGTTGGAATGGAGCGCGACAGGCAAGGGCGATCCAGAGATGGGGCTGCGATTGTCAGGCGCGCTCGGCTGGTTTTGGTACTTACGGGGTTATTTGAGCGAGGGGCGCGGCTGGCTGGAGAGGGCGCTCGCAAAGGACGGTGGGCAAGGACAGGAATCCTCACGCACGGCAGCACGGGCGAAGGCTCTCTTAGCGGTAGGGGCATCGGCCTCGGTGCAGCGCGACTTTGCGATCGCGCGCCCCCGGCTTGAGGAGAGCCTGGTGATATTCCGGGAGTTAGGCCCTTCGGGCAAGCAAGGCACCGCCTATGCATTGACCTTCCTGGGAATGGTGTCTCTCACTCAAGGCGACCCGGCGGCGGCGCGCTCCCTCTACCAGGAGAGCGTGGCCCACTTTCAGGAAGTGGTAGATAAGTGGGGAGAAGCGTTCACGCTCAGTGGGCTGGGGCATGCAGCGTTAGCGTTGGGCGACCCGGCGGCGGCGCGCTCCTGCTACGAACAGAGCCTGGCGCTGTTCAGGCAGATGGGTGACCCGTGGGGCAGCGCCATACCGCTGCACAGCCTGGCCGGCATGGCCTGGGCGCAGGGCGACTACGCGGCGGCGCGCTCATTGTACCAAGAGAGCGGCGCCCTCTTGCGGGAGGCGGGCGATAGATGGGGCTACGCGAGGTCGCTTGCCGGCTCCGCGGCCGCGGCGCTGCATCAGGGGAACACTGAACAGGCGAAGCTCCTGTTCGAGGTGACGCTGACCCTATGGCGGGAGTTAGGAAACAAGGCGGGCATCATCCAGTGTCTCGCACGATTGGCAGTCGTGGCCGGCGCGGAAGGACGGCTGGAATCCTCTCCGCAGCGTGTCGAGGCTCTGCAGCGGGCAATCAGGCTGTTCGGCGCTGCGGATGCCCTGCTCCAGGCTACTGGCTTTCTCCTGGATGTTGCCGACCGCGCCGAATTTGACCGCAACCTGACAGCCATCCGTGCCCAATTGGACGAGTCGGAGTTTGCGGCCGCGTGGCAGGAGGGTCGGGCGATGACGCTGGAACACGCCACCGCCTACGCGCTCGGCGAAGGCGCTGAAGGAATCTAACACCAAATGAACGCTCAACCTGAATCGAATATCCACCTGCACGGTCGCTGGCTGCTCATCGCCCGGACGGCGTGGCTGGCCTGGGCTATTCTGGTCGTCGCGCTCTTCGTCGCCAGCCTCCCGGTTAACTTTGAGCACACTCGCACGGTGTGCGCTCAGGCTGCCTGCGCCGGCGTGCAAATCACCCCGGAACAAGCACAGGCGTTCCAGGCCCTCGGCCTCTCCGTTGACCTCCTCGCCGCATATTCGATCGCAATCTACGTCGTCTTTGCGGCCGTGTACTTCGCGATCGCGCTCGTCATCTTCGCGCGCCGGTCTGACGATTGGCTGGCGCTGTTCGTCGCCTTCACGCTCGTGACCTTTGGATTGGCGACCGGTCCAGAAAGCCTCGACCAACTGGCAGCAGGCTACCCCGCCTGGTGGCTGCCGGTACAGTTCATATTATTTATCGGCAGTGTATCCATCCTGATCTTCTTTTATGTCTTTCCCAATGGGCAGTTCGTGCCACGCTGGACGCGCTGGCTGGCGATCCTATGGATCGTGCATGAAGCGTCCGATTACTTCTTCCTGGACTCGCCCTTCAATCCGAACACCTGGCCCCCCCTGCTCTCTCGTTTGGTATTCGTCGGCTTTATCGGCACCGGCCTCGTCGCGCAGGTCTATCGTTACCGGCGGGTGTCGCGCCCGACGCAGCGTCAGCAGACCAAGTGGGTCGTGCTTGGCGTAACGGCGGCGCTCGGCGGATTCCTTGGGTTGGGATTGCTTTTCTGGATCATCCCGGCGCTCGAGCGGAATCCACTCATCTTGTTGGCGGGGAGCACTGGCACGATTTTGTTCTTGCTCCTCATCCCGCTGTCCATTGGCCTGGCGATCCTGCGCTCGCGGCTGTGGGACATCGATATTATCATTCGCCGCACGCTGATCTATGGCGCGCTCACGGCGACGCTGGGCCTGGCGTATTTCGGCAGTGTCATCCTGCTTCAACAGATCTTTCGCGCACTCACCGGCCAACAACAATCCGAAGTTGTGACCGCCATCTCGATATTGGCAATTGCAGCGCTATTCGCTCCGCTGCGCGGGCGTGTGCAGAATGCCGTCGACCGGCGCTTCTATCGCCGCAGGTACGACGCGCAGAAAGTGCTTGAGCAGTTTGCATCGACTGCGCGCGACGAGGTGGACTTGAACAAGCTGACCGACCGATTGATAGGCGTGGTGGAAGAAACCATACACCCGGCGCACATCTCACTCTGGCTCAAGGGAGCTAACGCAACAGCGCTCAGACGCAGGGACGCACAGGAGAGTATGGTTTCAAAACGGGTATAGTGGAGGTCATCCCATGACTGTGCTGCGCAACTTCTGGCAAACTCTCATCGGGCGAGGCGACCACGAACCACCGGTGACACCTGTGCCCGCTGCGGATCGAAGCGCCTCGCATCGGGCAGCGGCTCCCGCACTCACGTCGCTCGACATCGCGTCCGACGATCCGCTCGTCGCGTACTTCCAGGGCGTCCCCAGCGTCGCGGAAATCGACAGACTCCACCTCGACTCGCCGGCGCTGCGTGTGTTGAAGGCCGCCGGTGTGAAACTGGCCGTGCCGCTGGTCAGCCAGGGCGAACTGGTCGGCCTGCTCAACTTAGGCCCGCGCCTCAGCGAGCAGGACTATTCGGCCGACGACCGCGTGCTCCTCAACAACCTCGCGACGCAGGCAGCGCCGGCGGTGCGTGTCGCCCAACTGGTGCGCCAGCAGCAGGCCGAGGCCATCGCCCGCGAGCGCATCGAGCAGGAACTGCGCGTGGCCCGGCTGATCCAGCAGACGCTGCTGCCCAAAGAAGCGCCCGTGCTGGCGGGCTGGCAGGTGGCCGCCTACTATCAGCCGGCGCGGGCCGTCGGCGGCGACTTTTACGACTTTATCTTTTTTCCAGATGGCCGGCTAGGTCTCGTCATCGGGGATGTGAGCGATAAGGGCGTGCCGGCGGCGCTGGTCATGGCGACCACCCGTGCGATTCTGCGGGGCGCGGCTCAACGATTGGTCTCGCCCGGCCAGGTATTAGGCTGGGTCAACGAAGTGCTATGCCCCGATATGCCCCCCCACATGTTCGTCACCTGCCTGTATGCCATCCTCGATCCGGCCAGCGGGCAACTGCAGTATGCCAATGCCGGTCACGATCTTCCGTACCGGCAGGCCAATGGTCACGTGACCGAACTCCGAGCCACCGGCATGCCGTTAGGCTTGATGCCCGATATGCGCTACGAGGAGAAAGAAATAACCCTGGCTCCAGGCGAGAGCGCCCTCTTCTACAGCGACGGCCTGGTGGAGGCCCACAACCCGCAGCGTGAGATGTTCGGTTTTCCGCGCCTGATGAGATTACTGGGGCAGCATCCTGGCGGTGTGGCGCTGATCGATTTTCTGCGGCGCGCACTGGCGGAGTTCACCGGCCCCGAGTGGGAGCAGGAGGATGACGTGACTCTGGTGATACTTCAGCGGGCCTCACCCCCACCCCCGGCCCCTCCCCCTCTCCTGACG
>DATEUJ010000227.1:0-77775 GCA_035283185.1 Anaerolineae bacterium | reverse complement strand
TAAGCGGCGCCTCGGACTGGTCGGTTGGCTGCTCACCACGCCCGTCTGGTCTGGGGAACGTAGCCGCCTCAAATCGGCGAGTTGCTATGTCGTTCCTGTACGCCTATCGACCATCGGGGGGTATTGACAAAGCATGTCCGTTGCCCCGTTAACCCGCTCGACGATCAGCGCGCTGCCTTGCCCGCCGGCTGCGCACAGCGTCGCCAGGCCGTAGTGCGAGCCGCGCCGCTTCATCTCGTGGACGAGCGTCACGACGATGCGACATCCGCTCGATCCGACCGGGTGGCCGAGCGCGATCGCGCCGCCGTTGACGTTGACCTTGTTCCAGTCCCAGCCCTGGTCGTGCAGCGCCCGGCCGACCGACAGAACCTGCGCCGCAAAAGCCTCGTTGATCTCAATCAGGTCCATGTCCGTCAACGCCAGGCCGCCCCGCTGCAGCGCTTTCGGCACAGCATGCGCCGGCGCGATGCCCATGCGCTGCGGCTCGACGCCGGCGTAGCCGTAGGAGACGATGCGCGCCATAGGCGAGTAGCCCAGCTCCTGCGCCTTGTCGGCCGACATGATCAGCATAGCGCTCGCGCCGTCGCTGATGCCGCAGGCGTTAGCGGGCGTCACCGAGCCGCCTTCCTTGAAGACGGCCGGGTAGAGCGCCGCCTTCTGCACGGACAGGGCAGGATTGATCGTCTCGTCCTGCGTGATCAGCTCGCGCGCCACTTCTTGCCCGGCGACCTTCTTCGTCACTTCGACCGGGACGATCTCGTCCTTGAATTTGCCCGTGCGCGTTGCCATGAACGCTTTCTTGTGCGACTGCACCGCGTACTCGTCCTGCTCCTGCCGCGTGATCTCGAACTCGTCGACCAGATTCTCAGCCGTGCGGCCCATCAGTTGGCCGCTGATCGGGTCAGTCAGGCCTTCCCACATCGCGTCGGTCAATTGCGAGTGGCGCAGCTTCAAGCCCCAGCGCGCGCCCTTGATGACGTACGGAATGTTGCTCATCGACTCGACGCCGCCGACCAGGTAGACGTCGCCGTCGCCGACGACGATGTTCTTGTAGGCGTTGACGATGGCGTCCATCCCGCTGTCGCAGTTGCGGGCGACGGTGTAAGCGGGCACCTCCTTGGGAATGCCGGCCATGAGCGCGGCCACGCGGGCGATGTTCGGCGCTTCGGACGGCTGCGCGATGCATCCGAAAATCACCTCGTCGATCGACGCCGGATCGATCTGCGTGCGCTCCAGGATGCCCTTGATCACCGTCTGCGCCAGGACAGGCGCGGTCACGTCGCGCAGCGCACCGCCGTGGTTCCCGGCCGGCGTCCGCACGCCGTCCACGATCACAACTTCCCTTTTGTCCATCAGTGCCTCCGCATCAAGGATTTACTCGATCACTACCTTGAACGCATGTCGAATTTCCATGACCTAACCTGGCGGCATACGCTCGGCCGCATACGCCGTAAGCAGCACGTCGGTCATCGCCGCATACAGCGATTCGAGATCGGACGCGACCATCTCACGGCGCAGCGGATGGTTGAGCAGGACGAGGACGCCGTTCAGGCCCGCCCAGAACACGCTCGCCACGTGGCGCGCATCGTCGATACGCAGCGTGCCTTCGGCGCGACCCTGCTCCACTGCGCGCACCAGCCACTCCAACCCGCGCAGGCTGCGCATCAGCACCTGCGCGTACAGTTCGGACGGGATCGATTCCTGGAAGCGGCCCCGATCGAACGACGAAATCAGATTGAAGTACGAAGGGTAGGTCTGGTAAAACTTAAGGTATGCCCCAGCCAGGCTCCGGATGCGCTCGGGCGCAGAGCGCGACTCGGCGGGCGCGAACGCCGCTTCGAGAGCGCCGACGAGCTTGTCCAGGCCCTCTAAAAGCAGATGAGCAAGGATGGTCTCCTTCGTATCGAAATACAGGTAGACCGTGCCCTTGCTCACCTGGGCCTGCTCGGCCACTTCGTCGACCGTCGCGTGGTGGATGCCACGCTCGAAGAACACCTCGCGCGCCGCCTGCAAGATGTCGTCCCGCCGCTGAGCCTTCTCGCGCTCGCGCCGTGAGGCGGTCACCGCCGATCGACCGTTCTTGCGCCGCTTATCGGACACTTTCTCTCCGCAGAGAACCGGCAGTCAAATACTGACTAATAGTCAGTATATTCCTTATTTCATCGAATGTCAAGCATTTCATCCGAATTGTGTGCACGCAAATGTTGTCAGTCGTTACAGTGCTCGCCAAACCGCGTCCTCGCGGTTGGCCGCCCGCGCGGACGCGAGCTACGTCCTCGTCGCGCTAGCGCGCATGCCGAGCGCCGGCGACGCGGTGAAGAACGCCGCCCGGTTGTCGCCGCTCACCTACTATCAAAGCGTCGAAGCGATCGACGGATTGAACCTCGGCTGGTTCCTCGGCCTGCTGGCGCTATCGGCCGTCCTGGCTGCGCTGTCCGGGTGGCTCTTCCAGCGGCGCGCCATCCACGTCGGCGGCGAAGGGGGTTGGCGGTTGTCGCTGACGCGCTGAAAGGCTGAGGCGCAGCGTGTTTCGAGCATAACCTCCACGTTCGCCCCGTGAAGCGTAAATCGCGAAGCGTGGGCACGCCTGAGATCACGCATCACGCATCACGTTTCACGTTTCACGCCTTACGCATCGCTTTGTGCTAAAATCTCCCTATGCCCATCCACATCATGTCCGCCGAGCTAGCCTCGCAGATCGCGGCGGGCGAAGTCGTCGAGCGGCCGGCCTCGGTCGTCAAAGAGCTGGTCGAGAACGCGATCGACGCGGGCGCGACCGACATCCGCATCGAGACGCGTGAGGGCGGGCGACGGCTCGTGCGCGTGTCGGACAACGGCGACGGCATCTCGGCCGACGAAATCGAGCTGGCCTTCTCCCGGCATGCGACGAGCAAGCTCTCGACGGTCGATGAGCTGTCACGCATCCAGACGCTCGGCTTTCGCGGCGAGGCGCTGGCCTCGATCGCCTCCGTCGCGCAGGTGACGTGCGTCTCCCGCGCGCGAGCCGAGGAAGTCGGGGCACGCATTCGCATCGACGGCGGGCAAGTCCTCGAACGCGCGAAGATCGGCGCGCCGGCTGGCACGGTCGCCGCCGTCGAGAACCTGTTTCACAGCGTCCCGGCGCGGCTCAAGTTTCTGAAATCGGACGCGACCGAGCGTCGCCACATCGACGCGCTGGTGACGCGCTACGCACTGGCGTACCCGTCGATACGATTTCACCTGACGCACGACGGGCGGGCATCGTTCCAGACGACCGGAAGCGGATCGATGAAGGACGTGCTGGTTGCGGTGTACGGGGCTGACGCGGCGGAGCAGATGTTGGCCCTCACCCCCGATCGCCCTCTTCCGACGACGGAAAGGCAGTCGTCGGGAGAGGGGGTCCAGGTGAGTGGGTTCGTCAGCGCGCCGGCACTGACGCGGGCGAATCGGGGCGACCTGACGATCTTCGTGAACGGGCGGTGGGTGCAGGACCGCGGCCTGAGTGCGGCGATCGTTCAAGCCTATCACGCGCTCCTGATGGTGGGCCGCTACCCGGTTTGCGTCGTGCGCGTCGATCTGCCGCCGGAAGACGTCGACGTGAACGTGCACCCGGCCAAGACCGAAGTGCGTTTTCGGGACGGCGACGCCGTCTTCCGCGCGGTGCAGCGCGCCGTGCGCCGCACGCTCGTCGATCGCGCCCCGATCCCTGCCATCACCGCGCGGCCCAAGTCGCCCTGGCAGCCGGTCGTGGACCAGCACGAGCTAGGCTTCACACGAACCACCGTCCCGCCGGCCATCCAGCCACTCAGCCAGTCTGCTCCCGACCAGGCGACCACCCAACCACCCGACTACCCGACCACCCGACCACTCGACCACTCGACTACCCGACCACCCGACTACTCGACCACCCAACCACCCGACTATTCGACTACCCAACCACCCGACTATTCGACCACCTCTCGCGAGCTGCCGATGCTGAGAGTCATCGGCCAGATCGGTGGGACGTACATCATCGCCGAGGGACCGGAGGGCATGTACCTGCTCGACCAGCACGCCGCGCACGAGAGAATCCTGTTCGAGAAGTTCATGGCCGACAAAGCCGGGCAGCACATCGCGGTGCAGAACCTGCTCGATCCGCTGCCGGTCGAATTCACGCCGCAGGACGCCTCTCTCGTCGAAGAGAATCGCGAGACGCTGGCGGCAATCGGATTGAACCTGGAGCCGTTCGGGGGAAATACATGGCTGGTGCGGAGCGTGCCGGCGATCATGGCGAGCGATGACATCCGCGCGGCGATGGCCGATCTCGTCGCCGATCTGCTGGCGGGCGACGTGCCCTTTGCGTCCGACGAGGAAGAGAAGCTCATCACGCGCGTGTGCAAGCGCGCGGCGATCAAGGCCGGGCAGGCGCTGTCGCACCCGGAGATGCAGGAGCTGGTACGGCAGCTCGAAGCGTGCCGCGCGCCGCGCACCTGCCCGCATGGGAGGCCGACGATGATTCACCTGAGCGCGGAGCAACTGGCGAAAGAATTCGGGCGCAGGTAGGCAACGGATTGCTTCGCACAACCCCCGCGCTTCGCGCGAGGGCAAGCGGATAAACGGATAACGACGAGAAACCAGGTTTCTTAGCAACTGCTCAGCCGTCATGCCCGAATGATTTTGTCGGGCATCCGGGCCGGCAGATTACTGGATTCCCGCCTAAAGCGTGCGGGAATGACACCGCACGGTGCGAGCGCAACGGATGAGCAGTTACGTTTCTTAAAGAATGGTGGATGTGATCGACTCCTCGTCACGACCACCCTCGTTTCGAGACGCCCTGAACGATTTCCAGCGCGCGCGGCAGCGGGCAGCGCTCGAATCGATCATGGCCCGTTTCACCGGCAAGTCGACCGAGCTGCTCTCCTACGAAGAAGTCACCAGGAAGCTCAGACCGACGGGGCGCTCCGATCGCGGCCTGCGCGAGATTCCGCTGGACGCCATCGTCGGCAGTGTCGACCGCTACACCGACTTCACCCGCAGTTTCCTGCCGCTCCAGGACAGCGACGAGCAGCGCTGGGCGAGGATCAAGGTGGCCGCCGACGAGCGCTCGGTGGACGCATTACCGCCGATCGAGGTGTACCAGATCGGCGGAGCCTATTTCGTCAAGGATGGGAACCATCGGGTTTCGGTCGCCCGCCGGCAGGGCCTGTCGCACATCCACGCTTACGTGACCGAAGTGCGCGCGCGAGTGCCGCTGTCGCCGAACGACCAGCCAGACGACATCATCTTGAAGGCCGAATACGCCGCCTTCCTGGAATTCACGCGCCTCGACGACCTGCGTCCCGCAGCCGATCTGAGCGTCAGCGTCCCGGGACAGTACGCGCACCTCGAAGATCACATCGAAGCGCATCGCTATTACCGGGAAGTCGAGTTGGGCCGAGACATTCCCTACCCCGAGGCGGTGTGCCTGTGGTACGACGAGGTCTACACGCCCGTCGCGCAGACGATCCGCGAGCAGGGCATCCTGCGCTATTTTCCGGGCCGGACGGTGGCCGACCTGTACCTGTGGGTGTCGGAGCACTGCGTGGCGCTTCAGCGCGCGCTCGGCTGGCAAGTCAGTCCGGAATCGGCCGCGGCGAAGCTCGCCGCGCAGTTCAAGCCACGACGGCAGCGCGTCGCTGAGACGATCTTGAACGCCGTTTTGCCCGATAGGCTGAAGACGAGTCCGGCGACGGGCAGGTTTCGCCAGGAGAAACTGATTGATCGCTATAGCGACCGGCTGTTCGCCGACATCCTGGTGCCGATCAGCCCGGGCGCGACGTCATGGAGCGCGCTCGACCATGCGCTGACGGTGGCACGGCGCGAAGGCGCGCACGTGCACGGTCTGCACGTCGCCGCGTCCGAGCCGGATATCCGGGGCGGCGAAGGGCAGTCGATACAGGCCGAGTTCCGGCGGCGCTGCGAAACAGCCGGAATCGCCGGCCAGCTCGGGGTCGAGCCAGGCGAAATCGTGGCGCAGATTTGCGAACGCGCCGTCATGACCGACCTGATCGTGCTCGATCTGGCTCACCCGCCCGATCCACGCCCGCTCGCCCGACTCGGATCGAAAATGCGCGCGATTATTCACCGCTCCCCGCGGCCGGTGTTAGCTGTGCTTCCCTCGACGCCCTCTCTGGCGCGTGCGCTGCTGGCGTACGACGGGAGCGCCAAAGCGAAAGAGGCATTGTTCGTCGCCGCATACCTGGCGGAACGGTGGAAGATTCCGCTCGTCGTCGTGTCGGTCATGGAAACCGGGCGCATCTCACAGGAGACACTTGACTACGCCCGCAAGTACCTCGACATGCACGAAGCGCAGGCCGGCTTCGTCCAGGCGAATGGGCCGGCAGCCGAGATCATCCTGAAGACTTCCGAGGAGCGCGCCTGCGACTTGCTGATCATGGGCGGTTATGGATCGGGGACCCTTCGAGAGGCACTGCTGGGTAGCACGGTCGAGCGGGTGCTGCGCGAGTCGCGCCATCCGGTGCTGATTTGCCGGTAGCGACACTCGAAACTTCAAACTCCAAACTTCAAAACTGCCTCCATAAACTTCGCAATGCGAGCCTCGTCCCAATCCGCCGCCAGCGACTCGCGCGTCCAACCGCCGACCGACTTGAACGCCGTGCTGACGATCACGCCATCGGCATGCTGAAGCGCCTGACTCACGTTCTCCGCGGTCGCACCTCCGCCGAGAAACAGCGGCACGCCGAGTTGGGCCGCGCGCACTTCCGACAGCATTTCGATCGATTCCGCAAACGAGCGTCCGGTGAGGATGAGTCCGTCTGCCCGGCCGAACGTCGCGGCCTGGCGGGCTTCGTCGACGAGCGGCATGCGTCCGAGCGGCGCGCCGGTTCGATCGTACACGTCGGCCAGGATGGCGATGTCCTGCGCTCCGATCTGAGCGCGATACTGAATCGCCTCGTGCGCGCAGCCTTGCAGAATCCCTTCCGCCTTCACCATCGCGCCGACGTACACTTTCAGCCTGACGAACTGCGCGCCGATCGCCTGCGCGATCGCCAGCGGCTCGCGCGCGCCGTGGCTCATCAAGCACACGCCCAGCGTCAGGTCGGGAAACTCGCGGCGCACCGCCGAGCCGATTGCGGCCACGCCCGCAATGGTGTGTGGCTGCACCGTCGGCGCGACAGGGTGATCACCGAGGTCCTGCAGGTACACGGCCTGCACGCCGGCGCTGATGGCGCGCGCAATGTTGCGCAGCGCGTACTCCGTGATCGCCCGAAGCGGCTGAGCATCCGGATGCCCCGATCCCGGAAACGGCGGTAAGTGCAATGCGGCGATCACGATCGGACGTTTGAAAGCTGATAAGGGAAGGTGATCCATGGTGTGGTGTCCTGGGTATATCAGTTGTCAGTAATCAGTTATCAGTAATCAGTGAGCAGTGGCCGGCTCCGATCTTCGCGGCTGGCGATGAGGTGTCACACCGATTTCCCTGTGAGATATTTTGGATGTTCGAAAGGACCAGTAACTCTGTCAACGAATCTCCAACGAATAAACGAATAACGCCAGCGGCCATAGATCATTCGTTTATTCGTTCCCCCATTCGTTGACAGAATTGGGTGGGAATTCTTGCCAATCCGTGTAATCCGTGAGAAATCCGCGTGTCATCTCGCTGGTGCGAATGCGGCTGATGCCCCCGCCGCCTTCGGGGCTGCGGCCGCCGCCGAAGCCCCGGAAAAACGTTTCGCCGACGGTGTCAGCGCGATACGCCGCAAACAGCGAGGCCGGGATCGCGGCGATCAGCGGCGTGAGCATCTCGCGCACGCCATCGGCCAGCGGCAGCGTCGCGGTCGCAGCCTGGGTCAGGCTCGTCGCACGGGAAGGGCACACGGCGACTACGCGCCGGCCGATCGTTCGCGCGGCGACGGCCACCTCGACCGCCCGAGACAGATCGCGGTCGCCTGCGCTGATCAAGAATGTCGGCGTCGCTTCGATGCGCGCGAAGTACTGCAGGTGCGCCCACTCTTCCATGTCCTGCCCAACCGCCGGATCGCCGGTCGCTTCCAGAACTTTCGCCGCACAGAACAGCGCCGTGCCGTAATTCGGGCCGCTGCCGCAGAACACGAAGTCCCGCGCGTCTGCCCACTCGCTCGCCAGCGCGTGCGCCGCGCCGTCACAGGCGGCGATTGTCTCCCCGGCGGCCTCGGCCAGCGACGCGATCTCGCGCCGCAGCGATTCAGCTTCGTCTCCACTCAACCGGCCGCGCATCTCGCCCATGCGCACCGCCATCAGCACGAGCGCGAGCTGGTTCGCGACGTACGATCGCACGCCCGGCGTCACCGTCCCCGGCGGATCGGGGAACGGTGTAGTCTGCGTCAGGACGATGCGATCGGCCGCTTTGCCGATTCGGCTGCCCGGCGTCGCCGTGAGCGCGACGGTGAGCGCGCCCGCCTGCCGCGCGAGCGTCAGGGCTTCGAGCGTGCGTGTCACCTCCCCCGACACTGACGTGCCGATGACGACATTGCCGCCTTCCTGCGGCAAGTAGCCGACGGCATAGCGCGCGAACTGCAAGGCAGTCATCGGCTCTGCCGGAATGCCCGCCAACCCCTCGAACACCAGCTCGGTGTTGAGCGCGGCGTGATGCGAGTCGCCGCAGCCCACGACGAACAATCGCCGGAGCGAGCGGCACGTTTCAGGATCGAGCGCCGAGCGCACGGCCTCGTCGAACGTCCCAAAGATGTCGCGCAACATGCCGGGAAGGCTGTGTATCTGGGAGACCATGGTGTTCATGTAGCACCTGGGGGTTGGTAATTGGTAATTGGAGATTAGAGATTGGAGTTGGGAGTTAGAGTCGGGAGTTAGAGTTTGGAGTTTGGAGTTTGGAGTTTGAAGTTTACTCTCCAATCTCATCTATGACGGCGGCAATCCAATTGGCGCGCTCGCCGGTTTCTCGACCAAGATGATCGCGGAGCATGTGAAGCAGCTCGGCGCGTCCCGGCATGGCGGGTCCTGCACCCCATACCATCGCCGCCAGCGCGCCCAGCGCATTGGCGAGCGTGCCGGTCGCTGGCAGGCCGGAGCCGCGCAGCCAGCCGAAGATCATCCCGGCGCTGAACGCATCGCCCGCGCCGGTCGTGTCGACGACAGCGACCTCGAAGGCAGGGAGATGCTCGACCCGCGATGCGTCCGCCGCCAGGCATCCCTGCGCGCCCAATTTGAGTCCGACCATCTTCACCCCACGGTCGACCAGCGCGGCAGCCGCATCAGCGGGCGCATCGATGCCGATCAATGCCCGCGCCTCGTCCATACCCAGCACGCAGAGCGACAGGCGCGGCAGGAGTCTGCGAATTAGGTCCGGCGCGGCCAGCGCGGGCTGCAAGCCGGTATCGAGCGAGACGGCGACACCGCGCTGAAGGGCAAGGTCGACGAGGCGCAGCGCGGCATCTCGCTGCGGCGGCTCGAGCAGCGCATAGCCCGACACGTGCAGAAGGCGCGCTCTGTCCAGCACGCCGGGAGCGATCGACGCCGGATCGGTTCGAGCGTTCGCGCCGCGAAGGCCGAACATCGTCCGCTCTCCGTCGGGCGTGATGGCGATGAAGAACAAGCCCGTCGACGCGTGTTCGTCGCGCTGTACGTCCGCCACGTCGACGCCGCATTCCACCAGCGACGGCAGCGCGATATCGGCCCACACGTCGCGCCCTACCCGGCCGATCATCTTGGCGGTGACGCCCAGCTTCGACAACGCAATCGCCGTGTTGGCGGCCGATCCCCCGGCGCGTGTGACGATCCGCTCGGCCAGGGCATCGCCTCCAGGCCGGGGGTATGCCGGAATCGATACCAGCACGTCGACGTTGATGTCGCCTATGACAACGGCCTCGGCCATGCTTCCTCTGGTTTGAGACCTGCCAGGTCTTGCAGACCTGGCACACCGATTTCTCTGTAAGGTATCTTGGCTGCTCAAATGGCAAGTAACTCTGTCAACGAATGTCCAACGAATAAACGAATGACCTATAGCCGCTGGCGCTATTCGTTTATTCGTTTCCCCATTCGTTGACAGACTGGGCGGGAATTCTTGCTAGTCCGTGTAATCCGCCTGCCCTCGCCTGCTGTGTGCGGGGGTGGGAAATCCGTGTGGCAGGTCTTCATAGCTGGCGCGCTGCCCTCACAAACGCTCGAATGCGATCCATGTCTTTCTTCACCGGATCGCCCGGCACGTTCGTCCCCGTGTTCGAATCCACGCCCCACGGGGCCACGATGCGAATGGCATCGCCCACGTTGTCGGCGGAAAGCCCGCCTGCCAGGATCACCGGAACCCCGGCGGATTCGACAATGCGCCGGCTGATCGTCCAGTCGTGTGTGCGGCCGCTCGCGCCGACGCCGGGCAGGCCGCGCACTTTGGTATCGAGCAGCAAGATATCGCACAACGGTGCGTATCGGAGCGCGGCGTCGATGCCGGTTTCGTCTTCGACCGGCAGCGCCTTCATCAAGCGCACGGCCTGAGGCAGCCTTCGGCGCAACTGCTCCATCGCGCGCGCGTCCACGTCGTCCACGTCGGTCGAGATGTGCACGATGTCCGGCTGCACGGCGTCGACCATGCGCAAGATTTCGTCCACGGCTGTCGCCATCGTCAGCGCGACGCACATCGCGCGCCCCGACAGCGCGCCGGCCAGGCGACGCGCTTCGCGGAAGCTCAGCTCGCCGTGAACGACGCCGTAACGCCCGGCGATGAACCCGACGTGGTCGACGCCTGCCTCGGCCGCGGCGAGCGCCTGATCAATGTCCGTGAAGGCATAGATTTGAACGATCATGAGTCATGCAGATTATAACTGGAGTTTGGCAACCGCCATAGATGGCGTTGGGAGTGCAGGCTTCAGCCTGCGGAAGCGCGAGATATGGCAGCCTGAAGGCTGCACTCCGGCAATTTGCATAGAGAAACCCGGTTTCTTCGAGAAACCGGGCTTCTTCAACTTGCAATTCGGCGCGATTGTGACACAATGCGAAACATACCGAGACTCATCTGAGGAGTCGATACATGCGCGTCGCGTTGCTGGCGAACTTGAAGAAAAACGCGCTCGCCTGGGAAGGCATGTCGCCCGACTACTGGGACGATCTGGATTCCGAGGAGACCATCGAGGCGATCACGAAAGCGCTCGAAGCGCGCGGGCACGAGGTGACATTTCTCGAAGGAGATGTCACGCTCTACAACAACCTGCTGAAGCTCAGGCCCGACATTTGCTTCAACATTTGCGAGGGCCACTTCGGCGACGGGCGTGAGGCGCAGGTGCCGGCGATCCTCGAGATGCTGCGCATCCCCTACACGGGAGCGAAAGTGCTGGCGCTGGCGCTGGCGCTCGACAAACCGATGACCAAGCGCGTGCTGTCGTATCACGAGCTGCCGACGCCGCTCTTCCAGGTGTTCGAGCGCGTCGACGAGCCGCTGCACCCGTCGATGCAGTTCCCACTGTTCGTCAAGCCGAGCCGCGAGGGGACGGGAATGGGCGTGTCGAGCGAATCGATTCTGCGCAGCGAGGAAGACCTGCGCATGCAGTTGCCGCGCATCTTCGAACGCTACCAGCAGCCCGCGCTCGTCGAGAAGTTCATCGAAGGGCGCGAGGTCACGCTCGGCGTCGTCGGCAACCTGGTCCTGCCCGCCGCACGGCGCGTGCCGGAAGACGAACACGCGCTGCGCGTATTCGAGGGTCTGCACTTCTTCCCGCCGCTCGAGGTCGACACGGAGAAGTATCCGGAAGAGGAGGGCATCTATTCCAGCCGGCTCAAGGTCGAGCTGGCTCACGAGTTTTACTACCTGTGTCCCGCGAACTTGACCGAGGCGCAATTGAACGAGCTGCAATTCCTGACGGCGGCGGTATTCCGCATCACGGGCTGCCTCGACGTGGCGCGCGTCGATTTCCGGCTGGACAAGCACGACGACGACAAGCCTTATATTCTGGAGATCAACCCCCTACCCGGCTTGAATCCCGGCTATTCGGATCTGTGCATCGAAGCCGAGGCGGACGGCTGGACGCACGAGGAGCTGGTCAACCGGATTTTGGATGAGGCGATCAAGCGGAACGGGTTGAAGAAGTGAAAGCCTCACCCCCCGACCGCTTCGCGTCTCCCGAAGTGGAACGGCACACTTCGGGAGAGGGGGAGTCGATACTCTCGTAGGGATAACGGCATTTCATGGAGAGTTATAGCGACACGGCAGCCAACGACACCATCCGGGTCTTCGTCCTCACTCAATCCCCCATGCCCGACGCGTTGATCGACAGCCTGCGGGCCGTCTCTCCCCGCCTGGTCGTTGAGCATCGTACGGCCCAGACGCTCGAAGAACTGGGCGACGCGGTCTGGCCCGGCGTCGAAGTGCTGTACACGACGATGCTGATGCCGTCGCCGGAGCAGGCGCCCGACGTGCGTTGGGTGCAGGGGCACTTCGCCGGCGTCGAGCAGTTCCTCGACCATCCCCTATTTCGGCGCGCGGCGCTCACGACGACGAGCGGCATCCACGCGCCGGCGATGGCCGAGTATGTCCTGATGATGTTGCTCGCCTTCGCGCACCATCTGCCACGCATGATCCATTATCAGCAACGGTCGGAGTGGCCCAAGCGACGCTGGGACCTGTTCACGCCGCGCGAGCTGGGCGGATCGACCGCCGGCATTGTCGGCTACGGCAGCATCGGGGGCGAGGTGGCTCGGCTGGCGCGCGCGTTCCGCATGCGTGTCCTGGCAACCAAGCGCGACGTGGCGCGCGCCGGCGACACAGGCTGGCGACTGCCCGGCATCGGAGACGCAGCGGCCAAGCACGTGGATCGGCTTTATCCGGCCGACGCATTGCACGACATGTTGAGCGAGTGCGACTACATTGTGTTGACCGTGCCGCTCACGCCGGAGACGCACCACCTGATCGGAGAAGCCGAACTGGAACGCATGAGGCCGGACGCGGTGCTGATCAATGTCTCACGCGGTGGCGTGATCGACGAAGCGGCGCTGATCGAGGCACTGCGCGCCGGAACGATTCGCGGCGCGGCACTCGACGTCTTCGAGCACGAGCCTCTGCCCGCTTCGAGTCCGTTGTGGAGCCTGCCGAACGTGATCCTCAGCCCGCACGTGTCCGGCTTCACATTCGCGTACGACGAGCGCGCGATGGCGCTGTTCGCCGAGAACCTCAGGCGCTACGTGAATGGCGAAGAGCTGCTGAACAGGGTTGACCTGCGAAGGGGATACTAACGAGATGACAACCGGGGATAGCCTTCGGCGCTGTGGTATGCGTCTCTCTCGACCAATGGCATGGAGTTGGCCGGAACGACGGTGGCAGGGGTCAAACGGCGGGCGATGGTGGCAAAGGGCCTACAGAAGTTGTGCGAACGGGCGGGTGTGACCTATCATTCACCACACAAGTTGCGGCACGGCCACACGGTCTATGCGTTGAAGCGGGCGCATGACATCGCAGATCTGAAAGCAATCAGCCAGAACCTAATGCACTCAAGTCTGACTATCACTGATAGCGTCTATGGCGTATTGTCAAGCGATGACATATCGGAACGACTAACCGGACTAAGCGCGAACAACAAATCACGAGACAATGACTTACGGCAGGAACTCGAAGAAATCAGACGGCTGCTATTAGAAAGCCTGGGACGATAACGAAGAAAAAGTGTTTGTAGTGTCCAGTGCAAGCCCTGGGCGATGGGATTCAAGAATCACGTGCTCAACGGTAGACCTGAGATTCATGAGTCACGTTGTGTCTTCCCCAAGGCTTTGGCAGCGTATTGGGGCAATTTCGAGAGTAGTCTTTCGCTTCGCGCATCAACTACCGGCAGTTTCATCTCACCGTAATCACCGTAATATTTGAGTGGCAGCGCGTTTAAGTACGTGCTTCGATTTGTGGATAGCAAGTATCGCCACATACACCCGCCAAATGCAAACACATAGACGGTCACCCCGCCACCCGTCTCAACGGTTGGGGCGATTAATAGGTCATGGTATATCTTCTTGCTACCTGGCCGCAATATGACTTTGCCAGTGATTGGATAATCGGACTCGGACTTCGGGTCGGCAGTCTTGAGCATTTTGCGGATTGTTTCCTCATGCTCTCCCAAAGAAACCATTGACCAAAAGTCTTCAGACGCAACGCTTGCACGCCAAAGAATTGAGAGGTGAAACAGTTTGAACTGCGCGTAATCAGGAATACGGTAAGTGATGACCTCCTGTTTGGTCGAAGGCGGTAGATACGTGATTACGTCTTCATACCAAAGTTTCGCAAAGTAATCCTCGTACTTCTGAATCTTGCCTTCGCATTCATCGCAAAGCAAAGGTTCACGCAATCCTTTTTGGATAATCTCTGGGAAGTCTTTTCCTTCGCCGACGATTGCAGCCTGCCTTGGTCCATCCCTGTAGACTCGCTTGTATAGAAACTCAGGGATGATGTGAGATTTGCGGAGCACGCGCCCTTTTAGGCAAAGCCGACACGTCATTTGGCAAACTCCAACCCAGCCCGCCCGAAACTGAAAAGGGGTCAATAATGACCCCTTTTAGTCGGGGTGGTGGGATTTGAACCCACGGCCCCTACAACCCCATTGTAGTGCGCTAGCCGGACTGCGCTACACCCCGAACGAACTATCACGATTATAGCAGGCGCGGCGCGAGTTGGCAAGAGGGGCGTTACCAAAGCGTCCTGACGAACGATGATGCCTGTATTGAAAGGTCGTTCGTAATCAGTTGCAGGCTGAGCAGCCGCGCGACTCCAGCGATGAGCCGATCGTGAAGTTCGCGCACATCGGCGATTTGCGCGGCGGCCTGAATGACGGCAAGGTCCAGGGGATACTCCCGGCAGTGAGAATGCCGGCTCATGTAATCAGCCGCATCCGTGACGAATTCAGTTGCGGGGGTAGCGCCGGTCATAATCCCTAAACTCCTCGTCCAGGTGCTCCTCCTCGTCGCGGCTCATTTGCCGCAGCTCGGCGTTTAGTAAGACTGATAGCAGCTCTTCCTCATACGCCTGCGGCTGGGTTGCACGTTTGCGGATGAAATAGACGAAATCGGCAATTTCGGCCAGCATCTCCTGTGGCAGGCCCTTTATGCCCTCGACAATGATTTGCTCGTATGTTTGCGAAGTCATCGTGCAGCCTTTCTGATTGTGCGCCGAATCGCTCAACACGAACATAGTGTAACACAGATTCTATGATCGATCTTCAGACTTCGGAAGTCTTTAGGTGTCATACTGCCTGCGGAACTACCGAAACCGTCGGCCACCTTCGCCTGCGAGAACAAGCCCTAAGACTTCCGAAGTCTCTTAACTCTCCCGCGGCAGCAGCGCCTTCACGACGATCAGCGACAGGAAGGACAGCCCGATCAGGATCACGGACAGCGTCAGCGCCGTGTCGAGGTCGATCTCGAAGCCCAGGTAAATGGCGAGGGGCATCGTCTGCGTCTGCCCGACCAGGTTCCCGGCGAAGAGGATCGTCGCGCCGAACTCGCCGAGCGCGCGCGCCCAGGTCAGCACGCTCCCGCTGACCAGCGCCGTCCACGACAGCGGGACGACTACCGAGCGGAACACCTGCCACGCGTTCGCGCCGTCGATCATCGCCGCCGACTTCAGCTCGGCGTCGACGCCGGCGAAGCCAATCGCGGCGGACTTGATGTAAAACGGCGCGGCGACGAACATCTGCGCCATGACGACGGCGAGCGGCGTGAAGGCGATGCGAATGCCGGCGGCCTCCAGCGCGCCGCCGAGCAATCCCAGCCGCCCGAACGTCAGCAGCAGCGCGATGCCCGCGACCGACGGCGGAAGGACGGTCGGCAGATCGACGAGCGTGTCGATCGCGCGGTGAAAACGGATGTGCGGGCGCGAAAGGAGCTGCGCGACGGGCGTGCCGAGCATGATGGTGAGGGCGACGGTGATCAGCGTCGTCCGCAGGCTCAGGCCGATCGCTTGCCCAACTTGCTCGTCGCGCAGGCTGGCGAGCAGCTCCTCAGGCTCGGCGCGCAGAAACAGGGCGACGATCGGCAGCGCGAAGAAGATGAGCAGCGGCAGGCTGAGCAGTCGCCATAGGCCGGGCGGCCGGCGGATCGGGCGTATGGGTGAAGGCGGGACTGCTGGCACGGACATCCGCTTGTAAATCCAAAGCTCAAACTTCAAAACCCAAAGGTCAAATTAGTCGCTCGCGCGGAGGAATCCGTGCTTTGCCAAAACGTCCTGGCCTTCGGGCGACAGCACGAAGTCGACGAACGCCTGCGCCAGGTCGGGGCGAGCGCTATCCGCGATCGGCGCGATCGGATACGTCGCGAGCACGTTCAGCGCGTCGGGAATCTGGATGCGGCCGACTTCGTTCGCTGCCTCGCCCGCTACGTCGCTCTCGTACACGATGCCCGCGAAGGCTTCGCCCAAGACAACTTTGCTCAGCGCCGCGCGGACGTTCTCCTCGTACGAGCCGGCGTTGCTCAGCACGGCGTCTTTGAACCGCGCGCCGAAGCGCGGGTCGGCGGATGCCTTGTCGAGGAAGGCGAGCGTGTACTCGCCTGCCGGAACGGCGGCGGCGGCAAGCACCAGGCGACCCCGCAGCTCGGGTCTGGCCAGGTCGCGCAAATCCACCAGGCCGGCCGGGTTATCCTTCGGATAGACCACGACGAGGCGGTTGCGCGCGAAATCGCGAGGCGCGCCGGATCGCACGCGTCCACGCTCGATCGCGACGCTCATCTGCGCTGCGTCGGCGCTTGCGAAGACGTCGCCGGGCGCGCCCTGCGCCAACTGCTGCGCCAACTGCTGCGAGCCGGCGAAGTTGAAGACGACCTCGACGCCGGGATGCTGTGCCTCGAATCGCCCGCCCAACTCGGCGCAAGCCTGCGCCAACGAAGCCGCGGCGAAGACGGTCAGCGTGGCGGGCGCGCTCCCCGACGGGGCCGGCTGCGGCGCGCTGCACGCGGCGACGATCGCGAGCGCGATGATGATCCCGATCAGGAGTTTGGCGACTGTCATAACGGCAATTATAACCGCGAGCGCCGAATCCTCCTTCAGACTTCGGAAGTCTTACGCTTATTCACGACAGCGTGGGTGTCCGGTTATCTGAGTAGTCTCGCAGGCGATGACAGCTCTCTAGACTTCCGAAGTCTCAGAATGTCCGAGTTTGCTCGGCCTTATCGCTCGTCGGGGGTCTGCGACCCTCGACCTCCCGGCGGGAGCGAGCGGGACTGCCTGGCACATGGCACGTGACACCGGGCACAAAAGCACCGGCGCTATGCGGGACAGCCCGCGAAAGACTGGTATAATTTTCAAAGTTCTCGGAAAGCTCGTGAGCTTATGACGACGTTACCCACGGCGCATTCAATCGCACGCTGCTTCGCCGTGACGCTAGCAGCCGCGCTTGCGCTCGCCGCGTGCCGGGCGGAACCGGCGCCCACACCTGTGCCAACCGCCAAGCCGACGCCGGTCGTCGTACAGGCTGGCGCCGGCGCTGCCGGTCGCATCGCCGTCGTCGACGAGAACGGCCAGGTGTACACGGCCGATCCGGATGGCGGCGGCCGCGTCGATCTCAACTCATCAGGTACGATACCCGACGCCGCGATCGTGTGGTCGCGCGACGGCGGCCGCCTGGCTTTCAGCCTGGTGTCGGGCAGCCGGGGCGAGCTGGTGACGATCGACGCGAGCGGCGAGAACCGAATGACGGTCTATCGCGACGCATCCTCGGCGGCGCCGTTCTACCTGTATTGGTCGCCGGATAGCGAGCATGTCGGCTTCCTGGCTGCAGGCGCAGGGGGCCGCCTGGCGCTGCACGTCGCGCAGGCCGGGCAGGATGGATCGGCCACGCTCGTCGCGCGTGGCCAGCCTAATTACTTCTCCTGGTCGCCCGGCGGCGAGCGCATGGCCGTGCACATCGGCGGGCTGCGTGGATACGTCGGCACCCACATGCTCGGCGAAACGGACACGCACAGGCGCGACGCCAGTCCGGCGCTGTTTCAGGCGCCGGCCTGGTCGCCGGTCGACGACACGTATCTCTTCGCGCGGGCCGGATCGGGCCGGCAAGACGCTCTCGTCCTCGTGCGTGAGGACACGGAGAGCTTGCTCGCGGGTTACGACGGCGGCATCAGCTTCGCCTGGTCGCCGGACGGCGCGCGCATCGCCTACAGCACGTTCGACGCAGCCGGCGAGCATTACGACAGGATCACCCTCGTCAGGCCGGACGGAAGCGAGTCGCGCACGCTCGTCGACGAGTCGCATTTCGCGTTCTTCTGGTCGCCGGATGGGACGAAGATCGCCTACCTGACGGGGCGGCTCAGCCCTCCGAGCGCGATTGGGTCGGCCCGGCGCAGTCCGGGGCTGGCCGTCCAGGCAAGACAGGAGATCGAGCTGACGTGGAACGTCGTCGACGTCGAATCGGGGCAGACGGCGATCCTGGCGTCGTTCGTGCCGACGGAGAGCTTCCTGTTCATCGTGCCGTTCTTCGATCAGTACGCTCAATCAATCTCGCTGTGGTCGCCCGACAGCCGCTACCTGCTGCTGGCCGGCACGCCGCTGGCCCGCCCGCAGGGCATCTACCGCCTCGACGCCGAAGGCAGCGGCGATAGTCTGACCCACATCGGTCCAGGCGAGTTCGCCATCTGGTCGTGGCGGTAGCATAACCACGGATGACACGGATTACACAGATTCCGACGTCTCAGTCGATCCGGTTTTCAGACTTCGGAAGTCTCAAGTTAAAGACTTCCGAAGTCTTGGCCGTGCCCAAGATTTCGGAAGTCTGCCGGAGGAATTCTTGACTTTCGCCAGACGCCGTCTCTTCACCGCGCGCCGCGTGCGCCTGCTGGGCGTGCTGCTCGTCGTCGTGTACGTCGTCGCGCAGTTTGCTTCCTTCCGCGCGTCGCTCGATCGCGTCCCCGCCTCGTGGACGGTGGCCGGGACGCCGTTCGCCGGCCAGCCGATCGACGAGGTCGTCGCGCTCATGCAGGCCGCGTTCGACGAGCCGGTCGTCCTGCATTACATGGACGAGGTGCGCGCGCTCCCACCGGACGCCGTCGGCTTCCGCTTCGACGCCGAGGCGACGGTCGAGGCATTCCGGCGCAAGCGCGAAGAGAGCGCGACGGCGGGCAATTTCCTGCGACACCTGGTCTTCCAGCCGCCCGAGCCGTACGACCTGCCGATCGTCGCCGAGTATTCCGAGGAGCTCATCCGCCTGAAGCTGTCTGAGATGGCGCTGCTCTTCGACGACCCGGCGCAGCCGCCCGCGCCCGACCTTCAGTCGATGACGCTCAAGCCGGGCCAGCCGGGTTACATGCTCGACATTGTGGCGTCGGTGGCGCCGGTGGCCGAGGGGCTGAAGTCGCTGCACGAGCGCGACGCGCAACTGGTCGTCGAATCGCAGCCCGCGCCGCCCGCGACGATCGATCAGCTTCGCGAGCTGATCCAGGAGCGCCTGAAAGCGTTTAATGGCAACGCCGGCGTGTTTCTGAAAGACCTGACGTCCGGAGACGAGATCGAGATTGGCGGCGACGTGGCTTACTCGGGCATGAGCCTGATGAAGATTCCCATCATGGCCGAGGTCTATCGCACGCTGGCGCAGGCGCCGGATGTCGAGACACACAAGCTGCTCACCGAGACGCTCGGCTCGGAAAGCGGCAACTTCACCGCCAACCTGCTGCTGCGCCAAATCGGCGATGGCGATTCCTTCGCCGGCGTGGATCGGCTGACTTCTTCGATGCGCTTCCTCGGCCTGACGAATTCCTTCATGGCGCTGCCGTACGACCAGCAGGACGTCGCGCCGCCTCCGGTCGCCACCGAAGCGAACTCGCAGGCAGGCGTATGGACGAATCCCGATCCGGCGATGCAGACGACGCCCAGCGACATCGGCCTGCTGCTGGAGATGATCTACCAGTGCGGCGAGGGCGGCGGGGCGCTGATGGTCGCGTATCCCGGCGCATTCACGCCCGAGGAATGCCGGCAGATGCTCGACATCATGAAGGAGAACGTGATCACCGACGCGGAAGGCATCCCCACGCTGCTGCGCGGTGGGCTGCCGGACGGGACACCGCTCGCGCACAAGCACGGCTGGGACAACGACACGCGCGCCGACGCGTCGGTCGCGTTCACGCCGGGCGGCGACTTCGTCCTGGTCGTGTTCGTCAACACGCCGGGGGCGTGGGTTGATTGGGGTGTCGCCAACGGCATCATGGTCGACATCGCGAGCGCGGCGCACAACTACTTCAACCCCGGCGAGACGAACGCGCAGACGCCGTGAGGAGTTGCTAACTCCAAACTCCCAAGTTCAAACTCCCAAGTTCAAACTCCAAACTCCAAAAGTGTCATTCCGAACGCAGTGAGGAATCTCCCGTCCGGCCGGCGGCGTAGTTACAACATCTGTTATAATGCAGCCATGCTGAGACCCGAGCACTTCCATCCTCCCCGTTAACTCATAAGTTGCAGCCGGTCACTCCGGCCTGAGCACCCGGGCCGGCCGGGCAGGCCACGCCGCGCTCGCGCCCCTCCGCCGCTTATCTCAGATGAACCTTGCGAAGGTTCCAAACCTTCGCAAGGGTGAGCAACCACCATACTGAGATAAGGGGCATATTGTGTTGACCTCAATCCGCAAAATCACATGCGCCTTCGCCGGCAGCCTGGCGCGCCCGGCGTGGGTCTTCACGCTCACCATCCTGGCGATCGAGTTTCTGGACGAGCTTGTCTTCGGCGTGGAGGGCGCGATCCTGCCCGTCATCCGCGACGAGCTGGCGCTCACCTATGCGCAGATCGGCTTGCTGCTCAGCCTGCCGAAGCTCGTCGGCAACGTCGTCGAGCCTGCGCTCGGCATCCTGGGCGATACCGGGAAGCGCAAGGTGATCGTGGCGGGCGGCGGGCTGATGTTCGCGCTCGCGCTGGCGCTCACCGCGACGGCGCAGACCTTCCCGGCGCTTCTGATCGCGTTCTCGATCTTCAACCCCGCCAGCGGCGCGTTTGTCAGCCTCTCGCAGGCGACGCTGATGGACCTCTTCCCGACGCGGCGTGAGCAGATGATGGCACGCTGGACGCTCGCCGGATCGCTCGGCGTCGTGCTCGGCCCGCTATTGGTATCGGCGGCACTCGCCGTGAGGGTGGGCTGGCGTGCTTTGTACGCGGGCATGGTCGTCGCGGCGCTGGCCCTCGCCTGGCTCCGATGGCGGCAGCCAGCCGTCGACCACAGTCACGCGGAGAAGCCGGCGGGATTCACCGAAGGCATCCGCCAGGCGCTGCGCGCGCTGCGGGAGCGAAGCGTATGGCGCTGGCTCGTCTTGCTCGAATCCGCCGACCTGATGCTCGACGTCTTCCTCGGCTTCATCGCGCTGTACTTCGTCGACGTGGCTCGCGTGTCCGAGGCGCAGGCCGCGCTGGCCGTCGGCGTGTGGTCGGCGGCGAACCCGATCGGGGACGCCTTGATCATCCCGCTGCTGGAGCGTGTACGAGGCTTAACCTATCTGCGCGTGAGCGCGGCTGCGACGCTGGTACTGTACGTGGCATTCCTGGCCACACCGGACATGACGCTGAAGGTCGTCCTGCTGGCGTGCCTCGCACTCGCCACGTCAG
Organism: Anaerolineae bacterium; assembly: GCA_035283185.1. GTDB lineage: Bacteria > Chloroflexota > Anaerolineae > Fen-1058 > Fen-1058 > DASSFZ01. Next base: position 56,288 of record DATEUJ010000227.1, on the reverse strand, counting down.
GCTGGTACGCGATCCTGGCGGCGCAGGTCTACGCCAGCCTGCCGGGTCGCTCCGGCATCGCCATGTCGATCTCGTCAGCCTCGGGCGCGATATCCTGGACGATTCCGTGGGGGCTGGGGATGATCGCCAGCCAGTTCGGCCTGCCGTGGGCGATGGCGCTGCTGGCGTTGGGGCCGATCAGCTTGATAGTGGGACTGCCGAGGGGGAACCGATGAGCGATGGACCAGACATGCTTCGTGCGTTTGCGCCAGAATTCGCCACACTTGGGCGCGGGATTGTCAAAGAATCGTCTGAATATTCAAGCCATGCCCAAAAACCCTGCATTTTGTCGTTTATTGTAGCAAAACGCAAGACCGTTCGTCCGCAGTTGCACTGCGGACACTAGGCGACAGTGCAACTGTCGGCCCAACATGTGTGCAATCACCAGTTGTTGTGTGCACCGGAGGAATGTCATGCCTGATCACCAGGAGACCGTGATGACCAAGATTGATGCCAGTGTGCAGGGTAAATGGGATGTCGCGGTCGCCAACTTGGGGGTGATCGGCGTGCATATGGCGTTGTTGAACACCGGAAAGGTGCTTTTGTTCTCAGCCGATCATCATGACTACGAAACGATGGATAAAGGCAAGGCTGCGCTGTGGGATCCGGCAACCGATAGCGTGACCCATTCCGATTTGTCGCGTCATCTCCTCTGCAGCGGCCACTGTATGCTACCCGATGGGCGAGTGCTGGTGGTAGGCGGGCAGGCTTACGGGCAGAACTTGGGGCAATTCCTTCGTGCGCTGCTCGGCCGTGGTCGTGGCGTTGACCACGACATCCATACGTTCGATCCGGTGACGGAAAAATGGTCCCGGCACGCAGACTTGCCCCGCGCGCGTTGGTATCCTACGTGCGTGACGCTGCCCGATGGCAAAGCGATGCTCGTCTGTGGCAACTGGAATCGCATCGTCGCTCAGATTGTGGAGCGACTGACAGGAAGCGATCGGTTCGGAATCAACGACACATTCGAAATCTTTGATCCCGAGACCAACACGTTGACGGCCCCGCAACCATTCCTCAAAGACATCGGCGTGTATCTGTTCGTACACGTCTTGCCTGGCGGATTCCTTTACGTCCATTCCTGGAATAAGACTCGATTATTCGATCTGAACAAACAGGAATGGATTCCCCAAGTGTTTACGATGAACAGCCCGGGCACGCGGATATACCCCGCTCCGGGAACGAGCGTGCTCCTGCCCATCTCGCCGGACAACGCGCAGCCGGCCCGAGTGCTCATCGCGGGCGGCAGCACCGCACTAAAACCGACTAAGCAAACTCCGGCAACCGACAGAGTTGAGATCTTCGAGCTGAATGCTCAAGATCCTGGACAGAGCCGCTGGAGAGAAACCACGCCGTTGGCGCATCGCCGATTTGTGTCAGAAACGATGCTGCTGCCCGACGGCACCCTTCTGGTCCTTGGCGGAGCGGAACAAGGCACCGGCGATCATAATCACGGCGCCGTTCTGGAATCCGAACGGTTTGATCCCGTAACCGAGACCTGGCAAACACTCGCCCGGGCAAGCATCAAACGACTCTATCACTCGACCGCAGCCCTGCTGCCCGATGGACGTGTCGTCGCGGCGGGCAGCACGGGGCACGAATGGCCGCCGGCTGAACAGGAGCTGCGCCTCGAAGTTTTCAGCCCGCCGTATCTCGCGAACGGCCCCCGGCCCGTCATCAACTGGGCTCCGCCGCAGGTGTCGTATGGAGCGAGTTTCAATATCGACACCGGCGATGCACAGTCCATCCAGTCGGTCGCATTCGTGCGTCCGAGCACGACGACACACAACAACAACATGGATCAGCGCTACGTCGGGCTGAAGATCGTGCGCGGAAACGCGGCTCAACTCACGGTGATTGCTCCCCCCAATGGGAGTGTCGCACCACTGGGATATTACATGCTGTTCATCGTTAACACAGATGGGGTGCCTTCAATCGCGAAGTTTGTCCGAGTGCAGTGATCCCCTACTCAAGACTTCCGAAGTCTCCAAGACTTCGGAAATCCGAAATAGCTTTGCGCAGGAGGTGTATCGTGCTGGACTACAGAGAGATCGTGATAAGTGAAACAGAAGCCGTACAAGGAGAATGGCGAATCGCAGCCAGCCTGAACATTGTCGGCGTCCACATGGCATTGTTGAACACCGGGAAGGTGCTGCTATTCTCGGCCGATATGCATGACTATGCAGCTATCAATAGAGGGCAGTCTGCGCTATTTGATCCAGTGAGCGAGGGCGTCACGTACCCCGATCTGCCACGCAACCTCTTCTGCAGCGGCCACTGTATTCTCCCGGATGGACGCCTGCTCGCCGCCGGTGGGCAGTCGTACGCACAAATTCCCTGGCAAATCGTTGTCTCGCTGATTGGCTTCGGTCGAGGCGCTGACCACGATGTCCATACGTTCGATCCGGTCACGGAGACATGGTCGCGACACGCGGATATGCCACGCGCGCGGTGGTATCCTACGTGCGTCACGCTGCCCAACGGTAAGGCCCTGATCGTTTCCGGATACTGGCATCATTGTATTGCGCCAATGCTCGAACAATTGACGGGAAGCGATCAATTCGCGATGAATTCTACATGCGAAATCTTTGATCCCGACACCGATACGTTAACGGCTCCACAGCCCTTCCTGAAAAATATCGGCCTGTACCCGTTCCTGCATGTCTTGCCCGGGGGTTTCCTTTTCGTTCACTCCTGGGACAAGACCCGATTGCTCGATCTCAATAAACAAGCATGGCTTCCTCAAGCGTTCGAGATACCTTCCTCAGGTAGCCGCACATACCCTGGCCAGGGAACCAGCGTGCTGCTTCCGATACTGCCCGACCATCCGCAAGCGCGGGTGCTGATGATAGGCGGCAGTACTGCGTTAAAGCCGAATACAGAATCCCCGGCGACCGACCGGGCTGACATATTCGAGCTGAACGTGGGAGATCAGGAACGGAGCCGATGGAGAGAAACCACACCTCTCGACAACGCCCGCATTTTGGTCGATGCGGTACTGCTGCCCGATAGGTCTGTGTTAGTTGTCAACGGCGCGGAGAAAGGCATTGCCGATCATAATCATGGCGCTGTCCTGGAGGCCGAGCGATTCGACCCGGTAACGGAGACCTGGCAGAGACTGGCCCAAGCACAGGTTGCACGACTTTACCACTCGACCGCAGTCCTGCTGCCCGATGGGCGTGTGCTCACCGCGGGCAGCACAGGACACGAGTGGCCGCCGGATGGAAACGAGTTACGCCTCGAAGTATTCAGCCCGCCCTATCTCGCGCGCGGCCCACAGCCGGTCATCGACCGGACTCCTTCGCAAGTCACGTACGGAGAAACGTTCGATGTCGAGACCGGCGATGCGCGGTCCATCACATCCGTGGCCCTCATCCGCCCGACCACGACGACGCACAACAACAACATGGATCAGCGCTACGTCGGGCTGAAGATCGACGCGAATACCCCATGGCAGCTCACCGTCGTCGCTCCACCTGATCCGTCCACTGCACCGCCCGGGTATTACATGCTCTTCATCGTCAACTCGGATGGCGTGCCCTCAACGGCCAAGTTCATCCGGGTGCTTTGAGGCTCGCCAAGCAACGCGGCGACTCGGGCCTGGCGTGCCCGGATGGCCGTGCGCCGACACACTATCCGCTGCGCTTCGTGGCGCGCTTCACCACGACTGCTGGCGTGTCTCGCCCTCGCCACGTCATGCTGGTACCTGATCTTGGCGGCGCATTTCTGCGCCGGCCTGCCGGACCGCTCCGGCATCGCCATGTCGATCTCGTCAGCCTTCGGCGCGATAGCCTGGACGATTCCGTGGACGCTGGGGATGATCGCCAGCCAGTTCGGCCTGCCGTGGGCGATGGCGCTGCTGGCGCTGGGGCCGATCAGCTTGATGTTAGGGCTGCCAAGGGGGAAACGGTGTGCGATGGGCCATACTTGGCAAGCTGCCAAAAGGGTATTGACTCGCTCCTGATTAGTGCTATAGTAGTAATGCTCTTGTAGTCGCCAATCGAATATCGCAACAACGCCGTCAGCGTCCAACCTGGAAGACCCACCTTTGCTTTGATCAGCGTATCTTGCTTCTGAGTACCGGGACGGGAATCCTCGGCCTAAGCCGTTGTGCATAGCGAGGTGAGATGTTCAAGTGCGGAATCACTGTGATTATCGCTGGACTCGCTCTTATGATGATGACCGGAGTTCTCGGAACAACGGCGAGCGGTGGTACAGATCAGACAACAGCGTCAGACAGCACGTTGCCTCGAACGGCTTGGGGGCAGGCCCCAAGTGATGCGGTAATATGCGACCAAGGACCAGCCAATCCACCTATTTCAAAAACACACGACTTGGATGAAGACGCCGCCGATTGGGGCGTCTTCTGTGAAGGCTGGCCAACGTGGGTCATCACAAACGTTGCGACGCCATCCCTTGGCGGGAAGTCGCTTCAATGTTCCCTTACCGGAGGCGTTATTACGTATTCGAACGTGCACTGTTATAGGAACTTGTTGCCGGAACCATCGGCAAGCGTGTTTACTCTTACGATGCCCTTTTGGTTTACCCCTACCACGACGTGTAACAACCAAAGCGCTCCGTCCGTGATCCAGGCGCTTGAGTTCAGCATGAACAAGTATAAACACTCTAAGCGATACGAGTTCGCCCTTCAATGGCAGAATGTCGGCGAGGGTGCGCCGCGCTGGCGCTACTGGGATCCTCATCAATCTGAGCCGTGGGTGCCGATCAGGCCGACAATTACACAATGCTTGCAAGCAGGACAGTGGCATACCCTTTCGCTGGAAGGGGAGATTCTTGGCGGGCAGGTGCACTATCAGAAATTCATTATGGATGACCAGAGCCACATTCTTAACTTGACGACCTCCCCCACCCCTACAATAGCGTCTGACGGCCTCGCGATTGCATTTCAGCTAGATGGAAATGCGACCCAGTCGCCCTACGACGTGTTCGTAGATAAAGTTAGCTTTGTGAGGAAGCCCGTCGCTCAACTATATCTGCCTCTGGTGATGAGAGTGGGCCAACCACTCAGTTGCCCGATCGACAGGATTTGCATTCCGCCGCTCCCTTAATCGTTGAGCTCTACACGCGTAAAGGAATTATACGTATCTCACGTGAGAGTGGAGAGATGTGTTCAATGCCACGAGGAATCCTACCCCGCCTAACCGTCTCTCTGCTAGCGGTTAAGAGAACCGTTGAACGGCTCTTGCGTCATGGGCGGCGAAATCTACTTGTGACTGGCTCGCTGTCCATCGTGTTAATCGTGGTCGCATTGACCATCCTGGACAACTCTCAGCTGGCTCCCTACCTTCGCTATGTGCGAGGCTATCCATGGCTTCCCGCCATTCTCATCTCAGTCGCCCTGGTTTCATTGTCGGCCGTTGCCGGGCTGTCCGACCAACTGAACCAATGGGCCGATGATGACGGAGTCCCGTGGCCCATACGTCTGATACTCAAAATCCTGTTAGCGGCCGACCCAAAGCTATTCTCTCCCCGTGCATGGCGGTTTCTCATACTTGGCACATCGGTCTCGCTGGCGGGTCTTTGGCTATTTCCGCAATGCATTGGCTCAAGTGACACATTGGTTTCATTCCGGATCTCGAAAGGAGACACCATCATCTCGATACCATCGCCGGGAGAGAGCGTCTCAGTTGAGCCGGGTGTGACGGTCAGGTTGGAGGCAGAGGTTATTCCCGTCTCGCGCGAGATGAAACTACCCATCCTCGAGTGCACTTGGATGGACGCTGGCATTGGCGGTGATGCGAAACTCCTTCGCAGGACAGGTTGCACAGTCGACTATCTGAGCGGTCGTGACAGCATTGCCGATCCCGTGTCTATGCAGCTGACCCAGTGGCGCTGTCCGGCCCTGGAGTCTTATCCGTTCTTTGTTGAGCGCGGACCATAGCAGAGGAGAAAAAACCATGAGCAGTGTAGCTTCTTCGACTGTGGTAGGATCTCACACCCTACATAGGGCAACACTACTACTCAGCCTGCTTTTCCTAGTAGTAGCCAGTGCATGCCAACCGTTAGGAACACCCACCATCGTCCCCGGACGCTCTTGCGTGTTGTCGCCGGGCGAGTCCATTCCACTGGCAGTGTCCGGAGTGCAAGGTGATGGGGTCGTTTTTGAATGGAGCCCAAGCGCAGGCATCGTGACGCCACCCACAGGTCAGACTGTAAACTTCACGGCTCCAAACAATCCTGGTCAGGTGATCATTAAAGTGACCGCGAAAAGAGACGGCACCTCATCTGAAGCTACGATCGTCTGCAATATTGAGGTCACGCCTACCCCGCCTCCCCCTCCCCCAACTATGACGAATACGCCAACCCCGACCAATACACCGGCTCCCACCGACACGCCTACTCCAATACCACCGATCGCCTGCAACCACCCTTCCATCACCGGAAACGTGTTTCCACAGCTCCAAGACGTGGATCCCCAGTTCCCATTCTACGGTCCGGAAGATGACCCAAATTTCCTGTGCCAAGGCGTCTACGATATATTCCACAGCGAACCCCTTGCGGTCAGGATCGAGTATAAAAGCGTCGACGACAACAGATACTGGGGAATCGGCACGCCTGACGGCTATGACGCCACGAAATTCACCGAGATTTGCTTCTGGGCTTACACCCAAACGCCCAATCAGGCATTCAGCTTGGATATGAAAGACACATCCCCGCGAGAGGAAGGAATCTTGATCAATATCGCGCAGGCGGGAAAGTGGACATCGTTCTGCACACCGCTGAGCAGGTTCTCGGATCTGGGTGTACAGTTGAATCGGCTTGAGAATGTCAACCTTCAATTCAAGAGAGCCACGAACAGCGCCACAGTGTGGGTAGACGATTTTGAGTTCAAGTAATAGTGAACTTAGCGCAACGCGCTTTGCCGGTCGGCAGTGTTTAGGAGTACCAACGCAATACGTTGCCTCACACGTCAACGAGAGGAGGCAAGACGCAAACCTTGTTCCCCGTCATCCATCGGTTTGCAGACAGGCACGCCATGCAATCTCGGCTATCGAAACGCTTATCGGTGGCCTTCGCGTGCCTGTTGGCTTTGGTAGCAATCTCGGCCTCGCTTCACGGCATCGCGGCTCAATCCAACTGCTTGACAATTTACAACGGGAGCAATGGTTGGATTGTCGATAAGTGCGGCACCGACCCTAATGTGGGTACTCCCATGGAGGTCGTACTCGACGGCATCTCACACAGCAATGCAGCCCTTGTGCGCGTCTATCACAAGTCGCAAAGCTGGTCAGGCACTCCGCAGGTCGCCGTCATCTATGCATCTGGCTTCGTGCGTCTGAAGCAAAACGCTGATCCTACCCCATCCATTCCGTTTGGCAGCTCCATTGTCTTGGGCCCTGCCTATTGGCCCAGTTTCTCAACCTACTATCACAATCCCCAGCTTAATCGGCTAGAGATCGATACTACCTGGTTACCCGCCGCGCCGCTGCGCATGCGGGCCAACGGGACCAACCACGACTTTAGCGTAGCCTATGAGTTGGTGTTACCCCCTCCCCGCGATCGACAGACCCGGCTGCACGTCACCCAGACCCATACGGCCACAGCCGATATTACCATCAACTCTACACGGCGCGCCGAACGGCAGGGGTTCAAGCTCGCGCAGGTTTCGTCCATGTTTATCAGCCAGGGCGGTACATGCGACGGCGGTAACACCGACTGCCACGACAGCAACGCCGCTCGCTTCATCGGCAGCGATCTGGTTCGGCATCAGGTAGCCTTCACCAGCGTTACGCCTTCGGCTTTTGTCTTTAGCCTTGCCCTACCACTCGGCAACACCTGGCTCGACGTGCTCCATACCGACGACCAAAGCTGGCAGGGGAACACCCCCAACGTGCGTATTGCTCTCGATGCTTTGCCCATCACTCATACGGTCACGCCACAGGGCCGGATCAGCGCCACCACCAATCCCAATAACGAAAACGTCGGCCTGTGGCTGCACGACGACGGGCCTGCTTCGCAGAGCTGGACAGCGGGCCAGACCGGCCAGGTGAGCTACTGGTTACTGGCGCAAGACAACCCGCCCGAGCCGTGGACAGACCTGGGACTCCGTTCCGGCTTCACATTCCTCGACTTCGAAGGCACTTACAACTGCTTCCCCGTGTTACCATCCGATCGCCCGGTCACGGGCACTGTGGCTGCCATCGCCGGTTACACCGACAGAGCGCTTCAACTGAACTACAACCTGGGGAGTGGTGACGGTAACTGGGCCCAGGTTCGCTGTAACTTCAACCCGCCGCTCGATCTGTCCGCCTACGACCACTTGCGCCTGGACTGGCGGGGCGATCCGGCCGGAGCGAACTCGCTGGAGGTGGGATTGATCAACCCTGCTGGCAGCCAGGAACATATTTTTGCGCGCGGTTATCATCACCCGACCCACCATTATTGGTGGGGCCAACTGGTCATCCCCTTCAGGTTCCTTGAACCCTGGACGAGCGGCACCAGCTTCGATGCCAGCCAGGTGAGCGCGCTCTTCGTCTCGGTCGTGAAGGATCCGGTTGATGATGTCGGCGGCGTCGGGAGCATTGCCATCGATAACCTGAATGCCTACAATGTCATCTCGCGCAGCGTGCCCATCACCTTCGAAGCGGTTATCTCGAACCCAATCGCATCAGACGCAGCCGTTAACTGGCTCGCCAGCCAGCAGGCGGTAACGGGCCTGCTCAAATCGTGGCAGGAAGAATCTGAGTGCGTGGCTCATACTTACGACCAGGCCCTGGCTCTGATTGTGTTCACAAAAGAGAAAATGTGGACGCAAGCAGATTCCGTGGTGGATGCGCTGGCAGCTACCCAGAATGCCAATGGCTCCTGGTTTAAGAGCCGCAACTGTGTCACCTTAGCGCCAGTACATCCCACTGAATGGCTAGGCGACATTGCCTGGGCGGTCTTCGCCCTGAGCCGCTACATCGATGCAGGCGGCGCCCATCCTCAGGCCGTCACGGTTCGCAATCGCGCGGCTGATTGGCTGGTGACGCGCATCAACCCGGCGGATGGCTGCCTGGTCATCGATCACACTGAAGGCACCATCGACGCCTGGTGGGCCTTACATACGGCCGGGCCGGATTACCCTGTTCCGGCAGACAGGCTTAAGAACTGTTTGCTGACCTATTATTGGGATGGCGATATGGGGCGCTTCAGAGGTGGAAGGAATTGGTGGCAGCCGTACCTCGATAACCAAACCTGGGGCGCAGCCTTTCTCAGCGCGATTGGCGATGGCTGCAAGGCCCGCCGGGCGCTCAGCTATGCGAGAGATGTACTCCGTTTGCCGGCCCAAGGCGGGCAGCTCTTCGGCTTCGATGGACAGGCCGGCCCCTGGTCGGTTTGGAATGAAGGTACGGGGCAGTACATTTCTGTAGGCGGCGACGGCGCGAACGACCTGTTACTGGAGCTGTTGGCCCAGCAGCGGGAGGATGGCGCTGTGCCAGGCTCGCCCGACGATTTTTCAGGTGGCGGTGTGTGGACCACCCGCTGGCACGGCGTCGCGCCCACAGCGTGGCTCTACAATGCACTGAACCGCGAGCCTTTCTACCCCATCCAAGCCCTCTGTTTCAGTTACCTGCCTGCTGTGTTGAAGAACTGAAGGAGGGAGAATATGAGCCGCCAGCCAGTGCTCAGATTGGTAATTGCGGTAACGTTGGCTATATTGTTCTTGGTGGGGGGTGGGTGTATTGTCTCTACTGCTGTAAGCGAAGCGCCAGCAGCAACATCTGTCCCGCAAACGGTTCCTATTCCAGAAGTTGGCGCATACATCGGCGCTTATATTGGCGATTTACCAGCAAGCTATCCTGATTCACTGCTTGAGGTACAAGCGTTTGAGTGCATGACTGGCCGGCGTTTGGTAATAGTCAATCGGTTTTGGGCCATGACAATAAACGGTGGTCAATACGCAGATTTCGATTGGCTTAATCTAGCTGATTACTTCGCCGATGGTAGAATTTTGATGATAAGCTGGAATCCTTTGGATTGGAACACCACCACCCTAGAGAATACACCAATTTACTATCAACAGATTATTGATGGGCAGTATGACTATGTAATCAGACCTGCCGCACAATATGCCACCCAGTTCGGCCATCCGATGTTTATACGTTGGTCTTGGGAAATGGATGGCGACTGGTATCCTCACAATGGTCCAAATGCATTTGGACCTGATGGGACTCAATCGTGGAATATAGCGGACGATCTTTATATTCATTTTGGCGATCCAAACATAGCTGATGGGCCGGAGCGATTTGTAGCGGCCTGGCGTCATATCCGAACTATCTTCGCTGAAGAGGGGGCAGATAACGTTATCTGGGTTTGGAGTCCCAATTGGCTTAGTTTCCCCAACGTCTCACTTGCGCCCTGGAACACATTATCAGCGTACTATCCAGGAGACGATCAAGTAGACTGGATAGGGACGTCGATATACTTCCGGGGAGACGGTGGCAATGAATGGTTACCTTTTCGCGACATGCTTGATCACACTTTCCCTGGTCTTTCTATAGCTGAGTTTCATGCGCTGCACCCTGAAAAACCAGCCATGATAGCTGAAATAGGGGCTGCTGAAAAAAGTGATGATGATAAACCTAAAGCTGAATGGATTAAGAATACGTATGGAACAGAAGTTAAAGAATACCCATACATAAAAGCGCTCCTCTGGTTTTCAGTTTTGAAGGTAGAAGAAGGAATAGATTGGCGAGTCAACTCTTCAGAAGCGAGCTTGAATGCTTACAGGACCGCTATCTCAGACCCTTACTATCTGGCTCAGGTAACAGAGTGTATATTTCTGCCTCTAATAAATGTGATGAGGTGAGAAGCTGGCAGTTACATTCGTTTATCCGTTGCCTATTCGTTGACTCGCTTCACCACGACAAACGTAATATCGTCAAACGGCGGCTCGTCGCCGACGTGCTCACGCAGCGCCTGGCGGATGGCCCAGGCGATGTCGTCCGCCGAGCCGGACAGACTAGCGGTGACGCAGCGCTCCAGGCGCTCCAATCCGAACTCCTCGTTCGTCGCGTTCAGCGCCTCGGTCACGCCGTCGGTGTACAACACGACTACATCCCCCTGCCCTATCATCAAGCCCTGCTCCTCCAAGCGAATGTCGGGCATCACGCCCAGCGCCATACCGTGCTCTGTGAGATATTCGGGAACCGGGCTTGCCGCGCGCACGACCAGGGTCGGATTGTGGCCGGCGTTCGCGAAGCGAGCCATCTCCGACGACGCGTCGACAATGATATAGAAGATCGTGACGAACAGGTCGGAGCGCGCGTCGGCGAGGATCAGGTCGTTCGTGCGCATGAGCGCCTCCGCCGCGCCGCGCCCGCCGATCGCCGCCGCGCGCAGCAAAGTGCGCGACAGGGCCATAAACAGCGCCGCCGGCACGCCCTTGTCGGCGGTGTCGGCGATCGCGATACCCAGGCGATCGGTCCCATCGCGCAGCGGGATGAAATCGTAGAAGTCGCCGCCGACCTGGCGCGCCGAGCGCCAGTACGCGGCGATCTGCCATCCGGGCAGCGAGGGGCAGCGCTCCGGCAGAAAGCTCTCTTGAATCTTGCGCGCGACGCGCAGCTCCTGCTCGAGACGCTGGCGAGCGGCGGCCTCGTCGGCGAGCTGCGCGTTCATCACCGCCATGGCCGTCTGGCTGGCGATGCCGGCCAGGATGTTGGTGTGGCGCGCGCTGGGAGCGCGTGTCTCTGTTCCGCCGTCGATGACCATCACGCCGACGACGTCGCCTTTGGCGACCAGCGGCCAGGCCAGAGGCGCGCTGAGCTGCAGTCGTTCGACGACCTCAAGCGGTACATCCGCCGGCGCTTCGCCGAGAGACCAGGCCGCTTGCGGCACGCGCAGATCGGCGAACAGCTTGAGGCGCTCCCTGGGAATGCCGTACACGTCACCCGCGACGAACGAAGCGCTCGCCGGGTCGTACAGGAGAATCAGGCACGTTTCCACGCCGACCAGCAGCGGCGTCAGGCGCACGACGGTCGTCAAAATGTCGCGAAGCTCCGTCTGCGATCCGACTGCCTCGGCGACCTGCAGCAGTGCCATGTTCACCCACGCCTCTTCGCGCTGTGAAGCGAGCAACTGCGACGACTCGATGGCGAGCGCCGCCTGGTTGGCGATGCCGACGATCAGCGCCGCCTTACGCTTCGCCAGTTGGCTGCCCTCGGGGGAGCCGACGAGCATCACGCCGGCGCGCTCGCCGCGCGCAACCAGCGGCAGCGCCAGCAGCGGCCCCGGCCCGAACGCTTCTCTCAGGCGGCCGGGCGTGTCGTCCAACTGAAGGGCTTCTCCTGTCGCTTCAGCCGCGAATAAGTCGGGCCAGTCGTCGGCGCCGAGCCTGAGCGCGTCAAAAACCGGCGCCCGCTCGTTCAGTCCAAATGAGGCAGCCGCGCGAAATACTGACCGGGTCGCATCCCACAGCAGGATCCCGCAGCGATCCACGCCGGACAGCATGGGCGTGATGCGCACGACGGTCTCGAGGACTTCCTCGACGCTCGTCGCCTGCGTCGTCGCCTCGGCCACCTGCAGCAGCGCGGTGCTGACCCATGCCTGCTCGCGCTCGGCGGCGTACAGGCGCGCCTCGTGCGTGGCGATCGCCACCTGATCGGCGAGCGTGCGCAGGATGAAGAGGTCTTCCTGGGTGAATGCGTTCAGCTCGCTGCTTTCGACGTCGAGCGCGCCGAGAATGCGCTGGCCGAAGGTCAAGGGCACGGCCAGCTCCGATCGCGTCTCGGGCACAGAAGCCAGCGCGATGTAATGCGGATCGGCGGAGACGTCGTTGACAAGCAGCGGCTCGCCGGTTTGCACGACCGTCCCGGTAATTCCCTGCCCTATCTTCAAGCGCCGCCCGCGCATCTTTTCAACCGTCGTGCCGGCGAACACCAGATCGTCGGTGTCTTCTTCGCGCAAAACGACGGCGACGAAATAGTAATTGAAGTGCGACTGGATCAGCTCCACGACGCGATCGAACAGCACGTCGATTTCGAGGATGGCCGCCACCTGGCGGCCGACCTCGCCGATGAGCGCCAACTGCGTCGCCCGCCGGCGCTCGGCTTCGAGGAGCCGGGCGTTGGCGATGACCGGCGCCGCCTGGTTGGCGACGATCGACAGGAGCCGAACGTGATCGTCGCCGAACACGTTGGGGCGATCGTTTTGGATGGAAACCGCGCCCACCGCCTCCTCGCCGGCGACAATCGGCACGAACACCGCCGAGCGCGGCGGCTGGCTGCTCAGATAACGCGGGCGCGCCGGCAGCGCGTCGATCTCGCGCTCGAAGTCGTGAATGAGGAGGGGCTGCTTGGACTGCCTCAGCCAACCGATCAGGCCGCCATTCTGCGCCAGGTCGAACTTCGCGGGCGGGAGACGCTCGCCCTCCCGAATCCACAGGCGAATGGCGTACCGGTCGTCTTCGAACAGCCCGATCTGAAACGAGCTGGTATCCACGATTTGCGAAGCCTTGCGGTGGATCAGCTCACACAGCGCGTCCACGTCGAGGCGCGATTGCGTGATCGAGCGGCCGAAGTCGACCAGCGCATCCAGCTCGGACGAGCGGCGCTCAAGCTCGCGGCGCGACAGCACGCGGCGTCGCACCAGAAAGGCCAGCGCGGCAAGCGCGGCGGCCGCGGCGAGGATCAAGAGGGGCGACCAATTGGACAGACCCGCATCGGGCATGTGCTTATTATACAGGAGTTGTCTGGCTGCCGTGCCTCCGGTTCAGGGCAGCGTGCACGCAAAACATGTCAGCAGAGGCGGCTCCCACGCCGCCGGATAAGCCGGGCGTGGGAGCCCGGCCTGCTTTCCTGACAACCTTTGCGTGCACACCACACCACCCAATGGTTTGACTTGCCAAACCTGCGGTGGTACTATAGAATCCGAATGGCGTGCACAGGATACGCGAGTCGGGCCTGGGCTTTACCGGGCTTCGACAGATTGCATTATGCGAGGCTGCACGCAAACACATCCCAGCTCGTGGTGAAAACGTTGTGGCCGAGAAAATCTTGATCGTTGACGACGATCTGGAAAGCCTGAAGCTCATCGGCTTGATGCTTCAACGCCGGGGGTATCAGATCGCCGCCGCCCAGGGAGGCGCGCAGGCTCTCAGTAAGGCCGAATCCGAGCAGCCCGATCTGATTATTCTGGACGTCATGATGCCGGACATGGACGGCTACGAGGTCACCCGGCGCATGCGCGCCAACAAGAAGACGGCGGACATCCCTATCATCATGTTCACCGCCAAGACGCTGGTCGGAGACAAGGTCGCCGGGTTTCAGGCCGGCGCGGACGACTACCTGACCAAGCCGATTCATCCCGCCGAGCTATCGTCGCGTGTGGAAGCGGTGCTGCTGCGCAGCGCGCGCACGCGAGCCGAGGTGAGCGTCCGCCCGCACGCTCGCATTTTGGCATTCATAGGCGCGAAAGGCGGCGTCGGCACGACGACGCTGGCGATCAACGTCGCCGTCGCGCTCTCTCAGGGCGGCAAGGACGATGCGTCCCAACACGTTATCCTCGGCGACCTGCATTCGGCCGCCGGCGACGTGGGGCTGCAGCTCGGCCTCAGCCGGGCAAGCGGCCTCCAGGCGCTCGTGTCGCGCCAGGCGGACGATATCAGCGCCAAGCTCGTCGAGTCGGCGCTGACCGGGCATGTCTCCGGCATGCGGATGCTCCTGTCGCCCATCGAACAGCGCGCCGAGACAACGGACATCCCGGCCCGGCACGCGGATGCCATCATCCGCCAACTGGCCAGCCTCGCGGAAGTCGTCGTGCTCGACCTCGGTTCTCGCCTGGACGACGGCGCGCGCGCCGCGGTGAGACTGTGCTCGCGCCTGGTCGTCGTGTTGGAGCCTCAGCGCACCGCCGTTCTCCTGGCGCAGTCGATGCTCGCGCAGCTCGAAAAAGCCGGCATCGGCGCAGACAAGGTCATGCCCGTTGTGGTTCACCGCTCGCCTTCGGCGGCGACGCTGAGCAAGGCCGTGATCGAGGGCATACTGAATCGTGACCTGGCGGTTGTGGTCACCCCGGTTCCCGAGGCCGCCTTCCAGGCATCGGAACAGGGCGCGCCTCTCATCATGGTTCAGCCCGGCAACATCGTATCCGATCAGTTCCGCGAGCTGGCGCGCATCTTGATGCTGGGACCGATCTGAGATCACCCAACGGCGACGATCGTGGCGCACGATGCAGACATCGCGATGCAACCGCTTATCGAGCGCGCGGCGCGCATGCTGCGTGCGGCCCGGCACGTCGTCGCCCTCACCGGCGCGGGCGTCAGCACGCCGTCGGGCATACCTGACTTTCGCAGCGCGGACGTCGGTCTGTGGGAGACGAGCGACCCGATGGAGGTCGCCTCCATTCACGCTTTCCGCGAGAATCCCGACCGCTTTTACCGCTGGCTGCGCCCGTTGGCCACGCTCATGCGCGACGCCCGGCCGAACGCCGCGCATTTCGCGCTCGCGCAGCTCGAGCATGCCGGTATCATTCGCACCGTGATCAGCCAGAATATCGACGGGCTGCATCAAAAGGCCGGTTCGACGCGTGTCGCCGAAGTGCACGGCCACGTGCGCGAAGCCGTGTGCCTTGCGTGTTACCGCGTCACCCCGTCCGAGTCGTACCTGGCGCGCTTCATCGCCGATGGGGAGACGCCTCTCTGCCCGGCGTGCGGCGGCGTGCTGAAGCCGAACGCGACTCTGTTCGGCGAAGCGCTGCCGGCGCAGGCGCTGCTGAGCGCCACGGCCGCGGCGCGCCAGTGCGACGTCATGCTCGTCGCCGGCTCGTCGCTGGAGGTCGCCCCGGCGGCCGACTTGCCGCACCTGGCGCTGGAGCATCGAGCCAGACTGATTATCATCAACTTCGGCGAAACTTACCTGGATCACCGGGCCGACGTATTGATCCGAGGCGACGTAGCTGACGTGCTGCCGCGCATCGTCGAGGCGATCGAAGCGCCGTCGGAGCTGAGGCCCGGCTGACGAGAGCCTATGCCACACACCACGGATCTTGAAACCCGCCTGGCGCGCTTCCGCCGCGTGCTGGACCTGAGCCGCATTCTCAACTCGACGCTGGACCTGGTCACCCTGCTCACGCTCATCATCGAAGCCGCGCGTGAAATCACTCGAACCGAAGCGGCCTCGATTCTGTTGACCGACCCGAAGACGGGAGACCTGTACTTCGAGGCGGCGACCGGGACCAAGAGCGAGGAAGTCAAGCGCGTCGTCGTGCCGCCGAACAGCCTGGCCGGCTGGGTCGCCCGTGAAGGCAAACCGCAGATCATTGACGACGTGAGCAGCGATCCGCGCTTCTCGCCGCTCTCCGATCAGCAGTCGGGCTTCAAGACGCGGGCGCTGATCGCGCTGCCGCTTCAGGTCAAAGGCCGCACCATCGGAGTGCTGGAATCGGTCAACCGTGTCGACGACACACCCTTCAACGACGAGGACGTCGACGTGCTGTCCGCGCTGGCGGCGCACGCGGCGGTCGCCATCGAGAACGCGCGCTTATTCCAGCAAAGCGACTTGATTTCCGAGATGGTGCACGAGCTGCGCACGCCGCTCACCAGCATCGTCGCCTACGGAGAGCTGCTGATGCGGGACGACCTGAAGCGCGAGCAGCAGCGCGCGTTCGTGGAAACGATGCTGCAAGAATCGACACGCCTGGCGGCGATGATCAACGACTTTCTCGACCTGGCGCGCCTGCAATCGGGCCGCGCGCGGCTCGCGCACGTGCCCGTGGACATAGGCGGCCTGCTGCGAGACTGCGTGTCGGTGATGAAGCCGCAGGCCGACAAGAAGAACATCCAGGTCGAACTCGACGCGCCGGCCGGCCTCCCGGTTGTCGAAGGCGACGCGGGCCGGCTCAAGCAAGTCTTGATGAACCTGCTGAGCAACGCCATCAAGTACACCGCGCCCGGCGGCAGGGTCAACGCGCGCGCCGGGCAGCGGAACGACTCAGTGCAGGTCGCGATCGAAGACACCGGGCGGGGCATCCCCGAGCAAGACCTGCCGCACATCTTCGACAAGTTTTACCGCGTCGCCGACAGCGAAGGGTGGGCGACCGGCACCGGCCTGGGCCTGTCCATCGCGAAGGAGATCGTTGAAGTGCACGGCGGCCAGATCGACGTAGTGAGCCAGGTCGGCGTCGGCACGACCGTCACGCTCGTCATCCCGAGGTCGTACCGCGCTTAGAAACTATTTATCGTGCATCCCTTGCCAGGCCTCGATGCGACTGGTATAATTTTGTGCGTCGCCACCCTAGCTCAATCGGCAGAGCAACCGCTTCGTAAGCGGTCGGTTATCGGTTCAAATCCGATGGGTGGCTTGCGAGCAGCCCCGGACACGGGGCTTTTTTGTGCCTGCACATGATGGACGCCCCACCCTCTGTGATTATCCGGCGCAACACCTGGCAGTCCGCGTGGCGCATCGCCACAGGGGACACGCTCTTCGCGGTTGCTCTGCTGGGGCTGGCGTTTCTGCTCGGCGCAGCGGCGCTGATTCCGCAATCGCCTCGAGGCGATCCGGCCGCGTACGCGCGCTGGCTGTCGGAAGCGCACGTTCGCTTCGGCGCGGCGACCGATGCGCTCACGGCGCTGGGTCTGTTCGACCTCGTCCACTCGATAGTCTTTCGCGGGCTGGCTGCGCTCCTCGGACTTGCGCTCATCGCCCGCCTGGCGGATCGCATTGCCGCGATGCGCGGCGCTTCTCGCCCCGTCCCGCCGCCAGACTCCCCTGCCCGGACATTCGACTCTGGCGAGCCGGTCGAAGAGATCGCGCGCCGCGTGGGCCACTACCGCGTGCGCTCGACCGAATCCTATCGACTGGCTCACCGGTTCCCGTGGGCATACCTCACGACGATAGCAGCATACGCCGGATCTCTGATCATGCTGGCCGGCATGGCGACGGCATCGCTCGGCGACTGGCGCATCGACGGTTTGAGCGTCACGCCCGGCGTCCCGGCTCGGATCGAGGACACGGCCCTGACGTTCCTCGCAGCCGAAATCAACTCCGGCGGGGAGGTGGCATTCCGCCTTCTGGAGGGCGAGAGCGAAGTCGCGCAGGGCATCGCCGCGCCGGGCAAGCCCGCGATCCAAAGCGCCGTCGGCATATACGTTCGAGACGTGCTTCCTGCACTGCGTGTGACGGGTGAGGACGGGGGGGGGCGCGCGCTCCAGCTCCAGACCAGCGCGCAGGGCGAGGCGTCGAGCGAGCTGCTGCTCATATTCGACGCGAACCAGCCGGATAAGTTCTTCGTCGCGCCGGCGGCGAGGCTCGCCGTGGGTGTTTCGCTGTTGGAAAGCGATCCTGCTCCCCGGTATCGCGTGTCCATTCTGAGCAGCTCGAGCGCAGAATCGATCGCCGACGAGACCATCGTCCCCGGCCAATCTATGGAGGCGAACGGCTACCGGCTGGCGTTCGCGAATGAGTCACACGCCGCCATCGACGTCGTGCGCGCCCCGTTTCAGTTCGTCGTCGCCATCGGATTCGTCGTCGCCGTCGCCGGACTGGGATTCGCGGCTTTGTATCCCGCGCGTCGCATCTGGATCGTGCCCGGAGAGGGAGACGCTCGCCTCGTCTCCGACGATGCCGAATTCGACTTGAGCACGCTGGCAGCCAGGAAAAACGCGAAATGATGGTCGAGGCAATCACGGGCATCGCCGCCGGGACGCTCATCGCAGCCGCTCTGGCGGGGATCAGGCGTGTCCGCAACTGGTCCAAAGTTGGACGGATAGCGGCTATCGTCAGCCTGCTGGCCGGCCTGCTCGCCGCGCTCAGGCCCGTATGGCAGCCTGCTGCCGGCGCGCTGCCGGCGGCGACGTACGCCGCGTTGTTCATCGCCGCCGGCGGTTTGATTCTGGCCATCGTCGAGATAGCGCCTCCCTGGATGCTGCTCGCCAGCAGCTCCCTGCTGATCCATGCTACACTCGCACCCGGAGAGGCGGCGGCGCCGATCTCGATTGCGGCGCTCGCAATTATCGTAGCCAGCGTCGAGACCCTGCCCGGCCTCGACGCCGCCGCGCGCTCGTGGCGAGCAAGCGTCGACGGGACGCGCATCGTGCTCTGGCTTGGCATCTCGATCGCGCTGGCGGCGAGCGCGGCGGCGAGCCTGCTCGAGCGCGGCGCGTGGCTGGGCAGCGCGCCGCGCGACGCCTGGCTGATGGCGGCCTGGATCACGTCGAGCGGGAGCCTGCTCGTGGAGCACAGCCGCTGGCGAGCCGCGCTGATGTTCGCGGCGGCACTGTGTGTCGGACTGGGCGCCTTGAGCCTCTAACTCAGAGGACGGTAGAAACGACTTCAGTCGTTGCATCGGCGACTGAGATCGCCACTACAAACCATTCCTAAACAGTTCTGTAAGCCTGTCGCTCGGCAGCCATGCGAGGTACGATGTGAGCCAAACAGACACGCCAGCTCCTCGAATCGTGATCGGAGTGTCCGGCGGAACCGGCTCGGGCAAGACGACGGTGGTGCGCGCCATCGTGGAGCGCATCGGCGCGGATCGCCTGACGTTCATTCAGCAAGACTCGTATTACCGCGACTGGGACGACCTGCCGCCGGCGGCGCGGGAGCACCGCAACTTCGATCACCCGGATTCGCTGGAGACCGAGCTGCTCATCGAGCACTTGAAGCGACTGCGCGCGGGCCAGCCGATCGACATGCCGGTCTACGACTTCCGCATCCATTCGCGCACGAGCGAGACGCGCCGCGTCGAGCCGAAGCCGGTGATTCTGCTGGAAGGCATCCTGATCTTCGTCGAGCAGCCGCTGCGCGATCTGATCGACGTCAAAATCTTCGTCGACACCGACGCCGACCTGCGCTTCATCCGGCGCTTACAGCGCGACATGGCCGAGCGCGGGCGGTCGATGGACTCGGTCATTCACCAGTATCTCGACACTGTACGCCCGATGCACCTGGAGTTCGTCGAGCCGAGCAAGCGCTACGCCGATCTGATCATTCCCGAGGGCGGCTTCAACACCGTCGCGCTCGACGTCGTCGCGGCGCGGATTGAGAGGATGCTGGGCGAACAAAGGATGAGCGATGAGGGATGAAGAACGTCCGGTTTCCGATGCTCGTTTCGACAACTTCTCTATGTTCAACATAGTGAGTAGCAGTTTGAATTCTCGGGATTTGAGAGCTGTCACGCCCGGCAGTCAGTCGTTCATTCCGGTTGACCACAGTGGTTTGCCGGCGAACGTCGATCGGCTACCGCACAGGCATCTCGTGCCAGCCGATCGCGATTAAACGATCAGACGCTTCACGTTAGGACCGGCTTCGGCCTGTCCTCTTTCTTTTCCCGATCTGGATCATTTGCCGTAAATTCGTATTCGGTTTACGATTTGGTCGTAAAATAGATCGTTTTCGGTTATTCTGTCCACTCAGATGATCTGCAAGGTTTATTCGACGATTCCACTTCAAGGAGTACTGAAATGATCCAAAGAAAAGTGGGGGATCGATGGATCGACTACTTCGAGCGAGCGGGAGGTAATCCGTATGCCAACCCGAACGTGAAGAAATCCTATTTCACTCGATTCATCCGAGGACCGTATATTCAGCATATTGTCCGATACGCTCAACTCCCAGCGGGAGCGCGTGTGATTGAGGTCGGTTGTGGCAGCGCACGCTTTACCGCCTGCCTGGCAATTCTAGGTTATGACGCAACCGCCCTGGACATTTCCCCCGCTATGCTCGCAAACGCGCTGGACTTGAAGCGACAGGCCGAGAGATTCTTCGGCCCCTTGAAAATTAGCACAATGCAGGGCGACTTAGAAAAGGGACTGGAGATACGGGACAATTCGTTTGATCTCGTTTTCAATGAAGGAGTGGTGGAACATTGGCTAGATGACACCGAGCGGTATCACGTATTCAGCGAAATGGCTCGAATTACGAAGCCAGGCGGTGTGATGGGAATCATCGTTCCCAACGGAGGACATCCGTGGATCGACTACTGGGAGAAGCACAATTTGGCGATTCTTGCCGCGCCGCCAATGACTTACTTCGACGTCGCCAAACTGCGCTATGAAATGGAACGGGTAGGCATTCAGCAGATCTACACTGACGGAGTTTATCCCTGGCATACTATTGACTGGGGACACCCAAGCCGCATGCGATTCGTAATCGGGGGAGTGCTTAACAAGACACTACCTCTACCCAAGTTCATTCGCGAGAAATGGGGGATTATGATCATTGGCATCGGGCGCAAGGCATGAGTATCGCCAGACGCGCCATACGGGGCACGATATTTGTTTTGGTCAGCTCATATGCAAATATGGGCATGGGTATCATCTACGGGATCATCATGGCCCGTCTGCTTGACCCCGACCATTTCGGTGTGTTTGCGCTGGGCATGTTTTTCTTCACGCTACTCGACGTGCGTGGCAAACTCGGCTTGGACTACGCCTTCATCCACCGTCATCGCACGACTGATCAGCTGATCGCTACGCATTGGCTCCTGCAACTTGCGGCCTCGACCCTCACACTCATCCTCGTGGTGGTCGCTGCGGCAATCGTCAGCCGCCTGGACTATCCGGCGGCGACCACGCCGATCATGATTGCGCTCGCCGGCACGATGATCATCGAAGCCACCGGCACCACTGCCCGCGCCGCGCTGGAGAAGGAACTGGTCTTTGCCCGGTCGACAATCGTCGTCACCGGATCTCTGTTTCTTTCGTACATCGCCGCAATCGCTCTGGCGGCGAAAGGCTATGCCTACTGGGCGCTGGTTGGGCAGGTCGCCGTCAATGCGGCGCTCGGCAGCGTTGGGTTCTGGTGGGCATATCGGCGTCTCGGCCAGCGTCCCTCGATCCGCTTCAGCTTCGATCGCGCCATCGCCGGCTGGCTCCTGCGCTTCGGTGCAACCCTTGCACTTGGATCGATCGCCATCGTCGTGCTGTTACAGTTCGACAACTTCCTCGTCGGCACATTTGTGGGAGCAGCCGCGTTAGGATATTACGCGCAGGCCTACAAGGTCGCCCAGTGGCCGACTGGGCTGGTGACACACATCGTCGCGCGCGCCTCACTGCCGACCTATGCGAAGCTCCAAGACGATCCGATCCGCTTGGGTAAAGCCTTCGACATGAGCCTCTGGTTGATCCTCACGCTAGCCCTCCCCATCGCACTGGCGATCTTCGCCTCGGCGCCTGACTTCCTGCGCCTGCTGTGGGGCGACAAGTGGCTACCCAGTGCGTCCCTATTGCGCTTCTTGATCGGCTATTCGGTACTGCGTCCCCTGCTGGACGATACCGGCGCCCTGTTCGTCGCCACTGGGCAACCGAAACGAGTGACCATCCTCTTGGCTGTTCAGGCCGCTACACTCGCTATCTTGGCAACGCCACTCACACTCGCTTTCGGCGCAATCGGCACGGCGATCGGCGTCGGGGTTGCGTTCACAGTTGGCATCGCCGTGGCGTACGCCTTCGTGTCGCGGACGATCTCGATCGATCTGGTACGGATCTTTCTGCCGCCCGCCATTGCTTGCGCGGGCAGTCTTGCGTTGTACTTCGCGTTTGCCGATTGGATCGATCTAAACACGCTGCCGCTTCTGGCCCGCGTACTCGTTAAAGGCGGCATCGCCGCGGGCGTTTTCTTCGCGATCCTGCTAGCACTAAGACGCGGCGAGATGTTTTTCCGTATACGCTACATCTGGAACCTACTGAGAGGCGGCGCAGCATGATCGCAGCGCGATCGAGCCAACACGAAGCCTGCGACACGGGCGGAGATGGTCGATGAAACGGTTCGTTCGCAAAGTACGGTCGGCTATACGGCTGTACCGCGATCGCAAGCACCTGCGCGCCGACCTCGCGCTGGCGATCCGGCACGTGCGCGATCTGGCATGGATCTACGCGCGCCGGCCCAACGACGAGGTTGCCTACTACAACCTTCTCTTTGCCGTGGCCATGGCGGCTCAGCCCGCCGTCATTGTGGAGCTGGGCACCGGGCCTGGCCTCAGCTCGCTGGCGTTCGTTCGCGTGCTGCAGTACATACGACAGACTCAGCCCACTCTGCAGCCCGTGCTTCACAGCTGTGACATCAACCCAATGGCTCTTGCTCCGCTCAAGCGCTTCGGATCGATCGTCCATTTGCACACTATGTCCAGCGACGATCTGGCAGCGCATTGGGCCACGGACGCTCCTGCGATCTATCTGCTGTACATCGACGCGGCGCACTCGCACGAGCAATCGCTCGCCGACTTTGAGCATTTCTCGCAGTGGGTCAGGCCCAACGGGCTGATTCTCTTGCATGACACGTTTCCGAGATCCGAGAGGGACGAGGCGCCGTGCGCAAGCGGCAGCGTGTGGAAGACTGTACAGTACGTCAAGGCGCACTATCCCAACGAATTTGAAGTGATGACCATCCCCCATCTGGCCGGTGTCAGCCTCCTCCGCCGTCGGGGTGCGAAATACTTCTGACGATCAAACAGGCATCGTGTTATGGATGTGACCTACGCCATCAATGCGCGGCTGGGGGGCGGCGGCATCGGCAATACGGCGCTGAACGCTGTGCTCGGCCCGGAGCGCGCTGGATGTTTGAAACGCGTCATCTGTAGCTCGAACGCACAGGCAGCCATCCTGCCTCGCCAGGTGCAATCCCTCGGCATGTTGGGACGGCTCATAAAGCGCGTTGTGTTCCTGGATAAGTCCAGTCGTCTGAATGACTGGGCTGATCCGCTGTTCGATCGGTGGGCCAGTGCCGTATTGGAGCCGAGTACAATCTTGCACTGCTGGAACGACTTAAGCCACACGCTCGCGCGCGGCAACGCGCTGGGCGCGTTGACCGTGGTGGAATGCAGCATGCCCCACCCAGACTTGCTGGCAGAGATACTTCGTGCCGAAGCGGCGCGTTGGGGCGTTGTGCCCACTGACTTGCCGTCGCCCAGGCGGCTCCGCCGCTACCGGCGGGAGTTCGCCACGGCGCGCTTCATTACCGTGCCCTCGGAGTTCAACCGGCAATCACATCTGGCGCGGGGTATCCCGGCACACCGGCTGCGCGTGGTACCGTACGGCGTCGATACGCAGAGGTTCCGTCCGCCACCCGAGCCGATCGGCGATCATTCCTTCCGCATCTTGTTTGTTGGCACGGTGTCCCTGCGCAAAGGTGCACCGAACGTCCTGGAAGCCTGGCGGCGACTTGGCTGGCGCGATGCCGAGCTCTGGCTAGTCGGGAATATTGCGCCGGAGATGTCGTCGCTGATCGATCGCTGGCGATCTCTGCCGGGCGTCCGGTTCATCGGCCATCATCGCAACGTCGTCGAGATCTACCATCAAGCCGATGTGTTTGTGTTCCCATCGTTGGGTGAAGGAAGCGCGCTGGTCACCTACGAGGCGATGGCTTGTGGCTTACCTGTGATCGCCACAGAGAATGCTGGATCGCTGGCGCGCCCGGATGAAGAAGGGTACACTGTCCCGCCTGCCGACGCCGACGCGCTGGCCGACGCGATCGATCGGATGCGCGCCCAACCTCAGTGTCGCGTCGAGATGGGGAGGAATGCCCGTCGGCGTATCGAACCCTACACGTGGCAATCGTATGGTGATCGACTGGTGCAGACCTACCACGAGCTGCTCCGAGAGCGAGCCGCATGAGATTCTCCGTCGTAATCTCCACTCACAACCGGGCGGACATCCTGCGTAAGGTGCTTGCAGCGCTGGCCACGCAGACTTATTCCGATTACGAAGTCGTGCTGGTCGACGACGGGTCGATCGATCATACAGGCGAGGTTGCGATGTCGTTTCCGATCGTCCGCTACATTCCCCAGCCTCATCAGGCCAGTCCACGCTTGTTCAACGTCGGCTGGCGGAACGCGACGGGAGACATCATCTTGATGAGCGACGATGACTACGTCAGCCCATCGAACTTGATCGAGCGACTGGCGGATGGTTTTCGACGCTACCCAGAAGCCGTGGCCGTGGGTGGTTATGCCACTCCACCCGATGCGCTGATCCCAATCAATCGCTTCGCCCGATATGACGACTGGGAATGGCGCTTTTACGGTGGGCGGCTGACTGAGTATGTCGGCGGCGTTGAAACCCCAACCGCCGGAGCTGTGGCCTACAGACGATCCGTGCTGGAGGAAGTCGGCGGGTTTGACGAGAATCTGTTGATCACAGGCTCGCATGATTACGACATCAAGCAACGGCTGACAGCGCGCGGCTACAAGTTTGTTTATTTGCCGATCAAGATCGACCACCACAAGTTGTTCACCGCGCCGTCGTTCCATGGCCAGCATATTGGCCGAGGACGCGCCGTCGTGCGCTACGAGCTTGCGAAGCAGGGACGCGGGCCGGGGTTCGTGCGCATAGGTCTACGCGCGCTGAAGCGCACGGCGCATCTTATTAAAAACCTCGTTGCCATGCCAGACAAAGCGTTGGCATGGACAATCTTCGAGGCGGAGTGGTTCAACTGCATCGGACAATTTCAGGAACAGTTGGCACTTCGTCGAGAGGCCGCGCACTCGAAATAGCCCTGATTACGCACTCATGCGTCTGCTGATCGTGTCACACTCTTATGTGTTAGCGAACGCGCGGAGCAAGGCAAACGAGCTTGGCAAGCGGGTCGACCTGACGCTTCTCGTTCCGAATCGCTGGCGATTTGACCTCCTGGAAGCGACGGCCGAACCCGACACCGGTGCATCCTTCAAATTGGTGACGAGCTCGGTGCTATTAGCCGGGCGCAACATCCGGTATCTATATGCATTCGAATCAGTGCTACGCACCGTGCGCCGCGCGCGGCCGCACATCGTGCTGGTAGAAGAAGAGCCGACGAGCCTGGCGCTGGCCCAGTTCAGCCTGTTGAGAACACGATTCGACTATCGCCTGTTCTTCTTCACGTGGGAAAACATCTCCTGGCGTCCCCGCTTCACGCGCGGCATCGAATGGATCAATTTGCGGGTCGCGGCCGGAGCCATCGCGGGCAACCAAGAGGCCGCTGATACACTGAAGCGTAAGGGCTTTCGCAAACCGGTTGCCGTGATCCCGCAAATGGGTTACGATCCGAACCTATTCCATCCACTCGACTCGTCGCCTCCGCTAACACCCTTTGTGATCGGATACGTGGGAAGGATCACGGCAGAAAAAGGTCTGCTAACATTGTTTGAGGCCGCCGGCTACCTGCCGGGCGAGTGGGAACTGCATCTCATCGGCACGGGGCCACTGCGCGGAGCACTTCAGCGCGTGGCCGATGCGGCAGGCTGGGCGCAGCGCTTGCGCTGGCTAGAGTTTGTGCCGCGCGAGCACCTTCCAGACGAGTACCGACAGATGCACACTCTGGTATTGCCTTCGCAGACCACGCCGCGCTGGAAAGAGCAATTCGGGCGCGTGATCATCGAAGCCATGGCCTGCGGTGTGCCGGTGATCGGCTCCGACAGCGGCGCCATTCCGGAAGTCATCGGAGATGCCGGCCTTATTTTTCCAGAAAGAGACGCGGACGCGCTCCGGCGGTCGCTGGTCAACCTGATGCAGGATACAGTCTTGCGCGAGGAATTATCCTCGCGCGCCGTCCAGCGGGCACGTATTCACTTTTCTGATCAGGTTGTCGCTCGTTCGCTCCACGAGTTTCTTGCCTCCCTCGTATGAATGGCTTTCTATGCTAATCTCTGTCGTCATACCGACCCGCAATCGCGCAAGCAGCCTGGTCCAAACGATAGACGCTTTACAGGCGCAGACGTACCCGTTCCACGAAATCCTCGTGGTCGATGACGGCTCGACCGACCAGACAGCGACGGCTATGCAACGTATTACGGGCATTCGTTACATCCATCAGCCCAGCCGCGGCCCGGCGGCAGCGCGCAACCGCGGAAGCCGGGAAGCGCAAGGGGATATCCTTGCATATACCGACGACGATTGTGTGCCACTTCTCACCTGGCTCGAGCAGATCGCTCAGGGATACCAGGACTATCCACACGTGGCCGGTATCGGCGGGCCATGTCGCGCGCCAGTTGATGTGCTGTGCAGGAATCGGTACGCGCGTTACGAATGGGCATTCGAACGAGGCATGTTACCCACACCGGCGTATATTCATTGGTTGACGAAAGGGCAACTGACTTGGCATGCGCAGTGGCCGGGTCACGGTGATTATCTAGGGGGCATGGACTGCCCTACAGGCCGCACAAATAACATAAGCTTTCGACGAAGTGTGTTTCAAGCGCTGGGAGGCTTTGACGAATCGTTTCCGCTCGCTGCGGCAGAGGACGCCGATCTCAAGATTCGGTTATGCCTGCAAGGGCATTGTCTACTCTGGCTCGACTCGCTCATCGTCGAACATCGGCACGCCTATACGCTCGGGCGCTTTTGCCGGCAGCACGTCACCTACGGTCGCGGAGTAGTCCACCTGGAACGCAAACATCGCGGACGGCCCACGCCGCGTTTGCTCGCGACGCTTCGTCTGGTGAAGCGACTGGCCGCGCTGCCCGGCATGATGCACGCTGCGCCAAGGCGAGAGCTGATCTGGCCCCGAGCGATCGCGCAAATCTGTGACGTGTGGGGACAGATCATTCGTTAGGCAGCTTCTCGTGGCTACTTCGAATTTCGGAAGTTAGCATGACATCGTTTGCGCGTCGCCTGTATGCCATTCAGCGGACGTTCACAAGTTTCACGTATCCGCGTGATTTGCCACTCATGATCGGCGCTTTCCGGAATCGGCGCTACGAGCCATGTCCTGCCAACATCTGGCAAATCATCGATCCATTTGGCGGATACCTTCGATCAAGAGAAGCTGGGCTGCTCTACCGGACGGCAGCCCGTTGGCCGTTGACCGGGCCTGTGGTAGAGTTGGGTTCATATGAGGGACGATCGACGATCGTCTTCGCGAGCGCCGGCCGGTTCGTTCATGCAGTAGACGCCTGGAGCCTGACCGTACAGGATCGTTCAGCCTACAAAGATGATCTCATCTCAGCGGACGACGTATTTGATCGGTTCAAGCGCAATCTTCACTGCGCGGGCGTCGAGGATCGGGTGCATGTCCATCGCGGCCTCACGAAGACAATAGGCCAGGAATGGAATATGCCATGTGCGATTTTGATGGTAGACGCCGGCCACACCTATGAGGACGCCAAGAGTGACCTAAAGACCTGGACCCCATTCCTGCTCCCCGGTGGTTTGCTCCTGATGCACGACGTCATCTGCGATGGATTTCCTGGAGTCAAGCGCGCTGCCAGCGAGCTTCTTGGCAAGGGCTGGCGTGTGGTCGCCAGCGCGGACAGCTTGGTTGCCTTTGCACAGAGATGAGCACATGAGCAAACGCAAGAAACGCCGTCTCAGTTCGAGGCCGAGTCCGGCTAAAGCTCCGGCGACACTGGTGCGGGAGCCTGTCGTCGCCCCGCCTCCTTCACCTGCTCCGGCCACGCCCGCCGGGCCAACGGTATCCACCCGCACCGTTCCACGTTGGTCGATAATCGTCGTTTTTGCCGTGCTCTTCCTCATCACTCGTTTGGTCAACCTGGAAACGTATCCGCTTCATGGCGACGAGGCGACGTACATTTACTGGGGGCAGATCGCCGCCAGCGGCCCCGAACAGCGCTTCATCAGCATGTGGGGCGGGCGCCAGCCGCTGCACACCTGGATCGTCGCCGCGCTGGTGCCGCTCGTCGATTCGATTCTCGCCCCGGCCCGCCTGATCTCGGTCGTCGCCGGCACGCTCACCGCGCTCGGCGTCTTTTTGCTCGCGCGGAAGCTCTTTTCAATGCGAGCCGCCTGTGTCGCAACCTTGCTCTACATCCTGTCTCCGTACACGACTCAATTCGATCGCCAAGTTTTCCAGGACGGCATGATTTCCGCCGAAGCCATCGGGACGCTGTACCTGACTGTCCTGACCTTCGAGCGGCCGCGCTGGCCTGCCTCGATCGGGCTGGGAATTGTCATCGGACTGGCGCTCCTGACCAAATCGACGTCGTGGCTGTTCATCCCACTCATCATCTTCGGCTTCCTGGCGTTTCCGCGCTCCGAATGGAAATCGAGGTCGATCAGGGCCGCCCCGCATCTCCTCGTCGCGCTGGCGATGGGGAGTGCCCTGTACTACTTCTTGTTTGGCTCAAGCCCGGCCGCCGCCGATCTCGGCCGTTGGGCCTCAGTGTTCACATACTCCATCGGCGAGCTGCTTGGATTCCCGTTCGATGCCTGGGGCAATAACCTCGGGCTGATCGCGCGCTGGCTGGTAACCTACCTCACCTTGCCCATCTTCCTCGCGTTACTCGCCTCCTTAGGCGCGATGCTCGCATGGCTGACCCGTCCGGACGCGCAGGCGAGAGCCAACCAGGCCACGGATCAACCCACGCGCACGTACGGCCGCAAGCTGCTGCTCGTCGCCATCTGGAGCATCGTGCCGACGCTGGCACACGTCATTCTCGCCAAGGGCCTGTACGCGCGCTACATCGTCTTCGTAATGCCACCGTTACTCATCCTGGTCGCCGCCCTCATCGACTACATTGCGACACGTCTCGCACATCAGCCTGCATTCTCGCACGTCAAACCACCGCACCTCCTGGCCGGGCTGGTTGCGCTGCTCATCGCGGTCCCCGCCTATCAGACGGCCATGCTCGTCTTCGCGCCGCAGAACTTCAACTTCGACGTCGCCGATCGCGATCCGTATTACGATCGCGCGCTGTGGGCACGCGTGCCCCTTGCCCAGCATCTACGTGACACGGCCAGCGGTCAGCCTGTCACACTGCTCACCAACTTTGGCATGGACGCGGTGCTCATCGGGGAGACCGTCTCTCTGCCCTACAATGGGCAGAGCATCCGACTCTCGCCGTTGTGGCCGGTGGAGAACGGCAAAGTCTATCCGTTCGATCCATACACGCTCCAGCCTTACTCGCCTGAAGAGATCGAAGTTATGCGCCGGGAGCGCGTCCTGTACGCCTCGGCGCCCGGTCAAGAAGCGTCGATGTCCGCATTTATCACACCGCTGGCCGACTTCCGTGATCGCGCCGGCGATGTGCAGTACCGACTGTACAGCATTGACTTCGAGCGGTATCTGGCCTGGCTGAGCCAATGAGTCTCGCCCGCATCGCCTTCGTCGATCACGCCCCGTTCGTCGGCGGCGCAGAAACCGTTCTGCTCGATCTGATTGCGCACCTGGATCGATCCCGCTTCGATCCGATCGTCTTCCTGCCCGGAGACTCGCCGCTCGTCCGGCATCTCGACGCGCGCGGCGTCCCCTGGCGAGACCTGCCCATGCCGCGCATTAACGTCAGGTCGCCGACCGCGCTGCTGCGCTGGCGGCGGGCGTCCAGCGATCTGGCCCGCCTCGCCCGCGAATGCGGCGTCGATCTCGTGCACTCGAACACGGTGCGCGCGCACCTCGCCAGCGCCTTCGCGGCAACGCCGGACGATGTGCCGGTCGTCTGGATGTTGCACGACGACACGTTCCCGCGCTGGCTGTTTGACCGGCTGCGCCGTCGGCCGGCGCGGCTGATCGCTAATTCGTACACGACCGCAAGCACCTACAACCTGGAAGGCGATCCGCGGGCCTGCGTCGTCCACAACGGCGTCGATACGCAGGCCGAGCCGGGGAATCGCTACCGCTTTCGGCGGCGGATCGGCATCGGATCGGAGAAAGCCCTGGTGGCGCACGTCGGGCGACTGGTGCGCTGGAAGGGACAGCATCTTTTCATCCGCGCGGCGGCGCGCGTCGCCAGAGAGCACCCGCAGGCGCACTTCGCGCTCGTCGGCACGTACACCGAAGGCGACGAGTCGCCAGGCGTGCTGGGCGGCGGCGCGGCGTATCACGTCGAGCTGCAGCGGCTGGCCCAATTGTCCGGGCTGGGGAACCGGTTGACCTTCGCCGGGCATCAGGATAACATCGCCGACGTGTACGCCGGCATCGATCTGCTGGCTCACACATCCACGCGCCCCGAGCCGTTCGGACGCGTGCTGATCGAGGCGATGTCGGCCGGTGTGCCGGTGATCGCCTCGGCGCAGGGCGGGCCGACGGAAATAGTCGAAGATGGCGTCACCGGCCTGCTCGTCACGCCGGGCAGCTCGCAGGCGCTGGCCGAGGCCCTGACGAAGCTGCTGGCCGATGCCCCGCGCCGCGCGGAGATGGGCATCGCCGCCCACCGGCGCGCAACTGAGCATTTCGACATCAGGCAGCAGGTCGAGGCAATCCAGTCGATCTATCAGGACGTCCTGGGCCAGGCACAACGACGCGACTCGAAATAACCTGTGGTGGCGTAACGACTGAAGTCGTTACTACCTTATTTGGCATGGTCGACAAACTGAAGCGCATTCCAATCTGGATCGGCGTTGCGGCGGCGGTGGCGCTGCTCGTCGCGCACATCGCGTACTACGCCTATATCGACGTGGACGACGCCTACATCTCGTTCCGCTACGCGCGTAATTTTGCGCGCGGCGACGGGCTGCTGTTCAACCCCGGCGATGCTCCGGTGGAAGGTTACTCGAATTTCCTGTGGGTGGTGACGCTGGCCGGCGCAGCGTGGCTCGGCCTCGACATAGGGGCGGCGGCTCGCGTGCTCGGCCCCAGCTTCTCCATCGCCGCCTTGATTGGCATGGCGATCGCGCTGAGGCAGTCGGGCGCGGGCAAATTCGCGGTCTGGACGGCGTGCCTGTGGCTGGCGGCGAGCGGGTCGTACGCCATGTGGTCGGTGAGCGGGCTGGAGACCTCCCTGCTCGCAGCGCTGCTCGCCCTCGCGCTGATCCTGCTCGTGCAGGAAGAGCAGACGGGGCGCGGCATCGCATCCGGCTTCGCGCTGGCGCTCGTCGCGCTGGCGCGGGCCGAGGGCGCGGTCTTCTTCGTCGCCGCCCTGTCCATGCGCCTGCTCGCGCACCTGCGCCGCCAGACGACGCGCAGCGCCCGCGAAGACGTGAAGTGGGCGCTCGCCTTCGCCGCGCCGTTCGGCGCGTTCCTCGTCTGGCGACTACTGTATTACGGCGACTGGCTGCCGAACACGGTTCACGCTAAATCAGGCGGCGGCTACGTGTATCGTGTGCTGCGAGGAGCCCACTATCTGTTCCAGTTTCTGGCGTCGGGCGGCGCGCTACTGGCCTTGTTGAGCGCTGCCGCCGCCATCCCGCTCATCGACAGACCCCTCGTGCGCCACGCACTTGCCGGATCGGTTCTGTACGTCGCGGTGATCAGCGTCGCGGGCGGCGACTGGATGCCATTGTCCCGTTTCTATGCGCCGATCCTGCCGTGGCTGTGCGCGCTGGCAGCCATCGGGCTTGCGGCGCTGGCTGAGCGGATTCCATCGCACGCAGGCGCCTTCGCTTCGGTCACGGCGCTGCTTGTGTTTGGCCTCTTTCTCGGCGGGTCCATACAGGTGCAAGAAATCGATCGCACGACGCGCGATTTTTCCGCGCCGTCGAGCGGCGGGCACATCATGGCGGCGTGGCTGCGCGAGAACTCGAAGCCGGGCGACTCGATCGCGCTGGTCGACGCCGGGGTGCTCGCATACGAAACTGAGCTACGGGTGGTCGACATGATCGGCCTGAGCGATCGGCACATCGCGCATCTCGCGCCGCGCTTTCCGCGCGGCCTGGCGTCCGGCAATGGCTTCGGCAAATGGGACGCCGATTACGTCCTGGCGCAGGCGCCGACGTTCATCCAGGTGCATCTGAGCCGCGAGCGATGGGAGAACCGCGACTTGCGCACCGACTGGGTCGGCACCGACGAGCTGATCAACGATCCGAGATTCCTGGCGAGTTACGAATATGTGGACGATCCACGCGTCGGCGGCCTGTTCCGGCGTATCCGGCCCTGATCGTTTGGTGATCGTGGCTTGACAATGTGGTTATCATGCGCGCTTTCATTCGTGAACGACGACTGCTTATCATCGTCTTCATCGTACTCTTTCCGCTGCTCTTTCGCCCGCGCGTGTATGGTTTCGATCCGGTGGGCTACTTTTCGTGGCTGCGCTCGGCCGTCATCGACGGCAATCTCGACACGACGGACGAGTATCTGCGCTACGGCAACGAAAGGATCGCCGGCGCGACGGTCACCGGCTACAATCATAACCCGTACGCCATCGGCGCGCCGCTGCTGTGGTCGCCGTTCTACCTGGCGGCGCACGCGGTCGAATCGGCGCGTTCGGCCATCACGCAGTCGCCTTCACCCGACGGCTACGGCGACGCATACGTCTGGGCCATCGGCCTCGGATCGGCACTCCTCGGTTTCACCGCCGTGCTCATCCTGCACGGGCTGACGCGGCGTCTGTACGGCGAGCCGACGGCCACGATCGGCGCGCTCGTGGCATGGCTGGCGTCGCCGCTGGTGTTCTACATGTACAGCCATCCGGCGATGGCGCACGCGGCCGACGCCTTCGCCAACGCGCTGACGTTCGCGGCGTGGTTCGCCGTGTCCCGCGACGCGAGACCGCGCAACTGGCTCTTGATGGGCGCGTCGATTGGGTTGGCCGCGCTGGTGCGAACCCAAAACGTGTTGATCGGCCTCGTGCCCGGCGTCTGGCTGCTGGCGCAGGCGCCTGCCGCATTTCGATCCGGCGAAGGTCGAGCCTGGCTGCAATCGGCCGCCGCTTCCGGGCTGGGCGCGCTGATCGGCTTCGCACTGCAGATGATCGTGTGGCGCGTCGTGTACGGTTCGTGGATCGAGCTCAACCCATACGCCTACACGCAGGGCGCCGGCCACTTCACCGGCACATTTCAGATTCTGCCGGTGCTATTCTCTACCGATCGAGGGCTGTTCGTGTGGTCGCCCGTTCTGCTGTTCGCCTTGGCAGGATTGGCTCCGCTGTACGCACAGCATCGCCGGCTGGCCGCCTTTCTGATCGTCCACTTCGCGGCGCAGGCGCTGCTGGTCAGCGCGTGGTCGGTGTACAATGGCGCGCTGGCCTTCGGCGCGCGGCTGCTGCTGCAAAACACGCCGACGTACGTGGTCGGGCTGACGGCGTTCGTCGACTGGCTGCGCCGCCGGGGGTGGAGCGCGCGCCGCATCGCCGCCATCGGCGCCAGCTTCGTCGCGTGGAACTTCCTCCTGATCGTGCAGTATTCGGTCGGCACGGTGCCGCGCACGGGCGCGTTTCCAATCGGCGATTTGATCGCAGGCCAGTTCACCGTGCTGCCCACACAGTTCGGCCGCATCCTGACGGCGCTGCTCACTCGGCAATGACCCGCCTGCGCGTTGTCCTCGACGGACGCACGATCAACGATCACTTTCCCGGCATCGGGCGCTACGCGCACCGGTTGGCGATCGCGCTGGCCAGCGCCGGCGAGGTCGATCTCACGCTGCTACACAATCCGTCGCTGCCCAATACGCACCTTCCGTTCGATGCGCTGCCGGCAGACGGCGTCACGCTGTACCCGACCGAGATCGCGCCTTTCTCCGTCGCCGAGCAGACGCGACTGCCTGCGCTCGCCCTGCGACTCAGGCCCGACGTGTGGCACGCGCCGTATTACGTCATGCCGTATCGGCGCCTGTCATGCCCAGCGATTGTGACGATCTACGACGTTATCCCGCTGGCGCTGCCTCAATTTTGGCCCGCCCATCAGAGGCTGGCCTTCTCGCTGGCGCACCGGTTGGCGCTGCGCGCCGCCCGGCACGTCATCGCGATTTCCGAATCGACGCGGCGCGATCTCATGCGGCGCTTTCGCGTCGATCCAGGCCGCATCACGGTCACGCCGCTCGCCGCGGACGAGCGCTTCCGACCTCAGCCGGAATCTGAGATACGGCGCGTCCGGCAGGCCTACAGGCTACCAGAACGCTTCATCCTGTACGTCGGCGTCAACAAGCCGCCCAAGAATCTGCCCCGCCTCCTCGAGGCTTATGCACGGATTGTCGCCGAATCACCTCGCCTGGATCTCGCTTGCGTCGTCGCAGGCGCGTGGGACGATCGCTATCCCGAAAGCCGCGGGCGTACCGTGCATTTGGGTCTGGGCGATCGTGTGCGCTTTCTCGGCTCGATACCCGATGCCGATTTGCCCGCTCTGTACGCCGCTGCCGATCTGTTCGTGATGCCCTCGCTCTACGAAGGGTTCAATCTGCCGGTTCTGGAGGCGATGGCGTGCGGCACACCGGTCGTCTGCAGCGACACGTCCAGCTTGCCGGAGGTGACCGGCGACGCCGGCCTCTTCTTCAATCCGTATGATGTAGACCAGATGGCATCGACCGTGCTGCAGGCGATGACCGACCCGGAGCTGCAAGCGGAGTTACGCATGCGCGGCCTCGAGCGTGCCCGGCTGTTCACTTGGGAACGCGTCGCACGGCAGACAATCGACGTATATCGGGCCGCTGCGCAAGTGACGTGATGAGAGTGAAGACAGAAGCGCTGTCGGCCATGTGGCACAACCTGAAGGAGCGGCCGGTCTTGGCGGCCGGGGTGGTGTTTCTCGCCGCGTTGGCCGTCTACGTGCCGACGCTCGCGCCCGGCCTGTTATGGGGCGGCGGCGACTTCGCCACGTTTCAGACGAAGGCCTTCACCCGCCAGATCGAAAGCAACGTCTTCGGCCATCCGCTGTGGGTCGTCCTGGCGCAGCCATTTGTCGCGCTGCCGATCGGCGACGTCGCGTTTCGCGCCAATCTCACCTCGGCCGTGTTCGCTTCGGCGGCGCTCGCATTCGTTTTCCTTGCCGCGCAGCGCATCACCAACAAGACGGGAGCTTCGCTGCTGGCGACCGGCGTGATCATGGTCTCTCACTCGTTTTGGACGTACGCTGTGATGCCGAAGCCTTACTCGCTCAACGCGCTCATGCTCGCCGCCTGCACGTATTTCGTCGTTCGCTGGGGACACGAGAAGCGCGGCCGTGACCTGTACCTGTTCGCGACCCTTTACGGTCTCAGCCTGCTGAATCATCTCGTCATGCTCACCGCCGCAGCCGGATTCCTGGTGTTCATTGTGCTCGTCGCGCGCCGGGCCGTGGAGGCGCGCCGCCAGGCCGCCGTCGCGGGCGTGATCTACCTGGCGGCCTTGCTGCCGTACCTGCTACTTGTCGCGAACGCGGGCGAAGGCGAGGGCACGGGCGCGACGATCGGCGCGTTTCTTCGCGGATTCGCCACTGCGTTGACCTCACCCGCTGCCCTGGTGCTGGGACTCGCCGCCGGCGCCACGCTACTGGTCTACCAGTTCATGTTCAGCCTACCGGTAGGGCTTGTGGGTGTGCATCGATCCTGGCAGACCGACCGATCCATCGCCGCGCTGTTGCTGCTGATCGCGTTGGGAAACGTCTCCTTTCTGCTCGGCGCGACCGATCCGCGCACGGGCGGCGAGTACGTCTGGAATCTGCATTACTATCTCATGACCTACATGGTCTTCGGCTTGTGGATCGCAATCGGATTCGCTCACCTATGGCCGCGACTGACGCGAACCCGTTTGAGGCAGGCGGCGAGCCTCGCGCTTTTCATGGCCGTGCCCGTGACCGTATATGCCGTCGCACCGACGATCGCGCGCCCACTCGCGACGAACCTGCCCGGTTTTCGCGAGCTGGGTGGCCGCGACAATCTCACGTATGCGCTGTCGCCGTGGAAGCACAACGAGACGGGCGCCCGGTCGTTTGCCGAAGGCATCCTCGCCGCATTGCCGCCGAACAGCACACTCTTTGCCGATTACAGCATCTGGACCGTCGTCAACTATCTACAGGTCGTGGAGGGCGCGCGGCCAGACGTGAAGCTGCATAAGCTGCCCGGCACACGCACCTATCAGCAGTTGCCTTTCATTTTGGAGCGTGCCCATACAGACAGCCTCTATATCGCAGACGTGAATCGTTATTACGATCTGGCCGACATCCAGACTCGCTTCGACGTCGTGCCGGCCGGGCTAATCTATGAGTTGATCCCAAGGCAGGCGCCAGAGTGACCAGCCACTTGCGGCCGTGTCATTCCGAACGCAACACATGAACATCCTGCACATCTACAAAGACTACTTCCCCGTGCTGGGGGGAATTGAAAACCACATTCGCGTGCTCGCCGAAGCGAGCGCCTCACGCGGCCACGACGTGACTGTGCTGGTCACCAGCCTGGACCGACGCACGCGCATCGAGACGTCGAACGGCGTGAAACTGGTGAAGACAGGGCGCTGGATCAACGTGTCCTCCGCGCCGGTCAGCCCGGCGATGTTCGCCTGGGCGCGCAAGTTGGGCCGCCGCGCCGATATTGCCCATCTGCATTTCCCCTACCCGTTCGGCGAGACCGCGCACCTCTTCAGTGGATCGCGCGCCAAGACGGTCATTACCTACCACAGCGACATCGTCCGCCAGAGAAACTTGCTGCGTCTCTACCGCCCACTGCTGTGGTGTGTCCTGCGCAAAGCTGACCGCATCATCGCCACCAGCCCGAACTACGTCGATACGTCGCCGTTCCTCAGCCGGGTCCGAGACAAATGCACCGTCGTCCCGCCGGGCGCCGACATTGAGCGGTTCGCATCTGTCGATGCAGTGCGTGTCGCTGCGCTGCGCGACCGGTTGACACATCATCAAGCCGGCCCCGTCTTGTTGAGCGTCGGCCGGCTCCGATATTACAAAGGCGTCGACACGCTGCTTCGAGCGCTGCCGGCCCTGCCGAACGCCCGTTGTGTGATCGTCGGATCGGGGCCGATGGAAACCGAATGGCGCGCGCTGGCGGCGTCGCTCGACGTGGCGGATCGCGCGATCTTCGCCGGCGACGTGTCCGATGCCGACCTGCCCCTCTACTATCACGCCGCCGACCTTTACGTCTTGGCTGCGAACGCGCGCGCCGAGGCGTTCGGCGTCGCGCTCGTCGAGGCGATGGCCGCCGGACTGCCGTGCGTCACGACCGAGGTCGGCTCAGGCACATCGTGGGTCGTCCAAGACGGCGTGACCGGCCTCGTCGTCCCACCGCGCGATCCGGCGGCGCTGGCGCAGGCGATCACGTCACTCCTCGGCGAGGAGCAGCGCCGCAGGCGGATGGGACAGGCCGCTGCTGCGCGCGCCCGCGCCGAGTTCGACGAGCGTGTGATGATCGACCGCGTCATGACTGTCTACCAGTCGCTGATTCGTTGATTCGCTGGCTCGCTGATTCGCCGATTGGCTCTCACCGTATGGGAATGTCGTTTTGGCGGCGTAATGTATAATTGCGCTCATGCGCGTGTTGATCACGGGCGGCGCAGGCTTCATCGGCTCGCACCTGGCCGAGCGCGCGCTGCGCGACGGGTGGCAGGTGCGGGTGCTGGATAATCTCAGCACGGGACGACGCGAGAACCTTGCCGACTTGGAGGTCGATTTCGTCGAGGGTGACATCTGCGACGAGCGGCTCGTGCGCGAGGTCACGCAGGGCTGTGACCTGGTATGCCATCTGGCCGCCGTCGTCGGCGTGCCCGTGGTCTTGAAGGACGTGCTCGGCGCGCTGCGATCCAACGTGCGCGGCACGGAAGTGGTACTCGAGGCGGCTGCCGAACTCGGCGTGCGCGTGTGCCTGGCCTCGTCGTCCGAGGTGTATGGCCGGAGCGACCGGCAGCCGCTTCGCGAGGACGACGCCAGCCTGCTCGGCCCGACCCGGGTGCCGCGCTGGTCCTACGCCGTAGCCAAGATCGTCGACGAGTATCTGGCGCAGGCTTATCACGCGCAGCGCGAGCTGCCGGTCTCGATCGTGCGCTATTCTAACGCCTACGGGCCGCGCGCCAATCTGACCGGCTACGCCAGCGTCGTCGCCATCATGATCGCGCAGGCGCTGCGCGGCGATCCGATCACGGTACACGGCGACGGCTCGCAGACGCGCTGCTTCACCTACGTCACCGACATGGTCGAAGGCACGTGGCGCGCGGCGACGATGGACGCGGCCGTCGGCGGCGTGTTCAACCTGGCGCAGCCTGCCGAGATCAGCATTCGTGACCTCGCCGAGCGCATCCGTGACGCGGCAGGCTCCTCGTCAGGGATCGTGCGCGTGCCGTACGAGACCATATACGGACACAACTTCAGCGACGTGCCGCGTCGCGTGCCGGACGTGAGCCGGGCAGCCGACGTCCTGCGCTTTCGCGCCGCCGTCTCCCTGGAAGACGGGCTGCGTGCGACGATCGATTGGTTCCGGGAACATCATGACAAACTCTAGCCGGTTGAGCGTGTTTTGCGACAAGATCATCGAGGCGGGCTGGCTGGCGGCCGTCGTGCTCGCGCCGCTCTTTTTCAACATTTACTCCAGCCGCGTATTCGAGCCGGACAAGATCACGCTGCTGCGATCGGTCGCGCTGATCATGATCGCCGCCTGGATCGTCCGCACTATCGAGGAATTCACAGGCCGCGCCAGGAACAAGGCTGGCGCGCCAGAGAGCGGCGGCGGCAAAGGCTGGCTGCTCCACAGCGTCACCTGGCGCACGCCGCTGGTGCTGCCCACGCTTGCGCTGGTCGTGGTATACCTCATCGCCACGGCCTTCTCGATCACGCCGCGCACCAGCCTGCTCGGATCGTACCAGCGCCTGCAGGGCACGTACACGACGTTCTCCTACATCGTCGTATTCCTGATGATCCTGATGAACATGCGCCAGCGCCGCCAGCTTGATCGCCTGGTGACGGCGATCGTAGTCACCAGTCTGCCGATTGCGTTTTACGGCATCCTGCAGCGCGTCGATCGCGATCCGCTGCCGTGGGGCGGCGACGTCACGCAGCGCATCGCGGCCAACATGGGCAACGCCATCTTTATCGCGGCGTATCTCATCATGGCGTTCTTCCTGACGCTGGGCCGCACGATCGAAGCCTTCCGCGTCATCCTCACCGAAGAGGAGTCGCGCCTGTCCGACATCCTGCGCGCCTCGGCCTACATCTTCGTCGGCGCGGTGCAGTTGCTGGCGTTCGCCTTCGCGGGCAGCCGCGGCCCGCTGCTGGGCTGGCTGCCGGGCATGTTCATTCTCGGATTGGTTGGGTTGCTGCTGCTGCGCGTCGCTCTGCACGGTAGTGAGGCAACACACGCGAATGAGGATGCCACCATCGTACCGAGACCAACGGTCCGCGCGATGCTCACGAAAGTACTGAGTACACACGGCCTCATCGTGATACGGATTCTGATAGTCGTTGCTATCACCCTGGTCACCCTCAGCGCAATGTCTGGCACAGCGGACCTTGTCAGGCTTGGTGTTACCGCGTTGACGAGCGGTCTGTCTGGTCTGCTGATCCTGATTCTCAGCATGGGTCGCGCAGAGCTTGGCCGGCTTATTGGGAGCGGTGTTATCGCAGGCCTGGAATACTTCGCATATCGGTACCTTGTGAATAGCGGTCTTAGCCTGCTCATCATCACTCTATTTGCTGCTCTATCACTCCCGCTTGAACTGCTACTCGCCTTCGCGAGCGTGAGCATCGGCGTGTTCGGTCTTATCCTGCTCGTGATCCTGAACAGGCTACGCCGACAGGCAGAAGGCAACGTGCTTGCCGCGACCGAAACTTACGTGGCGGTAGAACTATTCATCGACCGGCTCCTGGCGGCGAGCATGGTTGGCGGGATAGTGGCTGTATTGTTTATTGTTGCCGGAGCCGGCGCATCTGTCTCAGTCACATTCGCCTTACTGAGTCTAGGCCTGTTCGGCGTTGCGCTTCTGGCTACCACGACGCGTAAAGACGAAGCGATCTCTCGCCGTACGAAAGACATGTCCTGGGTCGACGTGCTAAAGGCGCTGGAAATGAGCATTTACAGCCTCATCGTCGCTGGCGGGGCCGGGCTGTTGGCACTCGCCTTGGCGGCGGGGGCTTTCCCTGGCCAGCTTCAGGTAGAATTGGCTACCGTAGCCGCGCTCATCGGCGGCTTGGTGCCATTGCTCGTGTTCGCGGGCGTGCAGCGCACGGCGGCGCGCTGGCTGTGGCTATCATGGATCTTCTTCTCAGTCATCGGGGCGTTTTCCCTGTTCCTGGTCAACTTCTCTGATCAACCCCAGGTGGTCGAGCAGCGCGACAGCGGCGCGTTTGGCTCGCTCGGCACGCTGTTCGAATCGGAAGGCGGCACCGGCCGTGTGCGCACGCTGATCTGGGAAGGCGCGGTCAATCTGGTGCGAGCGCACGAGCCAATCACCTTCCCCGATGGCGCAACCGATCCGTTTAACGGCGTCCGCACACTGATCGGCTATGGCCCCGAGTCGATGTACGTCGCCTATAATCGCTTCTACCCACCCGAACTGGCGCACTACGAGGCGCGTAATGCCTCACCCGACCGATCGCACAACGAGACGTGGGATTCGCTGGTCATCACCGGCGCGATCGGTTTCCTTGCTGAGCAGTTCCTGTTCCTCAGCGTGTTCTTCTTCGCGCTCAAGTTCATCGGCTGGGTGCCAAATCGCAAAGCCATTATCACGCTGATCGCGATGATGATCATTGGCGGCGCACTCGGAGCCGGTGCGTTGCGTGTCGTCAAAGATGAGAGCTTCATGGGCACCGGCTGGCCGGGTGGCGTGACGGCCGGTATCGTGCTGTACGTTATCACCTTCGCACTATTTCACTTCCGCATCTCCACCGGTGTGTATGCCTTTGTCGCCGCTATCTTGATTGCCATTCTCGACGCGACGCTCTTCAGCGCAACGCTCACATCACCGATTGGCCCAGCGGCGATACTGCTAGCGACGGGCGCTGGCATTATCGGCCTCGGTTTACTCTACTTTATTGGACGCTGGGCATTCGCTTCTCAGACCTCCAGGTATGCTTACCTCTTTATGGCGTTTGCTTTGGTCTCTGCCGCCGTGCTGACCGCACTGCTAGCAGTATCCGCCTCCCCTACCGGCGTATCGGAAGTATTATTACTGGCGATAGACTTCGTTATCATTGCCATATACTTTATAGCCATGTGGGCTTTCGGTTCCCGAATCTCTAAGCCGATATACTTGCTTGCAGGCGCTGTGCTCACCGCTCTCGCTGAGCTGGCGATCTTGGGCCCAAGATTGACTTCGCTGGAGCTCGCGTTGGCAATATTAGCTGTAGTGCGAGTCGGTGCTATTGGCGCTTATTTCGCAATCTACTTTATCAAGCGGTGGACATCGGGCGAGAGGGATACTGCTGGACAGCCCATCACCGTCAGCGGTCACATCTTCCTGATCATCGCGCTGTTTGGTGGGATGCTGGCGCATTATCTGGAGATCAGCCTGGCAGGCATCGCCATCGTCGCGACGCGGACGTACTTCTGGACGTACGCGGCGATGTTGGTCGTCGCCGGGCTGAACTGGGTGCCCGCCGACGAAGCCGAAGCAGCACCGATCCCGGCAGCCCGGCCGGCGCCTGCGACAGCGGGCAAGCCGCTAACCCCTGCCGCGCCGCGCGGCAAGAAGCGCAAGGCCGCCCCGCCTGCGCCTCGGCCTGAGCAGCGCTCCTCGCCCACACGAGCCGCGCCACCCTGGGTCGGCTCGACGATCGCGATGGCGCTGATCGGCGCGATGGTCTTGAGCACGCTCGGCTTCGATTTTATCAATACACCACCCATCGCCGAGCCTTCCCAGTTGCCGCGCGACGCGATGGAGGTGCTACGGAACTCGTTGACGCGGCTGCCGTACAAAGACAACGCGCAGTCGATTGGCGTGCTCCTGATGTTTTTCGTCACCTGGCTATTCGGCGCAGTCGTGTCGCTGACCGAGTTGAGGCGGCGCAACATCATCACGCCGGCGAACCAATGGCGCGCGGCCGGGTTGTACGCGGGCGTCTCCATCGCGTTTTCACTCACTTACTGGATATTCCACGCCTCCGGCCTGCTCAACGTGATCGGCACGTTGTTCAGATTGAATGCCGGGCCGGCGGCCAGCATCGACGAGTACATGGGACGCTTCATCGCCGTCGCCGAAGGCATGGCCGGCCTGCTGGCCCTGTTTTACGTGATGGTCTTCTCAGCAATGATCTTCATCGCCCTGAGCCTGTACAGTGAGGCCCGCGCGCGTGCCCTCCCGCTTGCCAGCGAGTGGGGCCTGATCGCCGGCGTGCCCATCGCCGTTGCCGCGCTGGCGATGGTGTTCGCCTTCAATTACAACTCCATCCGGGCGGACATCATTTACAAACAAGGCGCGCCTTACGTCGCCAATAACGCCTGCGATGGCGCCGGCACGCCGGTCAGCCAGTGCGACATCGCCATCGCCCACCTCAAGCAGGCGCTCCGGCACGCGCCG
Organism: Anaerolineae bacterium; assembly: GCA_035283185.1. Taxonomy (GTDB): domain Bacteria; phylum Chloroflexota; class Anaerolineae; order Fen-1058; family Fen-1058; genus DASSFZ01. The sequence goes on along the minus strand of DATEUJ010000227.1, from coordinate 13,304 downwards.
GACGAAGACTTCTATATGCTGGCGCTCGGCGCGTCATTCCTCAACAAGTCGGCCGCCTCGACCGACGAGGGGTCGCCGCTGCTCATCGAAAGCAGTACATACGACTCCGTGTTCAACCTGGACGCCGAGCGCACCTCCCAACTGAACCGGCGCGACGCACTGACGGCCGCGCGCGTCACGCTCGAGCGCGCGCGACAGGTGAACCCGCTCAACACAGATCACTCGGCCAATCTGGCGCGATTGCATCGGCGCTGGTCGGACCTGGCCGGCAGCACGGACGAGCGCCGCCTGCGCCTCGATCAGTCGAGCGGATTCTACGAACAGGCGACCAACCTCAGCCCGAATAATGCACAATTGTGGAACGAATGGGCGCTCGTGCACTTCGTGCTGTATGAGGTGGCATCGCAGTTGGGCGACGCGGCTGCGGCGCAGGCCGCGCTGGACGAGGCGGGGAACAAGCTCGACCGGTCGCTGGCGCTCGACCAGGAATTTGCCGACACCTACTACTATCTGGCGAGCCTGTACACGGTGCGGAACGAGCCGGAAAAGGCGCAGGTGGCGCTCGAGCAGGCGCTGCGCCTCAATCCGAGCAACCCCGAAGCCTGGCAACGCCTGATAGACCAACTGATCCCAAACGGCAATTACACTGAGGCCGAGACATTGACCGTCGAGTTCGTGAGCCGCAACCCGACTTTTCTTCCCGGCTGGCGCACGCTGGCGCAGCGCATTTACCTGCCACAGGGCCGTCTGGACGAAGCGGCGAGCGCGACGCAGCGCGCGCTGGAGCTGAGCGGCCAGGATCCGGAGCACTGGCTCGATCAGGCCGCGATGGCCCAGATCTTCTTGTTGGCAGGCGATCCGGCAGCGGCGCTGCCGTACGCCCAGGCCGCCGTGCAGTTGGCGCCCCCGGAGCGCCTGGCCGACGCACAGGCGATTCTGGACGCTGTCCAGGCAGCGCTGAGCGGCTCTTCGCAGTCGCCGCTCCCGTGAGTGGCACGCGGAGAATGCAGGCATGACTTTCGCGACGACTGCCATGCTCATTTTCGCGGGCGCGCTGATCCTCGCCATCAGCGGCACGCCGCTGGCCCGGCGCATCGCGCCGAGGCTCGGCCTGATCGACCAGCCCGACGCGCGCAAAGTGCACCAGCGCCCCATGCCGCGCATAGGCGGCGCAGCCATCGTCGTCGCCAGCCTGGCGGCGATATTGGTTTTCCAGGATCGGTTTGAGTTTCAACAGTTAGTGGGCATTCTGCTAGGTGGCTCTTTCGTCTCGCTGTTAGGCGCGCTGGACGATCGGTGGAGCATGCACCCTTTCGTCAAGCTGGGCGGCCAGTTCTTCGCCGCCGCGATCCCTATCGCCACGGGCGTCGTCGTGCAGATGTTTCCCGAGCCGTGGATGAACGTCGCGGCGAGCGCGCTGTGGATCGTCGGCGTCACGAACGCGTTCAACCTGCTCGACAATATGGACGGCCTGTCGGGCGGCATCTGCGCGATTGCGGCAGCTTTCTTCACGCTCCTCGCGTCGTTGAGCGGCCAGTCCTACGTCGCCGCGCTGTCGGCGGCCGTGCTGGGCGCATCGCTGGGATTCCTCATCTACAACTTCAATCCCGCCACGATTTTCATGGGCGACTCCGGCAGCCTGTTTCTGGGATTCGTGCTCGCCACCCTGGCCATCAAGCTGCGCTTCCCGGACAACGTCACCTTCGTCACGTGGATGGTGCCCGTCCTGGTGCTCGGCGTTCCGCTGTTCGACACGACGCTGGTCGTCGTCTCACGGCTGCGGCGCGGCCGCAACCCGCTGACGACGCCCGGCAAAGACCACACGTCGCACCGGCTCGTCGAGGCCGGCTTCACGACGCGCGAGGCCGTGCTCCTTCTGTACCTCGCCGGCGGCGCGTTCGGGCTGCTGGCAGTCTTCGTCACACAGGCCAGCGTGCTCGAAGGTTACGCCGTGGGGATCGGCGCCGCGCTGCTGTGCCTGTACGCACTGATCCGTTTCGAGATCCAGTTCCATAGCACAACTCGCTTGGCAGACCGCAGCCAAAAGACCGACCATGGATGACACGCGTTATACTCACGCGAAGCGTGCGGCGGCCGTCGCACGGCCGGCGCACGCTTCGCGCAACTGCGGCAGGAAATGAGAGCATATGTCTGAACAAGACCAACACCTGGCCGTCATCGGCCTGGGCTACGTCGGTCTGCCGCTCGCGGTCGCTCTGGCCGAAGTGGGCCGCACGGTGACCGGGCTGGACATTGATCAGAAGAAGGTGGCGAGCCTGAATCGAGGCTCGTCGCACATTCCCGACGTGCCGGCCGAAGCGGTCCGGCGCGTCGTAGAGGCCGGGCGATTTGCCGCGACGACCGATGCGGAGGCGCTGCGCGCGCCCGATGCCATTTTCATCTGCGTTCCCAGCCCGTTCGATGCCAATCGCGCGCCCGATCTCTCGTACATTCGCAGCGCGGCGCAGTCGGTGCAGCCGAGGCTGAAAAAGGGGCACCTCATCGTGCTCGAATCGACCACGTATCCGGGCACAACTGAGGAGATTTTGCAGCCTATGCTCGAATCGACCGGCCTGCGCGCCGGCGTCGATTTCGACCTGGCGTTCGTGCCGGAGCGCATCGATCCCGGACAGGTAGAGAGTAAGGGCTGGACGATCAAGAACACGCCGAAAGTCGTCGGCGCGCTCACGCCGCAGGGCGCACGGCGCGCGGCAGCGCTGCTGGAGACGATGGGCGCGCCGGTGCACGTCGTTTCGTCGCCGCGCGCGGCCGAGCTATCTAAGCTGCTGGAGAACACTTTCCGCAGCGTCAATATCGCGCTTGTCAACGAGCTGGCGCTGTTGTGCGAGCGCATGGGCATCGACGTGTGGGAAGTGATCGGCGCGGCGGCCACCAAGCCCTACGGCTTCATGCCTTTCCGGCCGGGGCCAGGTGTGGGAGGGCATTGCATCCCCGTTGATCCACTGTACCTGTCGTGGAAGGCGCGCGAGTTCGATTTCCACACCAACTTCATCGACCTGGCGGCGCAGGTAAACGACGACATGCCGTATCACGTCGTCGACCTGATCGTGCGCGGCCTCTCCAGACAAGGCCGCGCGCTCGACGGTGCGAGCGTGCTGGTGCTGGGCGTGGCGTTCAAGCGCGATATCGACGACGCGCGCAACTCGCCCGCCGAGCGAGTGATGGAGCTGCTGATGGCGCGCGGCGCAGCGGTGTGCTATCATGATCCGCACGTGCCGGAGTTTCACGTCGGCGGGAACGTGTTTCACCGGAAGCGGGAGCGGCTCGCGTCCATCCCGTTGACCGACGACGCCGTGTCCTCTGCAGACTGCATCGTGGTCGTGACCGGCCACAGCGCGGTCGACTACCGCCGCGTCGCCGGGCGCGCCCGCCTGCTCGTCGATACGTGCAACGCGGTGCCGCGCGACGTGTCGGCGCGGGTGGTGCGATTGGGAATGCCATAGGGGGTAACATGGAGAAAATTACGATTGAAGTCCCGGATGAGCTCGCACAGGCATTCAAGCTAAATCAGGATAGGCTCAGAGAAGTACTCCTTCTTGGCCTGCACCAGCTCAAGATACAGGAAGCTCTCGTGTTGTACAGCCGAGGCGTGGTGTCTTTTAGCCGGGCGGCTGAACTCGCCGGTCTTTCCAGACAAGAAATGATTCGCCAGGCGAGAGCGGCCGGTATAACACCCCGCTGGTCGGAGCGGATGACACAAGAGGAACTGGCATGAAAATGGCTACCCACTACTCCACTCCGCCGCCGATGGTCATCGATCCACAGAAGAAGTACACGGCGACGATCGTCACGCCGATCGGTGACATCCTCATCGAGCTGTTCGCCGACAAAGCGCCGAAGACCGTCAACAACTTCGTGTTCCTGGCGCGCGAGGGCTACTACGATGGCGTGACGTTTCACCGCGTCATCCAGGGCTTCATGGCGCAGGGCGGCGACCCGACCGGCACCGGCCGCGGCGGGCCGGGCTACACGTTCGGCGACGAGTTCCACCCCCAGCTTCGTCACGACGCGCCGGGCATCCTGTCGATGGCGAATGCCGGGCCGAACACGAACGGCTCGCAGTTCTTCATCACGCACGGCCCCACGCCGCATCTCGACAACCGGCACACTGTCTTCGGCAAGGTGACCCAGGGAATGGACGTCGTGCTCAAGATTCCCGAGCGCGATCCGGCCAGAGCGATCGAGCCTGGGCTGGCGATGACGCGCATAGACATTGTGGAGTCGTGAGTTACTCGCGAAGAGAAGGAGCGCATGAGCGCCGACACACCTGCGGATGCCCCGCCCGTGCTGGCCGAAGCCGTGCCTCCGCCGCCCTCCAGAACGCGCTTGCGCCTGGTTCGTATCCTGACCGTCCTGATTCTTATCGGCGCGGTGGCCGGCACGCTGTACATCGTGTCCGACCCGGGTAGGCTGAAGAGAGTGGAAGAGCTTATCACGTCCCCGGGCGGGCTGCTGGTGCTGTTTATCTTCGGGGCCATCACCAGCGCGACGCTGATACTGCCCGTGCCCGGGCTGGCGCTGACCGCCATCGCCGGATCGGTCGCCGACCCATTCGTCGTCGGCATCGTCGCGGGAGCGGGACAGACACTCGGCGAGATGACCGGCTACATGGCCGGGTACAGCGGACAGACGCTCATCGACGACAGCCCGCGCTACGCCCGGCTGGTGAGGTGGATGCGCCGCTTTGGCACGCCGATCATCTTCGTGCTGGCACTGCTGCCCATCGCGCTCTTTGACGTGGCCGGCATCATCGCCGGCGCGCTGCGCATGCCCGTGTGGCTATACCTCCTCTCGGCGGGTGCGGGCAAGATCATCAAGAACGTCGCCGTCGCCTACGCGGCAGCCTACGGCATGGAATGGCTCAAGCAGTTGTTCAACCTGTGATATTCCTTTGGAGGAAGTGATGATCGAAGTCCGCACCGTCTACCAGGTCAAATTCGGCAAGATCGATCAGGCCATCGATCTGTTCAGGCGGCTGACAAGCTATCTGCCCGACGACGTGGCCGTAAGGGCCCACTACCATCTGTTGAGCGACATCTCTGGGCCGATGTACACGCTGGCCGAGGAATTCGTGCTGCCATCGCTCACAGAGTGGGAAGCGAGCCGGGAGCGACTGTTCAAACATCCCGAATTCGCCAACTGGTTCAAGGGCTTCCAGTTGTTCGTCGAGGGTGGCCGCCAAGAGTTCTACACCCTCGAAGGAGAATGCGAAGACTGGTCGCGGCCGGGCGTCATCGTCGTGCGCCAGAACTATCGCGCCCGCCAGTGGCAGATTCGCCAGGCGGTTGATCTGCTCAAACGCTACGGCGCGCTGATGGTCGATGCGGGCGTGGGGCGCAAGCCGCGCATCTCGACCGACATGAGCGGGCCGATGTTCCAGGCGGTGATCGAGGTCGAGGTGGAGGACCTCGCTGAGTGGGAGACGCACCGCCGTTCGATGTTCAAACGAGCGGAGTTCCAGGTGTGGTTCGTGCAACTGATGAACGCGGTCGAGGCCGGGGCGCACGAGTTCTACCGGGTAGAGGCTTAACTGCTCATCTCAAAGCGCGATGCAACATGAGTATTCCTATCATACGCGCCAAGCTGCGCCCCCCAGCGTTGCCCGACGGCTACATTCCTCGCCCTCATCTCCTGGATCGGCTGCAGACTGGCCAGGGGAAGAAACTCACTCTCATTGTGGCCGGTGCTGGCTATGGGAAGAGCACGCTGCTGGCCGAGTGGGTTCAGAAGAATAACCGCGTTCTGTGGTACAGCCTGGACGCCACCGATCGCGACCCGGCGGTGTTCTTTGCATACTTGCTAGCCAGACTGGGCGAACTGTGGCCGGAATTCGGTCATACCACTGAGGCCATTCTCAACCGCCCGGTTCCACCTGATCCAGAACGCCTGGCCATCACTCTCGTTGGGGAGCTCGAGAGCGCCCTGGAAGCGCAACGATTACTGGTGGTTTTCGACGACTACCATCGCCTCGGAGACGCTCCTGCTGTGGACGCTGTTATGGGGCTGCTATTGGAGCGGCTGCCTTCGAGCGCTCATACTGCTATTTCCTCTCGTGTGCCGGTCGGCTTTCCCGCCGCGCGGCTGCGGTCTGCAGGACAAGTCAACGAACTGACGAATGTTGACCTGTGTTTCAGCGCCGATGAGATCCAGCACTTGTTCCACGCGCTCGATCCAAACACTGTGCAGCAACTCGTGGCTCGCACGGAGGGTTGGATCGCTGGTCTGCAATTGGTTCGGCAGACACTAGCCCACTCTGGCTCCCTTGGCCTGGGAAACATTTTCAAGGATCCAACTGGCCCGCTTGGCCAAATCTACCGTTACCTGGCTGAGGAGGTGTTCGAGCGACTACCCGCGCCGCTTCAGTCGTTCCTGCTCCAAACCGGTATGTTGGAAACCTTCTCCCCTGACGATAGCGATACCATTTTTGAACGCACCGACAGCGCCCAATGGCTAACTCACCTGATCAACCACGGCCTTTTCACTATCCAACTGCAACGCGATCCCGATACATACCGCTACCACCATTTGCTGGCCGATTACCTGCGCGATAAACGGGATCGCGAAGGCATTCTGGTTGAGGTGCGTGACTGGCATCGGAAGGCTGCCGTGTACTTCAAAGAACGCCAGCGGTGGGACGAGGCATTTGTGCATGCTATGAATGCCAAGGATGAATCGCTGGCAGCCGAAATGGTGCTGAATGCTTTCACCCCGATGCGCTTAGGCGGGCGGCTCGAAACGGTGCAGGATTGGCTCAATCGACTCTCGCCGCAAATGTATACATCGTATCCACTCCTTTACTCTCATCAGGGTGTCCTATGGGAGGAGCGGGGTCTCCACGAACAGGCACGAGGGGCCTTTCACCGCGCTATCGAAATTGCGGAACCGCGCGGCGACCGGCGCGCCCTCGTCAATACCTGGGTCTGGCTAGGCACGCTCCGCCAACGCACCGGCGACCTGGAAGGTTCTGGTCAGGCATGGCAGAAGGCATTGGAGTATGCTGAGCGAGAGCAGCCCGAGGATCGTCTCAAAGCCCTAATCGGCTTGGCCAACCTTCACTTGTTTTCCGGCCAGAATCGGCGAGCTCTCGAATTGAACCGCCAGTGTCTTGAACTAGCCGCCCTGTTGGGCAAGCCTCTTCAGGCATTGGTGATGAACAACCTGGGCTCTACTCTGTCATTCACAGGCGAATTCACCGAAGCAATACATTGGTGCGAAAACTCTTTGAAACTGAGGCGTGAGGCTAACCTGTTGCCAGGCATCGTCACTTGTCTCAGCAACATTGGCCGCCTCCAGACGCAGTTAGGAGACCTCAAAACAGCGCGGTCAAACCTGGACGAGGCCATCGCCTTGGGTGGAGTGGGGCACGGCCCATCGCTGCTCGCCAACCTCCTGTCCAACCGCGGCGATCTGGCTGCTGTCGAAGGCGATTTCGCCATGGCCGAGGAACTTTATCGGCGTTCCATCGCGCTCAAAGAACCTTTACAAGATGCCTTTGGCTTGGTACATACCTGGACGCGACTGAGCGAGCTGCGCTGCCGCCAGGGTGACTTGACTGAAGCCGTCGCCTGCGCCCAACGCGCCCTCGAATTGGGTGAGGGTAAAGTCGGACCCAACGAGCGATTGCCGGCCCAGGCGGCACTGGCGCTGGCGTGGCTGGTCCGGGGCAAAGTCGAGCCGGCCGTTGAACTCCTCACCCAGGTGATTGACGCCCACCGCAGCATCACGAACAACCACTATGAGCTGACAAGGTGCCTCTGGCATCTGGCTCGCGCCCAAAGCGCTCTCGGTCACAGCAGTCGCGAATCGCTAGCCGAGGCTTTGGCAGTGGCCGAACGCTGGAACTATCGCTTTCTGCTCACGACTCTCTCGCGCGAGCATTCTGACTTGCTGGTCGAGGCCGTCGCTGCCAGCCTCCAGCCGTCCCTCGTGTCTGACTTGCTGGTCGCTCTCGGCGATGCCGCTGTGCCAGACCTGGCCCACCTGCTGGAATCCCCCGACCCTGCCGTGCGCGTGCGCGCTGTTGAGCGACTCGGCGCACTTGGAACCGATGGCGTCTGGAAGCCACTCGACCAGGCCACCCACGATCCCCATCTCACCGTGAAGCAGGCTGCCATGGCCGCTCTATCCATCTTGCAACGAAAGCCCCCCGCCCTATTGCACGTCACCACGTTGGGCCGCTTCACCCTGCGGCGTGGCGATCAGCCCATCCCTGACGCGGCCTGGGGCAGCAATCGCAAGGCGCAGACCTTGTTTAGGTATTTGCTGACCCAGGCAGGCAAGCCGGTTTCGCGAGAGGACTTGAAGGATTTGCTTTGGCCGGACAGAGAAGAATCTGCCGGGCGCAACCTGAATCAGGCTGTTTTCACGCTTCGTCGTGTCTTGGAGCCTTATCTTCCGCCCCGCTATCCATCGCGTTATCTGCTCAGCGAGGGGGGAACTTACCTCCTGGAGTTGCCTGCGGACTCATGGGTGGATGACTTAGCGCTTGAGGACGAGGTCGCACAGGCGCAGCGGGCGCAGCGCCGGGGCGATCTGGAGGCTGCGCTGGCTCATTATCAGAGGGCGGCTGATCTCTATAAGGGTAACTACCTGACCGAAGAAGTCCGCGAAGATTGGCATATCCCTCGGCAGGAGCACCTGCGCCAACTGGCACTTAAGGCGCTGAGAGCGCTCGCGGAATTATGTTTGGCCCGCGGCGAATCGGGCCGCGCCGCCGAGGCGGTCACCCGCTTGCACAATCTCGATCTGGAGAACTAGATCGATTCTCTCCCCTACCCCAGTTTTTTGATTTCTCTTTGATTGCGGCCTGCATAATCAAAGCATTAAACATGATGTGCCAGAGTAGCGAGCGTGCGCTACGCATCCTTTGTGGTTCGACTATGGCAACCGGAAACAGCCGATGCCCCGGACGGCGGCCTGCATGGACGCATCGAACACGTGCAAAGTGGCATTGGCGCCCGTGTGACCTGCCTGGATGATGTGACCGCGTTTATCCGCGAGCGCCTGTTGGCTACGGCGCGTGACGAACCAGAGGACGAGGGAAGCCATGGGGTGCAAACGAAGTAGATAGGTTCGTCACAACGGCAGAAATGGCATTGAAGATTCCATCTATTACACAGTTGGGCGGCTTGCCAATGCTTCATCCTGCATCACATATAGGAGAATTACCATGAGTTTCCTCAAGAATCTGTTTGGCAAGTGGAAGCAAAGCCCTGCCCAAACGCAAGCTAGACCAGAAGGCAAACTGGCTACAGGAAAAGAAGACATGCAAGTGTATGCCGTAGCATTGGTCACTGACCTGTGGATGATGTTCGATAGCGACGAGACCCTCAACAATTGGGTAGCAAAGGTCTTGTATGCCAAGTGGGAAGGAGTGAAGTTGCCCCCTAAGGCGCAAATAGAAGTGGAAGTAGGTTTCAAGGGTAGCGACAATGAAGCGAAGACCAAGCTTGGACAAATGCTACAACAAGCTGTGGCTACTGCCAATTTGGAACCTCATAAATATGAAAAGGAATTCTTCTCAGTTCACAGTGAGGCACCCATACCAACGAAAGTTTGGTGTATGACCGCTGTGAAACCGCAGATACAGAAAGGCACTGATGACATAGCGCGTTTTGTCGGCACGCTTGACGACCATCTTCAGCGCATGAAGGCGGCTGCTCCACAACTCGCGCCATTTCTTGATCAGTATTTCAGCGATACCATCGTTGCTGCCATCGCTCCGACAGCAGTAGAAAAGATGAGGCTGACACAGTCTGATGGTAAACAGCACAGTAGCATTCTTGCACGAGAGGCCGTGGTATATCATATCAGCACTCTCCCAGTGGATATGGACAAAGCCAAAGATTGGTTTCTTAGTAGTTCAGGGAGCTACACCAAGTTGCTGGAAAGAGCGCAGAATTCGATGATGTCGCAAGGAACAGATTGCTCCGTGTGGTGTCATATCATATATGGATGGTCTAAAAAGGGGTCTTGGGTTCACATGGCGATAATTCCCGTAAAACAGTCGGCGCCGATAAACGTCAGAATCTGGCCAATAGAGTTTCTAACATCGGACGAGCGTCAGACCTTGGGCTTGTAATGTCGTTGTCAATCTTGCATTGGAGGTTAACGAACATGAAAACCATTTGCTTTCTTTCCCTGGCAGTAGGATTGGGAGCTATTGCTTTCACGCTTGAGGTCGTCTCTTGGTCTCTCCAGTTTCAGTGGGATTTGGAGCTTATCTGGTATCTTGTGTCTTATTGGCCGAGCAATTTGGTATACCTTGTCTCTAATCTCGATGTGGTAACGAAGCTAGACCTGCATGGTTTCGCCTTTCTCACTGTACAGCTAGGTGCGCCTGCCCTTGCGATACTATTAGCCAACTCGCTCAACCGCTCTCGTTTTGTCTGGTTTTCACTCAGTCTTGTTTTCCCATTTGTCATTATTATCTTGATAGTGTTATGGCTCAGGACAACACTGCTCAAACCTAACTTCATAAATGTTCAAGAGGCATCCATCATTCAGGAAAGGAGAATGAAAATGAACAGCAACTCGAATTCCAGCCCCATAACATTACAGCGTACTACGCGGGCGGGTAGTGTTGGCGCTCTGAGCGGAGCTATCATAGGAGGAGTAGTAGGGCTTGGGTACGGAGAGCTAATACTCCAGGTTGTAGGTAATGTCGTTATCGGGATGGTCGGTTGGGTATTCCTTGTTGGAATCCTCCGCCTCAAGACAAATGGCTGGCGAAAAGCCATTATTGGCGGGTTAGTCGGAGTGCCGAGCGCCATCGTGCTTGTTCCTATTGTGAACTCATTCCATCCCCGTATGCAAATTGCCATGGATGCTCTAGGTCTGGTTTTTTGGGCAATGTTCTGGGGTGTTGCTGCAATGATAGCCGGTGCCATCCTCCAAAATGATCAGATCGATTAGAGTTGCAAGATGAAGCCGGGTAGTCAAGACTAACGGAGAGTGTAATGTAGGTGCGGCCAACCACCAGAAACCATTAGGGTAGGAAGGCGTGAGCAAGGCATTGCCTGGCCTGACCCCGCGGAGATCAAGAATTGGTTAAGCGAGGCTTGGCGCGGCGGCTGATGCTGGCGTTAGGCGCCTAAGCCAGCCAGCGAGAATGTGGGGGGTGCAATGACAACTGTACGACACTGGACCACGGTGACTGGGGTAGTCTTTGCCGCCTTTATCGCACTACTCGTAATACTCTCGGCAATAGGAGCTGTACTACCTGCGGCGCGCGCTCAGGAAAGTAACGTAGCCACCGACTATACACCTCAACCAGCTATGGCACTTAGCTATGCCCCGGTCGACAAAGCCCATCAGCATCTTGAAGAAGTAATGGATAAGTATCACTTGACTTTCGACGTGTATACTGACGTTGGCTCAGGTGGAAACCATTTCGTGCACCGCGCTCAAATGGGCGTCAAAGTTTCAATCGACGACACATATACGCAAGTCGTACACTCCGGCGCGACCGCAATCAAGAACGTTTTTACGGGGACAGTCAACGATTGGGGCGGCTGGTCATTCCAGAATGGTGTCCTGTTGACTGGGTCCGTTCAGCCCTCGGACAACTGGGGGACGTATCCAAATGCTGGCCACGACTTGAGTGGTGCAACAGCTCTCACGTTTTGGGCACGCGGCGAGTCAGGCGGGGAAAGAGTAGAATTCTATGCATTCGGCGTAAATGGAGGGCCATACGGTGATTCTGCTGACAAGCGTACAATATGCGGAGGCTCCGCAACCTGTTTCATCACGTTAGCCAACACGTGGCAGCTCTATACCATACCGCTCACTGGTCTGGATCTCAGCTATATAATCGGTGGTTTTGGCTGGGTGACAAATGCGCCACAGAATGGTGGGCGAAGCATCACCTTTTATCTCGATGATATTCGTTACAACAAGCCGCACCTTGACGACCTGCGCTTTCTCGTCAGCTATGAGACAATAACTTCATTGCTGCCCTTTGACGAGCAGTTCCGCAACGTTGCTTTTACCTACGACAATGCACTCGCCCTAATCGCGTTTGTTGAACGGGAAGACTGGAAACGTGCGCAACTACTAGCGGATGCATTTGTCTATGCCCAGGAACACGATCGGTTCTACGCGGACGGACGTTTGAGGAATGCTTACCATCAGGTGATCTGATTCTCCCGCCTGGCTGGTTCCCCGCTAGCGCGGCTCGCCTACCGGGTTGGTGGAATGCTAAGGAACACAAGTGGATCGAAGACCCTGAGCAAGTAGGCTCGTCGACGGGCAACTTGGCGTGGGTGATGATTGCCTTGCTAGATTACTATGAGGAACAAGGCGGCGACCAATATTTGTCAGCAACGCTAAATCTCGGAAACTGGATTATCAGCCACACATATGATGCTCGCGGCGCTGGTGGGTTTACAGGTGGATATGTTGGTCATGAACCCAATCCCGAAAAGCAGTTGTGGAAGTCTACCGAGCATAACCTCGACCTCTATGTAGCCTTTTCACGCTTATATACAATTACCAATGACAGCACTTGGCTTACACAGGCGCTACATGCAAAGAACTTCGTCGACGCAATGAATCCTGATGGCAAGTATTATCGAACAGGTACACTGACGGATGGTGTGACTATCAACACGTCTGCAATTCCTCTGGATACTCAATCGTGGTCAGTTCTTGCGTTTGGCGATACACCACTCACGCGGGCTGCCATTGCAACTGCCGAAATAAGCCACACCACAACCTACTCGGGTTTTGAAGGCTTCGATTTCGACACAGATAAAGATATGCCTTGGCCGGAGGGCACAGCGCAGATGGTGTCGGCCTACTGGATACTAAGTGAATTCAACAAGGCACAACACCATCTTACTGAGTTGAGAGAGATACAGGCAACGGCCAAGAATGCAAATGGCAAAGGTATTGTAGCAGCGCCCTGTGATGGTTTGACGACGGGCTTTGGGTGGAGCTACTACAACCGGCTCCACGTTGGGGCCACAGCATGGTTCGTCTTCGCTGAACAGCAATACAATCCTTACTATGCACCGCTGCGCGCTAGTTTCACGGCTTACCCGGCTAGCGCGGCCATGCCGTTGACCCTCGTTTTCAGCAACACATCGAGAGGGAATTACAGTACGAGCCTTTGGAACTTCGGGGACGGCGCGACCAGCACACTAAGGACTTGTCCAAAAATAACTTGAACACTTTGTGATATGCTTGCCGGGGAACAAGTCTCTTTTCAGGGCAAGCTCAAATGTCAAACACAGCACGTCGAACCGCTCACATCTGTACGTGTACAACTTGTCACCTTCATC
>DATEUJ010000226.1:0-155028 GCA_035283185.1 Anaerolineae bacterium | reverse complement strand
TCATCCGTGTCATCCGTGTCATCCGTGTCATCCGTGTCATCCGTGTCATCCGTGTCATCCGTGTCATCCGTGTCATCCGTGTCATCCGTGTCATCCGTGTCATCCGTGTCATCCGTGTCATCCGTGGTTAATTACCGTCTGCCCCGCCGGCAATGGGCGGCCACAGCGCGATCTGATCGCCGTCGCTCAGCGGGCGCTCCCGCTCGGAGTGCACACCGTTGACGAGCACGATGGCGACTTCCGCATTCGGCAGGCGCAAGACGCCGTCAATCAAATGCCCGACGGTGATATCGTCGGGCGCGGCGCACTCAAACGACTGGCCGATGGCGAGTTCGGGGCGGTGCCGGCGCAGGCTGGCGTAGAGCTTGACGTGGATCTGCATCATCGCGTATCGCGTATCGCGTATCGCATATCGCATATCGCATATCGCATATCGCTTATCGCATATCGCATGTCGCGTAGGGCGGCATCCCCATGCCGCATTAGGTTACCCCCCAGATGTCTTCCAGCCCTAGCTCGGCCAGCTTCTGGCGCGTAGGCACGCCGCGCTCGTCCCAGCCACGCAACTGATAGTAGGTCTGAAGATTCTTCTGCAATTCGGCGCGGCTGCCCGCGCGCGGGCCACCGGGGACCGGCTCGAGCATCCGGTCGGGCAGCGTGTCGTCAGCCGCAGTGAAGCCTGCGCGCAGGTTGAAGAGCCGCTCCATGTTCCAGATGCGATCGCCCTGCACGATGGATTTGTCGAAGGTGAAGTCGATGCCGGTGGCCGGCGCCATCATCGAGACGATCTCGCGGTGGGTGATGGCGAACTTGGTGAAGAGACAAATGCCCGAGGAATCCACGAAAGCCGTCGAGTTCTGGAACGGGCGGCGGACAAGCTCCTCCTTCCCTTCCAGCGCATCCGGCGGGACGTATTTCGGGATGCCGTACAGCTCGGCGGCGACGGTGTTGCCGCGCACGTGGCACGCGCCCCGGTTGGAGGTGGCGTAGTGCAGCGCCATCCCCTGGAACACGCGCGGGCTGTACGCGGCCATCTCCAACTTCTTCACGCCCATGAACAGCTCGGGGTGGCCGTAATGCGCGGCCAGGCGGTAACTGCCGTCGGCCATCAGCGCGCCGAACTCGCCGTCGCGCTCGCCCATCACGATCGTCGCGCGAATCATCGCTTCGGCGTCGCCGAAGCGCAGCGGGAAGCCGATGTCGCTCTCCGGCGCATAGCCTTTCTCGAATAGCTCCATCGCGCAGGCGACCGTCGCCCCGGCGGAAATCGAGTCGATGCCGTAGTCGCGGCACAGGAAATTGGCTTTGGCGATGGCTTCCAGGTTCGACACGCCGCACAATGCGCCGAAGGCCCACGTCGTCTCATATTCCGGCCCTTCGCCCCGGCCCTGGTACGGGCCGTCCTTCACTTCGCTCACGCGCGTGCACGCAATCGGGCAGGCGAAGCACGCCCGGTTCTTCAACAGGATATTCTCGGCGATGGCTTCGCCGCTCGTCGCCGCCGCGCCCTCGAACACCTCTTCCTGAAAGTTGCGCGTCGGGTACGCGCCCATCTCGTTGATCAGATTGACCAGGTTGGCCGTCCCGTAAGCGCGGAAGCTGCCGAACGACACCGGATCGTTGACGACTTTCTTCAGCACGTCGAGCGCGGCGAACCAGAACGACTCCGGATCGGCCAGGCGGATGCTGCCCGTGCCGCGCACGGCGACGGCTTTGAGATTCTTGCTCCCCATCACCGCGCCCACGCCGGAGCGCGCCGCCAGCCGCTGGCGGTCGTTCACCACCCCGGCCAGCAGCGACAGCTTCTCGCCCGCCGGGCCGATGCAGGCGACCTTCGTCAGCGGGTTAGTGGCAGCCCGCACGGCGTCGTCGATCTCCTCCGGCGTCTTGCCCCACAGGTGATCCGCCGGGCGGATTTCCACATGCTCGTCATTGATCCACACATATACCGGTTTTTGAGCCTTGCCTTCAAAAATGATCGCATCGTAGCCCGCGAACTTCATCTCCGGGCCGAAGAATCCGCCGGAGTTGGAGCACGCGATCGTGCCGGTGAGCGGCGACTTGCACACGACGACGTAGCGCGACGCGGCGACCGCGCCGGTTCCGGTGAGCGGCCCGGCGCCGAACATCAGCTTGTTCTCCGGGCCGAGGGGATCGATGGCCGGATCCATCTCCCGATACAGCAGGTACGACGTGAGGCCGCGCCCGCCGACGTAGTCTTCACACAGCTTGCGGTCGATCGGCTCGCGCGTCACGCGGCGGTCGGTAAGGTTGATGCGCAGGATGGCGCCGCTGTAGCCGTAATACATGGGAACTCCGAAGATCAAACTCCAAATCTCAAACTTCAAAATTCAAACGCAGTCTGCAATTTGGAATTTGTAGTTTGATGTTTGTAGTTTGATGTTTGAGGTTTTACTTCAGCCCTTGCTCCCTCAACCTCGCATACCCTTCTGCGTTCGACTTCATCTGCACCCACGTCGGCTCGTCGATGACGCGGAAGCGGATCGCGCCGGGGGCGCAATAGGCGGCGCACGCCGGATTGCCTCCGCACAGATCACACTTGATCACCACGCCCTTCTCCTCGGAATAGGAGATGCCCCCGTACGGGCAAGCGTCGATGCACAGCATGCACGCGATGCAGTCCTCGTCCACCACCCGGATTACGGCGGTGTCGCCGTCGCGCACGAGCGCATTCACCGGGCACACGTCCATGCAGTACGCCTCTTCGCAATGGATGCAGGGGACGGGCGAAAACTCGTGATCGCTCTTGTAGGCCACCTGAATGCGCAGCCCCGTGGATCGAGCGGTGAAAGTGTGGTGAATGGAGCAGGCCATCTCGCACATGCGGCAGCCGGTGCAAAGATCGGGATTGATGAGGAGAAACCTCTTGCCGTCTGCCTGGACTGCGATCTCCGATCCAACCGCCGTCGCCGCGATGCGCTTCTCGCCGCCGACCATTTGCGTGGACTCGGCGGCCAGGACGGCCTCGAACGAGCCGGACGGAGTCCACTTCGTCTGCAGAAGACCCTCGAAGCGATTGCGCCGGAACGGTTCGAGCGCGGCGGGTTTCTGCCCAGATACGGCCCACTCGGCGAGATGGCGACCGACCATCGGGCCGATGGCGAAGCCGTGCCCGCAGAAACCGGCAGCCACCAGGATGTTTTCGTTGAGTCGATCGATGATGGGGAGGCCGTCAGGCGTGGACGGATCGAGGCCGCCCCACGTCCGCACCAGATTCACACGACCCAGATCGGGAATGAGGCGCACGATGTGCTCGGCAGCCAGTTGCACATTCTTCGTCGTCGTCACTTCGTCTTCGGCCTGTTGAATCAATCCACCGCCGAAGTGAATGCTGCCGTGCCGCGTCTGCCGGAAGAACAGGTCGGCGCTCGCCACGCCGAACATATACGGGAAGAGCGGCGGCAAGGCTTCGGTGACGAGCGATTCGTAGCGCATATTCGCCAGAGGCAGATCGAAGCCGAGTTTGAGGCACAGCGAGCGCGTGCCCGCGCCCGTGGCAATGATGACCGTGCGCGCCCGCACGTCGCCGCGTGTCGTTTCGACGTCGGCCTCGCCGGAATCAGTCTGCCGGATGGCGCGCACTTCACGACTGGTGAGGATCTTCGCGCCGGCGCGGCTCGCCGCAGCGGCGTATCCTGTCGTGAGCTTCAAGGGATTCGCGTGGCCGTCGGTCGGGCAGAAACTCGCGCCGAACACGCTTTCGCGGCGCAGCGACGGAACCATCTCACATACGTCGGCCGGCTCGATCCAGCGCACGTCGAGGCCCATCGCCTGCTGCCGGGCAATGTCGACTTGCATCGGGCGGATATGATCCACCATCTCGACGAGCCGCAGGTTGCCGCGCTGGACGTATTCGATATCCACGCCCAGCTCGTCCGAAAGTGCGGGGTAGAGCGCGACGGCTTCGTTGGCGAGAGGCAACTCGGCGGAGGCGCGCGCCGACTGCCGCACGCCGCCCCCCGATCGCCCCGATGCGCCGCTGCCGATGCCGTTCTTTTCGAGCAGGATCACGCTCGCGCCGCGCCGCGCCAGATAACACGCCGCCGCGCAGCCCACAATCCCGCCGCCCACAATGACTACATCGGTCTTGTCAACGGTCGCCATGCGAAACTCGCGAAAGAGAGATTCCTCAATGCGTTCGGAATGACACTTTTGAAGTTTGAAGTTTGGATTTTGAAGTTTGGATTTTGAGTCAAACGAGAGATTCCTCACTGCGTTCGGATTGACACGTTTGAAGTTTGGAGTTTGAAGTTTGAAGTTTGGATTTTGAGTCAAACGATCGCTTTCCCATACCCAACGTGATCTTCCATCGCCGTTGGGGCAGATTGCTCGACGCCTGCACTGGCGACGAGGCCGAGCGGCACAGGCTTGATCGGAATCCGCGCCGTGAACGCGCCGGCGGACTCCACACTTACCCCCGCTCCGGCGGCGACGATCTGCGCGGCGATGGGGCCGCAAATACGCCCCTGGCATCGCCCCATGCCGCAGCGGTTCCATGCTTTGAGTCCGTTGAGCTGCAGCGCACCGGCGCGCGCCGCCACTCGTAACGCGCCGGCGGTGACTTCCTCGCAGCGGCAGACGACCACGTCGTCGGCGATCGCCTCATACAGGCCGGGCTTGACGGCAAACATCGACCCCAGCGCGTCGACCGCAGCGCGCGCCTTCTGCCACTCCCGGTGAGGGTCTTGAGCGTCAGGATCGTAGCCGAGCTGCCGCGCCGCCGCCATCCCCGCGATACGACCTTCAAGCAGCGCCACCTCGACGCCGCCGATGCCGCGCACTTCACCCGCCGCGAAGATGCCCCGGCAACTGGTTTCGAGGTCAGGGTTCGTCACCGTCGCCAGGCTGCCGAAACGCGAATCGAATCGCTGCTCGCAGCCTGCCAGGCGGGTCAATTCTGTCGCGGGGACGAAGCCGAAGTTGATGCAGACGGCGTCCACCGCGAATTCTTCTTCGCCGCCGGCGAGAGGTCGTCCGTGAGAATCAACCCTGGCGACGACCGCGCGTTCGACCTGCGCATCGCCCAACACGCGGACGACGGCTCGCCCGAACTTGATCGGCACGCCGGCATCCATCAGGCGCTTTTGGTTCTCCAACCCCTGCCCGATCTTCGCCCACTGCCCGAACAACTTCGAGGCGTGACCAAAAAACTCCAGTCGCGATTGCAATTCCACAATCGCGACGATCTGCGCCCCCGCATCCAGCAATTGAACGGCGGCCAGTTGCAGCAGCGGCCCTGTCCCGGCGACGAGTATCTTCTGCCCGACCAGCAGGCCCTGGCCTTTCAGCAGCAACTGCGCCGCGCCGACGGTCGTGACACCCGGCAGCGTCCAACCCGGGAACGGCACGACACGCTCGTACGCGCCGCTGGCGATGATCACTTTCTTAGCCTGCAGGCGGCTCCCGCCTTGCGGGCCATAGAGATCGAGGACACGGTCGGGCGTGATGTTCCAGACCAGCGTATTGTAGCGCAAATCGATATTGGGGTGTAATAGCCCGGCGAGAAGCTCGCGCCCGTGCTGAACGCTTCGCGTGTCGGCGAGCGAGGCAGGTAGGCGCAGCGTGCCAAACGAAGCAGGCGGCTGCTTGTAGTACTGCCCGCCTGCTCGCGGATACTCGTCGATGAGTGTGACTTTCGCACCGGCCTGCGCCGCCGTCACCGCCGCCGACACTCCCGCCGGCCCGGCGCCCACCACTGCAATCTCGATCAAGCTCATCGCCTGCTTATCCCATATTGCGTGATGCGTATTGCGTAACGGAACACGCAACACGCTTTACGTTTCTGCGGTTTGGATCACACACCCCTCATGCACTTCCGTCATGCAACTGCGGACGTTGGGCGCGCCGTCGACGGTCACGAGGCAGTCGAAGCATATGCCCATGCCGCAGAAGAACCCGCGCGGCGCGTGGCCGGTCTCCGTACGACGAAAGGCGCGCCATCCGGCGGCCATCAGTGCGGCGGCGATGCTCTCGCCCGCGTACGCAGGCACCGGCTGGCCGTTGACGGTGATCGTAATCGGAGCACCCCGTTCAATCCCCTCGATTCGCCGGGCGCCCATCATCCTCTCCACCGAGAAGTGAGTCGAAATTTCAGGAGTGCGACCTTCAGGCCGCCATATCTTCGGCTTTCGCAGGCTGAAGCCTGCACTCCAGACGCCAGATTTCGTTTGAGGTAGTCCCTAGGTCGGTCGATCGGTCGGGTTCAGCCGCGTTGCGGAGCGCAGCGGAGCAACGTCGGCTGCAACCCGTTGTTAGGTTTTGCTACTATGTTCCACAGTGATGACGACATTGCCCTTTTTATGCCCTTTCTCAACATACCTGAAGGCCTCGGCAGTCTGTTCCAACGGATAGCGTCTATCAATGACCGCTCTTAGCTTTCCCGCCTCAGTAAGCTCTCTCAAGAAGATCAGATTCTCAACGTTAGGAAGCGCATTCCCGTTTTTGACTTTCTTGTCGTCGACTATTGACGTCCACCCCATTTGAAGAAGAGTCGCCGCGGTTGGGAGAGTCGCAAGATAGACCCCATGCTTCTTTAGCGCACGCCTACTGCGTGAATACGAAGTTTTGCCAACCACATCGAAAATCACATCATAGGTCTGGCCGGTTTTGGTGAAATCCTCTTTGGTGTAGTCGATGACCTGATCGGCTCCCAGCGATTTCACCATTTCGACATTCGCGGTGCTGCAGACCCCGGTCACTCTCGCGCCATAGTATTTGGCCAGCTGGGCCGCAAATGTCCCGATACCTCCCGAAGCGCCATGGATCAGGACTTCTTGTCCGGCCTGGACATTCCCTTGATCCCGAATGAAATAGAGCGCGGTATTCCCCGCCAAGGGAATGGCGGCGGCTTCCTCCCAGGTCGTGTTGGCCGGCTTATTCGCCAGTATCCCGTCTTCGGGTATGCAGATGTGCTGAGCATGAGCGCCAAGAGCGGGTTCGGCTGTTCCAAAAACCTGGTCACCTTCTCTAAATCGTTTTACGTCTTTGCCTGCAGCTTCAATTTCTCCGGCCAGATCAATCCCCAGAATATTGTTTTTTGGCTTGTTGAAACCAAGTTGCACTCGCGAGGGGAGCAGGAACAGTTTAGGCACAAATGTGAAATTGCGAATGTTACAGTCTGAAGTCGTCACCGTTGTCGCATGGATCTTGATCAGGACTTCATCGTCCTTTGGTACGGGTTTCTCGACCTCTTTGAGTTGAAGCTCATCCGGTGGTCCATATTTGGTGTGTACAATCGCTTTCACGAGTTTCCTCCGAGATTGCCTTGATCGTGCGCGAAGAAGAGAGCTTCCGGAATAGTCCGATCTGACGAGTGACCGCCACTCTTCACAATGTACTTCTCAGCTCATTGAACGCTACACTAAGCGACCCAATTCCATGCATACCAGACAGTCAATGCATTGAATACGAAGCTCACAATGATCAGGAAATTGTCATACGCGCCCTTGTAAGGCAAGCCAAAGAGATTGAAGACAACAACGAGTATGGCTACGATGATGTTTGCCCAGCGGATCGCGGGATACGCCAACGTCAGGTTCAGCACAACCATAACAATCGGAATCAACATGATGACTGCAATGAGCAACCATGTTGCCTGAGTTGCCTGAAAGCCTCTTGCGAGTTTTCCCGGTTCAAAATCGCCGGCAAATATCCGCAGCACATCCCCTAAAAGATAGGTCAACATCAGAGCTACCCATAATCCTGAAAGCACTATCCTCGTGTCTGACATAGTTCAGTCTCCTCCTTCATGAATGAAGCTTGCAAAACCTAACAACGCCTTCAGCGCCTCAATACGTCAGCGCCTTCAGCGCTCACCAGGGCGCAACCACTTTATCTACGCCTGCCAGTGGCACGCCCGTCATCGCCGAGGCTTCGAGCGTGAGCGCGCGCATGTCTTCCGGCTCCAGATTGTGGACGTTGGACTTGCCGCACGACTTGGCGATCATCGTGACTTCCATCGTCACCGCCCGCAGGAAACTGGCGATGCGCTCGCCTGCTTTCTCGGGGTCGAGCCGCTTCTGCAGCTCCTCATCCTGAGTCGTCACGCCGACGGGGCAGCGCCCGGTGTGGCAATGATAGCAGTAGCCCGGCGCCGTGCCCAGCGCGGCGTAGTCTTCTTCGTACAGCGGCGCGTTGCAGTTGAGCGCGATGAGCGCCGCCGTACCGAACGCCACCGCATCCGCGCCCAGCGCCAAAGCCTTCGCCACATCGGCGCCGCTCTTGAGTCCGCCCGACACGACGAGCGAGACTTTGCCGTACATGCCGATCTCTTCCAAGGCGCGTCGCGCGGCGGGAATGGCGGCCATCGTCGGAATGCCGGTGTGATCGAGCAGAAATTCGGGCGACGCGCCGGTGCCGCCTTCCATGCCGTCGATCACGATCACGTCGATGCCGGACTTGGCCGCGATCTTCACGTCCTGCGTCACGCGGCAGGCGGGCAGCTTGCAGAAGATCGGCACGCGGTAGCCGGTCGCATCGCGCAGCTCTTCGATTTTGATTTGCATGTCGTCCGCGCCGAGGAAGTCCGGGTGGCGCACCGACGAGCGCTGATCGATCCCCTTCGGCAGTTGTCGCATCTCGACGACTTTGTCGATCACCTTCGCGCCCAGCAGCACGCCGCCCGTGCCGGGCTTGGCCCCCTGCCCCACCGCGATCTCGACCGCGTCGGCGCGTCTCAAGTGATCGAGGTCGAGCTGGTAACGGCTCGGCGTGATCTGGTAGATGAGCTTCTTGGACGCCTGGCGCTCGTCCTCCAGCATCCCGCCTTCGCCCGTCGAGGTGCATGTGCCGACGGCGGACGCGCCGAGGCCGAGCGAGACCTTGGCGTTGCGGCTGAGCGCGCCGAAACTCATCGAGGCGATGTAGATCGGGATGTCCAGCTCGAGCGGCTGGCTCACCCGATCCGGCTTGCCGCCGCCCAGAACCGTCTTCGTCTCGCAGAACTCGCGATAGCCTTCCAGCGGCAGGCGCGTCATCGCCGCCGGCAGAAACGTCAACTGATCCAGCGTGGGAATGTTGAAGAACGTCGAGAAGCCCCGAATCTGGTAATGGCCCAGTTCGGCCTTTGCCTGAATGTCCTCGATGACGTGAGGCGTCCAGATCTTGCTCCGCCCCATCTGCGGCAGCCTGTGGTTCACACCTTGAGCCATGTCTGGCCCTCCCGTTTGTCGAAGTACCAAAGTTTGCGCCCGGCGACGACTTTCTTCCATTCCCTCGGCTTCAGCGGGAAGCCGACTTCCGCGATGATGGACTCGATCTCGTCGATCTCCTCGGGCATCGGTGGAGCGATCACGGCGTCGATGCCCAACCCATGAATGCGCCCCGCCACGAAGATGTTGCCTTCGTAGAGCGAGTCGCCCACGCCGTCGGAGGCGTCTCCCAGCGCGATCAACTTTCCGCGCTGGGCCATGAAGCCGGAGAGAAAGCCGATGTTCCCACCGACGACCACCACGCCGCCCTTCTGGGCCACCCCGGCGCGCGGACCGGCGTCGCCCTCGACCACGATCGTGCCACCTCGCAGCGACGCGCCGATGCTCTGTCCCACGCTGCCGCGCACGCGGATGAAACCGTTCGCCATCGACTCACCGATGCCCCAGCCGGCGTTGCCCGCGATCGCGATCGAGCCGCCGTTGCTCAATCCGCCGCAGTAGTAACCGACGCTGCCTTTGAAGGTGACGTGCCCCGGGCCGGGCAAGGCCACCCCCAGGTTGTGGCGCGAGCGCGGATTCTCGACGACGGCCTCCGCGCCGCTCGCCAGCAGCTCTCTCAGCTTCTCGTTCAGTTGACGCGGCGTCAGCGTGTCCGCGTCGAGACGGACCACCGTCATCGTTCCCATATCACGACCTCTCCCTGAGCGTAACTCTTCGTAGTGATTTCGTCGCGCAGCACCTGCCGGATGGCTTGCTCTTCAGTCGCCATCACCGTGACCCCGCCCGTCTCGGCGGAGATCATGGGCTTGATGGCGAGCCGATCCTTCGCCAGGCCGATGCCTTCGGGGATGGAGAGCAGATAGGTAAACACGCCGTCCAGCGCCGTGACCGAATACCGCAGAGCTTCCTCGAACGTCTGCCCGTGCTTCATTCGGTCGGCGATCAAGACCGAGATCAGCTCGGAGTCGTTGTCGCTCGAAAACTGGTAGCCTTCCTGTTCGAGCAGTCGCCGCGATTTGAAGTAGTTGGTGATCTGCCCGTTGTGCACGATGGACACGTCGGGAAAGGGCCGCGCCCAGAAAGGATGGCCGTGCGCCACGTCGACCTCGCTCTCGGTGGCCAGGCGGCAGTGGCCCAGCCCGTGCGAGCCTGTGAAGCCCCGAATGTCATGCCGTTCGGCCACGGCGAGCGCGTCGCCCACGTCTTTGACGATCTCGAGCGAGTGGCCGAACGAGTGAACCTCGACGGAGTTTACCCTGAGCGAAGCCGAAGGGCCCAGCGCGATCCACGCCGCCGTGGCCCGCTCCACATCCACCGTGGGAGTCACTTCGAGCCGCACGAACGCATCCCTGGCCCGATCCGCTTTGTCCCACGTCGGCGGGCTGACCAGCTCGCCGCCCGCCTGGCGCAGAGCCGCCTCGATGCGATTGAGCGTCTCGGCGAGCCGTTCGCGATCGGCCACGCGCAAACGGACGATCAATCGATCCTCTTGCCACGGCCCGTAGAGTGCGAAGCCGGTCGAATCCGTGCCCCGGTGGCGCAGCGCCGACATCATCTGCACCAGGCGCTCGCCGATATTCCCCGGCTCGGATAACTTGACACCGCCAATTCCGCACATAAGCGACCTCCTTGCGTATTGCAGATGGCGAATAGCAGATGGCAGATAGCTTATAGCAGTGCCATCAGTAATCAGTAATCAGTCATCAGTAATCAGTCATCAGTGATCGGTCATCAGCCATTCGCCATTCGCCATCAGCCATCAGCCATCAGCCATCAGCATTTTCTCCGGCGCGCCGGCCGGCTCAACTCGCTGAAATCTGTACTTGCCCGGCCTCGGGACAAGACACTCGAACTCTCCCGGCTCGGCCTGGATGTGATGCTCGGCGAAGAGCGCCGCCAGCGATTCGGACTCAGCGGGTTCGAGCGGGCGGGCGTGGGCATGGCTGCCTGCACCGGCAATCGCGCCGGGTCGGTAGGTGATAGCGCCGCCGACCATGGACTCGCCCGTGCCTTCGCCCGCTTTACCGAGGAGGACGATGCGCCCGCCCAGCATGTGCTGGCCGGCGAGCGTCCCCACGTCGCCGCATACAATGAGGGTTCCGCCTTTGAGGCCATACCCCGCGCGGCTGCCGGCCGAGCCGCGCACCAGCACCGTGCCGCCGATCATCGAGGGCGCCAGGCTGCTGCCGGCATTGCCGCGCACGATCAGCTTTCCGCCGAGCATGTTGTCCGCGGCGTACCGGCCCACGCTGCCGGTGACGGTGACCACCGGCCCGTTCAGAAACCTGCAGCAGTAAGACCCGGCGCTGCCCTCGATCACGACTTCGAGATCGCCGCTGACGTCGACGACCAGGTTGTGCCGGGCGTGCGTGTTGCGGAGGACGATCTTGTGCCCACTGCCGGCGAGGCGTTGAAGCCGGGTATTCAGTTCCACGTCGCTCATACCCAGGACGTCTAGCTCTTCGACCATCCTCGCACCTCCCCTGGCGTCATTCAACGGCATGCACGCCGGGGTCAAGCCTAACGTGCGTAGGGGCAACCCTTGCGGTTGCCCTCTTGCGGTTGCCCTCAGCGGCACGCGCGCCGGGGTTAGACGCCTTCGGCGTCATTGGGATCCCGCGGCCGGGTCGTGACCGAACCGCACGTCGACCGGCTCGGGCGCTTCCATCGCGCTCAAGTCGCGGCCAATCTGGGCCACCAGGGCCGGTTTGGTGAAGCGCAAGACCAAGATGTACAGCAAACCCAGCACGATCCATGCCAGCGCGACGTAAGGCATGGTTTGCAGAAGCGGATCCTCCGGTATGAATTTGACTGAACCGTAGAGGGCCGCGCCGGCGCCGGCGATGGCCACGATAGGCACGAGCAGGTGCTTGACCACCGAGTATTCTTGCTTCAATTCGCGGCGGAACCAGACGATGGCCGCCAGGGAAACGAAGACATAGATGACCTCGATGGAAATCGCGCCGATCCCGGCGAGATAGCCGAACTCGACAGTATACGCCGTGGTCGCGCCTTCGGCCGGCGGGAAGGAGACGGCAAATGCTGCCGCCACCAGCAGCGCCAGGCCCAGCACTGTGGTGTTGGCGATGTGCGGCGTCTTGTGCTCGGGGTGGGTGCGCGACAGTATCCTCGGCAGCGCCCCGTCGCGCGCGATGGCGAACGCCACGCGGGCGGAGGTGGTGAGACATCCCAGCGCGACCGCGAAGCCGTCCACGATCGCCGCCAGGAAGACCAGCGCCACCAGCCAATCGCCGCCGTAGATGCCCGCAATGCTGAAGAGCGCCGGGGTCGCGGGATCAGCCCAGGGGCTGGGATCGGCCACGCCGAAGCCGATGGAGTAGGAGTAGGTGACGAAGGTATAGAGCAGCACCGCCGCCGCCACCGTGCCCACGATGGCGATCGGCATCGAGCGCCTGGGATTCGCCGTCTCTTCGGCGAGCACCGCCGCCGACTCGAAGCCGGTGTACATGAGAATGGCGAAGATCATGCCGAAGGCCAGTCCTTCCAGACCTCCCGCCGCATCCGGCGAAAACGGCGTCAGGCTGTGACCGGCCGCCCCGCCCTTGATGAAGACGAAGGCCGACAGCAGCACCACCAGCGTGACCGAGCCGAAGACCAGCCACAACTGGGTGCGCGTGGAGATGCGAATGTCGAAGTACGACAGCAGGAACAACACGATGCACTCCACGACCGCCACGCCCAGCCACAGGTAAGGGGCCGGCTGTGTAAGGATGCCGACCATCGCCAGAAACTCCGTGGTCCAGCCCGCCACCCCGGCAATAATGGCGAGAGTGAGCAGGAGCGTGGCGAACAGGTAGACCCAGCCGCCCATGAAGCCCGTCTCCGGCCCAAAGGCTTTGGCCGCGTAGTTGTAGATGGCGCCCGCTGCATGAATGCGGCTGGCGAACTGCGACACGACGTAGCCGAGGGCTATCATCGTCAGGCCGCCGAGCAACACGGCCAGGGGGACGGCCGCTCCGGCGGCGGTGGCGATGTAGCCGGTGAGGAAGGCCATGCTCATCACCGGCCCGAGAAAGGCCAGCGATTGCGAGATGACATCCCACGTGCTGAGAACGTTCTTTTTCAGTTGGTTGTGGCTTTCGGCGGACATGTTTTCCTCCTGACGCGAAGCGGCTGAGTCCCTCTCGGCGGAGAGGGTCGAACGGCGGCTACAAATGGAAGGCGTACTCGTTGAACTCCCAGTCGGTGACGTGAGCGCGGAAGCGCTGCGACTCCAGCCGCTTCACGGCGGCGAATGCCTTGACGAAAGCGGCTCCCAGCGCCTGGCACAGAAATTCATCCTCTTCCAGCGCGGCGACGGCTTCGTGCAGGTATTGAGGAACGACCGGGGTGGAGGCCGGATCGGCGGTCGCGTAGGCGTCGCCCTCGTAGGGAGGGCCGGGATCGAGGCCGCGGTCAATGCCGTCGAGGCCGGCCGCCAGCGCCGCCGCAAAAACCAGGTATGGGTTCGCCACGCCGTCCGGCGTTCGGTTCTCCACACGGGCGCCGGCTTTGCGCTCCGGCGGAATACGCACGTAGCAGGTGCGATTATCGTAGCCCCACAGGATGTAGTAAGGAGCGAAGGCGCCGGGAACGTAGCGCTTGTACGAGTTGACCGTCGGCGCGAAGACCGCCGTCAGGCCGCGCGCGTGCGCGATCTGGCCGCCGACGAAGCGGCACGCCAGCTCCGACAGCTCGTGGGGGGCGCGGGGATCGTAGAACAGGTTCGCGCCGGTCTCCGGGTCGGCGATGCTCATATGGAGATGGTAGCCGCTGCCGCCCAGATCAGAGCGCGGCTTGGCCATGAAGGTTGCCATCAGCCCGTTCTGCCAGGCGATTTCCTTGACCGCTTGCTTGAAGAAGAAAGTGCGGTCGGCCATGTCCAGCGCCTCGCCGTGATCGAGGTTGATCTCGAACTGGCCGGGGAAGAATTCGTGGCTGACCGCCAGCGCGCGATGGCCCATTTCTTCGACCGCCTCGCACATCTTGCGCGTGATGCCGTCGGGATCGATCGTGCTGTTCCACGTGTAAACCATGCTCGGCTTCTCTGAGTAGGTGCGCCACGACCCGTTGTCCAGCCTGAGCAGATAGAACTCCAGCTCGCTGCCGACGATGGGCAGCAGGTTGCGCTTCTCGTATTCAGCGACGACGCGCTTGAGAATGTTGCGCGGGGCCAGGCTCAGAGGCTCGCCGGCGTAGTAGAGGTCGGCGATCACCGCCGCCGTGTGCGGCTCCCACGGCAGAATGGTGAACGTGCTGAGATCGGGGATAGCCGTCATGTCGGCATAGCCGGTTTCCTCGGCGGTGCCGGTGCCGGAGGCCGGGTTGCCGGCCAGATCGAGCGCGAACGTCGGAAAGGCAAACTGAACGCCGTGCTCGACCGCGTGTGGGAACTGCCGCGCCGGCACAGCCTTCGCCCGCGCCACGCCAAACAGATCGGGAAACTCCACTTTGATCGTTCGAATGTGCGCTGACTCGATCTGGCGAAGAATAGGCTCGACGAGGTGAGAAGTCTCCTTGGCGGCGCTCGCGCCAGAGGATTCGGCGTGGTGCGCCGCAGTCGAACGGGCTTGGGTCGGCTCCTGGGCAAGCATGGCAGCACCTCCGTTGCCTGGTGGGCTAATGCAACGCAGTCTAGCAAACAGTTCTCCCAAATTTCTCCCTGTCCGCCGGGAGATGGACAAGCCATTTGCCTTATGAGCGACTCAGCCTGTTTTTCGCACCCGCCCAATTACGAGCGTTTGGACGGCAGTTGCACTGCCGTCCGCTCCCACCGCAGTCCAACCCTTCGACTGCGCTCCCCGCTCCCTTCGGTCGGGGACTTCGCAGGGCAGGTTGCGGCGAGAACTGCGAAAAGTGCGCTCAGCGCGCTTACAGTTGACGACGATTGGCCGTTGTTGTGATCTGATTCGTGACGGAAGGTACAATGACTAACCGGGGAGAGACATCGGCCTTGCGAGCAAATCTCGCCGCGCAGCGAGCAGCTCATCTGAGAGCGGCAGGCCGAGTTCGGCCAGCGCTTTTTCACAGGCAGTGTAATGCTGCAGCGCTTCAGCGCGCTGTCCACTCCGCGCCAGAGCCTGCATCAATTTCAGGCAGGCAGCCTCATAGGTGTTATCTTTTCGAAACGCCTGCCGTAAATACTGGATGGCCAGATCGAGCTGGCCTGCCCCGACCGCCAGATCGGCCAGATCGCACAGCGCGTCAAGGTACTGATTGCGAAGCCGCTCGCGCCACGGCTGTAGCCAATCGTCGTAGAGATCGTCGGTCGAAAGATCATCCGCATAAAGGCGAACGGCGGCGGATAAATGATCCCCCGCAGCCGGGTCACCCGACCGCGCCGCACGGCGCCCTGCTTCTACCCCGCGCACGAATTCGTCCACGTCAATACTGTGCACGCACTCTGAGACCAGGCGCAGCAGGCCGCCCTCGAGAGCGATGTAATGCGAGTGTGAATGGGGTGACATCGGCTCCAGCACGCGCCGCAGGTTGTATAGCGTGCGATAGAAGTTGGCGTTCGCCGACTGGGGATCGGCGTCGCCCCACAGCATGTCGGTCGCAGCATCCTTTGAGAGAGTATGATCTGGACTGAGCACAATATACTTCAACAGCCGCTTGCTCTTGCGGCGTCCCCAGTCGCGCTCTTCCACGAGACGGGAGCCGCGCCACAGGCTGAAGTTACCGAAACCGCGAATCGTCAAAAGCGGCACGGGCGCTTGCTTGGGTAAGGTCTTCGAGGCCCGCGCCGCGGGCAGCGGCGCCGATACCCCCATCTCTTCAAGCACCGCCTGAGCACGTCGCCGCGCTTCCGGATTCGCGTCGGACAGCAGAGAACTGAGCGAGGCGGCGGCGCGAGAGCCAAACGCCACCAGTATCGGCGTGACGTAGGAGGGCCAGAGGTCGTGCTCCAACGCAGCCACCAACAGCGGGATGGCCGCTTGCGCCTCGCCCCGAAAGGTATAATCGTAATTGTGCCCCACCGCCAGCCGCAGGCATTCGCGGAGGTGATCGAGATAGGCCGGATTATTTTCGGACTGATAGAGCACGGCCAGCCAGAAGTGAGCCACCGTCAAGTGATACTGATCTTCACCATCGCCGAAGATGTGCAGCGCTTCCACCAGCCGGGCGCGCGCCTCGGCTGGGTCGATCCAGATTTGCGCCGCGCCCAGTTGTATCAGAACGAAACCTGTCAGCCAACGCAGGCCGCGCTCGGCAGCCAGCGCCAGCGCCTGCTGCCCGCGCTGGACCGCCTCGGAGCTATCGCCGCCGCGCCGGGCGAGGATCATCATGAAGACCAGCGTGGCGATGACATAGCGACGATTGCCGAGCGCCTGCTCCATGTGCAGTGCGCGCTGGCACTGGCGATAGAGCTCGACATAGCTCATCCCGCACGTCGACTCCAATGCGTTGGCCTGATTAAGGAGCGCAAAGGCTTCGTTATGGGAATCTCCCAATTCGCGGCTCAGCTCAAGAGCCTGCTTGGCAAATGTCAGCGACTCGCCATACCGCCCCAGAAAGTATAGATTCACCGAGATGTTATTGTAGGCTTCGGCGAGATGGCGCGAGCTGTTTAAGTCAGAGGCCAGCCGCTCGGCGCGGCGTAAGACGGCGAGCGCCTGCGAAAAGTCACCCATGCTGTGGAAGAGCCACGAGCCTGGGTTGAGCAGCGTATCGAGCTGGCCTTGCCGGTCGGCCTCCGCTTCGTAAATCGCCAGCGCCTCGCGATACAGCGTTTGCGCGGCGGTCGTGTTCGCTGCCGAAAGCTGGTCGCGCGCCAGGCTGGCCAGCAGAGCGGCGCGCTTGCGCCAGTGCTCGTCGCTCAAGTAACTGAGCGCCTCGCGGTGCAGCCGCTCGGCCTCGGCATGCTTGCCCTCGCGCCAGTTCAGAATGTGGCCCTTGCCTTGCAGAACGTCGCTCAAGCCTAGCAGGTCGCCGCGCGCGGTGAAAGCCAGCGCCGCCCGCTCGTAGTATTCCAACGCCTGATCCCACTGGCTGCACGCCTCGCACATCTGTCCCTGGCACACCCACAGCTCCGGGAATTCGGCAAACCCGCTCTCTGGAATCTGGCTGAGCCAGAACCCCAGCGTGTCGAAGCGGCCGGCGTGAAGCATCTCGGCCGACACAGAGACGATGAGCGCCGCTGCCTGACGGTGGTCGCGCGCCTCCAGCCAGTGAGAGATGGCCGTTTCGAAGTCGTGCTTCTCTTGGAAGTACGCCGCCGCTCGACGATGCAGCGCTTCCGCCCGCTCCGCGTCGCCGGCGAGAAGCTGCAGCAAGAACTCCCGGAACAGGCGATGATAACGCAGCCAGCCGTCGTCGGTGTGGACGGCGAAGAGGCAGTGCTGCGCCACCTGGCGCAGCCGGAAGGCCGAGTCCGAGCGGCCGAGCGCCGCGTCACACTCAGCCGGTTCCAGGCGCGATAGGATGGCCGAACTGGTGAGGAAATCCGCCATGGCGGGCGGTTGCTGGCGCATCACTTCCTCAGAGAGGTACTCGAATAACATCCGGCGATCGGCCGCCGATTCGGGCAGAGGGCCGCCGGCTGCCGAGCGGGCACGCCCTTTCATGGATTGGCCCGCCATCAGCAAGCCCAGCACCCAGCCTTCGGTCCGCTCGGTGAGCGCTGCCACAACCGGATCGGGCAGGCTCAGGTGGAGCGACTGTGCGAAGAGCGTGGCCGCTTCGTCCGGGCTGAATTTCAGATCGGCTTCGGCGATTTCCACCGCTTGGCCTTCCGCGCGCAGGCGAGGCAGGCACGAGATGGCGGGCGCGGCGCGCGTGGCAATGACGAAATGCGCCTGCGGCGGGGCGTGGCAAATCAAGAGATCGAACGTCTCGGCGATCTCGGGAACTTGATCCACCAGTTGAAAATCGTCGAGGACGACGAGCAGATCGCCGGCAGCGGCAGAGGCAAGATGGTTGACGCCGGCGGCGACAAACGCCGCTGGCCGGGTCTGCACGCTCGCGCCGGGAGCGAATGACAACCGCACCACGTCGGCAAAGCCGGGCCATTCGTGGTCGAAGCCGGCGGCGAGGTAGGAGTAAAAAGTGATAATGTCGCGATCGCTCCGGCTGAGGCTGTACCAGACGAGCGGCAGGCCCGTCCCGGACAACCCGCTGGCGATGAGCGTGGTCTTGCCGTAGCCGGGCGCAGCGCACACGAGCGTGAGCCGTCGCGTCGCGCATCGGCGCATGAGCGCTTCCAGCCGCTCGCGCGGGAACGTACTCTGGCGCAGGAGCGGCGGACGAAGTTTAGTCCATATGATAGGAACAGCTTCGCTCACCGGCTTATCCCAGACACGCTCTCAATCATCTGCCATCGGCCATCAGCCATCGGCCATCAGCTATCAGCTATCTGCCCTCTGCCCTCTGCTATCTGCCATCAGCTAACCGCCGCCAACACCCCTTGCGTGACCATATCGCCAATCTGGCTCGTGCTCAGGCCACTCCTGGCGTCCAGCGAAGGGATTCGGCGCGAGATCAGCAGCTCCGCGACCGCCTGCTCGACGCTCTCGGCTGCTTGTTTCTCGCCCAGGAACTCCAACATCATGGCTGCCGCGGCCACGGCGCCCAACGGGTTGGCGACGTTCTTCCCGGCGTATTTCGGCGCGGAGCCGTGGATCGGCTCGAACATGCCGTGCTTGCCCGGATGGATATTGCCCGACGCGGCGATGCCCATGCCGCCCTGGATCATCGCGCCGAGATCGGTGATGATGTCGCCGAACAGGTTGGTCGTCACGATCACGTCGAACCACTCGGGATTCTTCACCATCCACATGCAGCAAGCGTCGACGTAGGCGTGATCCTGCTCGACTTCGGCGTATCCGGCGCCCACTTCGGCGAACGTCCGCGTCCAGAGATCCTGCGCTCGTATGGCGTTGGCTTTGTCCACCATCGTGACCTTCGGCTTCCGCCCGCCGTTGCCGCGCAGCCGGGCACGCTCTCGCGCCAGCTCGAATGCATAACGCATGACGCGCTCGGTGCCCTTGCGCGTGAAGATCATCTCGGCGATGGCGACCTCGTCTGGCGTGCCCTTCTTGAAAATGCCGCCTACGCCTGCGTAGGCGTCCTCTGTGTTCTCGCGCACCACCACGAAGTCCACCTCGGCCGGGCCTTTGTCTTTGAGCGGGCACAAGTGCTCGGCGTAAAGCTTGACGGGGCGCAGGTTGATGTACAGGTCAAGCCCGAAGCGCAGGCCCATGATGACCGAGCGCTCGACCAGGCCGGGTTCGGCGTCGGGATGGCCGATCGCGCCGAGGAAAACCGCGTCGAGCGCGCGCCATTCTTCGATCACGCTCGGAGGGACAAGCTCCTTCGTCTTCAAGTAGTATTCGCCGCTGTACGGATACTCGACGAAGTTGTACGCGAAGCCATCCGCCACGGCGCGCAGCACTCGCAGCCCCTCACGCACGACCTCTGGCCCGATGCCGTCGCCGGGGATCACGCCGATGTTGTAGGTTTTCATTGTGTCTTCCTTGTCAGGATTGAAAACGCTGGAGAACCACGACGGGCGGCGGGAATCAACACCCCTTCCATCGTCTTAAAGGAAGAAGACGTCGTTTCTCATCTCTTCCGCAGATTTCGTGTGTATCACCTTTAACAGCCGTCGTATCTGTTCGCCAATGGGGTAACGCTGGCGGTAGACCAAGATGATTCCTGCATGACTCTTACCTTGAGCCAAGTACTCCGAATGAAGCCGGTAAAAGTGACCGACATTGAATGTATAAAGTACACGCCCATGCGCGGCGGCATACTCAAGTTGTGCTCTATCGTCCTGTTCTGACATCCCTGCGTCGAGCACTGTTATCACATCTATCCCACGAGCGCGCAGCCCCTGCACGAGAGCACGAGCCATCGCGTCTTCATCTACATACAAGCGAATTTGCATTATGCGGGCCCCGTTGCTTGCTGGTATTCCTTCTCAAGTCTCTCGGCCTCCAACCTTTCGGCAGCGAGGTCAGCCTCTATCTCCTCTCTATTAGCGTGGTAATATGCTAATGCAGCATAGACCTGAGCCAGCGTTAGATGTGGATATTGGTCTGCGATTTCTTCGGGGCTGTATCCCTGCTTGTATAGAACGGCGACTTGGTTTACCGTAATGCGCGTACCTTCAATCCGTAGACGCCCGCCACATATCTCTGGCGAGCTGACCAGCAAAGTGCCAATTTGTGTGCTCATAGTTGCAGATTCCTTTCTTTATCTCTCTTGCGCTCTGACTCACGGTGCCCGGCTCAGTTGGCTCAATACTACCATACATAGAGGTGAGACGTCGGCGGCATCGTCTATGCCTACAACCTCCGCGATATAACCAACCTCTGTATCTGCGCTGTGCCTTCGTAAATCTGCATGATCTTCGCGTCGCGCATCCACTTCTCGACCGGGTATTCGCGGCTGTAGCCGTAGCCGCCGAGAATCTGCACGGCGTCCGTGGTCACTTTCATCGCGACGTCGGCGGCGAAGGCCTTGGCTATGCTCGCCTCGGTCGTGCACGGCAGGCCGTTATCGTACAGCCACGCCGCGCGCCAGGTCAGCAAGCGAGCCGCGTCGATCTGCATCGCCATATCGGCCAGCATGAAGGCGATCGATTGGAATGCGAAGATCGGTTTGCCGAACTGCCGCCGCTCGTGCGCGTAGGCCAGCGCGTACTCGTAGGCGGCGCGGGCGATGCCCACCGCGCCGATGGCGATGTGCGAGCGCGTAATGTCGAAGGTGCGCATGGCGATCTTGAAGCCGTCGCCTTCTTCGCCCAGCCGGTTGGCGGCCGGCACCTCCACGTCCTCGAAGGCGATGCCGGCCGTGTGCGAGGCGCGGATGCCCATCTTCTTCTCTTTCTTGCCCGGCGTCACGCCCGGCCAGTCCTTTTCCACGATGAACGCCGTAATGCCGTCCACGCCACGCGACGGATCGACCGTCGCGAATACGACGTAGAGGTCGGCGATGCCGGCGTTCGTGATGAACGTCTTGTAGCCGTTGAGGATGTATTTGCCTCTATCGCGGCGAGCATGTGTAATCATCGCCGCCGGATCGCTACCGGCCGACGGCTCGGTGAGCGCGTACGCGCCGAGCGTCACTTTGCCGGGATTGCAGAGCCGGGTGATGTAGTCCTCTCTCTGCTCCTCGCTGCCCGCCAGCAGGATCGGCGTAGCGCACAGCGCGGCGCCGCCGATGATCGTCGCAACGCCTGCGCATCCCCAGAAGATCTCCTCGTCCACGATGGCTTTGGTGAGGACGCTCTCCACGCCGCCCCCGCCATACTTCTCGGGGAGAGAGAACGTGATCAATCCGGCCTGGTGGGCCTTCTCCAGTGCTTCCCACGGCACTTCTTCATTTTCGTCCGCCTCGCCGGCGATCGGACGGATCGTCTTCTCCGCAAACTTGTGGGCCAGGTCGCGGAATTCGCGCTGCTCGTCGGTGAGCGTGAATCCGATCATCCGAGTGGTGCCTCCAGGTAGCAGATAGCAGATAGCGGATAGCAGATAGCAGATGGCAGATAGTGGATGACCGACATCCATCAGCCATCGGCCATCGGCCATCAGCCATCAGCCATCAGCCATCAGCCATCAGCCATCGGCCATCAGCCATCGGCCATCAGCTATCAGCTATCAGCCATCAGCCATCAGCCATGTTACCCTGCGATACTGTACTCGTAGCGGCCGCGTACAGGCTTGCCCTCGGCGAAGCGCGAAAAGCGAAAGAGCGATGGATCAAGCCCTTCGGTCTTCTGGCCTGTCACCAAATCGGCCACCATCGCGCCGACGGCGGGGCCGAGCTTGAATCCGTGCCCGCTGTGCCCGGCGGCGACGAAGAACCCGCTGCCGGACGGCGCTTCGTCGATCACGGGGTGCCAGTCGGGCGTGACGTCGTAGATGGCGGCGTATCCGCCGCGACTCTCGCCACGCTCCATGGCGGGGAAACGCCGGGCCAGGCGCGTCCCCATGTCGGCGACGAACTCCAGGTCGACCCGCTCGTTGAAGCGGTCCGGATCGGCGTGGTGGTTCGCTTCCGACGGATCGACCGAGCCGATCAGCGTCAATCCACCGGTCTCCGGCCTGAAGTACGTCACGTTCGGAAAATCCGCGAAGACGAGCGGCGCCGGCCGGCCATCGGGCGGCGGCGCGAAGAATGCGACCTGCACGCGGCATGGTTGAATCGGCAGATCGATCCCGGCCATGCGGGCAATACGCGCGCCCCACGGCCCGGCTGCGTTGACCACCGCGCCGGCTCCAACCTCGCCGCGCGTGGTCACGACGCCCTGAACTCGCCCGCCGTCCATCAGCACGCCGGTCACCTCGGTGTCCTGGATGATCGTCGCGCCATACCGGCGCGCTGCCGCGCCCAACGAGTTCACCGTCGCCGAGGGATCGGCGTAGCCGCTCTCCGGCTCGTACGCCGCCACGACCGATTCAGGCTCGGCGATGTCGGGCGCGATCTCCCGCAATTCCTCGGTCGAGATGACACGTGTGTCGATGCCGACGCCGCGCTGAAGCGCCACGTTGGCTTCCAAGCCCTCGCGCTGGTCGGCCGAGGCCAACACGACGAATCCAGTCTGCTTGAAGCCACACTCACCACCGACGATCTCGGCGAAATTCTGGAAGACGCGCAGCGAATGCAGCGCCATGCGCGCCGTCGCCTCGTTCGAGTAATGCTGGCGAACGATGGCCGACGACTTGCCCGTCGTGCCGCCCGCCAGGAAGGTCTTCTCGACGAGCGTCACTTTCAGCCCGCGCCGGGCCAACTGGAAGGCGGCGCTCGCGCCCATGATCCCACCGCCGACGATGACGACGTCTGCGATCGGTTTCATCGCATGGCCTCCATGCGCCGGCCGACCTCGGCCAGCGTCTCGTCGTCGAGTATCTGCTCGCTCATCGGGAACAGGATCTGCTCTTCCTTGCCGAAGTGCATGTCCAGCAGCTCGATGATCTCAGCTGCAGTGGCGCGCAGGCTCTCTGCGCTGCCGCCGTGGGCCGCCAGCGAGCGCAGCTTGTCGCCGCCCGCCTCGATCGCCGGATGCTCCACCTCGTTGAGCTGACGGAGCGTCCGGCGCAGAAGCTCGCCCTGAGCGTGTATGTCCATGTGCTCCAGGCGCATCACGGTCGTCGGCCCACCCTCCGCGCCGATGATTGCCTCGATCGCCGGGAACAGCGCTTCGTCTTCCTTCCTGGCATGGAGCGCGAGCTGCGTCTCCATCATACGGCCGATGCGGCGCATCACGGGCAACGCGTCCGGCAGGGCCGTATCGCCGCGCGCCTCCAAGTCACGCACGGCGGCCCGCAAGTCGGCGACCTGCGCCATAATGTCACGGTGCTCCTGCAGAAGATGTTCGATAGGATTCACGAGCATATCTCCCCAAGCGCGCTCCAGTGATAAGACATCGATAACCGATCACTGATGACTGACTACTGATGACTGATTACTGATGACTGATTACTGATAACTGATTACTGATGAGCCGCCAGTCTCTCTTCTACATACCCCAGCAGCCCGCCGCGATCGATGATGCGCTGCAGGAAGTCGGGGAACGGCTCGGCCCGATAGGTCTCGCTGCGCGTCAGGTTGCGCACCGTGCCGGTGGCCGGCTCCACTTCGATCTCGTCGCCTTCCAGGATGCCGTCGACGGCGGCGGCGCACTCGAGAATGGGCAGGCCGATGTTGATCGAGTTGCGGAAGAAGATGCGCGCGAACGATTTGGCGATGACCGCCGACACGCCGGCGGCCTTGATCGTGATCGGCGCGACTTCGCGGGACGAGCCGCAGCCAAAGTTGGTATCGGCGACGATGACGTCGCCGCGCCGCATCTTCCGCACGAACTCGGGATCGGCGTCTTCCATGCAGTGCTGCGCCAGCTCGCGAGGATCGGCCGTGTTGCAGTGGCGGGCCGGGATGATGGCATCGGTGTCGACGTTTTTGCCGAACTTCCACGCCCTGCCGCGAATGCGCACCCGGGTGCGCAGGATGTCCTTCTGCACCGGTCCGCTGCCGCGCCGGGGCAGCGCGTCGAAGAACACCACTCGATCAGGCACGGCATAGTCCGTCAAACGCTCCCGGGCGAAGGCCAGCAGTTCGTCGGCGCCGAAGTCCGCGCCCGGCGCGCGCACGACGCACGCGCACGGCAATTCGCCGAAGATCACATCGGGCACGCCCACGACGGCTGCTTCTTTGACGCCGGGGAACGAGCGCAGCACCATCTCCACGGCGCCGGGATAGATCTTGAAGCCGCCTCGGTTGATCACGTCGTCCTTGCGACCCACGATGCGCACCGGCCCGTCCGGATCGATGACCGCCAGATCTCCGGTGTGCAGCCAGCCATCGGCGTCGAGCATGTGTGCCGTCATCGCCGGATCGTCCCAGTAGCCTCGCATGACATTGTAGCCGTGCACGCACAACTCGCCTTCCACACCGTCTGGTAGAGTCTCTCCCTCTGGGCCAACAACCTTCAGCGATATGCCTTCCATCGGACGCCCCACGGTCTGCGTCGCCGTGATCGGACCATCGTCCAGCCGGGTCATCGTGACCGAGGGCGACGCTTCGGTCAGGCCGTAGGCGACGATCAGATCGGGGACCATTCGCTCGCGCACGCGGGTCACCAGCTCGGGCGGGCACGGCGCGCCCGACATGACGCCGGTGCGCAGGCTGGCGCACCGTTCCGGGCGAAAGTCAGGGTGATTGAGCTCGAGGGCGAACATCGTCGGCGTGCCGTGGCGCACGGTCACCTGCGCCTGCTCGATGAGCGCAAGCGAATCGCCCGCTTGGTAGACCGGCAGCGGGGCGAGCTGCGCGCCGGCGACGGCGCACGCCAGGATGGTTGGAGTGAGGCCGAAAGCATTGGAAAACGGCACCGCGCCGAGGAACACGTCGGCGGGCGTACAGTCGAGCGTCGAGGCGACGCCGGCCGCATTGCGCACGAGCGAGGCGTGCGTGAGGACGGCGCCGCGCGGCTCGCCCGAATTGCCCAGTGTGTAGAGGATGGCCGCCGGATCGTCGGGCCGGGCAGTCGGCGCCGGCAGCGTAGCATCTGCGTTGAGCAGATCGTTCAGGGCGATCGCGCCTTCGCCGCCTTCTAACGCAATGACCTGTTTGAGATCAAACAGATCGTCACGCAGCTCGCGCGCCATCGCCACGTGATACGCATCGGTGACGAGAGCCGCCGGGCGCGTCTTCGCCAGCCGCGCCAGCGCTTCGTCCTTGCGGCGGCGCACGTTGACGGGGCAGATAATCAACCCGGCTTTGGCCGCGGCGAAGATGGACAGCACGAACTGAGGGATATTCGGCAAGATGATCGCGAGTCGATCGCCGGGCCGCAGGCCTAGCCCGCGCAGGCCGGCAGCCAGCGCCGAAGCCTGGCGCTCGACATCGGCGTAGGTGCAGCTTTCGCCGTTCGGCATCCGAACGAAAGGCCGATCCGGCTGATGATTCGCTTGCGCGGTCAGCAACTCTCCGATCGTCATGTGATGGAACGACTCGAAAGTCATGATCACGTCTCTCCCGTCTATCGCCTATCGCTTCTGGCCTATCGTGCCATGCGACCGATGGGCGATATGCGATAAGCGATATGCTATATGCGATATGCGATATGCTATATGCGATAAGCGATATGCTATCGGCTCCGTTCTTCCAAAAAGTGCGTGTTCTTGCGGTAGGCCATGCCGTGCAATTCGGCGACCAGATTTCCGTTCTCGTCGGTGACCGTCATGCGATACAGGCCGGTGCGCTGGCCGCATCGCACCTCCACACCTTCGGCGAGCAGGCGCGCGCCTGGCGCCGGCGACTTCAAGAAGTGAATATCCATGCTCAGTGCGACGGCTGTGCGCCCGTGCGAGTTGCACGCCGTGGAAAACGCAAAGTCGGCCAGGGCGAAGATCACCGCCCCGTGCGGCATGCCCAGCCCGTTGACCATGTACGGCTTGAGCGCCATGCTCGCGCGGCTGTAGCCCGGTCGCAGCTCTAACAGCTCGATTCCCATGTGACGAGCGAACAGATCGCGCTCTGACATGAAACGGGCGACGGCGGCGGCGGTGGTGTCCATTTGAGCTATGACCGGTGCTCAGTTATCAGTAATCAGTGGACAGTAGCCAGTGAACAGTCAGCGGCGGATGCCGTTCACCGATCACTGATGACTGGTTACTGATGACTGATGACTGATGACT
The DNA here is from genome assembly GCA_035283185.1 of Anaerolineae bacterium. Taxonomy (GTDB): domain Bacteria; phylum Chloroflexota; class Anaerolineae; order Fen-1058; family Fen-1058; genus DASSFZ01. The sequence goes on along the minus strand of DATEUJ010000226.1, from coordinate 128,714 downwards.
TGTCGTTCAGCACCTCGGCCGGAGAAGCGATGCGACCGGCAACCGCCGACGCCGCCGCAACGTACGGATTGGCGAGGTAGACCTCGCTCGTCGCGTGCCCCATGCGGCCCCGGAAGTTGCGGTTGCTGGTCGAGACGCAGCGCTCGCCCGCCGCCAGCACGCCCATGTGCCCACCCAGGCACGGGCCGCAGGTGCTTGTGCTCACGTTGCACTCGGCTTCGATAAAGACGTCGATCAGTCCTTCGCGCAGCGCGTCCAGGTAGACCTTTTGCGAGCCGGGAATGATGACGGCGCGCACGCGCGGATGGATCTTTCGCCCCCGCAGGATCTCGGCCGCCGCGCGCAAGTCCTCGAGGTTGCCGTTGGTGCACAGGCCGATTACGACCTGATCAATCTCCAGGCCGTCCAATTCAGAGACCGGTTTGACGTTCTCCGGCAGGAATGGCGCGGCGACGAACGGCTCGAACTTCTCCACGTCGAACTCGTACACGGCGGCGTACTCCGCGTGCGGGTCGCTTTGCAAGTACGCGCCGGGGCCGACGCGGCCCCCTGCCCGACTGACGAACTCGCGGGTCTTGTCGTCGGCGGCGAACAGGCCCGTCTTCGCGCCGGCTTCGATCGCCATGTTCGCCATCGTGAAGCGGCCGGCCAGGCCGAGATGATCGAGCGCGTCGCCAGTGAACTCCATCGCCTGGTAGCGCGCGCCGTCCACGCCGATGTGTTTGATCGTATGCAAGATCAGGTCTTTGCCGCCGACCCACTTGGGCGGCTTGCCGTGATACACGAACTTGACGCTCTCCGGCACTTTGAGCCAGATCTCGCCGAGGGCCATCGCCGCCGCCGCGTCCGTCGAGCCGATGCCGGTACCGAATGCGCCGAGGAAGCCATGCGTACACGTGTGCGAGTCAGCCCCGGCGATGATGTCGCCCGGCGAAACCAATCCCTGCTCCGGCAGGAGGACGTGCTGGATCCCGGCGCGACCGACGTCGTAGAAGCGGATGCCGTGCCTGCGTGCGAACTCGCGGCAGCGTTTGACGATCTCGGCGCTCTTGATGTCCTTGGCCGGCGTGAAATGATCCATCACGAAGACGACCTTCTGCGGATCGAATATCCGCGCGCCTTTGATCTTCTCGAATTCCTCGATCGCCACAATGCCGGACAGCTCCGACGCCATCACGATGTCCACGCTGGCGTTGATGAACTGGCCCGGATGCACTTCCTCATATCCGGAATGCATGGCAAGGATCTTTTCGGCGAGAGTCATTCCCATTGCCCTGTCTCCACTTTGCCATTCCTCTTATGGGTTGCTATAATCAATCGTCAACAACTTCGTGGTAACCGCATGGGGCGACGTGTCTGCCTCTCCTTTTGAGGAATGATGAAACAGAGACCGGATTGGATCATTGAAAAGAAAGTTGTCCTGGCCGATGGCACGGCGGCGCTGTGGAGTTACGATACGGAAGGCGACTTCCTTGAGATCTTCTTCCACGAAGCGCCCGCCTCTGCAACGGTCGAACTGGCAGACGGTATCTTTCTCCGCTTCGATCGAAAACGCGGACGACCGCTCAGTCTGGGATTCGCAGCCGTGACCCCGCTGACGCAACAGCAGGAGTTTGGCCCACCGCTCCTCACGCTCACAGGTCTGGGCAAACTGCCGGTGCCGGAGCAGAAGATCGTGCTGAAGATACTCCAGTCGCCCCCGGTCAACACGATTCTGAAAATTTACTCCTTTACGCCAGGAGCGCGTGCGCGCGCTATTCCGGTCGCCTCTCTTGAGCAGCCCGTTCCGCTTATGGCCTGATCCTCCGCTTCAATCGCTAGACTCAGTAGATCACGGATTCGCCATGTAGTTTAGGGCCTTGTGCCCGTTTTCCTGGCAAATTCAACGCCCACAAGGGGCTACACTACAAGCTTCGTGATCTACCGAGACTCAGCGTTAAGTGCCCAGCACTTCATCGAGAAACAACTTGATCGGCGTAATGACGGGCGGATCGTCCTGCAGCACCATCGTGTAGTGATTCACATCCGGCACGTCCACCTGGCGGCAGTCTGGAATCCAGCTCACGAAGGCCGCCGCCTCGCGCTCGGTGAGAACGTGCGCGCGGTTGCCGAGCAATCCCTGCTTCGGGCGGATAAACAGCGTCGGGCACTGTATCGCCGGGAAGTGAACGCACATGCTGTAATAGAAATGGACGTCCAGGTCGCGCTCGAGCGCCTCGGCCGAAGCCTTCGACCGGATCGCGCCATCCGGCAGCACTTCGAGGTCCTCGCGCAAATAACGCTCCAGCGTTGCGTTCCATGGCTGGAAATACGGCAGCGAGCGCATCGCGTCCAGATAGTCCTCCATCGTCGCATAGGTTCTCGCCAGCCGGCGCAGCATCGGGCGCATCGCTTCCAGCACTTCGTCGTTCGGATCGCACCCGCCGTCGATCAGCACGGCCGCCCGCACACGCTTGGGCCGGATCGAGGCCATGTACACCCCGACTGTTGCGCCGAACGAATGGCCAATGACGGCGAACGTCTCCAGGCCCAACGCATCCGCGAAGGCGAGCACATCGCGCACATGGTAAGCAAAACCGTAGCCCTCGCGGGGCTTGTCGCTGTCGCCTCGGCCGCGCAGGTCGAGCGCGAGCACGCGATACTCCGGCGCGAGTCGGGCGGCGATGTGGGTGAAGGTCCCTTTGTGCCCGGAAATGCCCGGCAGGCAGATCAGGGGGCCGTTTGCGCCGGGCCACTCCGCGTACGCCAGCCGGATGCCATTGACCGGAACGAACGAAGTGCGGCCGACTACGACTGAATCTCGAAGCACTATCCAATCTCCTCGACTTCCGTCATGCTTCGGCTTCGCTCAGCAGAGCGGCGGGCTGACCCCATCGTGGTACCAGCCCCACGCCGCGTAGTACTCGTCCATAATCTTCGCAAGCTTGTCGCGCTCGACGGCGATGCTCTCGACCGGGCCATCAGCCATCCGCTCGTCGACGCGCCGCTCAATCGGCGCGCGGTCGCGGCCTGCGCGTCTGACCTTCAGCATGGCCAATCGGGCGAAATCAATCATCCTGAACCTCCTTGCGCGACGATCTCCGGCCTGGCGGCAGTGGGGCGAAGGAACAGCGCACCGGCCGCCCCCAGCATCGAAACGAATCCAGCCAACATAAAGCCGCTGGTGAATGTGCCGGTTGAGTCCGCCATGGCCCCGACGACGCTCGGCCCGATAGCTTGACCAAGGCCGAAGAAGAGCGTGACGAATCCCAGCGCAGCCGGCGCCAGTCTGGAGCCGAACGCGTCGCCACAGGTCGCCGCCATGATGGCGGGCAGGCTCCACGCCGTCAGCCCGAACAGGATCGCCGATAGCGTGAGCCCGAGCGGCGCGAGCTTCAATCCGAACATCCCGATTGCGACAGCCTGAATGAGATACACGATCAGCATCGCACCTTTCCGCCCGATGGCGTCCGACACCATGCCCCAAATCAGCCCGCTCGAGAGTGTGAACCAGCCCATCGTCGTGAAAAGCGATCCGGCTGCCGGTTGAGTGTAGCCATTCTCCGCGATCAGGAACTTGGCGAAGAATGTTATGTAAATGATGTAGGCAAAGCCGAAGGCGCTGTACACCAGTCCCAGGTGCCAGGCGAGGGGCGAACGATATACTAGACCCCATTGAAGTCCATCCGGCCGGGCCGCGGAAGACCCGGGCCGCGGCGCCGGATCCAGAGCGGATGCAGTTGCGTCTGCGCCCAGCGGTCTCAACCCTTTGTCAGCCGGCCGATCGCGCAGTAGCGCGTATCCAAGCGCGGCGATCGCCAGCGTGACCCCGCCGAAGAGGAACCAGCTCAGGCGCCAGCCGTCGTCGCCGAACGCTGCAAGGATGGCTGGCACGAGCCAACCCACGGCAATGAGCCCGAACGACACGCCGGTGACGGCGAGACCGGTTGCCAGCCCGCGACGGCGCGCGGCGAACCAGGCCGACAGCAATCCCATCACCGGGACGTTGCTCAACCCGCTGCCGACGCCGGTCAACGCGCGCCAGAGGGCCGCCGCCAGAAACGCTTGCGCCAGGCCGGTAAGCGCCATGCCCAGGCCGGCCAGAACCAGCCCGGTTGCGACAATCCGCCGTGGGCCGAAGCGCGCGGCCAACGCTCCGCCGATGATCGAGAACGCCAGGTATCCGACGAGATTCGCCGTCGCCAGCCCGCCCGCCTGCGCGTTGCTCAGCTCCAGGCTCGCCTGCATCGAGGGCAAGATGACGCTGTATCCGAATCGAGCCAGGCCGAGCGCGCCGAACACGATCGGCACGCTCACAGCCAGGATGACCCAGCCGTAGTGAATGCGTGGAGCAGGCGTGGTGGCAGCGGCGTTCACTACAGTTCTCGCTTATCGATCACGCGCTTCGCCTTGCCTTCGTAGCGCTGGATCGATTTCGGCCCCATCAGTTTCACGACAGCCGAGATGCCGAGCGTCTGCGCCAGCTCGGCCGATACACGGTTCTGCAGATCGTCGAGCCGCCGCGTGTCGATGGGCTGGAACAGTTTCGGCGAGGCTTCGACCCACACTTCGAGCGTGTCGAGCTGGTCTTTCGGGCGGTCGAGCACGATCTGGTAGTGTGGCTCGATGTCCTCGACCGAGAGCAGCGTCTTCTCGATCAGTTGCGGGTAGACGTTGACGCCGCGCACGATGAGCATGTCGTCGGTGCGCCCGAGCACCTTGTCCATGCGCATAGTGGTCCGCCCGCAAGCGCACTTGTCCACGTGCAGGCGTGTGCGGTCGCGCGTGCGGTAGCGAAACACTGGCATGGCTTCCTTCGTCAGCGTGGTGAAGATCAGTTCGCCTTCCTCGCCGTAGGGCAACTGCTCCCCCGTGTCCGGGTCGATGATCTCCGCCAGGAAGTGATCCTCCTGGATATGCATGCCGCAGTGATGCTCGCACTCGATCGACACGCCAGGCCCAATGATCTCGGTGAGGCCATACACGTCGTAGGCCTCGAGACCGAGCTTGGCCTCGACCTCGGCGCGCATCTTCTCACTCCACGGCTCCGCCCCGAAGATGCCCACGCGAACCTTCATGCGCTTCTTAAAGTCCACGCCCATCTCGGCGGCTTCCTCGCTGATGACGAGCGCGTACGACGGCGTGCAGGTCAACACCGTCGCGCCGAAGTCTTCCATCAGCATCACCTGCCGGCGCGTCAGCCCGCCCGAGATCGGCACGACCATCGCGCCGACCTTCTCCGCGCCGAGGTGGAAGCCCAACCCGCCGGTGAACAGGCCGTAGCCGTACGCGTTGTGGATGACGTCTTTGTTCGTCACCCCGACGCATGTGACGGTGCGGGCCATCACCTCCGCCCACAGGTCGATATCGGCGCGCGTGTACCCGCCGACGATGGGCTTGCCGGTCGTGCCGGACGAGGCGTGGATACGCACGACCTGTTCCAGAGGCACAGTGAACATGCCGAAGGGATAGTTGTCGCGCAGATCGGCCTTCTCGGTGAATGGCAAGCGCTTCAGGTCGTCAAGCGATTGAATGTCGTCGGCGCTCACCTTCGCCTCGGCGAACTTCTTCTTATAGAACGGCACGTTTGCGCCGGCGCGGGCGACGGCGTCCCGCAGCCGCCGCGCCTGAGCCTTATTCAATTGGTCGCGCGGCATCGTCTCGAATTCAGGATTCCAGATAGGCATGGCTTTTCCTTTCGTGTATCGCGTATCGCATATCGCTTATGGCTTATCGCTCATGGCTTATCGCCCATCGGTCAGATTCGCGATGGCGATAGGCGATAGGCTATACGCGATACGCGATACGCTAGCTGCTATCAGATTCCCCACCGGCCCTCGCGCCCGGCGAAGAACGCCTTGCGGTTAGTTTCGACGTGTTTCTGCGGCACTCGGGACTCGATCACGGCCAGCCAGTCCTCGGCCGGCGCGTCGAGCTGGGCCGAGAGCGCGCCGAGCAGCACGCTGTTGGCGACGCGCGGATTGCCCAGCTCCTCGGCCACCTTACGCGCGTCGATCAGCAGGACTTTGCCGGCAACCTGCTTGACGACTGAAACAATGTGCTCGTCAGACGGATACTGATCGGCGCCGTACACGGTCGAAGTCGGAACGATCTGCTGGCGGCTCAGGAACACCGTGCCACCCGGGCGCACGAACTCGATCCAGCGCAGCGCCTCGAGCATCTCTTGGGCGATGAAGAAGTCCACCGCGCCTTTCTCGCACAGCGGTGAAGCGACGCGCTCGCCCCAGCGCACGTGACTGGTGACCGCCCCGCCCCGCTGTGACATGCCGTGCACCTCGGACTTCTTGACGTCCGCGCCGACGCGCATACCCACGTCGGCCACAATGTCACTCGCCAGGAGCGTGCCCTGTCCGCCAACGCCGGCAAGCAGGAAGTTTGCTACTATCATGTTGCCTCCCTACTCAGTCGTCAGTGATCAGTCATCAGTTATCAGTGATCAGTTATACGTCGTCAGTAATCACCGTTCACTGATTACTGATTACTGGTCACTGGTTACTGATTACTGGTTACTGATTACTGATTACTGTCATCACGCCACGTGCGTCATGAATGCCGCTTCCATCTTCGGCGCGCCTTCTAGAATCGCCTGGCGCGCGCACACGTCGAAGCACAGCCCGCAGCCCACGCACGCCAGCGGGTCGATCCACGCCTTCGGCCGGTTGTGTTTTTCGTCCATCACGCTGCTCTTGTAAATCGCCGGGCAGCCGATGCGGAAGCACAGCGTGCAGCCGTTGCAGTCTTCCTCTACGACTGTGTATGCTTCGCGCGCGTGCGACGTGACGAACACGCACGGCGTCTTGGCGATGACCACCGACGGCCGGTTACGCTTGACGGCCTGCTTGATGGTCTCTTCGAGGTCATCGAGGTTTCGCGAGTCGACAGTCGTCACGTCCTCGACGCCCATCCCGCGCACGACAGCTTCGATGTCGATGCGGGGGTGCATCTCGCGGTGCAGCGTCATGCCCGATCCAGGATTGCCCTGGTGGCCGGTCATGCCGGTCGTGCGGTTGTCGACGACGATCGTCGTGAACGGCGTCTCGTTGTAGATGGCGTTCGCCAGCGCGGGCATGCCGGCGTGGAAGAACGTGCTGTCGCCGATGACGGCCACATTCGCGCCGTCAAGCCCGCCGCGCCGCATGCCCGCCGCCACGCCGATGCTCGCACCCATGCAGCCGATCGTGTCGGTCGCAGCCAGCGGCGGCATCACACCCAGCGCGTAGCAGCCGATATCGCTGTTGACGGTGAGCTTCAGCTTGCGCAGGACGTAGAACACGTCGCGATGGCCGCAGCCCGCGCACAGCACGGGCGGGCGCATCGGCAGCGCGCCCTTGTCGAGCGCGTGCTCGACCGGCGGCCTTCCGATCAGCCTGGCGGCGTAGGCCGCCTTGCGCACCACCTCCGGCGAGAACTCGTCGACCATCGGGAAAATGCTCTTACCCTCGACCGGGATGCCCAGGATGCGGATGTTTTCTTCGAAGAACGGATCGAGCTCCTCGACGACGATCAGCCGCTTCACCCTGGAAGCGAACTCGGCAATCAGGTCCTTCGGCAGCGGCCATACCATACCCAGCTTCAGGAACGACGCATTCGGGAATACTTCGCGAGCGTACTGGACACTCGGCCCGGCGGCCACGATCCCCAGGTCGGGATCACCCATCTCGATCCGGTTGAGCGGGTAGTTCTCGGCGAACTCCGCCAGTTTCACCATGCGCTCTTCGACGATGGGATGGCGGCGCTTGGCGAAGCCAGGGATCATCACATACTTTTGAGGATTCCTCTGATAGGGCCGTTTCGGCGCCGCCTTCCGCTCGCCCAGTTCCACAATGGATTTGGCGTGTGCAGTGCGCGTCGTCGTGCGCAGCAAAACCGGCGTATCGAACTGCTCGCTCAGATCGAGCGCCGCGGCGACCATGTCCTTGGCCTCCTGGCTGTCGGCAGGCTCGAGCATCGGCACCTTGGCGAACCTGGCGTAGTGACGGTTGTCTTGCTCGTTCTGCGACGAGTGCAGTCCGGGATCGTCGGCGTTGACGATCACCAGTCCGGCGTTGACGCCGGTGTACGACGAGTAGAACAGCGACTCCGACGCCACGTTCAGGCCGACGTGCTTCATCGCGGCCATGGCGCGTTTGCCGGCGTACGCCGCGCCGATCGCGACGTCGAGTGCGACCTTCTCATTGGTTGACCACTCCGAGTAGATCTCCGAGTAGCGCGCCATGTTCTCCAGGATTTCGGTGCTCGGCGTCCCGGGATAGGCTGCCGCCACCTCGACACCCGCCTCCCACGCGCCGCGCGCAATCGCTTCGTTGCCCGATAATAGTTGTCGCATGTTGTCCTCCTTGTATCGCTAACGGCATATCGCTTATGGCTTATCGCCAATCGGTCAGATTCGCCATAGCGATACGCGATACGCGATAAGCCATCCGCTATCTGCCACTGTGATTTCGCCGCCCCAGATACGCGCGCTGCAGTTCCTCGTTTTCCGCAAGCTCGGCGGCCGTGCCCTGCATCACTACGTGGCCGTTCTCCAGCACGTAGCCCCGATCGGCCACGCGCAGCGCGGCGCGGGCGTTCTGCTCGACGAGCAAGACCGTCGTCCCGCCCCGGCGCAGCTCGACAATGATTCGGAATATCTCTTGCACCAACAATGGCGCCAGCCCCAGCGACGGCTCATCCAGCAGCATCAATTGCGGGCGCGCCATCAAGCCGCGCCCGACGGCCAGCATTTGCTGCTCGCCGCCGGAGAGCGTGCCGGCAAGCTGGCCGATCCGCTCCCTGAGCACCGGGAACAACTTGAACACGTAGTCCATATCTCGCTGAATCGCCTTCTTGCCGTCCTTCCGCATCCGGGTGTAGGCGCCGAGCGTCAAGTTCTCGTGCACCGTCATCGATCCGAAGACCTGCCGTCGCTCGGGCACGTGACTGATACCCAGGCGCACGATGTGTTCGGGCGAGAGCCGGGTGATAGATTGGCCTCGCCAGTTGACTTCACCGCCTACCGCCGGGACCACTCCGGAAACGGTGTTGAGCAGGGTCGTCTTGCCCGCGCCGTTCGCGCCAATGAGACTGATGATCTCGCCCGGCGCTACCGTCAGCGACACGCAATCGAGCGCACGGATGCGGCCATAATAGGCGCTGACCTCGCGCACTTCAAGCACTGAACACCGCCCAGTCTGCGCCGAGGTACGCCTGGATCACGCGCTCGTCGGCCTGCACTTCGGCCGGCGTGCCTTCGGCGATCTTCTGTCCATAATGAAGGACGGCCACGCGATCGGCGATGCCCATGACCAGATTCATGTCGTGCTCGACGAGCAGCACGGTAATCCCGCCATCGCGGACGCGCTTGATAAGCTCGTCGACCGCTTCGGTCTCAGCGCGGTTGAGGCCGGCCGCTGGCTCGTCGAGCATCAGCATTTTCGGCTCCGCCGCCAGCGCGCGCGCGATCTCAAGCAGGCGCTGCTGCCCAAACGGCAGGCTGGACGCCAGATCCTTTGCCCGCGCCGCCAGGCCGACCATCGCCAGGCACTCCATCGCCCGCGCCTGCACACGGCTCTCCTCAGCGGCGACGCGCGGCAGGCGCAAGGCGGCGGACAGGAATCCCGTCTGACTGCGTATGTGGCGGCCCACCATGACGTTCTCAAGCACGGTCATCGAGTTGAAGACTTGCAGGTTCTGAAACGTGCGCACCAGTCCCAGCTCGGCGATGCGGTGCGGCGGCAGCCCGTGAATCGGCTGGCCGTCGAACTCAATTTCGCCTCGATCAAGCGCGTGCGTGCCGGAGACCAGGTTGAACATCGTCGTCTTGCCCGCGCCGTTCGGGCCGATCAGCGCGAAAATCTCTGCGCGCCGGATTGCCAGATCGACGCCCGCCACGGCCGTCACGCCGCCAAAAGCCTTCTGCAGTTGTCGCGCTTCCAAGATCACATTGTCGGATGAAAGCATATGGCTTATCGCTGATGATAGCCGCTGGCGGATAGCAGATGGCGGATAGCAGATAGCTGATGGCAGATAGCAGATGGCTGATAGCGCATAGCCTACGGCTTATCGCCACAAGCAGCCGACCGACTATCCGATGCCTCCTCACCAATTACCACTTACCACTTACCGATCACTGATCACTGATTACTGATCACTGATTACTGATTACTGATCACCGCCCTACTTTCTCCTATCCTGCACCCTGACCGCCTTGCCTTCCGGCCGGGGCAGCTCGCCGGGATGCAAAATGCTGACTTCGGCGCGCAGCCCCAACATGCTGAATAACTCGTCCGACAACTGCCGCGACAATTCCTCGGGCCACGGCAGCCCGCGGGCTTCCACGTCGATCGTCATCCGGTCGGCGCCCTCCAGGCGGTCGATCACGATGCGGTAGTCGTTGCCCACTTCGGCATGCCTGAGCAAGACGCTTTCCACCTGCTTCGGATAGAAGTTGATGCCCTTCACCTTGATCATGTCGTCGGTGCGACCCGACAGGCGATCGACGCGCAGGCTGGTCCGCCCGCAGCGGCACGGTTCGCGGCTGACGATGCGCGTGAGGTCGTGCGTGCGGAAGCGAATGAGCGGCAGTCCTTCGCGCGTCAGCGTCGTCACCACCATTTCGCCCGGCTCACCGTCGGGAACCGGCTCGCCGTCGTCCAGATCGACGATCTCGATGAGATAATGATCTTCCCACACGTGAATGCCGTCGTGCTCGGCGCAGTCGATCCCCATGCCAACGCCGGCCGTCTCGGTCATGCCGATGATGTCGAACGTCTCGATGCCCATCCGCTCCTCGATGCGGCGGCGTATCTCGTCGCTCCAGATCTCCGCGCCGAGGATGCCCACGCGCAGCCGGGCGTCGCGGCGAAAGTCGAAGCCTTCCTGCGCGGCGACCTCGATCAGGCGCAGCGGATACGAGGCGATGGCGGCCAGGGCTGTCGAGCCCAGATCGCGCATGAACTGCAGTTGCAGCGGCGTGCGCCCCGCCCCGATCGGAACGATCATCGCGCCGATGGCGCTCGCGCCGTAGTGAAAGCCGAAGCCGCCGTTGAACAGGCCGAATGAAGGCGTGATCTGAATCACGTCCTCACGGGTGACGCCGGCCGCGGCCAGGCAGCGCGCCATGATCTCGCTCCACTGCTTCACATCGTTCGCCGTGTGCGGGCAGATGATCGGCGTGCCCGTCGTCCCCGAGCTCATGTGCATGCGCACGAAATCCTTCTGCGGCGCGCAGGCCAGTCCGAACGGATAGTTCTGGCGCAGGTCTTCCTTATGCATGAACGGAAAGCGACGGATGTCATCCAGACTGTGGACGTCGTCCGGGCCAGGCCCGTTCAGCCGCTGCGCGTAGCGCGGATTGTCGGCGCAGATGCGGCGCAGCGTCGCCCGCAGGCGGTGGATCTGTAGGGCTTCCAGCTCGATACGGGAAAGCGACTCGAGTTCAGGCTGGTACATTTTCCTTCCGCCTCGCTTGCCATCTCCGAACGGCGTTCAAGCCGCCGGTCGTCAGCCCTTCCGGCAGGAACACCATAATGAGAATCAGAAGCATACCGAAGATGATGATCTCGCCCTCGCCCGCCGCGCCTGCAAGCAGATCACCCAACCGGTCTCGAATAAACTGCGTGAGGAATACGACCGCCGCAGCGCCGAAGATCGATCCCCACACGCTGGCCAGCCCGCCGACGGCAGCCATCGTCACGAGCTCGATCGAAAACAGCAGATCGAAGCTGGATGGGCTGATGAAGCGGACGGTCTGCGCGTACAGCCCGCCCGCGACGCCCGCGTACCCGGCGGCCAGCGCGAACACCTTGAGCTTGAAAGCCGTGGAATCGACGCCGAGCGTCTCCGCCGCGATCTCGCTGGCGTGGATCGCGCGCAGCGCCCGGCCCACGCGTGAATTGACGATATTCAGCGACAACATCAGGATGACCAGTGTGGCGATCCACACCACGTAATACATCGACACGTCGGTGTCGAAGGTGACGCCGGCGATCGACAGGGGCGGGATGCTGGTGAAGCCTGAAGGGCCTCCGGTGACCGACGACTCGTTCTTGACGATCAGGATGAAGATCACGTTGAACCCGAGCGTAGCCATCGCCAGGTAATGGCCGCGAAGGCGGAAGATCGGCACGCCGATAAGAAAGCCGATCAGCGCCGTCACGATCACGGCGCCGACGAGCGCGAGCCAGGGGGGCAGGTTGGCTTTCGTGCTCAGCAGCGCCGTCGTGTAGGCGCCGATGCCGTAGAACGTGGCGTGGCCCAGCGATACTTGTCCGGCGTAGCCCATTACGAGTGACAACCCCACGGTCAGCATCGTGTACAGGCCGATCAGCGTCAGGACGAATATCTGATAGTTGTTGCCGACGGTCTGCGGGATGACCGCCAGGGCTGCCACCAGCCCGACGATGGCCAGCCGCCTAGCCGGAAGTCTCATCTTCATTGCACCATCTCGCTCCACCCCGCTGGGCGGGGCGCAAGCAGCGCTTCACGACTCCACACTCCACGCTTCACGCTCCACGCCCCACGCTCCACGATCACAACCCCGCCCCCACCAGAGCCTGACCCTTTCCGCGCCGCACCACGCCGCCCAGCCGCACGAGCAACACGGCGAACAGCACACCAAATGTGAAGGCGTCTCTGTAGCCGGACGAGATCAACCCCGCGGCCAACGACTCCACGACCCCCAGGGCCAGGCCGCCAATCACTGCCCCGACAGGGCTGGTCAGGCCGCCGATGATCATCGCCACGAAACCCTTCAACGAGAGCATCAAGCCCCGGTCGTACGTCACGAACGTCACCGGCGCGATGACGATCCCGGCCACCGCACCGAGCGCCGCGCTGAGCGCGAAAGCGATCAGACCCATGCGCAGTGTGTTGATGCCCATCAGGCGCGCGGCGCCCGGGTTGGCCGCGCTCGCCCGCAGCGCCTTGCCGATCAGCGTATGCTGGAAAAACAGATACAAGCCCAAGAGGGTCACCACCGTCAAGCCCATCACCCAAATACTCTGCCGGGTGACAATCGCTCCGAATAGCTCGATCGGCTTGCCGGGCGTGAACGGCGACAGGCGGTACGGCTCGGTTCCCCACGCCAGCAGCATCAGCCCGCGTAGCACGATCGATGCGCCGATCGTCACGACGATCTGGCTGAGCACCGACGCGTGTCGCGCGGGTTGAATGCCCAGGCGATACACGAGCGCGCCAGCCAGCACCGACGCCGCGATGCCGGCGAGCGCGGCCAGCGCCAGCGGCAGTTCCAGCTCAATCGCCATTTGGCCCCGGAAGAGCGAGGCGCCCTGCGATACCGTGATGGCGACCAGCGCGCCGAGAACGGCAAACTCGCCCTGGGCGAAGTTGATCACTCCGGTCACGCTATAGATCGTGACGAAGCCCAGCGCGATCAGCGCATAGATGCTGCCCTGCGTGATGCCGGAGACGACGAATTGAGCAAGCTGATCGGCGAAAGTCATATCGTCCGTAATGCGTGTTCCGTGAAACGTAAAAACCTGGTCATCCCCTCTCCCGTCCACGGTGATGCACAGACGGGAGAGGGGAATCACGCATCACGCATCACGTTTCACGCTTCACGCTCCACGTTTCACGGCACATTGGCGTAGTCCGCCGGATCGACGAACACCCATGTGCCATCCTTGATCTCCACCAACACCAACGATTCCTTGGCGATGCCGGTGTGATCGTCCTTGCCGATGTTGAAGACGCCGCTGATCCCGACGAAGTCCTTGATCTCGTTTTCGAGATAATCGCGGATCGCCGCCGGGTCAGGCCCCACCGCTTCCAGCGCGGCTTTCACCATCATCAGCGCATCCCAGGCATGCCCACCGAACGTGCTGGGTGGTGTGCCATACGCGCCTTCGTAGTCGGCCTGATACGTCAACAGGGTTTCCTTCTGGGGATCGTCGTCCGGCAGTTGGTCGGCCACCAGCAGCTTGCCGATCGGAAACAGCACACCTTCGGCAGCCTCGCCGGCCGTGTCGATGAACGCCCTGTTGCCGATACCGTGGTTATGCAGGATCGGCATCTCCAGGCCCAGGTCGCGATACTGCACCGTGAGCGGCGCGCCCTCGCCGGGTGTGGCGTGGATAATCACCGCTTCAGCGTCGCTGCCGGCGATTTGCGTCAGTTGCGCCGAGAAGTCGGTGTCGCCTGGCTCGAACGTGCCTTCGTACACGATCTCGATGCCGAGTTCCTCTGCCACTCGCCTCAGCGCCGCCATCGAGTCGGCGCCGAAGGCGTTGTTGACGCCCAGCGACGCGACCTTGGTGACGCCGTTCGCCTGCAGCCAGTCGCCCTGCACCTGGGCCACGGGGTAGTTCTGCTGCGGCGTCTTGAACACCCACTCGTGCTGCGACCCATCCTCCTTCGTGACGATCGCGGACGACGAGGCAACCGAGATGAACGGGATGCTGGCGGTGCTGACGGTCTCGTTCACGGCGATGCTGGCCGGGCTGCCCGACCCACCGACGATCACCGGCACCTTATCTTCGTCGACCAGCTTCTTCGCCACCTCGACGGCCGTGGTGGCGTCCGACTGATCGTCGTACATCTTCACTTCAAGCTTGTGCATCAGCCCATCCGGCCCCATGATGCCGCCAGCCGCATTGATTTGCTCGACGAGCATGGTCACGGTGTTGGCCTCGGGCTGACCTAGCGTGGACACCGGCCCGGTCGTCGAGAAGAACGCGCCGACGACGTACGGATCGCCTTCTGTCACCGGCTCATCCGTGGGCGCTTCCGTCGGCGAAGGCGGCTGGGTTGCCGGCGGCGCCGTTGGCGGCGGGGGTTGCGTCGGCGCGACGGTCGTCGTCGTGCCGGGACATGCCGAAAGCACCATCGCAGCCAATGCCAAGCCGGTCAGCAGCAAGATCATTCTGCCCTTCATGTCTCTCCTCCTGATTTTGCGTGAGTTGTGCGTCTGACGAAACGACGAATTCGGCAAAGCAAGTTTCATGCTCCGGCAGATCACCTCCTTTTCTCGCATCGAGCCTATCCGAAAACCTCCGGAGTGCGGACTTCAGTCCGCTTCGGGCAAAGCAGGCTAAAGCCTGCACTCCGGTTATCGTCTAGGTTTCTAATGGGCGAGCGCCGCTTCGAGCGACTCGTCCGTGACTTCCTCGCCGCCCTTCAACCGCTGGCGCATCACGATGACCATGCGGCGGATCTCCTCGTCCGTCAGGAGCTTGGTCGAGCGCTTGGCGGCGGCGAGGATCTTCTCGATGTACACCGGATGCTCCTCGACGTCGTGGTTGCGCAGCCAAAAGCGGACGTTGTGCTCGCCCGACATCGGCCCGACCTCGATGCCCTGCGTCCGCCCGACCATCGAAGCTGGCACGCCGCAGTACACGCGGTCGGCCAGCCACTCGTCGCGCTTGTCGATGGCCTTGGCGATCGCCGCCGCGTGCACGCCGGTCGCAGTGCGAAACGAGTCCGCGCCGACCATCGGGTAGTTGAAGGGTATCGGTACGCCGCACGCCTGCGACACAACCTGGCAATATTCCGGCAGCCCCTTCAGGTCGCGGTTGGCGATGCCCAGCAGATTGAGATTGACCAACAAGATTTCCATCGGGGTGTTGCCTGAGCGCTCGCCGACGCCCAGCGCGCACGCATGCACCCGGTCCGCGCCGGCTTCGATCGCCGCAAGCGTATTGACGATGTCTAGCCCACGGTCTTTGTGGCCGTGCCAGTCGATGCCCACCTCCGGGTCGACCTCGTCCACCACACCGCGCAGGAATCGGATCAGGTTGCGCACGCCTTCGGGCGTCGCATGGCCGACCGTGTCGGCGGCGCAGATGCGGTGGGCGCCGGAGCGGATGGCGCAAGCATAGATCTGGCGAAGCGCATCCGGCTGGGCGCGCGTCGTGTCCTCGGTGACGAACATCACCGGCAGCCCGTGCTGGACGGCAAACGTCACCGACGACTCGGTCAGCCGCAGCAGCGTGCTCACGTCCCAGCCCTCGGCGTACTGGCGGATCGGGCTGGAGCCGAGGAACACGCACGCCTCGATGGCGATGCCCGCTTCCTGCGAGGCATCCACGATCGGGGCGATGTCGGACTCCAGTGTGCGCGCCGCGCTCTGCGGAACGATGGGCATATTCTGGTTGACGATCTCGCGCGCGAGCACGACCACGTCTTTCTTGAACCGCTCGCCTGCACCGCACAGCCCCAGGTCCGCCGCGTCGATCTCCAAACAGCGCATCAGGTACAGCAGATACACTTTGTCCTGGATCGAAGGGTGTGTGACGGATGGCGACTGCAGGCCGTCACGCAGCGTCTCGTCGACAACTTTGACGTGCTTCGGGTAATGCGGCACATCGCCTTTCACATTCCAGTCGTAAATCAAATCAGTTCCTTTGAGGTCGTCCATGGTGTTCTCCTCTTGAGCTTCCTCATACGACCCCGCTGGGCGGGGCGCAAGCAGCGGGCTGCGCCAGCGCGACCCCGCTGGGCGGGGCACAAGCAGCGCGCCCGGCTTCAAACGCTTTCAAGTTGGCGGCTCGAAACTTCTGCGGGATGCGCGCTTGCAACGTCTCCAGCCACAAGTCGACGCTGAACGGCAGATACGCGGTCAGCGCCCCGAGCATGACAATATTCGCCATCCGCCCATCTCCCAGATCGCGCGCGATCTCGGACGCCTTCAAGGTCGCCACGCGAAAGCCCTGACCTTGCAAGTACGACGGTACATTGTGCGGATAGCGCGTTTCGGCTTCGGCAACCGATCCGGGGATGATTTCGTGATCATTCATCAACACCACACCGGTCTCGCGACGAGCGAAGTGCGCGAAGCGCAGCGCCTCCAGGTTCTCCAGCGCGACGACCACGTCGGCCTGACCGGGCGTGACAATGGGCGAATGCACGACCGAACCGAATCGCACGTGCGTTTCGACGCTTCCGCCGCGCTGAGAAACGCCGTGGACTTCGGTCTGCTTGACATCCAGCCCGGCGCGCGCGGCCGCGAGCGCGCTGATCTCGGCGACCAGCAGCACGCCCTGACCGCCGACCCCTACGAACAAGAGGTTATAGATTCGTTCCGCCATATCTCTCCTTCAACCCCCACCCCACTGAGGCGCTCTACCCCGCTGGGCGCCCCGCTGGGCGGGGGGCAGGCACGGGCGCAAGCAGCAGAGTGACGCCGGTAAGCGCCGCCTACACCTGGAGCGGCGACTCCGCCTCGGCCTTCCACAGATAAATCGCGTCGACCGGGCACACCTGGGCGCACACCGTGCAGGCGGTGCACTCATCGGGATTGATCACCGGGAAGTTCAGCGCCGTGCGCGTAATGGCGGGACACCACACCTTGAAGCATGCATCGCACTGCGTGCACAGCGACTCGTCGACGAAGTAGGGTATCAACTCCCGCTGCTTCATCTCCGGCAATTGTTGGCACGCCCCCACGGCGATCACGACCGAAGGTCCCTTGTGCGCGAGCGCCCGCTGGATGGCGCGCCCGACTTCCTTGCGATCCCAGGTATCGACGGTCTCCACCTTCTCGACGCCGATCGCCTTGATCACGGCAGGGATGTCGAGCTTGGGCGCCTGGCTGCCGGCGAGTGTCTGGCCCGACCCCGCGTGCGGCTGTCCGCCGGTCATGCCGGTCGTCGAGTTGTCCAGCACAATCAGCGTCAGCGAGCTGCCGTTGTACACGGCGTCGATCAGCGGCGGAATTCCGGCGTGGACGAACGTCGAGTCGCCGATGATAGCCACGGTGCGCGGGTGACCGGCTTTCTCTAACCCGTACGCCGTGCCAATGCTGGCGCCCATGCAAAAGGTGGTGTGTTCGGCTTCGTAGGGCGGCAGCGCGCCCATCGTATAGCAGCCGATGTCGCCCGCAACCGTCACCTTGAGCTGGCGCAGCGCGCTGAATACGGTTCGGTGGCCACAGCCGATACAGAACATCGGTGGGCGCGGCAGTACGGTGATGCCCTGGCCCAGCGGCTGCGGGATGTCACCTCGTCCCAGGGCGGCCGCCAGCCGCCCGGGGGAGTATTCGCCGATGTTGCCGAAGAGGTCCTTGCCTATGAGGTTCGTGATGCCTAACGCGCGCATGAACGACTCGATGAACGCTTCGCCTTCCTCGACCACGTATACCGTCTTGTAACGCGCGCAGAAGTCTCTCAGCAATTGCGGCGGTAGCGGGTGCGTCATCCCCAGTCGCAGCACCCCCGCTTCCGGCAGCACTTCCTTCACGTACTGATAGCAGATCCCGCTCGTCACCACGCCGATTTCGCTGTCGGCATGTTCCACGCGATTGAGCGGGCTGGTCTCGGCGTACTCGACCAGGCGCTGCAGGCGCTTCTCCACTTGCGGGCGAAGCAGCTTGCGGTAGATCGGCACAGAGAAGCGCCTGGCATCGGGCGTGAAGTCGCGGCGCGGCGCTTCGACGCGCTCGCCCAGCTCCACAAGCCCCTTGTGGTGGGCGAGCCGGGTTGTCGTGCGGAACATCACCGGCACGCTGAACTCTTCCGAAAGATTCAGCGCGACGCCGACGAAATCCTTGCACTCTTGCGCGGTGGTCGGCTCGACGATGGGCACCTTGGCCATCAGCGCCAGGTAGCGGTTATCTTGCTCGTTCTGCGACGAGTGCATGCCGGGATCGTCGGCCGAGACGACGACGAAACCGCCATTCGTCCCGGAGTACGGGAAGACCATGAAAGCGTCGGCAGCCACGTTCAGCCCGACGTGCTTCATCGTCACCAGCACGCGCAGCCCGCCGATGGCCGCGCCCATGCCCTCTTCAAAGGCGACCTTCTCGTTTGTCGACCACTGGGCATGCACGCCCGGGTAGTGGATGAGTGTTTCCAAAATCTCGGTGCTCGGCGTGCCGGGGTAACCGGCGGCGAATGTCACACCGGCTTCCCACGCGCCCCGCGCAATCGCTTGATTGGCGAGTAAGAGCTCCTTCATGTGGCCACCTTTCCGCTCATTGCTTATCGGCTATGGCTTATCGCATATCGGTTGCCAAGCTCGATGAGCGATAGACGATATGCTATCTGCTATCTACCATCTGCCATCTGTCGTCCGCCAGTTGTCGATTCCCCTACAAACGTGCTACAATCCGGTCGTCGAGTCAAAGGAGTTTCACCTATGTCTACCCATGTTTCCCCATCACCTCAACCGACGCGCCAATGGCCGCCCGAGCAGGGCCAGTGGACATACGAGGACTGGCTGCGCCTGCCGGATGATGGCTTCCGCTACGAAGTTCTGAACGGAGTGCTCCACATGACCCCACCACCGACCATCTTGCACCAGAACACGGTTACGTATCTGAGTGCGCGCATGCGAAGCTATGCAGACAGTCATGATTTGGGGTTAGTGCTGGCATCTCCTGTCGGCGTGCGGCTTCCCGGTCAACCCGTCCCCGTTCAACCCGACATCCTTTTCATTCGCAAAGAGCGGCGCGACCTCATCGGTGAGGACACCATCGAAGGCGCACCCGATCTGGTTGTCGAAGTCCTCTCGCCGAGCAACTGGCCTTACGACCGGGGCGAGACGTTCGAAGCCTACCGCAAGGGTGGTGTCCCCGAGTACTGGATCGTCGATTACCGCGCTCGCACCATTGAAGTGCTGGTCCTCGAGGGAACGACCTACGTGCTGATCGGCAAATTCGGTCCCGGCCAAGCTGCCCGCTCGACAGTCCTGGCCGGCTTCGAGGTCGCCGTGGACGACGTCTTCGCGGAATAGCATATCGCGTATGGCATATCGCTTATCGCGCATCAGTTCTCGCCCGCCATTCGCCGTCGGCTACCGGCCATCTGCCACCCGCTATTCGCCACCTCGCACTTCCACGCCCAAAACTCTTGCCGCGTTCTTCCACAGAATCTTCTCCTTCGTCTCGTCCCTCAAAGGCAGCGCTTCAATCGCTTCGACGTTCTTTCGCAGGTAAGGATTGCCCGGCCAGTCCGAGCCGTATACCACCTTGTCCGCCAGGCGCTCCAGGTCCGGGAAGTACTCCAGCAGTTTCTTGCCGGGCAGGCCGGAGACTTCCAGGTACACGTTTTCGTGCTGGCGCGCCATCCAGAATGCCTGCTCGTACCAGAAGGGCCGGCCGGAATGTGCCATCAGGATCGTGAGGCCGGGAAAGTCGATCGCCACGTCGTCGAGATGAAGTGGGTCGCCGTACTTGATGCGCGCGCCCTTGAATACCGACGAGCCGGTGTGCACCAGCATCGGCACGCCGAGCTCTTGCGCCGCCGCATACAGCGGATACATCCGCGTGTCGTTCACGTAATGATGCTGGTACACCGGATATACCTTGAATCCGCGAAAGCCAAACTGCTTGACCAACCGCTCCAGCTCTGCGCCCAGGTCGTTGACCATGAACGGGTTGATGCTGGCGAATGGGATCAGGCGCCCGCGTGGGCCAGTCGCCGGGTCGGACAGCGCGTTGGCCCGCGCGCACAGATCGGCTACCCACTCGTTCGTCGTCACGCCCGTCGTAATCGGATTGACCTCGGATAGCGCCACTGCCCAGTCGATGCCGTTCTCCTGCAAGAATGGCCGAAGTCCCGCCGGCGTCAGAATCTGTTCGGCCAGCGCCCACAAGTCGCCGTCTTGATACTGCTGCGCGATGAACTCCAGAACCCACGGGAGCTCGTGCTCCGGTCGTGAGACGTGAATGTGAAAGTCAATGAGCAAAGGCGAACCCCTGTGTCAGTGATCAGTAAACAGTGATCAATCATCAGTCATCAGTCGTCAGTCATCCGTCGTCAGTGGTCACTGTTCACTGACATACTGATCACTGATTACTGATCACTGATTACTGATTACTAATAACTGTCTCTAAGGCACGATGACCGATCG
This sequence comes from Anaerolineae bacterium, assembly GCA_035283185.1. Lineage (GTDB taxonomy): Bacteria > Chloroflexota > Anaerolineae > Fen-1058 > Fen-1058 > DASSFZ01. The sequence goes on along the minus strand of DATEUJ010000226.1, from coordinate 107,927 downwards.
AATCCCCTCGCCGCGCCGCAGCGTGTCGAGCGCATCGTTGATCTGATCGAGCCGGAATTTCGCCGTCACCAGCTCGGCTACCCTGATCTTTCCCTGCCGCGCCAATTCGAGCACGCGCGGATAGTCCACGGCGCGACAGCCGAGCGAGCCGATGATCTCAATCTCACGGAACATGACCTTTCCGGTGTTGAGCGTCATCGGCTTGTCCGACGAGCCGACGACGACGAACCGCCCGCCGGCGCGCACCGAGTTAAACGCTTGCTCCTGCGTGATAGGGTTGCCGATGCACTCGAACGCGATGTCCGCGCCGCCGCCCGTCAGTTTGCGCAGTTCCTTGTCCAGCCTCTCGACGGCCTTGGGATTGACCGTCGCCTTTGCGCCCAGCTTGCGCGCCCACTCCAGCTTGTGGTCGGCGATGTCCACCGCGATCACCTGCCCGCCGACCGCCGCCGCAATCTGCACGCAGTTCAAGCCGATGCCGCCGCATCCAATGACGACGACGGCGTCGCCGGGTTGAACGCGCCCGCGATTGACGACGGCGTGAAAGGGCGTCGTCGTCGCGTCGGCAATGATCGCGCCCTCGACGAGCGGAATCTCCGGTGGCAGCGGGATGGCATCCTTGGCCGGCGAGACGATGTACTCGGCGTAAGCACCGTCCACGTGGCTGCCGAACATCACCATGTTGTCGCAGATGTTCTCGCGCCCCGTGCGGCACATACGGCAATGGCCGCACCCGTACACGGCAGGCAGCAGCAAGCGATCGCCTTCCTTCCACCCCCCCTTGCTCCCCCCCGTCGTTGACGGGGGGGAATCCAAGGGGGGGCCAACTGCCGCCACCGTACCGGAAGTCTCGTGCCCCAGCACCAGCGGCGGCTTTTTGAACGTCGGCACGTCGTGGTCAATATAGTGAAGGTCGGTATGGCATACGCCGCATCCGGCCACCTTCACCAGAATCTCGCCCGCCTTCGGCTCGGGCGTCGGAATGTCCTCGATGGTGAGCGGCTGGTGCGCTCCGTGAAAGATGGCTGCTTTCATCTTATCCCCCAAAATCCTTCGTAGTGACGACGTCAGTCGTCTTGCCTGACGCCTGAAGTCGTCACTTCAGGCTTGACTTCTTCGTATCGAGCGATGGCCTCGCGCAGGGCTTCAGGCACACGCATCTTCTTGCTCGTGTCGCGCTCGATCATCACGACGGTAATCTCCCCCTCGGCCACGCGGCGGCCACTACTTGCTTCGATCACCTGAAAGTCGAAACGCATGCTCGAATTGCCGATGCGCCCGATGCGCGTATGGATATTCAGCGTCTCGTCGAAATAAGCCGGCGACAGGTAGCGCGACCGAGACTCAGCGTACACCATGTCGACGCCTTCGGCGGACATCCGCTCGTAGGAATAGCCGATCGCTCGCAGGTAATCCGTCACGCCGATGTCGAAGTAAAACAGATAGTGGCCGAAGTTGACGTGACCCTGCAAGTCCGTCTCGTTGAACCGCACCCGCACCGGAGTAAAGAACTTGAATAGCTCTGTCATCGCGTTCTCGCTACGCAGTACGCAACACGAAATACGCATCCATATCACGTATTGCGTAGTGCGTCCAACATCGCGTCCGTCACTTCAACGCCGTAGTCTTGCAGCGCGCTCTCGCGCGAGACCTTGCCATCTCGCACATCACGCAGCAGCGATGCGCGATCGCGCTCCCTCGGATCGCCGTAGCCACCGCCTCCTGCCGCGTCCATGATCACGACATCGCCCGGCCGGAGGCGCGTCAGGCCGTATGGGTTGCCGGGCTGGCCGTTGACGAGGAATCGTGCTCTCGCCCCCGGCTGGCCGCCGAACAGGCCATCCGGTGGCAGGCGGAAGCGCCCGGATTGGATGCCGAGGTTCACGGGCGCTTGAGGCGCGCGCTCGTCGTTCGGTACACAGAAGACCTCCCGACGACCGAGGCCGCCGCGTTGTCTGCCCGGCCCGCCCGAGTCCGGCAATAGCTCGCGCCGTTCCACAATCAGCGGCGAATCACTTTCGAGAATCTCCACGGGCGTGTTGGCTCCGTTGGCCGGGAAGATGAAACAACCTTCTCCATCGCGAAGGCCGCCGGCCCCCATGCCCCCGCCGCGAATCAATACCGCATGAAATGGTTGCCCGCTGTGGCGCCGCCCGTAGAAAACTTGCATCGTCGCCGGCGTGCCGCCGCTTCCGGCGGTCACTCTGTTCGGTAAAGCCTGCGCCAGCGCGCGGTAGATGATCTCGGTCATAAAGTGGCCGATCTGCATGCGCGCCGCGACCGCCGCCGGGAAACGGCAGTTGACGACCGTTCCTTCGGGCGCTTTCAAATGGATCGGCGCGGCGCTGCCGTCGTTGTTCGGAATGTCGGGATCGAAGATACTCTTGATCGCCATGTGGACGTATGCGTACGTGAAGTTGTAGACCACGTTCCCACCCCAGTCCACTTGCGGCGAGGAACCTGCCAAATCCACCGTGATGTCGCTTCCGGCAACCTCGACCGCGCATTGGATGACCAGATCGGCGCGGCCCTCCATTTGCTCGATCACGCCCTCGACACGGTAGATGCCGGGAGCGACTTTGGCAATCGAGGCGCGGATGCTCTGCTCACTGCGAGCGATGATCTCGTCGGCCAAATCGTCCAGCCCGTCCAGATGGTATTCCGCCAGCATCCGGCCCACCTGCTCCGCGCACACATGATTGGCGGCAATCTGCGAGCGGACGTCGCCGATCACCTGCTCTGGCGTGCGCACATTCCACCGGATCATCTCGAGCACGGCCTCGTTCAGGACGCCGCGATCGTAGAGTTTCACCAGTGGGATGAACAACCCTTCCTCGAACACGTCGTGGTTATCCGAGGCCACCCGCCCGCCGATGTCGGAGTGGTGCAGGACGCAGGCCGTGAACGCGGTTAGGCAGTCGTGATGGAAAACGGGGCTGATTACACAGACGTCGTTCAAGTGCCCGGCCAGCGCCCATGGGTCGTTGGTGATGTACACGTCGCCCGGGTGGAAGGAATCCGCGGGGAGCTGTCGCACCAGTTTCTTAACCCCCAGCGCCATCGCGCCCGACTGTCCCGGCGTGGCGAACGTGCCCTGCGCCAGCTCGCGGCCCTGACGGTCGGTGAACATGCAAGTGTAGTCATGCGCGTCGCGGAGCAAGCTGGAAAAAGCCGTGCGGGCTACAGCCGCATCAGCCTCGTCCACAATCGAGATCAGGCGCCGCCACAGGATTTCGAGCGTGACCGGGTCGAACTTCCGCATTACTCAAATCCTTCCACGAAGGCAGACTAAGCCCGTTTTCCGCACCCGTGGCCAAGTTTATCAGGGCGCTCGCGGCCCCTTCGGGTGATCCATCCGCCGCCCCCGGCCGCCGGATGGATCATCCGGCGGGAGCAGGTGCGAAATTTAGGCTAAGATACCTTCGTGATCCTTCGTGTACCTTCGTGGATCACCTGGCATCTCAACCCACAAGAACCCAAACTCATCCACCGTGACCGTCGCATCCTCGCCGACGACCACCGTTGACTCGCGTTCCTCGACGATGGCCGGGCCGGGAAAGGCCGCGCCGGGGAACAACTTGTAACGGTCGTACACGGTGAAGGGAATGAAGTCGCGGGCGAGGCCGGAGAACGCGCGCCGCTCGCCTTTGATCGCATCCTGAATGCGGCCACTTCGATCGGGCAGTCGTGGCAATTCGAGCAGGCGCATCGGCAAACTGGCGCGCACGCGAAAGTTGACGAACTCAACCGGCGACTCGGGGTACGTGCGCCCATAGAGGCGCGTGTAAACTTCGTCGAACCGGCGGCGCACCTCCGCCGGTTCGAGCGTCGTAAAATCGTGTTCGGGGATCGGCAGGTTGGTCTCGGACCCCTGGCCGATGAAGCGGGCGTCCACCGAACGCGAGAAGTGTATCGAGACCTCACGGGTCTCGGAGACCCGTGAGGTCTGCAGCGTACGCTCGCCCTCGGATTCCATCTCGCGGAACAGTCTCTCGATCTCCGCAAAATCCGCCGTGAACACGGGCGCTTTGTGGCTGCGCACCAGATCGAACGCACGCGGCGCAGTGAAGAAGCCCAGCGCCGACCCCACACCGGCATTGGGCGGAACGATCACGCGCGGTGCGCCCAGTTTGCGCGCGAGGCCGTAGGCATGAACCGGTCCTGCTCCGCCGAACGCCGCGACGGTGACGACCTTCGGATTGCCGCCGCGCTCGGCGATGTGCGTCTTTGCGGCAGCGGCCATCGTCTCGTTGATCAAATCGTGGATGCCCCACACGGCTTGAAGAAACGACACGCCCAACGGCTTCGCGACCCGTTCCTCGATGCCGCGCCGCGCGGCCTCAACATCCAACTTCATCGCGCCGCCAAGGAAGTAGTCCGCGTCGAGGTAGCCCAACAGCAGATCGGCGTCGGTGACGGTCGGCTCGGCGCCGCCTCGCCCATAGCAGATCGGCCCCGGCTCGGCGCCCGCGCTCTCCGGCCCGACCTGCAGCGTGCCCCGCCGGCTCATGCGGGCGATGCTTCCGCCGCCCGCGCCGATCTCCATCAGATCCACCACCGGAACCTGAATGGTGAGGCCGCTGCCCTTCATGAAGCGCTGCACGCGTCCGACCTCGAACGTGGGCACAACCCCGGCGACACCATTTTGTATCAAACAGGATTTGGCCGTGGTACCGCCCATGTCGAAGCAGAACATCTCGGGGCTTTTGAACAAACGGCTGAAATACTCGCCCGCGATGACCGCCGCCGTCGGCCCGGATTCGATGATGCGCACGGGGAACTCGGCGGCGGTTTCGGCGGAAGTGACGCCGCCGCTGGAAAGCATGATGAACAGCCGCCCGTGAAAGCCCAGCGCGGCTAGCCGGTCGTACAGCCGTCTCAGGTATTTTTCGGTGAGCGGCTTGACGTAGGCGTTAACGACGGTGGTGCTGGTGCGCTCGTATTCCCGAATTTGCGGCAAGACCTCGTACGAGATGGAGATCGAGGTCGACGGAAACTCCTCGGCGATGATGCGCTTGAGAGCGATCTCGTGCGCAGGGTTCTCGAAAGAGTTGAGCAGGCAGATGGCGACGGACTCCACGCCCATGCTTTTCAGAGAACGCACCTGCTGCCGCGCGTCTTCGTCGTCGAGCGGCTTGAGCACGCTCCCGTCCGCGCGGACGCGCTCGTTCACCTCCAAGCGCCGCCGGCGGGGCACCAGCGGCTCAGGAAATTCGGCGAAGACATCGTAGGGAGCATAACGGATTTCGCGCCCCAGTTCGAGCACGTCACGGAAGCCCTGCGTCGTGATCAGCCCAGTGTGCGCCCCTTTGCGCTCAATGATGCAGTTGATGACCAGCGTCGTGCCGTGGATGATCTCCTCCAACCCATCGACATAGCCCGGAACCTCCTTCGCCAGTCCGCGAATGCCCTCCTCGATGGCATCCGACGGATCGCGCGGCGTGGTCAGGCACTTGTAAGTGGTGATCTGACCTGTCGCATCGTCGAGCAAGACAAAATCGGTGAACGTGCCGCCGATGTCAATGCCGAGTCGCATGCCAGTCTCCGATTGCCGATGGCAGATGGCTGATAGCCGATAGCGCGAACTATCCGCCATCTGCTATCTGCTATTCGCTAAATCACTCCCTGGGCACGCAGCACCGCCAAGCGCTCACACCTGTAGCCCAGCACTTCCTTGTAAATCGTCTCATTGTGCTCGCCGAGCCGCGGAGGGAACGAGAGTGTTGCGGCTGTCCCATCGTTCACTTCGGCGACGGGAGCGAGAACAAGCTCGGTTTCGGTTCGATCGTCGCGAACGCGCAGGAGCGAATCGCGCGCGAGCGGCTCCGCTAACACATCGCTCAACGTGTTCACCCTGGCAACTGGGACGCCGATGCGATTGAGTGCCGTGATCAGATCGTCAGACATCATCGCTCGAGTGCAATCGGACATCCGTTGATTCAACTGCTCGACGTCGGCGATGCGGCCCGCATTGCGCTGGTACTCCGGTGATGACAGGCCCTCGAAGCCGGGCAGTTGCGTGATCGCTTCCCACTGCCGATCGTTGCCGACGGCAATGTAGACGTACCCATCGCGCGTCGGGTAGACGGAAACGGGAGCGAAAAACTGGTGCGTGTTGCCGCGCCGCGTGACTCGCTCGCCGAGCGCTGTGAGCATGATCGGGCCGGCCATCCAGGTCAGCGCCGAGTGATACATCGAGATGTCGATGCGAGAGCCGGCCCCCACCTCCAACCCCTCCCCCGCTTCGCGGGAGAGAGGAGTCACTGCGCGGCGATACAGCGCCTTCATCAGCGCGCCGTAAGCGTGCTCTGCCGCGCCCAGATCCACCATCGGCAGGCCGAACACGAGCGGCGGGCCATCCGGCTCGCCGGTCAGCTCCATCCAGCCGGCGCGTGCCTGGAGAACCGGATCGTAAGCGGCTTCGTCGCTGTCCGGGCCGAAGCCTGTGATGCCGAGCCAAATCGTCTCCGGTCGAATCGTCTTGATAGTCTCGTAGTCGATGCCGAGCTTGGCATAACTCGATGGCCGATTGTTTGTGGCGAAGATGTCGACAGGCAACTTCGCAATGAGCTTATGCAAGATGACCCGGCCTTCCGGCTTTCCAAGGTTCAGCGTGATCGCCTGCTTGCCGCAGTTGTTGGCGAAGAAATAGCTCGCCATGCCCGGCTCGCCAAGGATCTCCCGCCCGACGTAGCGATTCGGATCGCCGCGCCCCGGCGGCTCGAGGCGAATCACGCGCATGCCCTCGCGCGCCAGCCGCTGCGTCAGAAACGGCAGTGTCGTCGCCTGCTCGAGAGATAGGACGGTCAGATCGGAAAAAAGTGACATACGGATCAATACAGATAGTGATCAGTGAACAGTGATCAGTGATCAGTCATCCGTCACCAGTAGTTACTAATCACTGATAACTGATTACCGATAACTGATTACTGACAACTGATTACTGATAACTGCTCACTCATTGCTCGTCACCCTCCAACGCGGCTCTTGTCCCCTCAACACCGCCAACACCTCTTCGGCGGTCATCAGCCCTGCGGAAGATTGAGCCTCTATCGTCTGCGCGCCAATGTGCGGCGTAGCGATCACCTTTGGATGTGCTGCAATACTCCCTGGCGGCGGCGGCTCCGCTGCGAACACGTCGAGCGCCGCCCCGGCCAGTATGCCGGAATCCAGCGCCGCGCGCAGCGCATCTTCGTCGACCACGCCGCCACGCGCCGCGCAGATTAACCGCGCACCCGGCTTCATCATGGCGAACTGCTCTGGCCCGATTAGCCCACGCGTTTCCACGGTAAGCGGCAGGTGCAGCGAGATGTAGTCAGACTTGGCGATCACTTTGTCAAACGCAGCAGGCACGGCCCTGCGAGCGCGGATTTCCTCAGTGGTAAGATACGGATCGTAGGCCAGCACCATCATTCCGAACGCTTCCGCCCGCCTCGCGACTTCGGCGCCGATGCGCCCAATTCCCAGCAGCCCCAGCGTTTTACCGGAAAGCTCGCTGCCCATGAAGGCGCTCTTTTCCCATTTGCCCTGCTTCATCGAGGCATCGGCGGCCGGGATCTGGCGCGCCAGCGCCAGCATCAGGCCCAACGTATGCTCGGCGACGGCGACCGAGGCGGCCAGCGGGCTGTTGACGACGGTAACGCCGCGCGCGATGGCAGCCGCTACGTCGATGTTGTCCACGCCGACGCCGGCCCGCCCGATTACCTTGAGATTCGTCCCGGCCTCGACGACCCGGGCCGTCACCTTGGTGCGCGACCGGACGACGAGCGCATGATACGCCGGCAGCGCGGTCAGCAATTCATCCGCTGTGATCTTCGGATTGACCGTGACCTCGCCAGCCGTCCTGAGCACGGCGATGCCGTCTTCGGATAGGCTATCAGAAACCAGTATTTTGCGTGTCATTGTGGACTCCACACAACAATGGTCATTGACCAATGATAGTGGTTAGTGGTCACTGATCACTGGTCACTGATTACTGATCACTGACGACTATCCGTTGACTCGCTGAAACTCGGCCATGAACTCCACGAGCGACTTGGCGGCGTCGATAGGTACAGCGTTATACAGCGACGCGCGCAACCCGCCCACCGAGCGATGTCCCTTGAGGCCAACCAATCCCTCCGCCTCGGCTTGTTTCGCAAATTTCTTCTCCAGGTCTTCGGACGGCAGGCGGAACGTCACGTTCATTCGTGAGCGGCTGTTGGGCTGCGCGTGGCCGCGATAGAAGCCGCCGCTCGAATCGATCGCCTGGTAAACCAGTCCGGCCTTCGCCTCGTTGCGGCGAGCGATCGCCTCCAATCCGCCGATGTCCTTCAGCCAGCGCAACACCAGCCCGACCAGATACACGGAAAAGCACGGCGGCGTGTTGTGCAGCGACTTGCTCTCGGCGAACACTTTGTAATCGAGCATGACTGCCAGTTTCGACGGGACGCGATCCAGCAGGTCGTTTTGAATGACGACGAGCGTCACACCTGCCGGCCCGAGGTTCTTTTGCGCGCCCGCGTAGATCAGCCCGTACTTCGACACGTCGATCGGCCGGCTGGCGATATCCGACGAAGCGTCGCACACGAGCGGCACGCCAGGCGGCGGCTCCGGTTCGTCCGCCCACTCGACGCCATGGATCGTTTCGTTCGCGGTGAAGTGAAGATAGGCCGCCCGCGGATCCAGATCGAGCTCGGCCGGAGAAGGAATGTAATTGAAGCTGCTCGACTCCGTCGAGCCAGCCGTGCGAACGCGGCCCGCCTTCTCGGCTTCTTTGATCGCCGCCTTCGCCCACGAGCCGGTCAGGATGTAGTCGGCTGACTGATCCGGCCCGCGCAGGTTCATCGGCGCCATCGAAAACTGCAAACTCGCCCCACCCTGCAGAAACAACACGGTGTAGTTGTCGGGAATATTCAACAGCGAGCGCAGATCGGCTTCCGCGCGAGCCAAGATGCCCTCGAACTGCGGCGATCGATGGCTCATCTCCAGCACCGACATGCCGCTGCTGTCATAGTTGAGCAACTCGTCGCGCGCCTGCTCCAGCACGGGCAGCGGCAAAACGGCCGGGCCGGGGTTGAAGTTGTGCACGCGCCATGCCGCATCAGCGCGCGATCCGGTCTGCGCCATGACACCCGTCGCCATAGATGGTTTCCTCGCCCCTCTGGTTCCCGGCATGGGGATGCCGGGTCTACAGCCGCACCGGTTCTCGAAACACGCCGAAGACCTGCTTCAACGTCTGGGTGATCTCGCCCAGCGTCGCGTACGCGCGCACCGCGTCCATCATCGCGGGCATCACGTTCTGACCGCTCGACGCCGCGTCGCGCACTTTCGCCAGCGCGGCTGCCACCGCCTGCGCATCGCGGCTGGCGCGCACCTCGTTCGTCCGCCGGATCGATTCCTGCGCCTGTTCCGACCGGTACTCGTGCAATTGCACGTCACGCTGCTCGTCCTCCAACCGATAGCGATTCACGCCGATCTTGGGGATCGTCCCTTGCTGAATACCCTGCTCGACATTCAGCGCCTGGTGCGCCACCTCGCGCTGCACCGCGCCCTCGCTCACCGCGCGCACGATGCCGCCCATCTCGTCGTCGACGCGCTGCATCTCGGCGACGATGCGCCTCTCCATCTCGTTCGTCAGCCATTCGACATAGTACGAGCCGGCCAAAGGATCGACCGTGTCGCACAGGCCCATCTCTTCAGCCAGAATCTGCATCGTCCGCAGCGAAATCAGCGACGCTTTTTCGGTCGGAATCGTGTAGGCTTCGTCGTAGCAGCATAGCGCCATCGTCTGTGCGCCGGACAGCGCCGAGATCAGCGCATAGTACGCCCCGCGCACAATGTTGTTCTCCGGCTCCTCGATCGTCAGCCCGCCGCCGCCGCCGCCCGCAATCATCTTCATCTGCATCGAGCCGGGCTTCTGCGCGCCGAACTCGTCCCGGAGCAGCTTCGCCCACAGCCGCCGCGCGGCGCGGAACTTCGCCACCTGCTCGAACAGGTTGCCGAAGATGTCGAAGTTGAACGAGATGCGCTCGGCGAAATCGTCGACGTGCAGTCCACGCTTCAATCCTTCGCGAATGTAAGCGCGGGCGATGCAGTAGGCATAGGCGATCTCCTGCACCGGGTTCGCGCCCGATTCGCGAATGTGATAGCCGCACACGCTGACTGGGTAATATTTCGGCGCATGCCGCGCGCAGAACTCGATCGTGTCGCCGATCAGGCGGATGGCCGGCTCGACCGGGAAAATCCACGCGCCGCGCCCGATGTATTCCTTGAGGATGTCGTTCTGCGCAGTCCCGCGAACGTCGGTGAGCGGGAGGCCGTGCCGCTCGGCGACGACGAAGTACATCGCCATGATCGGTGCGGCGACGGCGTTGATCGTGAGCGAGACGCTGATCTTGTCGATCGGGATGCCCTCGAATGCCACCTCCATATCGGCCAGCGTATCGACCGCCATCCCGACCCGACCGATTTCGCCTTCGGCCAGCGGATCGTCGGAGTCCAACCCCATCTGCGTCGGCAGGTCAAACGCGACGTTGAGCGCGTTCTGCCCGTTGGCGATCAGAAACTTGAAGCGCTCGTTTGTCTCCGCCGGCGCGCCGAAGCCGGCGTACTGGCGCATCGTCCACGGGCGGGCGCGGTACATCAGCGGATGGATGCCGCGCGTGAACGGGAACTCGCCCGGCTGGCCGATGTCGCGCGCCGGGTCGATCCCCTCCAGGTCTTCCGGCCCGTACACGGGTCTAACGGCGATGCCTGATTCCAAAATCACTTCGCGAAACTTGTCTGACATACTTTCCTCGCGCCAGTGAGTTTCTCTCGAACCTGGTGAATGCCTCGATGCGCGCCAAGCCAGTGATAGTTTAGCGCCTCACCGCAACCTCGTGTTGTCCCTTCACTGTTTTTGACGCAGAACGCCGTAGCACACCGCAACGGCGGACGAATTGAAAGTACCTTCCAATCACAAGCCACCCCGCCGTTGTCGGTGTGCGTGTGTCTCCAGACATTCTCAGGTAGTCTTACTAGCAGTGAGCATAAGATTGAACTCTGAACTAACCTGAAAAAGCTTTTTCGACTCTCTGAACCAGACTCTCAACGAAGGTCATCCATGACTCAACCTGGGCACGGTCAATCCGTCTCAGTATTTTTCCACTTCGGCGAGATGTCATTCTATCCCCCTCGTGGGAAATCTGGTTTCTGCGTTGTATCAACAGATTGAGTTCCTTCAACAAAACGTTCTTTTTGTTCTTGTCGGGTTCGATTGTGTCCCAGAGATTCTCTATCCCACCTAATTTGAGTGCTTCAGCTATCGCGGTTGGGGACTGCAAAGGTCGCGTGGCTAGGTCGTCCGTCACCCAGTTGCGTAGTACATTTCCCTTTCGTCTGGCTTGGTCCCACGAACTCAATGCTCTGATTTGAATTTCAAAACGCGCTAGTGCAGGGGGAAGATTTCCAAGGTCATACTTCCCTACCTTGTATTTGACCTTATCGTGGAAATAGGTGTCTAGAGCCGATACGGCAAAGACGACTGCTGCTCTGAGAACCCAATCAATATTCATCTCTTGGGGTTTCAGTTTAGCGATAGCATCATAAAGGGCAATGCTGTCCTTAGCACTTTGGATGTTCAGGTCAAATAGGCTTTTTGCAGTATGCGATGCCATGGCTCATCTATCCTGTGAATTTGACGAACGATTTGCCTGACTCGTCAGTGTGTGCTCCAGACATTCCGCAGTTTGTGGCTTAACGATTGATTGCCGCGATTGATGTCTTGCCTAAATAGTCCGTTAGCACATGCTCAAACTCACGCGTCGCGTCTACCGTGCCTGTCGTGGCATGTCCAAGTTCGTGCAATAGTGTTGCCGCATACCCGAGCAGAGAAGAAAGTTTGCTACGCTTGATAACTATGGCTGGGATAGAAGAATCCCACACGCCGTCGGTATCATCGGCGGTAACTCTCATCGTTTCGGAAATGCGTATATCTGGGACGCGGCTACCAGCAAGTCCAACTAACGCGAGAATCTTCGGAGTGAATTCGAGGATTCTCCGTTCCTCCTTTGTTAGATTTCGTGGGTCAATGAACTTGTATTGGAAACTCGCGTTGTACTCCTGAACGTACGTCTCCACTGTGCGAACTTGCAGACCGCCTGCAAGGGCTTGGGTTTCTAACTTGGCTTTCTGTTGGTCAGTAATTACCATGACTTGATAGCCGTCTGCTCTCACGTTATCCAAAATGTTGGGTCTTGTTTGGATTTCTTCTTCAGTGAAATACGCGACCCTTCGTTGTTGATACATGAGATTGAGAGCCATTTGGCTGACCTCAATCCACGCCATTTCGTCGCATTGTTCACCAGTTGACCGTTTTTCGACCTGCTCAATCAGTAGTGATTCAACGGCTTTGCTCTTGGCATTTTTGAGAATGGCTTTGACTCTGTCAGCGTAAGTTGTTCTGCCCACGTTCAACCGTTCTCGGTTGAGCCGTTTCTTCATTGCGTCTGTCAGACTTGTGATGTTGTACGAAAACAGGAAGTTAGGTTCTTCACTGGCAAACACCCCCAAGATATACACGCGGGCTGTATCGCCCCTGCGTCGCAGTATCTGACCATACGCATTACTCTCCAATATTTCTTCTCCAGAGAATTTCAGGAACAGGGATTTGGCTTTCGTCATGTCCGCGTCTGTGACGCCGTTTAGAACGAATTCTGTGCCGCGCATATCGTTTGGAGTGTCATCAAATTCGACATGTAAAGTCACGATATTGTCAAAGCCGTACTTGTGTTCCTGCTTGAGGCGATATGTACCATGAGGAGAGCGAACTAGGACGCCAATGTTTCTGCGATGGAAGGTAGCGAGAGCGTCTTTCAATCCCACGCCAAACTTACCGACGACACCCGACGGTGCGTTCAGTTTCTCTTGGTTCTCGTTCAGAGTGAAATGCTCAATTCTGAGACCGCGTCCAAAATCTAGAATATGCCAATCGCCTTGCCTGCCTTTAGTAATCTCAATCTCGGCGGTTCTCGAAAGAATTTGCTCGTCAAGAGCATTGGCGATGACTTCTCGAATCGCGTGTTCAACTTCCCAGTTTTCTAGAACTTCTTCGATGTTGAGGTCAAATGCTCGTGATGCCATGGATATTCCTAACAGAGTTACACTACTTGCGATTGGAGACTACGATTGGATTGGAACGGAATGTCTGGAAACTTACACTCCACGACACATTCATAGCGGGAAACACGCCGCTATGGGGTGCTCCACGTCAAACTTTGTGTCGTATATCCAACACGACGCTTTTTCTCGCCAGGGATCCTTCGGCTGTTATGGGGCATTCATTTGCTCCTCCTATAGTTGCATGTTGTCTAGCGGACTCCTAATCCGCTCCTTCCCCTTTTGCGTGATATGCGTGTATTGCTCGGTCGTCTTGATGCTGCCATATCCTAACAGTTCTTGAATATAGCGCATATCCACGCCGTCTTCAAGCAGGTGTGTCGCAAGGAGTGACGCAACGTGTGGAAGGTGGCAGGTTTGGTGATGCCAGCTTTCTTCTTCGCGTGATCGAAGACGTGTTGCGCCGACTGCTCTGATAAACGATCGGCTGGATCATGCCGGGAAACAGCCAAACGATGAGCAAAAAGGCGTTAGTCACATCGGCAACTGATATTGTGTTCTGAAATTGGGGCACGCCCGTCTCCTAGATCGGTCACCGTTTGTGGTACAATTGTATTGGTGGCGGTTCGGTTCACTAACCATGCCGGCAGCATCATCAGCGAGTGCAAAGTAATGGCTATCATCCAGAAGACCGTCCGACTGGCCGGATCAAAAGGGCAGCGAGAACTAACCGTCATTTTCGATAGCGGCGCCAGTTACTCTGTCATCCAGCCTGAACTCGCCGAGCAACTGGAAAACCCCGCCATCGTGCCCGAACCGATGATCTTCGGCACCGCGAAGGACGGCGAAACGCTCACCGCCACGCGGCGGGTGGCATTGAACTTCTACATTGGCGAATATCGCTTCTCCGATGAATTCATGCTTATCCCCGGCCTCTCCGAACTTGCCATTATCGGCGCGACCACCATGCAGAAGTGGCGCCTCAAACTGGATTTCGAAGCCGACGACATCATCATTGACCCGCGTGTGACACAGCTTCGCTTGCTGTGACTCTCTCCCGGATGAACGCTGCCATCGCCTTAAAGCTGCTCCCGGTCGGGAATACGCCCGCCACGCCCAGCGCCTTCAGCGGCTCGACGTCACGCTCCGGGATGTTGCCGCCGACGAGCACGATCACGTCCTCGGCGTTCGTCGCGCGTAATCGATCCATCAACTTGCGCGCGATCGGCAGGTGCGCGCCCGACAGGATCGACAGCCCGATTGCGTCCACGTCTTCCTGCAGCGCTGCCTCTACAATCTGCTCGACGGTCTGGTGCAGGCCGGTGTAGATCACTTCGAAGCCGGCGTCGCGCAGCGCCAGCGCCACCACCTTCGCCCCGCGATCGTGACCGTCGAGGCCGGGCTTGGCAATGAGTATGCGAATCGGTCTTGTCATGTTGCCTCAGTGACCAGTTATCAGTGACCAGTCATCAGTGACCAGTTATCAGTGACCGGTTGATACTTCGGATGACTGAGCCACTAATTACTGATTACTGATTACTAATTACTGATCACTGACCTTCACCACCACCGCCGCCGCCGTATCGCCGGCCGCGCAGCCGCTGAACAACCCATGCCCGCCGCCGAGGAGGACCAGTTCCTCGATCAACTCGATGATCAGGCGCATCCCGGTCGGTGCCTGCGGGTGTCCCCACACCAGCGATGAGCCATAGTTGTTCATCGCCTCTTTCTTCACCCCCATCGCGCGCGCGAAATAAACGTCGTTGACGGCGAAGGGATTGTGCGTCTTGATCGCCTTCACGTCGGCGATGCCAATACCGGCCAGTTCCAGCGCGCGCCGGGTCGCCGGCAGGTTCGCCATCGGCATGAAACCCTTCTTGGCGCGACCCTGCGCGAAACTGAGGATTTGGATTTTGATCTTTGGATTTTGACCCTTTGGATTTTGACTCAGTTCCTCCGCCCGTTCCTTCGTCGTGACGATCATGCCGGCATTGCCGTCCGCTGGATAGGTCTGCGCGCCGTACGTCACCGTGCCGTCCTTCAGCACCGGCCTGAGTTTGGCCAGTCCCTCGGCACTGGTCGGAAAGACGCCCTCGTCGTCCTTGACCGTGGCGAGGACTTTCCGGCCAGAAGGATTCACTTCGACCGGCGTCACCATGTAGCGCCTGTGGAAGGCGGCGGCGTCGTTCAGCGCGTCTTGATATTGCCGGTAGCGCATCAGCGCGACCTCGTGCTGCTCTTCGGTCGTGATCTCTTCTTCGCGCGCGACGTTCTCCGCTGTCTCGATCATCGCGTTGCCTGCGAACGGATCGCAGTTGAAGTTGTCCCACACCCAGTCCTCGGCGTCGGGCCTGCCGCCGGGACTGGTCGGGTTGGGGTACACCATGTGCGGGCCGTTCGACGTGCGATCGGCGGTGAGACACAGGATTGTGTTGCGTGTTCCGTTTCCTACTTCGATCTCAAAAGCCGCGCTGCCGATCACCCGCGCCGATGTCGCGCACGCCTGGCCGAACGTTGGGCCGGTGACGCCTTCGGCGCCGATCATTCCCGCCACCCACGGTGCGCCGTAAAACGAGTTCTTCGCCGGGACAGTCATGCCCAGGAACAGCGCATCGAAAGCCTTGGGATCGATCTGCCGCTCCGCCAGCGCGCGCCTGGCGACGTCGGCGGCAAACGTCAAAGGATGCAGGTTGGCGAAATTCCCCTGCCACTTCACGAACGGCGTGCACCAGTAGCCACCGTAGGGCACGAAGGCATTCTGGAATTGCATAGCTCCCTCTCCTTCACGTTTTACGCTTCACGCTTCACGTTTTACGCTTCACGTTTCACGCATCACGCATCACGCGTCAATCCCCCACCCACTCCACGATCGTCGTCTCCCCCTGCCCCACGCCCACGCACAGCGTCGCCAGCCCGTAGTAAGGTCGCTTCTCGTTCGGGGCGCGGCGCTGCATCTCGTGCACCAGCGTGCACACGATGCGCGCGCCGGAGCAGCCGAGCGGATGGCCCAGCGCGATCGCCCCGCCGTTGACGTTGGTGATCTCGTGCCGGAAGCCAAGCTCCTTCATCACGGCCAGCGCCTGAACCGCAAACGCTTCGTTTAGCTCGATCAGCCCGATGTCGTCGAGCTTGAGCCCGGCGCGCGCCAGCGCCTTACGCGTGGCCGGGATCGGGCCGAGGCCCATCGTGCGCGGCTCAACGCCCGCCGCCGCACTCGCCACGATGCGAGCCAACGGCTTCTTGCCCAGCTCGCGCGCCCTCTCCGCGCTCATCAGCAGCACGGCCGCCGCGCCGTCGTTGATCCCGCTCGCGTTGCCCGCCGTCACCGTCCCGCCCTGGCGAAACGCCGGCCGCAGCTTGCCCAGGGATTCCATCGAGGTGTCAGGACGCGGATGCTCGTCGCGGCTGACTACGATCGGATCGCCTTTCCGCTGCGGAATCGAAACGGGCACGATCTCTTCGGCGAACTTGCCAGACTCGATCGCCGCCACCGCGCGTTGATGCGACGCCAAGGCGAATTGGTCTTGCTCTTCGCGCGAAATGGTCTTGGTCAACTCGTGCACATTCTCGGCCGTCTCCCCCATCGAATCGTTGCCATACCGGTCCTTGAGTTTCTGGTTCGGGAAGCGCCAGCCGATCGTCGTGTCCCAGGCTGTTACATTGCCGAAGGCCCACTCCGGGCTGGTCTTGGGGATCGCGTACGGCGCGCGTGTCATGCTCTCGACGCCGCCCGCAATGTACACATCGCCCTCGCCGGCCTTGATCGCGCGCGCTGCGGCATTCACAGCAGCCAGTCCCGAGGCGCACAAGCGATTGAACGTCACCGCCGCCACCGACACCGGAAGCCCGGCCAGCAGCACGCCCATGCGCGCCACGTTCCGATTGTCTTCGCCGGCCTGGTTCGCGCAACCGAAATACACTTCCTCGACCAGAGCCGGATCGACGCCCGAGCGCTTGAGGACCTCCGCAATCACCAGCGCAGCCAGATCGTCCGGCCGTACGTCCTTCAACACGCCGCCGTGCCGCCCGATCGGCGTCCGCACGGCTTCTACGATCACTGCCTCACGCATGTTCTCGCCTCTTTGGAGTTTGAATTTTGAAGTTTGAGTTTTGGAGTTTGAAGTTCAAATGTACTGCCCTCCATCCACCTTGACGACTTCACCCGTGATATGCCGCGCGAGATCGGAGCAGAGGAACGTGACGACGTGCGCGACTTCTTCAGGCGCGCCCAGCCGGCCCAGCACGATCTCGGCCAGCGCCCTGTCCTTGACGTCCTGCGGCGCTTGTCGCATCATCTCCGTCTCGATCAAGCCCGGCGCGACGGCGTTGACGTTGACATTGAACTTGCCTAGCTCGCGCGCGACGGCCTTGGTCAATCCGATGATCCCGGCCTTGGCCGCCGAGTAGTTGGACTGGCCGAACTTGCCGCGCAGTCCATTGATCGAGGTGATGTTGACGATCTTGCCCGAGCCTTGCTCCTTGAAGATCGGTGCAGCGGCGTGAATGTAGTTGAAGTAGCCCTTGAGATTGGTGGCCATGACTTCGTCCCACTGGGTCTCGTCCATCTTCCACACCAGGGCGTCGCGATTGATGCCAGCGTTGTTCACCAGGATGTCCAGCCGGCCGAGCTTCTCGCGGACGGCATCGACCATCCGCAGCGCGTCGCCGAACGACGCCACGTCGGCCTGCACAGCCAGCCCGCGCCGCCCCATGCGCTCGGCCTCGCACACAACCTGGTTGGCTTCATCGGTGTGCTTCCGATAATTGATCGCAATATCCGCGCCATGGGCGGCCAGGTCGAGCGCGATCGCGCGCCCGATGCCCAGGCTGCCGCCCGTCACAATCGCCACTTTGCCCTTCAGTTCCATTGTTTCATTCTCCATCAACAACTGCGTATCGCCTATCGCATATCGCGTATCGCCTATCGTTTCTCTGCAAGCGATACGCGATAAGCCATATGCCATCAGCCATCGGCCCACTTACACGCCGACACTGATTCCGCCGTCGACGAACAGCACCTGCCCGGTGACGTAGCCCGCGTCGTCGCTGGCGAAGAACACATGTGCCGCGGCGATTTCCTCAGGCTCGGCAAGACGGCGGAATGGAATCTTCTCGATCAATCCGGCCATGAGGTTCTCCGGGATGCCGGCCGTCATGCGCGTCTTCGTCGCGCCCGGCGCGACGCAATTGACGGTGATGTTGAACCGCGCCCACTCCAGCGCCAGCGTTTTCGTCAGGCCGATCACGCCTGCCTTCGACGCCGAGTAGTTCGCCTGCCCCACATTGCCGAGCGCGCCGATCGACGAGGTGTTCACGACGCGCCCGTACTTCTGCGCCATCATCGACACACTCGCCGCCTGCGCGCACAGAAAGGTGCCTTTGAGATTCACAGCCATGACCGAGTCCCACTGTTCTTCGGACATCATCTTCACGTCGCCGTCCTTCACGCGCACGGCCAGCGCGTCCCGGTTGATGCCCGCGTTGTTAATGAGGATGTCCAGCCGCCCGAAGTGGCTCGTGGCGGCGTCGACCATCTTCTGAGCGTCGGCGCGCGCGGACACATTGCCGACGACGGCGACGGCCTTGCCGCCCGCTTCGGCGACGAGATGGGCCGTCTCGTTCACCCCGGCCTCGTCGAGGTCCGACACCACGACACATGCGCCTTCTCGAGCGAAGCGGAGCGCCGTCGCCCGCCCGATGCCGCTCCCGCCGCCGGTGACGAGTGCTACTCTGTCTTTGAGCCGCATGACTTTCAGTCCTCTCCAGTTTGTGCGTAAGGAATAGTCATCAGTAATCAGTGATCAGTGGTCAGTGAACAGTGATCAGCGGCTACTGATTACTGGTTACTGGTCACTGATTACTGATTACTGGTTACTGGTCACTGTTTACTGAGATCGCTTCATCATCAGCGTCCACTTGCCTTCGATGACGGCCTTGCCCTCTTGATTGCACACGCGCGTCTCGAAGACGACCACACCGCGATCCGGCTTGGAGGTTTCCTTCTTCTCGGCCACTTTCAGTTCGAGATGGACCGTATCGCCGAACTTCACCGCGCCCTTGTACTGGATCACCTGCTCCATGAGCGCGATGGTCGTGCCTTCGAACACGCCCGTCCAGTTCGCCATGCCCGTCGCCATGGCTGCGACGAGCATGCCGTGGGCGATGCGTCCGCCGAACGGCGTGGTCTTGCCGAATTCTTCGTCGGTATGCAGCGGATTGAAGTCGCCCGACAGCCCGGCGAAATTCACGACGTCGGCCTCGGTGACGGTGCGCGCCTGCGAGACGAACGTGTCCTCAAGATTGAACTGATCGAAAGTCAGGCCGCGAGTCTTGTATGTCATTCAGAATCTCCCTGGGGCCTTTGAATTCAGGAACTCAAGGAACTGAGGGCACTGAAGGAACTCGAATAGTTCCCTGAGTTCCTTGAGTTCCCCGAGTTGCCCATCAAACTCCCAGCTCCTTCGCGATAATGCCTCTCAAGATTTCGCTTGTCCCCCCGCCATAGAGCAAGAAGCGCGCGTCGCGGAAGTAGCGCTGCGCGTCGTACTCCATCGCGAAGCCGTAACTGCCGAAGATGCGCGTGCATTCGTCGGCGGCCTTGTTCGCCATCTCGGTCGCGAACAGCTTCGCCATCGACGCCAGTTTCATGTCCGGCTTGCCGGTGTCGACGTGCCATGCAGCGCGATACACCAATCCGCGCGCCGCCTCCAGGTGCGTGCCCATCTCGGCGATCTTGTGTGCAATCGCCTGAAACGCGCCGATCGGCTTCCCGAACTGCACGCGCTCGTGCGAGTATCGAATCGACGCGTCGAGCGCGGCCTGCGCCAGCCCCAGCGACAGCGCGCCGGTCATCGTGCGTATCTCCCCCAGGATCGCGCTGAGGTTCTTGAAGCCCGTGCCCTGCTCGCCCAGCAGGTTCTCGGGCGGCACACGCACGCTCTCCAAAATCAACTCGGATGTCTCCGACGCGCGCACGCCCATCTTCTCGATCCGCTTGCCCACCGACAGCCCTGGCATGCCTCGTTCGACCAGGAACATGTCGATGCCCTTGAACCCGGCGTCGGGATCGGTCTTGGCGGCGACGGTGAAGAAGTCGGCGACGGTGGCAGAGGTAATCCACATCTTGCGTCCGCTCAACACCCAGCCATTGCCATCTCGGATCGCTCGAGTGGTGATGCCGCCCAGGTCCGAGCCGAAATCCGGCTCAGTCATTGCGATCGTGCCGATCTTCTCGCCGCGCAGCGCGGGCGCGAGCAGGCGTGCCTTGTGATCGTCCGTCCCGAAACGATACACGAAGTCTGTCCCCATCAGGCTCTGCATCGAGACCGCTGCCGCCAGCGCGAGCGACCCGCGCGCGATCTCCTCGGCCATCAGGCAGAACGTGGTGAAGTCGGCGCCCATCCCGTCGACCGATTCCGGATAGCGCAGCCCAAAGTAGCCAAGCTCGCCGCAGCGCCGGAACAGCGCCATCGGAAACTCACTCCGCTCGTCCATCTCGCGCGCGGCCGGGATGACCTCCTTTTCGACGAAATCGCGGACAGACTTGCGAAACAGTTCCTGTTCTTCAGAGAGTCGAAAATCCATTTTCGTTTGCTATTCACCGCCGAGTTCACAGATGCCGAAAGCATGCTGAGTTTGGTTAAATCTCTGCACTCTCCACCGCCTCTTTGGAATTTGGAGTTTGATCCTTTGGAGTTTGAAGTTTAACCGGTTTCTTCTCGGCCAGATGAATCAGCACGCCGAACGCGTCTTTCGGGTGGATGAATGCTTCACGCCAGGCATGGCCCTCGAATGTCACGCCGGGCTGGTACGTGTGCCGGTACGCGATCCGTCCGCCGCGTCGCTCAAGCTCGGCAATCGCCGCGTCGAGGTCGTCGACCTCGTAGGTAAGGTGATGCACGCCCGGCCCGCCGTTCCGCCTGATGAACTTCGCCACCGGGCTATCCTCGCGCGTCGCCTGCAGCAGCTCCATCCGGCTCTCGCCGATCTCGAACGGGCGATAGCGTATGCCCATGTCCTCGATGGTTTCCTCAGGATGGAACTTCGCGCCGAACCATGTCTCATAGAAAGCCTGGGCTTCGTCGAGATTCTCGACCGCCAGAGCGACCCGCTCGATCCGTTTGACAAAGTTCATGCCACCGCCTTGGCTTCCTGCAACACCGCGCTCAACGCGGCGATGAAGCGTTCATTTTGATCCCGCGTGCCGAGCGTCACGCGCACAGCATTCGGCATGCCCATGCTGCCCGCCCAGCGGATGATAACGCCCTTCCGCAGGACGGCGTCGGCCAGTGCTTTCGCGTCGATCGGCGGATCGACGATCAGCACGAAGTTGGCCTCGCTCCGAACGTAACTCAAGTCCAGCGCGTCGAAAGCAGCGTACAAATACTCGCGCTCTTCCCGGACGAGTTGCGTGCTGCGCCGCTGATAATCGTGATCGTCTAAACTGGCAGCCGCCGCGGCGAGCGGGATCGATCCGGTATTGAACGGCAACTGCGCGTGGTGAAGATACTCGATAATCTCGGGGCGGCCGACCGCGAACCCGACACGCAGATTCGCCAGCCCAGATTTCTTGGAGAAGCTGCGGACGACGACGACGTTCCGGCCCTGCCTGATGTACTCCACATTGTCGACGTGATCCGGGTCGCTCGCGAAGTCGCCGTAGGATTCGTCGACGACGACGACGACGTGATCCGGCACGCGTGCCATAAATTCGTCGGCTTCGCACTGCTTGATGATCGTGCCGGTAGGATTGTTCGGCGTGCACAGGAAGATCAGACGCGTCTCAGGCGTCACGGCGCGCAAGATCGCAGGCAGATCGAAGTGATAGTCCGGCGTCAGGGGGACCTCGATTGTCCGCCCGCCGAACATCGTCGTAAGGATCGCATACATCGGGAATGTCGCGCTCGCCGTGATCGTCTCGCCGCCCGGGAACATGAACGCCTGCGCGATCATGCGTAGAACGTCGCAGCCGCCGTTGCCGGTGAGAATGGAGTGCTCGGTGAATGCCGGATCGATCGTCGGCGCCAGCTTTCGACGCAGCGCCGTCTCCCAGTAACCCGGATAGCGGTGCGCCTCGCCGAGCAATTCCTGCGCTGCTTTCACCGCCAGCGGCGACGGGCCGAGCGGGTTCTCGTTAGAGCCAAGCTTGGTCACCTCGTCGAGGTCGAGCTCTTCCTGCACCTCTTCGATCGACTTGCCGGCGATGTACAGCGGAACCTTCAGTAGGTTAGGATTGAGATGAAGCTGTGACATGATGCTCTCCGAGAAAACGGCAAGAACTGAAGGAACTCGCGGAACTCAAAGTTCCCTCAGTTCCTCGAGTTCCATCAGTCCCTTGAGAACTCGCTCCGGCGTCATCGGCAGCGTGGTCATTCGGATGCCCACCGCATCGAAGATCGCATTGGCAATCGCGGCGGCGGTTGGCGTGCCGCCCATCTCGCCGACGCCTTTCGCGCCGAACGGGCCTTGCGGATCGTCCGTTTCGATGATAATGCTCTCGATGTGCGGCATATCGGCGGCGGTGAACAATCGGTAATCGTGGAAGTTAGGATTGAGCACCTGGCCGCCCTGAACCTGTACCTCTTCGCACAGCGCGTAGCCCAGCCCCATCTGCGCGCCGCCTTCCATCTGCCCTTCGACCGCCATCGGATTGATCGCGCGGCCCACGTCGTTCGCGCATACCAGCCGCAGCACGCGCACATGTCCCGTCTCGGTGTCCACTTCCACCTCGGCCATCTGCGCACCGAAGCCGTACGTCGCCGAAATATTGCCTTTGTAAGTGGCCTTGTCGACGAGCTGGGTCGGCGGGTCGTACCACCCCTCGCCGACGACGATCTGCCCACCCTCGCGGAAGTGCCGCGCGCGGACTACCTTGCCCAACTCGATCGACTTCGGATTTTGGATTTTGGACTTTGGCGTTTGGAGTTTGGAGTTTGGTTCTCCATCTGCTGCAAGAGTTACCATACCATCACGCGCTACCAACTGCTCCGGCGAGACTCCCAGCATCTCCGCCGCCGTCTCGAATATCTGCGCTCGCGCGTGCATCGCCGCAACGTGTGCCGCGTTGCCCGCGATGAACGTCGTCCGGCTGGCGTGCACGCCCACGTCCCACGGCTTCACGTCGGTGTCGCTGTTGAGGACGGTCACGCCTTCAGCCTTTACGCCTAACACCTCGGCGACGATCTGCGCCAGCACGGTTTCCGATCCCTGCCCGATCTCGGTGCTGCCGGTAATCAACGAGACGTGCCCGAAGTCGTCCACCTTCACCGTCGCGCCGCAGCCGTCGCTGCGATAGATGCGCGCCCCGCCGCCAACGTTGAGCGTCGCCGCAAAGCCAACACCCCTTTTGAGATTGGAGGATGGAGATTGGAGGTTGGAGGCTCGACTCCTGGCCGAGGCACGCCCTCCAACTTCCAACTTCCAACTTCCAGCTTCCATGCTCTCCACATCGGCTTTTGCCGCCACCGCCTCCAGGCATTCTTTCAAGCCACACGACGTGATCTTCAAGCCCTGGGGCGTCTCTTCATTCGGGCGGTTCGCATTACGGATGCGGAAATCGACCGGATCGATGTCCAGCGCTTCGGCCAGGCGATCCATCATCGTCTCGACGAAGAAGGTCGATTGCGGGTTGCCGTAGCCGCGCACCGCGCCGGTGATCGGGTTATTGGTGTACACGCAGTCGGCCTTGAATCGAACGTGCGGCACGCGGTACAGCGAGGCTGTCGTCTCGAGCATCACCAGCGGCGTGACGCTGCCCCACGACACGTAGGCGCCGATGTCGAGCAGCGCGTCGACGTCGCGGAAGGCGATCAACCCATCGCGTTTCACGCCAGCGCGCACGTGTACCTTCGCCGGCTGGCGCATCGGCGCGGCAAGAAACTCCTCGCGGCGCGAGAACGCCACGCGCACCGGCTTGCCCGCCTGGCGCGCCAGCAGGGCGGCGATCGGCTCGTACGGGTAAATGTCCAGCCCGCGCCCGAACGCGCCGCCGATCGCCGTCTGGATGATGCGAATGTCGCTGCCATCCATGCCGAGCGCTTCAGAGAGATCGCGCTGAAGCAAGAATGGAATCTGCGTGGTGCTGTACAGCGTGAGCCGGCCGCCGAGGTCGAACGAGGCGACGACGACGCTCGTCTCCATCGCCGCGTGCGCTACATACGGCAAGTCGTAGTCCGCTTCCACGACGACGTCGCTCTCGCGCTCGCCCCGTTCCGGATCGCCGTGCGCATAGTGGTAAGTCTGAAACAGATTGCTGCCATGCTCCGGATGAACGAGCGGCGCGCCTTCCTGCAACGCCGATCCGGCGTCGAACACCGCAGGCAGCGGCTCGTACTCGACGCGGATCAATTCCAGGGCCTCTTCGGCGGTATCGGCGTCTACCGCGGCGACCGCCGCGATCTCGTCGCGCAGGCTGCGCGCCACGTCCCCCTTGAGCGGCGTGTTGTCCTTGCCGTAGCCGAACTTCGTCTTCGGGTTATCGGCCGCCGTGACGATCGCCTTCACGCCTGCCAGCTTCGCCGCTTGTGAGACGTCCACGCCCAAAATCCGCGCGTGAGGATACTTCGCATACAGGATGCGCCCGTGCAGCATGCCCGGCAGGCGCACGTCGTGCCCGTATACCGCGCGCCCGGTTGCCTTAGCCGGCGCATCAAGCTTTGGAAGGCGTTGACCGATGGCTGTACCCATGCGTTTCACCGGAATGAGGGATACTCAGGAACAACGGGGGTTGAGTTCCCTCGGCTCCCTTTAGTTCCTTTCGCCCGCCACAGCCAACACAGCTTCGACAATCTTCTTGTAACCCGTGCAGCGGCACAGATTGCCGGCCAGTCCCATCCGCACTTCCTCCTCGGTGGGATGCGGATTCGCGTTCAGCAGCGCGACCGAGGCCACGACCATTCCCGGCGTGCAGTAACCGCATTGGATGCCGCCCTGTTCCACCAACGCGCGCTGCACAGGATGCAGTTGGCCGTCAGGCGATATGCCCTCGACGGTGAGCACTTCGGCGCCGTCGCAATCGGCGGCGAGCACCATGCAGGACGTGACGAGCCTGCCGTCGAGGATCACCGTGCACGCGCCGCAGTTACCGGTATCGCAGCCCCGATGCGTGCCGCGCAGCTCGAGCTGATTGCGCAGCACGTCCAGCAGTGTCCGGCGCGGATCGATGAGCAGCTCGCGCGGTTCCCCGTTGACAGTCAGCGTGAGAACAAGTTTCGGCATACGAATGACCACTTACTGATTACTGATCACTGCTCACTGAGCAGTAATCAATTGCATCAATCCTCGCCGGGTCAGCACTTCGACCATCTGCCGGCGATACCACGCCGATCCGCGCACGTCGTCGATCGGCTTCGATTCTTCGGCGGCGATCTTCGCGGCGCGATCGATCCGTTCGGATATAAGCGGTCCGCCCACCAGCTCGCTCTCTGCCCGGCGGGCGCGCAGCGGCGTCGGCGCGACAGCCCCCAACACGACCCGCGCATCGACGCACACGCCACCATCCATCCGTAGTGCGCACGCGACGCCTACGACGGCGATATCCATCCACGCGCGCGGCGCGTGCTTGAGATACCACACCGGGCCGTCCCAAGGCGGGACTTCGACGGCGACCAGCAACTCCCCCGCAGAGAGAACCGTCGCGCCCGGCCCCGTAAAGAACGCCTCGAGCCGCACGCGCCGCTCGCCTCCCGGACCGGCGATGCATGCGACCGCGTCGAACGCGATCAGGATCGGCGCGAGATCGGCGGACGGCGCCGCGTTGCACAGGTTGCCGCCGACGGTGGCGAGATTGCGAATCTGAACCGACGCCATCGTCGACGCGGCATGGGCCAACGCCGGGAAGCGCTCGCGAATGAGAGGCGAGCATCGGATCTCTTCGGCAGTCGTCAGAGCGCCGAGCGTCAGATGAGAATTGAACTCCAGGCCGCGCAATTCCGGGATGCGCTTGACGTTGACGACGGCCCTCGGCGAATCGTTGCCCTCCTTCATGTTGAGGACGAGATTCGTGCCGCCGGCAAGGACACGCGCCTGACCATCGTATCGAGCAAGCGTCTCGATCGCCTCTGCCAGCGTCTTGGGAGCAAAATACTCAAATGGCTTCATGATCGCTGATGGCGAATGGCTGATAGCCTACGGCGTATCGCATATCGCTTATCGCCTATCGCGTATCGCTTCACGCCTCACGCTTTACGTTTTACGCTTTACGCTTCACGCTTTCGCCGCACCCATCTCCAACGCCTTCAAATTCACCTCGATCGCCTTCGCCGGGCCGAGCGCGCGCACGGCCGCCTTTAGATCCTGTACACTCAAACCCAGGCGCTGGTGCGCCGCAGCGAAGCCCAGCACGATGAGGTTTGCTGCCGCCGGCGCGCCGAGCTCCTTCGCGCAGGCGCCCGCGTCGATAGTGAACACGCCGACGCCCAGCTCGTTCAGGCGTTCCGTCGCCGCCGCCTCAAGTGCATTCACAGTATTGACGAATACACTTCCTCCCGGCCGGATGAACGTGAGGTTTCGCATCGTTTCGACGCGGTCGAACCCGATCAGCGCATCCGCCGTTCCACGCCGGATGAGCGGCGCTTCGTCCCCTCCAATCTTGAGGTGCGCCATGACGCTGCCGCCGCGCTGGCTCATGCCGTGATTCTCCGAGGCCATTACGCGCTCGCCGCGCGCCAGCGCCGCGTGCGACAACACCTTAGTCGCGTAAACAACCCCCTGTCCGCCAATGCCCGCTATGATGAGCTTGAGTGCCATATCAGTGAGCAGTTATCAGTTATCAGTTATCAGTTATCAGTCGTCAGTTGTCAGTCATCGGCCATCAGTTACCACTGATTACTGATTACTGATAACTGGTTACTGGCGCCTGCGGCACAATGAATCCCTTGTAGCACGCGTCGATGCACTGGCCGCAGTCCACGCACACACTGGTGTTGATATCCACCCGCGACCGATCAGCGCGCAGGACGAGCGCGGGGCATTCGAATGCTTCGACGCAGTAGCGGCAGCCGTCGCATTGCTCGGTGATGACGACGGGTATCGGCTCTGCCTGGACCGGGGACGGGTCGTACAATATGCAGGGCCGATCTGCGATGATGACGGCCGGGCCGCCTTCGGGCGCCTGCGTGAAGGCGTGGGCCTCCTTGAGCAGCGCCGCGAACGGCTCGTGATCGTAGGGATCGGCAACCCGGACGAACTTCACCCCGCACGCCTCGACCAGAGCGGGGATCGGAACCGTGGTCGCGATGTCGCCGTCGGCCGTGTAGTCGCTCGCGGGCGTGGGCTGCGCGCCGGTCATCGCCGTCGTATGGTTGTCGAGAATCACCAGGACGAAACGCGCACTCGTATGCACGGCATTCGCCAGCGGCACGATACCCGAATGCAGGAACGTCGAATCGCCGATCGTGGCGACGATCGGTCGCTTATCACTGGTCAGCCGCGAGGCGTGATAAAACCCCGTCGCCATCGTCACCGATGCACCCATATCCACACAGGTGTCCACGACGCGCAGGTTCGTCCCCAATGTATAGCAGCCGATGTCGCCGGGATAGATGGCATTCGGACCGAAGGTTTGCTTGATCGTGAAGAAGGCCGATCGGTGCGAGCAGCCGGGGCACAGCCGCGGGCGGCGCGGCGTGAGCTTGAGCGACTGGACGAGCGTGGACAACGCCTCGTCGGCAGAGGGCGGCGACACGGCGATACCGGCCTGGTCGAGCGCCTGCGCCAGGACGGACATGACGACTTCGGGCGCCAGCTCCCCTGCATTAGGCACCGTGCCATCCAACCGCCCGCTCACGCACGTCCGATCCGGAATCTGCAGCTCGATGCAGGCGTCCGGCTCTTCCAGGACTAGCACGCGCTCAAACTGCTCGATAAACCCCGTCACCCGTTTGCGCGGCAGCGGGAACGGCGTACCGATTTTGAGGATGGGAACTGTGACGCCGAGTTCGGCAAGACACTCTTGCGCCGTGGCAAACGCGACACCGCTGGCGATAATCCCCAATCCCCAATTACCAATTCTCCAATTACTAATTTCCGGCAGATGAGTAATTGGAGATTGGTAATTGAACGGAGATGCCTCAAACTCGCGTTCTACGGCTTCCAGCTTGGCGTTCAGCTCGTGATGCAGCTTGAGCCGGAAGACCGGCGTCGCTGCCCAGCGTTGAGGATCTTTCTTGAAACCAAGCTTGCCGTCCGCGAGCGGCGGCAGGCTGCCGTTGACCTCGACGCTCTGCACGGCGTGGCACACGCGGGTCGTCGGGCGAAGCATGACAGGCATGCGGTGGCGTTCCGAAAGCTCGAAAGCCGCCCGTGTCATCGCCAACGCTTCGGCCGGCGTAGACGGATCGAGTACCGGCACTTTGGCCGTCAGCGCCAGGAGGCGCGAGTCTTGCTCGGTCTGCGACGAGTGAGGACCCGGATCGTCGCAGGACACGACGACGAACCCGCCGACGACGCCGGTGTACGCCGCGCTAAACAGTGAATCGGCGGCGACGTTAAGACCGACCTGCTTCATCGCCGTCGCCGCTCTAAGCCCGCTCCAGCTCGCCGCAAGCGCAACTTCAAAGGCGACCTTCTCGCTAGCGCTCCACTCGGTGTAGATCGAACGGTCCAACTGCTTCTTGAATTTGACGACGCCGGCGAGGATCTCCGAGCTGGGCGTGCCGGGGTAGGCCGTCACAACCCGGCAGTCGTTGTGCACCATGCCGAGCGCAATTGCATCGTTGCCCAGAAGGAGTTGAACGCTCATCGTCACTCTGTCCCCCTCCCCCATCCCCTCCCCCGTGACACGGGGGAGGGGTCGGGGGTGGGGGGGCCACTACGCCGCCATCGGCACCTTCGGCAGATGCTGCATCGCTTCCCTGACTTTCTCCTCGGGGTACTCGTAGTCTTCGAGCTTACTCTGGTGGTAGGCATCGTACGCGCCCAGGTCGAAGTGCCCGTGGCCGGACAGGTTGAAGGCAATGACCTTCTTCTCGCCGGACTGCTTGCACTTGAGCGCCTCATCCATGGCCACTTTCACCGCGTGAGCGGACTCTGGCGCAGGCACAATCCCTTCGGACATGGCGAAGTTCACGCCTGCCTCGAAGACGGCTCGCTGGGGCACCACTGCGGCCTCGATGACGCCCCGGTCGTACAGAGCGCAAACGATGGGCGCCATGCCGTGATACCGCAGACCACCGGCGTGGATGGGCGCCGGGACAAACGTATGCCCCAGGGTGTGCATCTTGGCGATAGGCGCCGCGCCGACTGCATCGCCGTAGTCAAACGCGTAAAGCCCCTTGGTCAGACTGGGGCAGGCCGTCGGCTCGACGGCGATGACGCGGGTATTCTTCCCATCTACGATCTTGTCCCGGACGAAGGGCAGCATGAAGCCGGAGAAATTGCTCCCGCCACCGATGCAGCCGATCACCATATCGGGGTACTCGCCCGCCATCTCGAGCTGCTTCATCGCCTCCAAACCGACCACCGTCTGGTGCATCAACACGTGGTTGAGCACACTGCCCAGCGAGTAGTTCGTGTCGTCATGGGTGCCGGCGTCGAAAACCGCTTCGCTGATGGCAATGCCCAACGATCCTGGATGCTCCTTGTCCTGTTCCAGGAACGCCTGGCCCATGGGCGTTTCTGGGCTAGGACTCGGCACGATGGTAGCGCCCCAGTTCTCCATCAGTACGCGACGATAGGGTTTTTGATGGTAGCTCACCCGCACCATGTAGACCTTGCAATCCAGGCCGATGAGCTGGCAGGCAAAAGCCAAAGCGCTGCCCCACTGTCCGGCACCGGTCTCGGTCGACAGCCGCTTGAGTCCGGCCTCCTTGGCATAGAAGGCCTGGGCCACGGCAGTATTGGGCTTGTGGCTTCCCGGCGGGCTGACGCCCTCGTACTTGTAGTAGATGTGCGCCGGCGTATCCAGAGCCTTCTCCCAACGGCGCGCCCGATGGAGGGGTGAAGGCCGCCACAACTTGTAAATCTCGCGCACCGGTTCTGGGATCTCAATCCAGCGTTCCCTGCTGAACTCCTGCTCATTCAGCGCGGCGCAGAAGAGTGGCGGCGGCAGGATGGTCGGCTCCATGGTCTGCGGATGCAGGAGCGGTGGCAGATCGAACCCAAGGTCCGCCTGGATATTGTACCAAGCCTTGGGAATATCCTCTTCGGTCAGTAGGAATTTGTACTGGTCGCTCATGATTCTCTCCTCTATGGTTACTGGCGTGAACACGGGACGAATCCGGCAGGCGGTGAGTGTTCCCCGATAGATCCCCCCTTTCCAGTAGTCAGTGATCAGTAATCAGTCATCAGTAATCAGTAATCTTGCAGTGAGTGAACCTGACCGTGAGCACTGGCTACAACTTGCGCGTATACAGGGTGAAGTAAAGCCGGCACAGTACCAACCGGCAGTCGCCGCATTCCGGGCCGATCTCTTCCGGGCGAACCGGCTCGGCCCTTACTTCGTAGCCCATCGAGGTGTACAAGTCCATGAATTCGTTCAGTCGCTGCGAGTCGGCCATGAAACGGCGCTCCCATCCCTCGGCGACCAACCTCGGATCGGGCGGCCGCTCGAAGTCCGGCCAGCGCGGCACAGGCTCTTCCCCGCTCCCCCTCGCTTTGCTCGGGGTCGGGGACTTCGCGATGACACATTCATCTTCGTCGCTCAGCTCCATTCGGTAGTCGGCGTCTGTCATGTCGCGGCGGCTCCTTGCCCGGATGCAGCCGTGTCAGGCCGCCAGGACCGATTCGGCCGGCACATCTTGCTCGCCGAGCCTTCGACTTCGCTCAGGCCAGGCTTTGTGGAGCCGCCGGCGGGCCAGCAGCGCCGCGCCCAGCGCCGACGTGAACTGAACCAGATCGCCCTCGGGCACGTTGACGGCCATCTTCAGCTTCTCGCGCACCACGCCCGCCATCGTCTCGAAGCGCAGGATGCCGCCGATCAGCGTGACCTCCGGCTCCACCTGCACGCGTTTCATCAACTGCACTGAGCGGTCGACGAGCGAGACGATCGCCCCGTGCATGATGTCCGCCGGCGCGTAACCTTGCGAGAGGCAATTGATGACCTCTGACTCGGCGAAGACCGCGCACACGCCCGAGATGGGCACAACTTCTTTCGACGTGGCTACGAGCGGACCGATCTCCTCCGTGGTGAACCCCATGTAGCGCGCCGTCTTCTCCAGGAAAGCGCCGGTCCCGGCCGCGCACTTGTCGTTGAGGCGGAATGACTTCACCTTTCCCGCCCCGTCGAGCCGGCTGGCTTTCATCGTCTGCCCACCCACGTCCAGCACTGTCTGGGTTCTGGGAAAGAAGAAGCGCGTGCCGTGCGCGGCGGCGGTTAGGTCGGTGACGTTGACGTTGCGGAAGGGAACTTGAAAACGGCCATAGCCGGTGCTGGCGACGTAAGCCAGGTCATCCTGCGCCAGGCCGGCCTGCTCGAGCGCCTTCGACAGGGCGCGGCCGCCGGCCTCGGCCAGCTTGAAGCCGGTATTCAGCAGACCGCGTCCGACGATCTGATCGTCTTCGCTTAGAACCACGGCCTTCGTGTATGTGGAGCCGACGTCGATGCCTGCTGTGTAAATCATGCCGCCTCCTCCACGCGAACGCCTGCGCTCGCGCTGCCCCACTCCCTTTGGTCGGGGACTTCGCAGGCGCGGGCGGCTCCAGCCGGGACGCGCCGGCTCAAGATGCGATCCATGGCGAACAGGGCCGCTCCCACTGCGCCCATGAAATGCGATTCTGCGCCGACGTTGACCGGGAAGCCCAGCGCTTCGTTGAGCACGTGCACGACGCCGACGTTCAGCGCCACGCCGCCGGTGAACGTCACTTCAGACTCGATGCCGACGCGGCGCATCAGCCCCAGCGAGCGCGACACGATCGATTGATGCACGCCGAGCAGGATGTCTTCGATCTTCTTGCCCTTGCCTAGCCAGGAGATGACCTCTGACTCGGCGAAGACCGTGCAGGTGGTGCTGATCTTCACCGGCTTGTCGGCGCGCAGCGCCGTCGGGCCTAGCTCAGTCAGGGGAATCTCGAGCGCCGTCGCTGCCGCGCCCAGGAAGCGTCCCGTGCCCGCCGCGCACTTGTCGTTCATGCAGAAGTCGATAATCTCGCCCCTCGCGTTGACGCGAATCGCCTTCGTGTCCTGGCCGCCCATGTCGACGACGGTGCGCGTGCCGGGAAACATGTGCACTGAGCCGCGTCCATGGCAGGAGATTTCGGTGATCTGCGTGTCGCCGAAGGTCACTTTGTAGCGCCCGTAGCCCGTGCCGACGACGTACTGTACTTCTTCTTCGCGGATGTCGCCGTTCTTCAGCGCCTCGGCGTAAGCATTCTCCGCAGCCAGCACGACGTTCGCCCCCGTATCGATCAGCGAGCGGCTGACGATCTGGCGGTTCTCATTAAGAATGATCGCCTTGGTCTGCGTCGATCCGACATCGACCCCAGCAGCGTATGCCATAACGATCCTCCCTTCCTGCCTATCGCGTATTGCCCATCGCCTATCGCTTATCGCGTATCGCAAATCGGAAAAAAGGTGCGATAAGCCATAAGCGATACGCGATAGGCTATCTCTGCTTCCGCGTCGCCAGTCCTTCGAAGAACGCGTCGATGCGATTCTTGAGCTGCGCTTCCGATACGACGCGCTTGTCCATCATGTCCGACTCGATGAACAGGCTGCCCACGTCACACGCTGCCAGGAGCGAGCGCCGATTGTCGGCCAACCCGGTCGAAACTGTTCGGCAAGACTTAATCGGATGATAGACTACGCCGTCGATGCGGTATGGATCGACCATGTCGATCAGCGTTCGGTCCTGGAAGAACATGCTATCCATCGCGTGTCGCACGCTGATGAGCAGCCCTTCGGCCAGGCTGTCCAGCGGGCGACTCAGAGCATACTCATATCCCAGGTCTGTGCCGCCCGAAGCGAACCACAGGTAAGTGGAGCTGACGAAGGCGCCGCCCTGCTCGGCGAACATCTCGTTGAAGCGGCGGAAGATGGGATAACACGGCACGCCGACGAAGATGAGGCGATACTTCTCCTCGTGCAGGGTTCCCAGGCCGTTCGCCGCCTTGTACTCCAGCTCTTCGACGACGTCCTCGAAGTACTTGGCGCCCTCCGGCGTGCCGCGAAAACCGTTTGCCATCCCCAGATACACGGTCCCATCCGTGACGGCGTTGAAGACAGATGGCACACTCTGGTTCAATTCCAGCACGCGCTTCCAGGCGCGGCTCATCAAGTTCGCTTCGCCCATCACCTCGCGCAGCCGGTCGATGTCAAAATGCTTGCCCGACACCTCTTCGCACAGCGCGATCAGCTCCTTGAGCTGCGCCGCGACGTATCGTTTGTCGTTCTCGAAGTTGGGATCGCCCGGCCAGGTCTGTCTGCCCGCCGCGCGGCTGCCCGGCACGTCGAGCGTGAAGATCGGGATATGATACATGCGCTCCCAGATCTCCGCCCACTTGATGTACGTGTTGCAGGCATTGGTATACACCGCCAGCGACGGCCGAGGGATGTGTCCCATCGGATGCTCGCCGCCGCGCAATTGCATCCCCACATCGGCCTTGACGTAGCCGCAGATATCGGGCGAGTAGCCGTAGTCCTCGGCCGTGTTGAGGTACTCGTGCGCCACGCGCCGCACGGCGGTCTGGAGCGAATTGATCTCGGGGAAGACGGTGTGGAAGTCGAAGGTGCGCAAGACCTCGGCCAGGCTGCCCATCACGAACACGTACGCCGACTTCTCGCCTCGCGCCGGCGCTTCCGTGAGCGATTTGAACCACTCCCGGAAGAGCCGCGCGCCCTCCGCCGCGCCGCGCCCGACCATCGTGTCTGTGCTCGGTCTATCAGTCATCGAATCTCCTCCTCACCGCATCCGGCATCACTCATCACGTTTTACGTATCACGTATCATGCATCACGTATCACGCACCACGTATCACGCAAATAGCAGATTCTCGACAAAAGTCTCCAGTTGAATCTGGAGGTGATCGAAACTGGTCATGCTCTCTTCAAACTCGCTGACGAAGTAGGGGATGCCCTTTTCGTCCAGCGCTTTGACGTAGGCGACCTGCTCGTCCAGACCCGGCTCGCACATCTTGGCCGCCGTGATGACTGCCGCGCTCGCATGGGCCTCCTTGATGCGCTGCAGCAGCATGTGCTCCTTCGGCTTGCGCAGATCGTGCTGCACGGGGCTGTACGACGATTTCTCCAGATAGGCTTCGGCCAGATTGAATAACGGGTCGCCTTCGAGCGGGACGTCTTCTAGAATCCATCGCAGCCCGATCAGCAGATCGTCGTCGACGACGTAGCACGATTGGGCGATCGCGCGCAGCAGGTCGAGCGGCGGCTGCTCGCAGAAGCCGCCTTCGAATACCAGGCGGATGCGGTCCAGCGGCTTGGCCGTGCGCGCTTCAATCTGCGGGATGACGGCCTTGAGCATGTCGTTGTGCTCCTCGCGCAGGATCATGCCGCCGACGGCGACCAGCACGTAGGCCTCGTCGATGGGGAGGAGCCACGGCTTCTCGCGCTTGATGGCGTACAGCTTGCGCAGTAGGCGGCGATTCTCGTTGTACACGCGGATCGACGCGCGCAGATCGTCCTCGCCGACTTTGCGGCCGGCCACCCCTTCGATCTCGCGCTTGAGCCGCGCGTACTCGTCACGCAGGTAAGCTGCGGCGTGTGACGAGTTGGCGTTCTGGGGCAGGTACAGGATCTGGCACGCATAGGGGAAGTTGCGGCCCCAGACCGCCGCCAGGTTGCGCGCGGCGTCGCAGATGGGGTGGGTGACGAACATGTCGATCTCGATGCGCTTGCTGAGGGCCAGCTCGAGCGAGGTCTTCAGGATCGAGCACAGGTACGAGCCGAATCGCGCCTCTGCCTGCCGCGCCTCGATCTGCGCGCCGCGAATCTTCAGCGGCAGCAGGCCGGCGGCGTGAGCGATCTCCTCCGGGAAGTACACTTGAAAGTGGCCCAGCACCTTACCGCCCGCCTCGCGCCAGCGGCGCACGGTAGGATATTCGGGATCTTCCACCAATTCCCGGCACATGCCGAGCACGGCATCTAACGGCTCATAGGGCCTGCTATCCAGCGTTCTCACATTCATCTGCCTCCTCCTTACCTCCCAGTTATCAGTCATCAGTGATCAGTCATCAGTTATCAGTCATCAGTTATCAGTCATCACTGTTCGCCGCTCACGGATCACTGATTACTGATCACTGATTACTGATCACTGATTACTAATTACTGATTACTGACTACCGCCCCGCACTTGCCGCAGTAGTCGAACTCCTCAGGCAGGTACTTCGTCCCGCACGACGGGCACTCGCGGGCGTACGGCCCCCACGGAAACTCGGACGACTGGCCCGCCGCCGCCCGCTCGCGCAGCATGCGGTAGCGCGCGGGGCGCTTCTCGACAAACGCGCCCATGCCTTCGAGCGGCTCCCACGTGGCGAAATGGATCGACAGCCAGTCGCGCGCGTGGCCGGCGGTTTGGTGCCAGGCGAGATCTTTCCAGAAATTTGCCTGCTGCTTCGTGTAGCGCGTGCATTCGGGGAATTTGTCGACCAGCTCCTGGCACAGAGAATCGACCGCCTGGTCGAGCCTGGATAGGTCGATGCAATAGCCGTCCTGCCCCTTCCGCGCCTTGGCGATCTGATCCGGCGTCGCCCGGACGACGAACTCGCCATCCTTCTTCACGGAAGGAGCCACCTCGTTGACCAGCCCCCATTCCAGCGCCTGGTAGGGCGGGACGCGGCGGTTAAGCATGAGCATCCACCGGGCGCGACGGTCGCCGACGAAGATGGGCAGCCACTGCGTCGCGCCGCCGGCGGCCACGCTGCCCACGCCCGTGCCAACCTGGCCGACGTAGGCGTGTTCCGCGATCACCGACAGATCGCATGCCAGGTGGCTTTCGTTGCCGCCGCCGACGGCCATGCCGTTCAGGCGCGCGATCACCGGCTTGCCGGTATTGACGATGCTCTCGATGTACGCGCTGAACAGGCACATGTACTTCCAGTAATCGTGCGGCGAGCGCGTATAGATTTCCTCGTACTCCTTCACGTCGCCGCCGGTGCAGAACGCGCGATCTCCGGCGCCAGTATAAACGATGACCGCCACCTCGTCGTCGAAAGCGGCTTCGCGAAAGGCAGCGGCCAGCTCCATCAGCGCACGTGTCGAATAGGCGTTGTACGCCTGAGGCCGGTTGATGGTGATGCGCGCGACCCAGTCGGATTTCGAATACAGAATCTCGGTGAATTCGACGGTGCGTGTCTGAATGAAGGACATCGTTAGCCTCCTGACCGGTAGTCGGGTAGTCGGGTAGTCGGGTAGTCGAGTAGTCGATAGTCGAGTAGTGAGGTAGTGACCATGTGACTACGTGACCAAGTGACCACTTGACTACGTGACTACATCGTTTCCGAGCGTCTTTTCGATGAACTCGTTCGCCCGCCCGGACAGCAACCGGTGATACTCGCGAAACACGAGCGCCGCCCGATCGCCCAGCCATCCCTCCGGCAGCAGCTCGGCCGGCAGGTTTGGGTCGGATCTCGGGAAGGTGCTGTACTCGTGGATAATCCAGAATCGGCGCACAAAGCACTCGTCGGGCTTCAGCGCGTTGCCCGTGGACAACCGCTCTTCGCAGCTCTGCAACTCGGGTTCCCACTTGCGCAAGAATGCGGCGTACCGCCGATTCAGATCGCCGAGATTCCAGCAGCGAGCCACCAGGTCTCCACATGAAAGGTCACTCAACCACCGCCCGACAAAGCACTGCACGTAGCGCCGCGCATGGAGGTCGTCCAGCAGGGCCTCCAATTCGGCATGCCGGTCATGAGGCGACACCCACATCCCAGGGGCTAAAGGCCCAAACCCCAGCCAACTGAGCCGCCGCCGAATCGTCTCACGCAGGTCGCGCTTCTTCTCGGGCAGCGAATACACCACGACACGCCACTGCCCATCCCACTCTTGACGGCGCGGCTCGAAAATGCGCTGAGCGCCCTCTTCGAGCAGGCGGCGCCCCTTCGGGCTGAGCGCGTACAGACTGTTGCGGCCGCTGCGCCGCGGTTTCAGCCATCCCTGCTTGCTCATGCGCGACAGTGTCGATCGGGCCGCCTGGCTGCTCACCCCCAGCAGGCCGAGCAGCTCGATCAGGCTCCCCGTCCAGGCCCACCCTTCACGCGGAAGGACGTAATCGCCAAAGAGCGTGAAAATCAGGAACTGCGTCCGAACCTGCCGTCGCTTCGACATATGTCATTTTGAATACGGTCGTTTGAAAAATGCGATATGTTATCAGTATAACATCGTTTTTGCCGAAGTCAATATGCAAATCTCACCTTGCAACAAGTTCTTTGTTTCACAATAGGCCGTCACCTTCGTCTGGGCAAACCTTCAACTGCCGAGACGAGGTCGGACGTGCGCGTGCCAATGCGCTGACTGGTGATCACCTGCACATTGTCCCGGCTCAAATCGGCGCAGATGACGGGAAGATCAGGGTAGGCTATCAGAAGCCGCCCGAAGGCAGTTGCAGACATCGCATCTTCTCCAGCAACGATCACGGCATCCGGGTGGCAATCGCCCAGCAGGCGCACAGCCGCCTCAGAAGTCGGCGCCGAGCCTACCACTTGAATGGAGCGGCTGTTGGCCAGCAATGGGGAAAGCGTCTCGGCGAAGAGTGAATCGCCGACGATGAAGACCCTGCGCTTCTTCATGCCGGCAGCGTACGATAAATCGGGCGGTCAGTCTATCCGTCGTGCTCGTCGGTGGGAATGGAAAAAGAGCGAACTTGCGCATCACTCTCTACTCAAGAGAATTAGGTCTTCGAAATGACATTCGTCAGGAGAAATCATGATGAATGTCATTCTGACCCATGCGAAGCGGTGCAAAGATTGTGCAAACAATCCCTAACGAATTTCTGACAAACAGCAAATCGCTTTCAAATTATGATTGGACCGGGGTTGAACTGCAGGTTGACGGTATCGCACACAATAGCGGCGGGAACTCGGGTGGCTCCTGTGCCGGAGAGGGCATCGTCAGGGTCATCAACCCGTTATCGTGCGGTCCAGATCACAAATGTCATACACCGAACAGCGTAATCAGGAGGATACCATGAGACAGACCACGAATCATGGCACGCGCCGTTTTCCGCAATCGAGAACCTTCGTAAACTTCATTTTGGCCGCGTGTCTGCTAATACTCCTCGTTGGTCAAGGCGCTACGATGATTTTGGCACAGGGGGCAGTCGGGGACGCTAACATCGCCATTGACGAGAGCGGTTCGGTGCGAATTCTTAATTCGTTCGGCATCCAGCAAGGCAGTACCATCGTCACCAACGGCCGGGCCGACGTCGTCACCGTAAGCGACCGCATCGTCGTCATCGACAATAGTGGGGTGCGCATTTTCAATTCGTTCGGCATCCAGCAAGGCAGCACCATTAGCACCAACGGCCGAGCCGATGTCGTCACCACCGCCGACCGGGTTGTTGTCGTCGACAATACGCGCGTGCGCATTTACAATTTCTTCGGCATCCAGCAAGGCAGCACCATTAGCACCAACGACCGGGCCGATGTCGTCACCGTGAGCGACCGCATCGTCGTCATCGACGATAGCAGGGCGCGCATTTTCAATTCGTTCGGCATCCAGCAAGGCAGCACCATTAGCACCAACGGCCGAGCCGATGTCGTCACCACCGCTTTCGAGATTGTTGTCGTCGACAATACGCGCGTGCGCATTTACAATTTCTTCGGCATCCAACAAGGCAGCACCATCAACACCAACGACCGGGCCGACGTCGTCACCACTGCTGACCGGATTGTTGTCATCGACCAAGCCGACGTCACCGCTATCAACATCGCGCCGGTCTTGAACAACAGCGGCGATCCTATCCTGGCCGCGATTAACGAGGATGAGACCGGCAACAACGGCACACTCGTCTCATCCATTATCACGAGCGTTTCGTCGTTGGACATGATCACCGATGCCAACCCCGGCGCGCTAGAAGGTTTGGCCATCATTGACGCCGACGAGAGCAACGGCGACTGGCAGTACTCGACGAACGGCGGCGCCACCTGGACGGCTTTGGGCAGCCCTACAAACAGTTCTGCTCGCCTGCTGGCCTCGGACACCAACACCCGCATCCGCTTCGTGCCCAATCCCAACTTCAATGGCACGGTCAGTGCCGGCCTCACGTTCCGCGCCTGGGATCGCACCAGTGGCAGCAACGGTGGCACAGCCAATACAACCAATAACGGTGGCAGCACCGCTTTCAGCCTCAACACAGAAACGACCAGCATCACCGTCAACCCCGTCAACGACCCGCCGAACGCGTTGGATGACACGGCGACCACTCCCGCCAATACACCGCGCATCATTAGCGTCTTGGGCAACGACACCGACCCCGAGAACGATCCCCTCACCGTGAGCGCGGTCGGCCTCCCCAGTCACGGTACAGCGACTCTCAATCCCGATGAGACGGTGACCTACACCCCCGACCCCGGCTTCACCGGCTCCGACGCATTCACCTACACCATCCGCGACCCCGCCGGCCTGATCGACACAGCCACGGTGACCGTCAATGTCGGCGCTGGGAACACAGCACCGAATGCCGTGGACGATACTGCCACCACCCTCCGAAATACTCCGGTCACTATTGCCGTGCTGGGCAACGACACCGACCTGCAGAATGACACCCTTACGGTGGTCGACGTCGGCGTTCCTGGCAACGGCGTGGCCACTACCAATGGCACGACCGTGACTTATACGCCCACGCCCAATTTCACGGGCGTGGATCAATTCAC
This sequence comes from Anaerolineae bacterium, assembly GCA_035283185.1. GTDB lineage: Bacteria > Chloroflexota > Anaerolineae > Fen-1058 > Fen-1058 > DASSFZ01. Next base: position 68,091 of record DATEUJ010000226.1, on the reverse strand, counting down.
TTATATCGTCTCCGATGGCGACCTGACCGACACCGCTATGGTCGTCGTCACCGTCGGCCTGCTGTGGGAAGATGACCCCTTCGATAATCTGGTCTTAGGTCTTTTGGACGGGCAAAGCGGCTGGGGGCGAGCGGCGCCCGACCGCGCCAGCCCCGTGGTCACGACCGACCCTATCGCCCCGTCCAGGGGCCAGGTCTTAGAGATTGATGCTGCCCCCGATGAGACCATCGTCATGGGCAAAGATGTGCCGGACCAGACCAGTGGGCGCCATATCTTCTCGGTTTGGGTCAAGGTGACCGGGACGGCGACCCAACCCTCTGTTGCCAAAATCGAGATCGGGACGGATCCGAGCACTGGTTGGACTAAGAAATTCCAACTCTACTTTGGCTCTTCGATGCGGGTCAACTATAGCCCGAGCGGCGCGGCGGCGATTATTGTCCCGGACACCATCTCAGGACGTTGGTATTACATCAGCGCCGACATCGATCTAGACACGAACCTGCTCGACGTCTGGGTAGATGGCCAACCGATGGCCAGCAACATCCCGATTCATCCAGGTCCGATTACGGACTTGGGAATTTCCGGTTGGGATCGGGGCGATGACAGCGCCGTTCTCCTCGACGACCTGAAGGGGTTACAGGCGGCCCAGCCCGGTGTCACTCTCACCGTCAACACGACCGAAGACGAATTGAACAATGACGGCGACTGCTCGCTACGAGAAGCGATCAGGGCGGCCAACACCAATGCGGCAGTTGATGCCTGCACTGCTGGCGTTGGCGCGGACACCATTACCTTCAGCGTCACCGGCATCATCGTGCCGGGCAGCGCCCTGCCCGACATCGGTGAGGACTTGACCGTCGCCGGCCCGGGCGCAACCAACTTGACCATCAGCGGCTCCGGCAACGACGCCGTAAGTGTATTTGTTGTGAACGCCGACATCACGCTCAACTTGCATGACCTGACGATTGCTAACGCCGGCACCGCAGAGGGTGGCGGCATCTTCAACGACGGCGGCACGGTCAATGTTTCCAACAGCACCTTCTCTGGCAATAACGCGAGCAGTGGCGGTGGCATCTTCAACAATGGCGGCACGGTCAGTGTTTCCAACAGCACCTTCGCCGACAACAGCACCGACGGCGCGGGCGGTGGCATCTACAACAGCGGCACGCTTATCGTCACGAACAGCACCTTCTCCGGCAACCGTTCGGACTCGGAACCTGGCGGCGGCGGCGTCTTCAACGACGGCACGCTCACCGTCATCAACAGCACCTTCTCCGGTAACAGCGCGGTAGACGAGGGCGGCGCGGTCATCAATAGCGGCACGGCCACCGTCATGGGCAGCACCTTCTCCGCCAATCGGGCGTGTGACGACGGCGGCGGCGGCGCAATTGACAATCGCGGCACGCTCCTCGTCATGGATAGCATATTCTCTGGCAACGACCACTGCCTCTCGGGCGGCGGCATTGGTAACGACGGCATGCTCACCGTCATAAACAGCACCTTCTCTGACAACAGGGCGCGTGATGGCGGCAGCATCCGCAATGACGGCACAGCAAATGTGACCAACAGTACTTTCTCCGGCAGCAGCGCAGAAGGTTTTGGCGGCGCTATCCATAACCGCAGCACGCTGACCATCGCCAGCAGCACCTTCTCCGGTAACAGCGTGATCGAATTCGGCGGCGGTATCGCTAATGAAGTTGGCACCGCAACTGTGACCAACAGCACCTTCTCGAGAAATAGCGCATTCTCTGGTGGTGGCATCTTCAACTCCAGCGGCACAACCACCCTACGCAACACTATCGTCGCCAACAGCCCAGCGGGCGGGAATTGCGCTGGGATGATTACGGATGGTGGCAATAATCTGCAATTCCCCGACGCGACCTGTGGCGCGGGCATTCCCATGGCTGACCCGCTGCTCGGCCCGCTCCGGGACAACGGCGGCCCGACGCTCACCCACGCCCTTCTGCCCGACAGCCCGGCGATTGACGCCGCCAATCCCGCCTTCTGCCCGGCGGGCGACCAGCGCGGCGTGACCCGCCCCCAGGGCGTAGGCTGCGACATTGGTGCGTTTGAAGTGCAAGTCGGCGCAGTCGGCGCTACTCTCATCGTCAACACGACCGACGATGAACTGAACAATGATGGGGACTGCTCGCTGCGGGAAGCGATCACGGCGGCCAACACCAATACCGCTGTTGACGCCTGCATTCCCGGCATGGGTGCTGACACCATCAATTTTAACGTCACTATCCCGGTCGTAATCATGCTCGGAAGCACCCTGCCCGACATCAGCGATGACCTGTCCATTGCCGGTCTGGGGGCAGATAATCTGACCATCAGCGGCAACAACGCTGTGCGTGTGTTTTTGGTGAACCCCGGGATTACGCTCAACTTGCAAGACCTGACGGTTGCCAACGGCTCCGCCGAACTCGGTGGCGGCATCGACAACGACCACGGCACGGTTAATGTGAATAATAGCATCTTCGCCGGCAACCGCGCCGGCGGCTCGGGCGGCGGCATCTACAACAGTGGCACGCTTATCGTCACGAACAGCACCTTCTCCGCCAACCATTCGGACTCGGAACCTGGCGGCGGCGGCATCGATAACGCCGGCACGCTCGAAATCACCAACAGCACCTTCTCCGGCAACGACGCGGTAGACCAGGGCGGCGCGATCAACAACAACGGCGCGCTCACCATCAGGGGCAGCACCTTCTCCGGCAACAGGGCGTGTGACGACAGCGGCGGCGCCATCGACAACAGCGGCATGCTCCTCGTCATGGACAGTACATTCTCCAGCAACGAACACTGCGCCTCGGGCGGCGGCATCAGCAACAGCGGCACGCTCGAAATCACCAACAGCACCTTCTCCGGCAACAGCACCGGCCAATCGGGCGGCGGCATCCTCAACGGCGGCACGCTTATCGTCACCAACAGCACCTTCTCCGGCAACAGCGCATTCTCCGGCGGCGGCATCAGCAACTCCAGCGGCACAACCACCCTCCGCAACACCATCGTCGCCAATAGCCCATCGGGCGGGAATTGCGCAGGGACGATTACCGATGGCGGCAACAACCTGCAATTCCCCGATGCGACCTGTGGCGCGAGCATTCCGACCGCGGACCCGCTGCTCGGCCCACTGGCGGACAACGGCGGCCCGACACTCACCCATGCCCTCCAGCCCGGCAGCCCGGCCCTGGACGCCGCCAATCCCGCCTTCTGCCCGGCCACCGACCAGCGCGGCGTGACCCGCCCCCAGGGCGCAGGGTGCGATATGGGCGCGTACGAGGTGGAAGTGACTACGCCAACGCCTACGCCGACTGACACGCCGACAGCGACGCCGACTCCAACCGATACGCCTACGCCCACTCCGACACCGACCGACACACCTACGCCAACGGATACGCCGACATCGACACCGACCAACACGCCGACGCCGACGGCAACCTCGACTCCCAGTCCATCGCAGCTCTTGAGTAACCTGATTGCGGCAGTCAACGCGCACATAGCGGATGGCAGTATCGCCGGCGGCGTGGGAACGAGCCTGCTCAGTAAGTTGCAGACTGCCCAGCAACTATTAGAAAGCGCCAGACGAACGCAGCCGTCAACGTGCTGCAAGCCTTTATCAATTCGGTGGAGGCTCAACGCGGACAGCATATTCCCGAGGCAGTTGCAGATGCTCTGATTGCCCAGGCGCACGCTATTATCGAGCAATTGCAGGCATAGCAGATTTCACCGAATCGCTGGCGAGCATGCGCTGGCTGTTGTCGTCAAATCGGGCTTGCTGGCGCCCGGCCCGATGCAAGACGCGGTGGCCTGCGACCACACCCCTCTGTGCTTCGCCGGTGCGCTCGACCTCGGCCAGCTCGCCCTGGGCGAGCATACTCTCCGCATCGTCGTCACCGATATAGCCGGGAACGTGAGCGAGTTGCCACAACCGACCAGGGTTGACGCACCTCATCGGCTGATCGGCGGCGGGCTGTCGTAGCCGTACCGTAAGCATCCTGTAACTTGCACGAAGACAAAACGGGTGTAGGCTGTTCTCAGCCAAGGACCCCCACTCGGCTCATGCAGGTTCTGCGGGCGAACTGCTTCCACTCGGTGGAGAAGCAAAGCGCGTAGACGAAAAAACGAGCTGAGTGCGTCCTATGTTGATAGGCGACGCCGAGTCGGGCACGAGCCGCTCGATTTGGAGCCGCTGAGCGAAGGCAAGGTTTGACGCCCTGTGCGCAGTTGTGAGCGACTGCGCACACGAGGGAGGGGACAGATGCCTGACTTCCGTTTGCACGGCGTTTTTTTCAAGATTCTCAATGTGATCTTGTGCGTAGGTTTAGTGTTGCAGTCAGGCGCTATGCCCCTCTCTGTTTATTCGATCCGGGCATCGAGCCTGCCCCCTCAGAATGCTGACGAGGACCTGCCGCAGGCCGAATCCCAATCTTCAAATCCCAAACTCCAAACTTCAAACTCCAAAACGCTTGCACCGTCTGTGTTGCCGGTGAGCGTATCAACCGCCGCCGATAAAGACCAGTCGCCGTTCACCGATACAGAAATCGGTTTCCAGTTTCAGCCAGTTCCTCCGCCGACACTTTCGGGTCTCCCCGATCCTTCGACAACACAAATCGCCACGCTCCGGTCTGTCTCGAACCAGGAGGCGGCGACCACGCCGACCAGCATTGTCCTGTTGCCCGGTTGGAATCTGATTTCGATTCCCGACATCGTCACCGATACTACCCCGGCAGCCGTCCTCGCCCCGATTGCGGGCCAATTCACCCAGGTTTACGCCTACGATGGCTGCGACACGGCCGACCCGTGGAAGTTATACGACCCAGCCAATCCGGGGGCGAGTGACCTGACGCGGATCGACCACCGTATTGGCTTCTGGATTCAAGCCACCGCCACCGTCACGCTGCCACTCGCCAGTCGGGAGCCGCCGACGACGACGCAGCAACTGTGCACCGGCTGGAACCTGATCGGCATGCCGGTGAAGCAGGCCCGCCCCGTCCGCAGCGCATTATCGTCGATCGAGGGTCGCTATGCTCGCGTCTTCGGCTACGAGCTGGCCGACGGGGCCGACCCGTGGGAAGTGTACGATGTGAGCGCCCCCGACTGGGCCAATGATCTGCAGCAGATGCGGCCCGGCCGTGGCTACTGGGTGCTGGCAAACCAAAACGCGACGCTCGCCTTCGCGAACGAGGGAGCGCCTCCGTTCGTCCGCCTCATTTCGCCCGACCCGGCTTCGATCAACATCCCCACCGTCACGTTTATCACCGACGTCGTCGGCACGGCCAGCAGTAACTTGCTGCAATCATGGACGCTCTCCTACCGCCTGCACGGCGAACAGACCCGCGTTCCGTTCGCCAGCGGCGTCACGCCCGTCATCAGCGCGACGTTGGGCCGCTTCGATCCCACGCTGCTCCTCAACGGCACGTACGAAATCCAGTTGACGGCTACCGACTACGCCGGGTGGACGGCCACGGCCTCGGTGGACGTCGTCGTCGAGGGTCAGACGAAGGTCGGCCATTTCACTATCTCGTTCATTGATTTAGAGGTGCCGGTCGCCGGGCTGCCCATCCAGGTCATCCGCACCTACGACAGCCGCGATAAGCGTAAAGGTGACTTCGGCGTGGGTTGGACGCTCAGCCTGAGGGATGTGCGACTGCAAGAGAATGGCGCGCAGGGTCTCAACTGGCAGGGTACCTGGTTCGGTGCCCTCACGCCTTATTGTCTGCAGCCCACCAAGCCGCACATCGTCTCCATGACCCTGCCTGATGGCACGGTCTACAAGTTTGAGATGACGGTCAGCCCGCAATGCCAGAGCTTCCTGCCGATCCAAGAGGCGACGGTGAGCTACCGTGCACTGCCGCCCGCCTTAGGCACCTTGACGCCTGTGGGGGGGGCAGTCGTCGACGTGGCCGGGAGCTGGCCGGGGCCGATGCAACTCTTCCGGGCGTCCGACGGCAGCCTATACGACCCCAGCCAGTATCAACTCACCTTGCCGGATGGGCGGGTCTTTCTGGTTGACCAGGATCAAGGCCTTCAGCGCATCACCGACCTGAACGGCAACACGCTGACGTTCACGCCGAACGGCATCACGCACTCGGCCGGTAAGAGCGTGACCTTTGCACGCGACGTGCAGGGCCGCATCACGACCATCACCGACCCCATCAGCAATACGCTCACCTACGCCTACGACGCCGCGGGCGATCTGGTGAGCTTCACCGACCGCGAGAACAATACCACGACCTTTACGTACAACGCGGCGCATTACCTGGAGGACATCCACGACCCGCGCGGCATCCAGCCCATCCGCAATGAGTACGACGAGAGCGGGCGGCTGCTGCGCCACATCGACGCCTTCGGCAAGGTGATCAGCTACACGCATAACCTGGACGCCCCCCAGGAGATCGTCACCGACCGGCTCGGCCAGCCGCGCGTGCTGGAATACGACGCGCGGGGGAACGTCGTGCGCGAAACCGATCCGCTGGGCAACGTCACGCTGCGGACGTTTGATGCGCGCGACAACCGCCTCAGCGAAACCGACCCGTTGAGCAACACCACCTTCTATGCCTACGATGCGCAGGACAACCTGCTCAGCGTGACCGATCCGCTGAGCAACACCACGCGCTACACCTACAACAGTCGCCGGCAGGTGCTGACCACGATTGACCCGCTGGGGCACGTGATCACGAACACCTACGATGCCAATGGCAATCTGACGGTCATCACGGACACGCTCGGTAACATCACGCGCTACACCTATGACCCGCGCGGCAACCCGCTCTTCCAGACCGACGCTTTGAGCAACACGACGACCTACCTCTACGACTCGTTTGGGAACCTGCTTCGGCAGACCGACCCGCTGGGCGTGGTAACGGCCTACACCTACGACGCCAACGGCAACCGCTTGAGCCAGACGATCACGCGCACAACGGAGAGCGGCCTGGGGCCGTTGACCACGAGCTATGCTTACGACCGCCAGGGACGGTTGGTCGAGACCACCGATCCTGATGAGACGACGACACAGATTGAGTACGATGCGCTCGGCAAACAGGCCGCCACAACTGACAAACTTGGGCGCAGGATCAGTTACATCTACGACGACCTGGGCCGGCTCAAGCGCACGCTCTATCCCGATGGCACATTCGAGGAGTTCACCTACGACGCCGAAGGGCGGCGGCTGACCTCGACCGATCGCGGCAACCGGACGACGCACTATGCCTACGACGCGCTCGGACGCCTGAGGCAGACGACATTCCCGGATGGCGCGTTTACGACGAACGACTATGACAAAGCGGGCCGGCTCATCGCCACGACCGACGCGCTGAGCAACACGATGCGCTACGGCTACGACACCGCCGGCCGTCGCACGGTGATCACCGATAGCCTGGGCGTGACTATGACGTTCGCTTACGACGCGAACGGTAATCAGGTCGCGTTCACCGACGCACGCCGCAACACCTTCACCTACGAGTATGACGCACTGAACCGTCGCACGCGGACGATCTTCCCTGACGACACCGACCAGCACACGGTGTACGACGCGCTGGGGCGGCGGATTGCTGAGACCGACCAGGCCGAGATCACGACGCTGTTCGGCTACGACAAGCTTGGCCGGCTGATCAGCGTCACCGACGCGTTGAGCCAGACCACGACCTATGCCTACGACGAGGTGGGGAATCGCATCCGCCAGACCGACGCGCTGAGCCACACGACCACTTTCGCCTACGACAAGCTGGGCCGCCAGATCACGCGGACGCTGCCGCTGGGCGCTCTCGAGACGATGGCCTACGACGATGCGGGGAACCTGCGGAGCCACACCGACTTCAAAGGGGCAACCATCGTCTATGCCTACGACGATTTCAACAATCGCCTCGTGCGGCGCACCTACCCCGATGGGTCGTCGGTCGTGTTCACGTACACGCCCACCGGCCGGAGGAAGACCGTCGTCGACGCGCGCGGGACAACGACGTATGACTATGACAGTCGAGATCGCCTGATCAGCCTGACCTACCCTGATGGGCGGAGGCTCGACTACGGCTACGACGCTCAGGGCAACCGGACGAGCTTGGCGGCGCTGGTCGCGGGCACGACGCTCACGACGACGTACACCTACGATGCCCTCAATCGATTGGCGACCGTCGCCGACCCGGCGGGGCGGGTCTATACCCACACGTATGACCTGAACGGGAACCGTGAAAGCCTGAGCTATCCGAACGGCATCGTCACGACATACGCCTATGACCGCTTGAACCGGCTGACGAACCTGGTGACGCAACGGGTGACGGGAGGGACAATCCAGTCCTACGCCTACACGCTTGGGCTGGCGGGCAACCGCACGCGCATTGAAGAGTTGGATGGCACCGTCCGCGCATACACCTACGACGAGCTTTATCGCCTGACGGGTGAGACGGTCACGGGCGGCCTAGCCTACGCGGACACCTTCACCTACGACCCGGTCGGCAACCGGCTGACGCAGATCAAGACGGTCACGAGCACGATGCCGATCAACTACACATACGACGCCCGCGACCGGCTGCTGACCGAGAATGCGACGAATTACACCTGGGACGAGAACGGCAATCTGGTCACCAAGTCAGGCGAGGCTACGTACTTCTGGGACTTTGAGAACCGGCTGATTCGCGTCGAACTGGCGAACGGGACGGTGGTGTCCCACACTTACGACGCCGACGGCAACCGGGTGCAGACCCGGACTGCACTTGCCAGCGGCACTGTAACGGCCACCAACTACCTGGTCGACACCTCCGGCGCGCTCAGCCAGGTGGTCGCCGAGACGGATGACAGTGGCAACACCACAGCCTACTACGTGCGGGGCGACGACCTGCTTGCCGTAATGCGCGGCAGCCAGACCCGCTTCTACCACGCCGACGGACTTGGCTCGATCCGAGTGCTGACGGATGAGTCCGGGAACATCACCGACAGCTACACCTACTCAGCCTTCGGTGAACTCCTCGCCCACACAGGATCCGACCCCCAGCCCTATGCCTTCACCGGCGAGCCTTACGACCCCAACTCGGGCTTCCAGTACCACAGAGCTCGATGGATGGATCCCAGGGTGGGGAGGTTCGTCAGCGTTGATTCCTTTGCTGGAAGCGCCTTCGATCCGCCAAGCCTGCACAAGTATCTGTACGCCGCTGCGGATCCTCTCAACGAGGTCGATCCAAGCGGCAAGTGGAATCTACCGTCGATAACGGTGGTGGTCGCGATCACGACGATTCTTGGTGCAAGCTACGGCTATTACCAGGGAGGGGTTCGAGGAGCCGTTCAAGGCGCGGCGGCGGGCTTCGTATTCGGCGTCGCGCTCTACGAGATAGCAGCATTCGTCATCGGCATCGGTATGGTGGCGGCTCCCACCATCACCATTTGGCCCCGGCCAGGAGGACCACCCACCATCACTCTGCCTAGGAATGCGCCGGCCACGGTCACTCTGCCGCAGGCGCCGGCGAGCACCGTCACGATTTCTCCGCCCGTTCCGGCAAGTCTCCGACTCGCTGAGGCATCGACACGAACAGGCGGATTGGTCCAACGTGCGCAGCAGATCCAACCTTCGGCGCTCAGACTCGAGGCGGAGCAGGCAGTTGCCACCTGGCAACGAGCCATCGACAGCGCTCTGCGAAGACGTGGCGGTTCGCCCAGTTTTGCACCTGGCGGAGTGCCTTATAAAACCCTTGACGAGGCAGCGGCGAATCACCGAGCCTTTTGGGCGGAGGTGGAGGCCCAACTTACGCCGCGCCAGCAGGGGCTGATCGATGACTGGCTCGATGGCTTATTCTAGCATCGGCACCCCTGCGCCTTTCATGGGTAATGGAGGGCGCGGGCGGGCCATCGGTTGTTGTCGATCCTGTCGTCTTCGCATCGGCCTTGAGCAAGGAGGGAAAGCCAGTCATAGACCTGCCGGCGGATAAGTCGTCCCTCAAGGCGTTTCTCAGGTACTGTGACCAGGCTCTCTTGACTGCTTGGGGAGATGCCAGGCTGGAGAGGTGGCTCGCGCCATTAGGAGTGTCCCTGAAAGAGTGGCTAAAGGCCGGCAGGGAGCTATCTTTCAGGGAGTGGCTTGACACCAAGATTGGGCGTTCGTAAACGACGCTGCTCAAGGACCGCACGGCCGCTCGGCGGAACCTCCTCAGCCTCGTGCTAGTCACGAAAGCCTGAAGACATGGCCGAAGGTTACGTAAGTTTCCTTAGCTCTTGCAGCGTCAGCAGAGAAGGAACTATAGTGAAGAGGTTCAAATTAGCCTTGCCTCCAGCTGTACTGCTGGTCACGCTCACCAGCCTGGTAGCCCAGGCTGCCGCGCCGCCGCTGCCCGCGTCGTTCTACGGCACGGTTACCATCGCCGGTCAGAACGTCCGGAGCTCTCGCCAATCGGCGGGTTGGTGAACGGCGCCCGATGAATCGGGCTGTTTGGAGCCGCAATCATGTGGCGTGATGTGTAGCCCGCGAAATCATTCGCAGGCGTCCAGAGTGTTGAGGAAGTTTTCGCCGGTATCTAATCTACACCTCCCGGCTGACGAGAGACTGCGTTGAACCGCTTGCACATCGCAATAACCCTGGCAACAGTGTTGGTCACGCTGACCCTCAGCGTGGCCGTTGCTGCCGCGCCGCCACTGCCCTCCTCCTTCTACGGCACGGTCACCATCGCCGGCCAGAACCTCCCCGCCGGGACGACCGTGGCCGCATTCATCGGCAATACGCGCTTCGCCGAGACAACAACCTTCATCGCCAGTGGCCTTTCCGTCTACCGCCTCGACGTGCCCGGCGACGATCCCGATACCCCCGCCGTCGAAGGCGGGCGTGATGGCGACACCATCCGCTTTCAGGTCATGGGCTTCGACGCCGACCAGACGGCCATCTGGCACACCGGCACGTACACCCAACTCAACCTGACGGCCTCCGGCGGACCGCCCATCGCGCTCGACCAGTCGGTGACGACCGACGAAGACACCCCGCGCGCCATCACGCTCACGGCCATCGACACCGACCCGCTGACCTATACCGTCGTCACCACGCCTACGTTCGGCGTTCTCACCAGCACGCCGCCCAATGTGACCTACACCCCCAGCGCCGACTACTTCGGCCCAGACGCCTTCACCTTCCGCGCCAACGACGGCACGTTCGACTCGAACACTGCCACCATCTCCATCACGGTGAGGCCGGTGAACGACGCGCCGCGCCTGGCGCCAATAGGCGATCAAGTGATTGACGAGGGCGAGATCCGCAACGTCTTCGTCTCGGCGGCAGATCCCGAGGACGATCGCATCACGCTGTCTGCGTCGCGCCTGCCACCTTTTACCGCCTTCACTGACAACGGCAATGGCCGCGGTACGCTGACGCTGGCCCCTGGCTTCAACGACTCCGGTGTATATACGCCCACTATCAGGGCTTCCGACGGCCGCCTCACTGACCTTCAAGACTTCACTATCATCGTCAACGACGCTCCGCCCCGGCCCCAAGCTCGTTTCTCGCCCGCTAAGGGCATGAGCGTCGCCCAACTTGAAGACGGCGCCAGCATCGCCGGCTTCTCCAGCGTCCAGAGCAACTCCAGCTTTGTCCGCCCGGAGAACGCGATCGACAACAACCTCTTTAGCAACTGGGTCACCGCCAACGGGCAGACCACCAACCAGTGGATCAAAGTCAACCTCACCGGCGCTGGGCTTCATGTCGTGGACCGAGTGGTGCTCAAAGGCACGGGCAGCAACAACGGCCTCAAAGACTTTGAAATCCAGGTGTCCACCACCGGCTCCGCCGACGCCGACTTCACGACCATTTTCACCGGCACCGTGCCCCAGGACAACAACTTGCACGAGTTCACGTTTGCGCCGATGCAGGCGGCCTACGTCCAACTCTTCGTCCGCAACAACTGGGGCAACACGACCAACATCGTTGTGTTTCACTTCCAGGTCTGGACGCGCGACCGCGAAGGCGGCGTTGTCTCCTTGCAAGAAGGCCCACCGGCTACGATCGCCGGCTTCTCCAGCCAGTTGAACACCGGCTTCGCGCCAGAAAACGCGATAGATGAGAATACCGGCACAGCCTGGCTCTCGGCCAACGGCCAGACCACCGACCAATGGATCAAGGCGCAACTGGGCGGCGGGCTGACCTACACCATCGACCGGGTGCGCCTGCAGTCGGGTGTCGGCAACGATGCGGTGCGGGACTTCGAGATCCGAGTCTCAACCACCATCACCAACGACGCAGCCTTCATGACTGTCTTCAGCGGAACGATGACCAAGACCACCGACCTGCAAGAGTTCGTCTTCGCTCCCGTCCAGGCCCGCTACGTCCAGCTCTTCATTCGCAACAACCACGGCAACACCTGCTGCGTCCGCGTCAACACCTTCCAGGTGCTGACACCCGACGGAGCCAACGTCGCCCGGCTGGAGGGCGTCGGCGCGTTTGCCCTTGCTGCATCCAGCCAGGCCTTTTCCACCACTGGACCGGAAAAGGCGATTGACTTCATCGCCAACACCTTCTGGCAGACCGCTAACGGCCAGGCCACCAACCAGTGGCTCAAGGTGCGCCTGATCGAGGGCGCGCCTTATCGCATCGACAAGGTGAGGCTCGAAGCCCGCTTCGGCAGCTTCTCGCCCAGGGATTTCGAGATCCGGGTCTCCAACGCCGGCCTGGCCGACGCCGATTTTGTCACCGTCTTTACGGCCACCCTGCCCAATGACAACCTCTCCCACTGGTTCACCTTCCCGGCCATCGAGGCTAGATACGTCCAACTCTTTATTCGCAACAATCACGGTGGCTCTTCGATCCTGGTGAACACGTTCCAGGTCTATTCGCCTGAGCTAGGTGGGGCGAGTGTGCCCTTTGATGATTTCTCCACCGACCCGCTTGGCACTGTCGTCGGCTGGTCCTGGGATTTCGGCGACGGGGCTGCTTCCACCGCACAGCACCCGGTTCACATCTTCGCCTCCCCCGGCGTCTACCCGGTGCGTCTCACCGTCACCAATAATAACGGCCTGACCAACACCGCCACGCTGAGCTACACGGTGCTGCAACCCCCGACGGCTGATTTCACCTGGTCGCCGGCGACGCCCCTTGAAGGTCAGTTCACCAGCTTCACCGACCACTCCACCGACGCCGATGGCTCCTTGGTCGCCTGGCGCTGGCGCTTCGCTCACACGACAACTGAGCAGACTACGCAGAACAGCTCCACCAGATTCCCTGATAACGGGGAGCACTTGGTGACCCTCACCACCACCGACAGCCAACTCCTGACGACCAGTGTGACCAGGACGGTTACTGCCTTGAACGCTCCCCCGACGGCCAGCGCCGGCTCCGACCAGACAGTGGTTTGGGGGCAAAACTGGGGGCTGAATGCAACGGTCTCTGACCCTGGCTCGGTGGACCTTGCCTCCTTAGTGTGCGACTGGAACTTCGGCGATGGCCAGGCGACCCAGGTGCTTGGTTGTAACAGCACATCCGCTAGGGTGGCCTACGCCTATGCCAACCCAGGTGTCTACACTGCCACGCTCACCGTCACCGACAAGGACGGTGCCTCGGCCGGCGATACCCTCACGACTACGGTGAACAAGCGCGAGAGTCTGGTCACGCTCCTAGCCGGTCTCGATCCGATTGGCAGCGGAGTCGTTACTGTCACTGCCCAGCTTGAGGATCGCTTTGACCCGGCGACCCCTATGGTGAGCAAGATTATCACCTTCACCCTGAACACTCAGGTAGTGTCGGCCACGACGAATATCTCCGGCAGCGCAACAGCCAGTCTAACCTTCATGGCAGGTGTCAAAAACATCGTGATCGCCACCTTCGGCGGGGATGACTTCTACCATGGCTCCGTGGACAGACCCTTCGCGGCGGGAGAAGTGTTTGCCGGTGTCGGTCAGGGCAAGATCAACCATTACGCCTCGGACGGAAGACTGATCCAGGTGCTGGACACCACCAGTCACAGCAATGAAGACACCGGTATGTGCTTCGACGCGGCGGGCAACCTCTATGCCACCAATTTCTCCGCTCGCACGATGACTAAGTTTAATAACCGGGGCCGGTTGCCGCAGCATCCCTGGGGTGGCCCCTTCGGCAACTATCCCGAAACTTGTGTCATCGACGCGGAGGGAAACATTTATACGGGCGAAGTCGATGGTGCCGAACTCATCCGCAAGTTCGATCCGGCCGGCAACCTCCTCACGACGTTTAACCCGGTCAAGGAGGATCGCGGGGTCGATTGGATCGACCTGGCCGACGACCAGTGCACGATGTTCTACACCTCCGAGGGCAGCAGTGTCAAGCGCTTCAACGTATGCACGAACACTCAACTACCCGATTTTGTGACAGGCCTGGCTCGCCCGTGCTTCGCGTTACGAATCCGTGCCAACGATGACGTCATGGTCGCTTGCTCGTCGCAGATCTATCGCCTGTCGCCCACCGGTGCCACCCTTCAGACCTACCGGCCGGGCAGCGGCGAGTTCTTCTTCGCGATGAATCTTGACCCGGATGAGACATCCTTCTGGACGGGAGGGTACTTCACCGGGAACATTTACAAGATCGATATTGCGACCGGGCAGGTGTTGCTCTCGATCCGGGCTCCCATTGCGCCCTCACTCGCCGGGTTGGCCGTCTTCGGTGAGCCAACTGCTTCCTCGAATCAACCGCCTATAGCGGACGCCGGGCCGGATCAGATGGTCGTAGTCGGGACGCTGGTCATTCTTGACGGGTCTGGCTCGACTGACCCTGATCCGGGTGACGTACTCACCTTCGCCTGGGCCCAGACCGGCGGCCCCACCGTAACGCTCAGCGGTGCGAATACAATCACGCCCACGTTCACACCGACGCAGACGGGCGTGTACACCTTCGAGTTGACGGTCAGCGATGGTCGGTTAAGCGACACGGATACGGTTACGATCAACGTTGAAGGCCCGACCGATACGCCGACTCCGACAAATACACCCACTCCGACCGACACGCCGACCCCCACGGTGACGGATACACCCACGCCAAGTGATACGCCGACGGCCACAGCAACTGACACGCCCACGCCGAAAGATACGCCAACTCCAACGCCAACGGATACCCCGACATCTACAGCAACCAATACGCCTACACCGACTGCGACTCCGACGCCCACGGCGACCAACACGCCTACGCCGACGTCAACCCCAACGGCAACTGACACGCCGACCAGCACGTCGACCGATACACCCACGCCAACTCGGACCCACACGCCAATGCCGACTCATACTCCGACAGCCACGCCGATCCCGGCCTGCGGTCTCTATCCGATTGCGTTGCACGCCGGTTCACTCGCCGGCGTGAAAGTCGGCGACATCATGGAGGACATCTTCAACGGCGCCCGGCGGGGCCACTTTGGCTGGCTCACCTGGGCCGGTAGCCCGAGCGTCGGGACCCTCTTCACTAGCCTGACGCCGCCGGGTGACAGCTACACCTATGTCAATCCCAGCAATCCGGCTGACCACGTCGTGTCGATTGGCGACTGGGTGCAGGGTAGACCGGGTGTAGCTAACAGCAGCGCCGTGCGCCGCGCCTTGGACGCACTCAAGAGCATCGAGGTCGTCGTCCCCGTCTGGGACGTAGTAGCCGGGAATGGCAACAACGTCGCCTACCGCGTGGTGAACTTTGCGCGGGTGCGCCTGACCGACTACCGCCTGCCAGGCC
Organism: Anaerolineae bacterium; assembly: GCA_035283185.1. Classification (GTDB taxonomy): domain Bacteria; phylum Chloroflexota; class Anaerolineae; order Fen-1058; family Fen-1058; genus DASSFZ01. The sequence goes on along the minus strand of DATEUJ010000226.1, from coordinate 52,442 downwards.
AAGACCGCATCTCGGCTCGTTTCTTGGGCTATGTGGCCTGCGCAGATGAGAAAAACCTGCGATGAACCGTGTGCGCATCGCAACAGCCCTGGCAACGCTGCTGGTCGCCCTGACCCTCGGCTTAGCCGTGGCCGCCGCGCCGCCGCTGCCCTCCTCCTTCTACGGCACGGTCACTATGGCCGGTCAGAACCTCCCCGCCGGGATTACCATTTCCGCGTTCATCGGCAATACGCACTTCGCCGAGACCACAACCTTCATCGCCGATGGCCTTTCCGTCTATCGCCTCGACGTGCCGGGCGACGCCCCCGATACCCCTGCCGTTGAGGGCGGGCGCGAGGGCGATACGATCCGCTTTCAGGTCATGGACTTCGAGGCCGACCAGACCGCAACCTGGCACAGCGGCACGTACACCCGCCTCAACCTGACCGCCTCAGGCGGGCCGCCCATCGCGCTGGGCCAGTCCGTGACGACCGACGAGGACACCCCGCGCGCCATCACCCTCACGGCCATCGACACCGACCCACTCACCTTCACCGTCGTCACCACGCCGGCATTCGGCCTGCTGACCGGCACGCCGCCCAGCCTGACCTACACGCCGAACGCCGACTACTTCGGCCCGGATTCCTTCACCTTCCGCGCCAACGACGGCACGTTTGACTCGAACATTGCCACCATCTCTATCACCGTCCAACCGGTGAACGACGCGCCGCGTTTGGCGCCCATCGACGACGTGGTGATGGACGAGAGCGAGAGCCGCAGTGTGCCCGTGTCCGCAGCAGACCCGGATGGCGATGCCATCACACTGTCGGCGTCACAGTTGCCGGCCTTTGCCCGCTTTGCCGATCACGGGGACGGGCGCGGCACGCTGACGCTGACGCCGGACTTCGACGACGCCGGCGTTTACCCGCGCGTGACAATGCGGGCGAGCGATGCTCGCCTCAGCAGCACGCGGGAGTTCACAATCACCGTCAGGGATGCCACGCTGGCGGCACGCTTCACCGTGCCCGGCGAGTCCCATTCAGTCACCACCTGGGACAACAATATCGGCTCGTTTCAGGAGGGCGCCTCGATCGCCGCCTTTTCGAGCCAGTACAGCGCAAGCTACGTGCCCTCGAATGCCATTGACGATAACCCTAACACGTCCTGGTTCTCGGCTAACGGGCAGGCCGCGAACCAGTTCATCGTCCTCCAGCTCCCTCAAGGCCAGGTCCAGACCTTCGACCGCGTGCGGCTGATCAGCCCGTCTGGCAATGACGCGCTGAAGAACTTCGAGATCCAGGTCTCGACGACGACGACCGACACGGCCGCCTTCACGACCGTGCTCAGCAGCACGGCACTGAACAACACCCGTGTCCAGGAATTCCCCCTGGCCACTCCGGTGCAGGCCCGATATGTCAGACTGCTGGCCAAAGACAACTATGGCAGTGCGTGCTGCATTGGGGTGAGCAGCTTTGAGGTGATCGATTCCAACCTGGGCGGCGTGCCTTCTTTTTCGGCAACGACCGTTGCCAGTTACCTCAACGTCAGTTTTCGGCCAGAGGAGTTGCTCGACGCAAGCCCATCGACAGTGTGGCTGACCGCCAATGGCCAGGTCACGAACCAGTCCGTGAAGTTGCGCCTGGCCGGTGGAGAAGCGCAGCTCGTCGACCGGGTGCGCCTCCAGCCTGCTGCCTTCGCCACAGCCGACGCGCTGAAGGACTTCGAGGTTCTGGTCTCGGCGACGACCGACGAGGACAGCGCCCTCACCTCGGTGCTGAGCGGGACACTCTTGAACAATAGCCAAGTGCAGGAGTTCCTGCTGCCCGGCGGGCCTGTCCGCGCGCGCTACGTGAAACTGCTGGCACGGAACAATTACGGCAGCGCCGGCAACATCCGCGTCGCCACTTTCCACGTGATGACGGTTGAGAGTGAAGGCAACATCATTTCCCTGCCGGCGGCGACCACCGATGTGGCGCGCAACCAGTCGCCGGCGCAGATCGCCAACGGCGCGACGGTCATCACCTACAGTAGCGCTTTCAATAGCAGCACGACGCCCGACGCGATGTTGGACTATATTTTCGGTCTGCCCTGGGCGACAGCCAGCCTGACGAACCAGTTTGCGATCATTCAACTGGCTGGCTCAGCGCCGCACACCTTGCGCGGCGTGCAGGTCTCACCTCGGCTGGATGGCGCAGCGACCCAGTCGGTACGGGATTTCGAGATCTGGGTTTCGTCGACGACGTCGGACGATGCAGCCTTCACGCGGGTGCTGTCGACGACGGTGCTGAACAACAACACGCTCCAGACATTTCTATTCGCGGGTGGCCCCGTCCAAGCCCGATACGTCAAATACATGCCACGCAGCAACTACGGCGATCCCAACTACATTTCCACCACCTTTTTCGACGTGTTGGCCGACGGGGTCGGCGGCGTCGTCGCGGCCTCCAGTCAGTACGGTTACCAATATCGGCCCGAACAGGCTCTGGATGGCAATACCGGCACGCCGTGGCTGACCCAGCAGAACGCGGTGACCAATCAATGGATCAAAGTCTTGCTCGAAGATAGCTCCATCCGCGAGGTGTACGGTGTCCGTATTTTCCCTTACGGCGGTGCTGGCCCCAGGGACTTCGAGATCCGCGTCTCGACGACGACAGCGGACGATTCGGCCTTCGCCACGGTGTTCTCCGGAACCCTGGCGGCCAGTAACACCGCTTGGGAAATTGGATTCGGCGATCTCTTCGAGGCTAAGTATGTGGAGTTCTTCTGGCGGAACGGTCACAGCACGAGCTATATCGGCGTGCAGGAACTCGAAGTTCTGGCAGCGGCCCCGGCCGGCGCTGCGTTATTGAGTTTTTCCAGCGAAAGTAGCGCGTCTAACTCACCAGATTATGCGCTGGATTTCAACCAGGCCAACCAGGCATGGCTTACTGCCAACGGGCAGTCGACCAACCAATGGCTGAAGATCGTTTTGCCGCGCGCCGACATCTGGCTGATCGATCACGTCGCCCTGCAGCCGACTGCCGGCGCGCAGGCCGCGCGCGACTTCGAAGTCCAGGTTTCGACCACCAGCCCGGGCGATGCAGCCTTCAGGACCGTCGTCGCCGGCACGCTCCGCAATGATGGGACGCTTCAGCACTTCTTCTTCCCGCCTGCTCCGGCTCGTTTCGTCAGGCTACTGTTGAAGAACAACTACGGGGGGCCATACATCGCCTTGCAGACGTTCTGGGCATACTCGCCGCAGATCGGGAGCGTGGAAACCCGTTTTCTGGATCGCTCCACTGACTCGCTGAGCGACATAGCCGGTTACGCGTGGGACTTCGGCGATGGCGCTACAAGCACCAAACAGGATCCGGTTCACGTCTTTGCTGCGCCGGGAGTGTACAGCGTGACGCTGACGATAACCAACACCGATGCCTTGACGGATCAGCACACGATTCTTTATCACGCCTTCGGCCCGCCCCAGGCGGACTTTTCCTTCACACCGGCACTGCCTAACGAAGCGCAAAGCGTCCAATTTGCCGATGACTCAACCGACCCGTTTGGCCCGATGGTCGCCCAGACATGGAATTGGGGCGATGGCACGACCGAGGTGATCAATCAGGCGGCCCCTATCCACGCCTTCGATGACAACGGCATCTACACTGTCACCTTAAGAGCGGCGAATACTCGCGGGATTTACGCTACGATTACCAGGGTCGTATCGGTCGCCAATTTGCCACCCATCGGCAATGCTGGCCCTGATCAAACCGTAGTCTGGGGACAAAACTGGAACATTGCGCCGAGCATTTCCGATCTCAGCTCAGTGGACCGGAACAGCTTGCGGTGTGAGTGGAACTTCGGCGATGGTCAGACCGCTCAGGTGATCAACTGCAATAGTTCGAATGCCCGGGTGTCTCATGCTTACAGTTTGCCAGGCATCTACACCGCCACCCTGACTGTCAGCGACAAGGATGGTGCCTCGGCCAGTGATGTATTGACCGCCACGGTGGATAAGCGCTTGAGTGTGCTCAGTGGCAATCCGCCAGGCCCAGTGAACAACGGGCAAACAACCGTCGCGGCCAGACTGCAAGATTGCTTTGCGCTGCAGAACCCCATGGCAGGCAAGATCATCACCTTCACCGTAGGTTCTCAAAGCGTGTCGGCCACGACAGACATCTCTGGCACGTCCGCCATCAGCGTGACCGCCCCGGTCGGAGTCAACAGCAGCGTGCCTGCCGTCTTCGCCGGGGACGATTTCTACTATGGCTTCTCGGCGTTGGCCCCTAACCTGCTCCGCAACGGCAGTCTTGAAGAGTCGTCGCTGTCTGTACCGCCAGGCACCTACTTTCTCCTGACGGCAGGCTCAGAGGCGATCAGTCACTGGCGGGTGATAGGCATGGACATTCACTATCTCAACTCTTTCTGGCAGAACGCGGACTGCTATCACAGCGTGGACCTGGACGGTCTCAATCGGGGCGGCCTGGAGCAATCGTTCCCCACCATCCCCGGCCAACCATACGAAGTTCAGTTTTTCATGGCCGGCAATCCGGCCTCCGGGCCGACCCTCAAGCCGATGAGCGTCAGCGCGGCCGGACAGTCGGACGTGTTCTACTTTGATATCTCGGGCAAGAGCTACACGAACATGGGCTACCGACCCAGGGTTTGGTCCTTCGTCGCCAACGGCGTGACGACCACCCTGCGCTTTGAGAGCCTGACATCGCCTGCTGGATACGGGCCGGTCATCGATCGGGCCCAAGTGATACCGGTCAGCACTGCCACGACCGATCTGGTGGTCGGCAAAAATGATGACCAAACAGCCGTCCAGCCCGGCCAGACCCTCACGTACACTGTCACGATCAGCAACGTCAGCGGCCGGGCGGCCACCACTATCCTAGTCACCGACACGCTCCCTGCCAACACGACCTTCGTCAGTGCCAGCGACGGTGGCCGGGTGGCGCATCGCGAGATTACCTGGCCGGCCTTCGACCTGATTGCCGGAGAGGCCGTCTCCCACACCGTCACGGTCCGCGTCAACGACCTCATCCCACCCGGGGTGGCAGCCATCACCAACACCCTCGTCGCCGTCGATGACGGCACACATGGCGCAGACCCGACTCCAGACGACAACACTGCCCGCGATGTGGACACGCTACCGCAGGTGATCGATCTATCTGTGAGCCTCGTCGACCGTTCGGGCGTAACCGGGGATTGGCAGACGCTGGCTGTGTCAGGCAGCGTCGCCGCGCGGCTCGCCAATCAGGGTGGCGCGCCGGCAGTGGGCGAGTTCAGCGTCACCTTCTTCGAGGACGCCAATGGAAACTCCGTCTTCGACGCCGGTACCGATACAGTCCTGGGGCGCGTGGCTCAGAACGGGCTGGCCGCCCGCACGACGGTGACGGTTACCAGTCCCGTCTCGGGCACAGTGACGTTCCGCGATAATCTGATTTATGCGTTCGTCGACAGCGGTGCGGCGGTTGCCGAGTCGGACGAGACCAACAACTATTCCAACACCGGCCTGGCCTGCGAGTTCAGGTCGCCGCCCGGCCCCTTCAACCCTGTACTCGAGTGGTCGTGGACGAGTTCCACGGTCGTGGCGAATGCGCTCAACGTCATGATGACGCCGGCTGTCATCGACCTGAACGGCGACGGCGTCCCGGATGTCGTCTTCGCGTCCACAGCCGACACCGGCGGCGGCTGGGTGCAACCCGGACCGCTCCGAGCCGTCAGCGGGAACAATGGCGTTGAACTGTTCTCGGTCATATCACCAACCCAGTTTGTCAATGCAGATGGCCAGCTGGCCGTGGGCGACATCGATCGGGACGGTCGGCCTGAGATTGTCGCCGCCCATGGCTCTGGCAACCGCTTAATTGCCTTCGAGAATGACGGGGCTTTCAAGTGGTTGAGCCCTTCGCTGGACTCCGGGGGCGCGAGTGGCCCCGCGCTGGCCGACCTCGATGGGGACGGCACGCCCGAGATCGTCGTCGGCCGGCAGGTACTGAACAATACGGGCGCCATCCGCTGGACCGGCACCGGCGGCCGCGGCGACAATGGTGGGCTTGGCTCCTTGTCCCTCGTGGCGGACATCAATATGGATGGCCGGCCCGAGGTGGTGGCCGGGAATACGGTGTACGACGCGGTGTTTGGCGACATTCTCTGGCAGGCGCCCGTGCCGGATGGGTTCAACGCCGTCGCCAATTTCGACGCCGATCCCTTCCCTGAGATTGTCCTCGTCAACAGCGGTGCGGTGCGTCTGCTAGAGAACACCGGCGCGGTCAAGTGGGGACCGGTATCCCTTCCGGGTGGAGGTGTCGGCGGCCCGCCCACGGTCGCCGACTACGACGGCGATGGCCAGGTCGAGATCGGAGTTGCGGGCGCATCACGTTATACAGTCTTCGAGACAGATGGGAGGGTCAAGTGGTCGGCTCCCATTCAAGATGGCTCTTCGAATCGAACTGGTTCGTCTGTCTTCGACTTTGAAGGCGATGGCTCGGCTGAAGTCGTCTACCACGACGAGCGAAGGTTGTTTGTCTTCCGTGGCACCGATGGCGCCGTCCTCTTCCAGACACCATCCAGTTCTTGCACGTGGTATGAGAACCCACTGGTCGCCGATGTGGATGGCGATGGCAATGCTGAGATCGTGGCCGTCGCCAACAACAACTGCGGCTTCGGTCCGCAGCGAGGCGTCTTCGTCTTCGGCGATGCGTCTGATCGTTGGGTCGGCTCACGGAAGATTTGGAATCAGCACACCTATCACATCACCAACATCGGCGACGACGGCAGCATCCCGGCGATGGAAGCAAACAACTGGCAGACCTTCAACAACTACCGGCAGAACCTCCAAACTATCGGCTCTATGTTCGCCGCGCCGGACTTGACGGCTTCATTCCTGCGCTTCGAAACACAGGTTGACGCGATCACGCTTACCGCCCGTATCGGCAACGGTGGGGCCGTCCAGGTCGGGCCTGGTATGCCGGTCGCTTTCTACGATGGCAACCCTGCGGCAGGCGGCGTGCTGTTGGGTACCGTACAAACCACCAAACCTCTCAAGCCAGGCGAATTTGAGGACGTGTCCTTTGATTGGCTGACACCCTTCTCTGGGACCCGTGATATCTACGTCGTGGCCGACGACAATGGCGCACGCACAGGTACGCACAACGAATGCGACGAGACGAACAACGTCCACCACCTGCTGGTGAACCTCAACGTCGTCCCAGACTTGGTCAGTGCCAAGACGGATGACTTGACCTTCGTCCAGGCCGGCCAAATCTTGACCTACACGCTTACGGTCAGCAACGTCGGCGCTCAGGGAGCAACCGGCGTCACCATCACCGACACGCTGCCCGCCGACACCACGTTCGTCGCCGCGAGCCACAGCGGGAGCGAATCCGGCGGCCTGGTCACCTGGGCGGCCTTTGACCTGGCCACTGGGGCCAGCGTAACCCGCACCGTCATCGTGCGGGTGGACGACCCGCTTCTAGCTGGAGCGGAGACCATCACCAACACCGCCTCCGTCGCCGATGACGGGGCAAACGGACAGGATCCGACCCCGAAGAATAACACTGCTGTTGACGTCAATCACGTCGATGCAGCACCAGAATTGCAAATCAGCAAAGATGATGGAGGCCTGGTGGCAGCACCGGGCGAAGTCATCGTCTACAGCTTGGTCTATACCAACGCCGGCGGCCAGGGCACAACCGGGGTCGTCATCAGCGAGACGGTGCCGGCTAACACCAGCTTTGACGCCGCATCGAGCACCCTTGGCTGGAGTTGTGCCGACGCCAGCCCGGCAGGTACAACCTGCGCCTTCCTCATCGGTGGACTGAGCGCAGGCACGAGTGGAGTGGTTGACTTCGCCGTCGCCGTCGCGGACCCGATGCCGGCTGGCACCACAGAAATCACCAACACCGCCATCATCGGCGATGACAGCGACAGCGGCCCGGACAGAGATCCATCCAATAATCAGGCCACAGACACCACGCCGGTCAACATTCCGCCTATAGCGAACGACGACAGCTTCAATGTAAACGAAGATAGCACGGACAACACTCTGAATGTGTTAGGGAATGATAGCGACCCGAATGGCGATTCGCTCACGATCACTGTTGTGGGGGTCTCGAGTAACGGGACTGTGATCAACAATACCGATCACCTGTTCTACACACCCGATCCCGACTTCAATAGTACGGACGTTTTCACCTACACCATCTCTGACGGGGAGCTCACCGCCAGCGCCACCGTCATGGTCATAGTCAACCCCGTCAACGATCCGCCACTCGCAATGGATGACGAAGCGACCACCCCGGAGGACGCTGCCGTTACCATTGATATACTAGCCAACGACTCGGATGTCGATGGCGATACCCTCACCGTGATCTCAGTTACGCTGCCATCCAATGGCGCGGCGGTGGTCAATCTGGATAACACCATCACCTACACTCCAACTGCCAACTTCGACGGCAGGGACAGCTTTGCATACACGATCAGCGACGGCCAGGGCGGTATGGACACGGCCGTGGTCAGGGTCACTGTCACTCCGGTCAACGATGACCCGGTGGCGATAGATGACGAAGCGACTACACGGGAGGACACCGCTATTACCATCGATGTGCTGGCTAATGACTCGGATATTGATGGCGATCTTCTCACAGTTGTGTCGATCACACTACCAATGAGCGGGACCGCGATGATTCACCCCGACAACACGGTCACCTACACTCCCACCTTCGGTCTGACAGGGATCGACAGCTTCACCTACACCATCGTAGATGCCAACGGCGGGAGCGATGTGGCTACCGTCAGAGTTACGGTCACACCAGCGCCAGCTCAGACCTGTGATCTCTATCCGATTGCACTGCACGTGGAAACACTGGCAGGCGTGTCTGAGGAAGATGTCGTCGAGAATATCTTCAACGGCGCCCGGCGGGGCAACTTCGGCTGGCTCACCTGGGCCGGCAGCCCGAGCGTCGGGACGCTCGTCACCAGCCTGACGCCGCCGGGTGAAAGCTTCACATATATCAACCCCAGTAATCCGGCTGACCACGTCGTGTCGATTGGCGACTGGGTACAGGGTAGACCGGGTGTGGCTAACAGCAGCGCCGTGCGCGAGGCATTAGACGCACTCAAGACTGTCAACATCGTCGTCCCTGTCTGGGACGCAGTAGCCGGGAGTGGCAACAACGCCGCCTACCGGGTGGTGAACTTTGCGCGGGTGCGCCTGACCGACTATCACCTGCCGGGCCAGGACCGCATCTCGGCTCGTTTCCTGGGCTATGTGACCTGCGGTGGCGCGACACCTATCCCGCAGCCGGCATCGCTCGCGGCGGCGGTGGACAGCCCTAGAGCGTTTTCCTTTTCGTCCAGTCCTGCCGGCCCGCCAGCCTCACCGCCTGGCGCCGATTGACGGCATGCAGCTTGCTCAAGATGCTGCGAACGTGGCTCTTGACCGTGTGCAGGCTGAGCGAAAGCGCCGCGGCAATCTCCTTATCGCTCGCGCCGGTGGCAATGAGGTTGAGCACTTCGCGCTCGCGAGGTGTGAGATCGGGGGAATCGTCAGAGGGCGATTCGGATGGAACCAGCGTGGCCAGCCGGGCAAACTCGTCGAGCAGGCGCGCCGCCAGTTTCGGCGGCAGAACGGCTTCCCCAGCTAAGGCCCGGCGCACGCTATTCAGAAATTCGGCCGAGTTGGTGTCCTTCAGAATGTAGCCGCCCGCGCCGGCCTTGATCGCTTCGAACAGTTTCTCGTCTTCGTCGTGCACGGTGAGGATGACGATGCGCGCGTCCGGCAGCTCGGCGCGAATCAGCCGCGTGGCTTCCAGCCCATCACACACCGGCATCTTGATGTCGATCACGATCAGGTTGGGGCTGAGATCGCGGGCGAGGGCGAGCGCCTCCAGTCCGTCGGCCGCCTGGCCGACCACCTCCAGGTCCGGCTGTGCATCGATCAGGCCGGCCAGCCCTTCGCGGAAGAGATCGTGATCGTCGCAGAGCAAGACGCGGGCGGCGGTCACGCTGGTCCCCTGTGCCCGCTTCCATCCGGCGCAGCCACGTCGAGTGGGAAGTAGGCCGCGATCTTCGTCCCCGCGCCGGGCGTCGAGTCGACGGTTAAATACCCGCCGCTTCGCTCGGCGCGCGCCTGCATGATCGTCAGGCCGAGATGGTGATCGCCCTCGACCGAGGATACGTCGAAGCCGCGTCCATTGTCCTCGACGGTAAAACGAGCCTGTCCGTCGATGCAATCGATGCGCACCGACGCCTGCTGCGCCTGCGCGTGCCGCCGGACATTGACCAGGGCCTCGCGAACGATGAGATACGCTTGCGCTTGGGCTAGACGCGGCAACGCCAGCGCGGACGGATCGGAGACGAACAACTCGGCTGGAAGTCCGGAGGTCTCGCGGAAATCGGCCAGGCAGGCGTTCAGCTTGTCGATCAGATCGTCGCCGGCCGGCAGCGACTCGCGAAGTCCGACCAAAGAAGCGCGCACCTGCCGATATGCCTCGCCGACCGCCGTTTTCATTCGATCCAGTTCGGCCTGAGCATCCTTCGGCCCGTCTGCGGCCAACGCCGCTCTGACCTGATCGATCTCCAGATTGAGAAAGCCGAGCGTTTGCGCCAGGTGATCGTGCAAGTCGGCGGCGAGGCGCTCGCGCTCGGCCAGCCTGGCCGCCTGTTCGGCCTGCCGCCGCTCAGATTCGACCAGGCGCGCATTCGCGATGGCGATGGCAGCCGAGTTGGCGAGCAGTGTCAGCGCACGCGTTTCGTCGGCGTCGAATGAGGGGCTGTCACTGCGAACGATGCACAGCGCGCCGAGGGTGCGATCGGCCACGCGTAAAGGTGCGGCGACGCAGTGCCCCGGTTCGTGCGAATGCAAGAAGCCGCAATTCGCGCACGCGCTTTCCACGGCGACCATCTGGTCGCTGACCAATCCCTGATTCGCCGGGACGAGCCACACCGGCTGGCGCATATCCGGGGGAGGAACCTTCGCCCCACTCGTGCTAGAAAGCACCAGGGCCGTGTTGCCTTCGTCGAGCAAGCACAACGAGGCCGCCTCGGCCCGGGTCAGCGCGCGAGCGTGATCCGTCACGGATTGCAGGAGGTGCCGGAGATCGAGCTGCGACACGATCTCCTGGCTGAGCTCGAAGGCGGAGGCCAGCTCTCGTGTGCGCTGCGCGACGCGGGACTCCAGCTCGTCGCGCGAGGCGGCGACGTCGGCGCGCATCGTCTCGAAGGCGCGCGCCAGGTCTGTAAGCTCGTCGTCGCCTTCGACGCGCACAGACTCGTCGAGATGTCCTTCGGCGATGCGATGAGCGGCCCGGTTGAGCGCCGCGAGCGGCCGCGTAAAACGGCGGCGCGTGAAAAAATAGCCCCACGTCAGCAGCAGTAGGGCGGCGACAAGCAGGACGAGCTGAATCAACAGGAGGGCGCGCAGCGTCGCGCCACTCGCCTGGGTCTGAACGATCAGGTAAGTGATCGCGACGGAGCCGGCAACGAGGAGCACGAAACAGAATACGATTGCGCCGAGCTGGATCCGCAGGGAGCGGAACACGGCTGCCTCCGGCTGCGTTGAAATAGGCTGGCGTTAATCGTATCGCACACACCTGAAAATCGCAAGCCGGAGTGAAGGTGCCTTCGTGGTTAATCTCCCCTCTCTCAACAAGAACGGGCTTTGCTTTTATCCGTGCCTATCCGTGTTCATCCGTGGTTTATTTACTCCACCGTCACGCTCTTCACCAGGTTCCTCGGCTGATCGACGTCGCAGCCGCGCCGCACGGCGATAGTGTAAGCCAGCATCTGCAGCGGAATCGACGCCAGCACCGATGAGAGCAGTGCACCTTCCGATACATCCGCTGCGTTCGAGGATTACCTGGCAACTATACATACGTTGTCGTCGTCGTTAAGTTTGGATATACTTGGACAGAGCCGGAAGACAACCCGTTCATGCGAAGTTTGGAAATCCAGTGGAGAAAACCGACATGCCTGACAAACGCCGATTGCAAGACGCGTTCATGGGTCCGTTCATTGTAAACGCGGACGCGCTCACCGATTACATGATGGACAAGTGGCGCGAGGAGGCGGAGGAGAAGCCAATCAATCTCAACACGACCCTGTCCGCCGCGTTCAACAAGAGCCTGTGGCAACTGGTGGATGCCGCCTGCATTGCGTCTGGGCTATCCGCCAAAGGCCAGCGCAAGCAGAAGACGGCCGCGCTCGTCGCGCGGCTGACAGACATGAACCACCTGACGCAGCTGATCGCCGGGCTGACGCCACAAGGGCGCCAGATTCTACGGCGGACGCTCGACGCTGGCGGCTGGATCAAGCTGGGCGAGCTCACCCGCGAGTTCGGCAGCCAGGACGGCGATGGCCTGTTCTGGAACGAGCAGCCGCCCAAGTCGCATATCGGGCAGGTGCGGGCGCGCGGCCTGCTGTTCGTGGGCAAGGCCGGCATCGGCGGGCGGAATTACAAAGTTGCCGTCATCCCCAAAGAGCTGCGCGAGATGCTGGCGTCCGCTCTGGGCGACGAGCAGGCAACGTAGCCTCCCGCCGCAGTTGCCCTGCGGCGGCCTGGGGCACGGCGATATAGTAAGCCAGCATCTGCCTTGAAATCCTCCCATCCGTGGTTTATTTACTCCACCGTCACGCTCTTCGCCAGGTTCCTCGGCTGATCCACGTCACAGCCGCGCCTCACGGCGATATAGTAAGCCAGCATCTGCAGCGGGATCGAGGCCAGCACCGATGCCAGCAGCGGCGCGCACTCGGGCACGTACAGCACGTGGTCGGCCTTGCGCCGGATGTCCTCATCACCGTCCGTCGCGAGCGCGATGACTGTGCCGCCGCGCGCCTTGACCTGCTCGACCTGGCTGATCATCTTGTCGTAGACGTGATCCCGCAGCGCGATGCACACGACCGGCATGTCCTCGTCGATGAGCGCGATCGGGCCGTGCTTCATCTCGCCGGCCGGGTAGCCCTCGGCGTGGATGTACGAGATTTCCTTGAGCTTGAGCGCGCCCTCCAGCGCGATCGGGAAGTTGATGCCGCGCCCCAGGAACAGGAAATCGGTATAGTGGTAGAAATGCGCCGCCAGAGCCTCGACCTCCGGCGCACGGTCCATCAGCCGCCCGGCCAGGTCGGGCAACTTCGCCAGTGCGTCGACCGCCGCGCGCAGCCGCTCGCCGCTCAATGTCCCGCGCAGTTGGCCGAGATAGGCGCCGAGCAGATATTGATCGACCTGCGATCCGGTGAACGTCTTGGTCGACGCCACGCCGATTTCGAGGCCGGCCTGGATCAGGATGTGGCCGTGGCTCATGCGATGCGCCTGTGATCCGACGACGTTGCCGATCCACCACAGCCTGGCCTGCCTGTCCCGTGCCGCTTCCATCGCCGCCAGCGTATCGACCGTCTCGCCCGACTGGGTGATGGCCAGGACAGCCGTGCGATCGTCGAGGATCGCATCGCGATAGCGGAACTCCGACCCGTAATCGACCTCGACCGGAACGCGTGCCAGCGACTCGATCATGTACTTGCCGACGAGCGCCGCGTGCCACGACGTGCCGCACGCGACCGAGACGATCTTGTCGATCGAGCGCGCCGCCTCCGGCGAGAGATTCATCTCGGGCAGGCTTACCACGCCGCGCTCGAAGTCGACGCGGCCACGAATCGTGTCGGTGATGGAGCGCGCCTGCTCGAAGATCTCCTTCTGCATGAAGTGCGTGTACTCGCCCCTGGCCGCCGCGACCGGATCGTATGGCACGGTGTGGATCGGCAGCTCGAGCGGCTCGCCGTCGAGTGACGTGAACTTCACGCCGTCGCGCAGGACGACGGCCATCTGGCGCGATTCGAGGAAGATCATGTCGCGCGTGTATTCGAGGATGGCGGGCATGTCAGAGGCGAGGAACATCTCGCCCTGCCCCACGCCGAGGGTCACGCCGCCCGCGTTCCCGATGCGCGAGACGATCAGGCGGTCGGGCTGGTCGTGGTCGAGCAGCACGACGGCCTGCGCGCCCTGAAGCCGGTTGAGCGCCTTGCGCGCGGCTTCCTCGAACGTCTCGCCGTCGTGCATGTACTGCTCGACGAGGTGGACGATGACTTCCGTATCGGTCTCGCTCCTGAAGAGGTGGCCCGCCGCCTGCAGCTCGTGCCGCAGCGCCAGGAAGTTCTCGACGATGCCGTTGTGCACGACGACCAGCCGGCCCGTGCAGTCCACGTGGGGATGCGAGTTCGTCTGGTTGGCCTGGCCGTGCGTCGCCCAGCGCGTATGGCCGACGCCGATCGGCCCGTGCATCGGCTCGGCTTCGAGCAGCAACGCCAGCCGGTCGAGCTTGCCCGCGTCCCGGCGCACGGCGATGTGGCCGTTTTCGATCACGGCAATGCCGGCCGAATCGTAGCCGCGATATTCCAGCCGCCTGAGGCCGTTGAAGATGATCGGCGTCGCATCGCGCGCGCCGACGTATCCGACGATACCGCACATGGGAGTCCCTCCTTGGGGGTGTCCTTGTTCGGCGCAGGTCTCCGACCGCGCCGCATGGGGCTCGGTCAGAGACCTTCGCCCATCCCTGGTTCGGCGGCGGTCTCCCGACCGCGCCGCCGGGGACCGTCGCCCATCGTTGCCTGCCACCGCGCGCCGCTTGTCCGCGAGTCGCCTCGCGGCTTTCGCGCCCGCGCTTGAACGTCACAGGAGGGGGAGACGAGGGTGGTGGCTCACCCTGACGGCATCCGCTGATTCCTCGATGTTCCTCGGCTTATCGCGTATCGCTTATGGCATATCGCTTATCGTAGTGACGATTGACTGTCTGGTCTTGCGATAAGTGACTCGCGATAGGCGATACGCGCGAGTTAGCACTGCCCCACGGCAGGAACCGTCTCCTCGTCAACTGAGCCGCCGTGCGGCGGCCTCAGTCCGTGCGCTGTCTCCCCGCTTATTCGTTCGAGCGATCACCTCCTTAGCCTAATTTCCGCAGTTCCCGCCGCAGTTGGACTGCGGCGGCTGGAACGGCAGTGCAACTGCCGTCCCAACATTGCGACAACATTCTAGCACAACCCCGGCGTCTATGCGTCGGAAAACGGTTAGAGAATCGACTCGATTTCTTGAGTTCCCTGAGCACCTTCAGTTCCCTCAGCATGTGTCGGGCACGCCAGGAATTGCAGGAACTCGACTCAGTCCGGCGCAGCCTGCACGAACCGCACGTACCGCGCCGTCGCCGCGTCCAGGTTGGAGTAGACGCCTCGCTGCTCGGCAGGCAGGAGGGAAGCCAATTGAACCATCGCTTCGTCAGTCATCTGCTTGAGCGTCTCGCCGCTCAGGCGCTCGTCGTCCGCAGCCAGGACGAACGGGCGTCCCACGCGCACCCAGATCGTCGTGCGGCGCAGGCGCTTGATATTGCGGCTCCAGCGATCGCTGCCGCTGAACGCCACAGGCACGATCGGAACGCCTGCCTGCGACGCGATGTACGCCACGCCCGGCTGCGCTTCGAGGAGGGTGGCCGTCTTACTGCGGGTGCCTTCGGGCGCGATCAGGAGAGGCAGGTCCTGATCGAGCACGTCAAACGCCGCCTGGAGCGCTTTGCGGTCGACGTCACCCCGGCTCACCGGTATCGCGTCGAAGGTGCGGAGCAAAGGGCCGGTGAGCCAGTGTTGATACGCCTCAATCTTCACCAGGGCGATGACGGAGCGCGGAAACCGGCCACTGACGATCACCGGGTCCACAAAGGCGATGTGGTTGTACATTGCGATGCAGGCGCCGCTGGCGGGAAAATGCTCCAATCCCTCGATCTCCAGGCGCATCGTCACCTTGAAGGCCACGCGCAGGAACAACGTGTAGAACCGGCGCAGCAGGCTCGGCTTGTAATTCTGATATTTGCTCGCGCGGCCGGCGCGCCTGCTGCGAAACCGTTCCCGGCGCTTGACGCCGGTCGTGCTCGTCATGTCACCTTCGCTTCGGCGAAGCGTCTCACAATCTCCTCCGCCCGATCGACCATCGCGTTCATGTCCAGCTTCGTCGTATCCAGAATAATCGCGTCAGGCGCGGCGACCAGGGGTGAGATCGGCTTCTCCCGGTCCCGCACGTCCCGGCGGCGCATTTCGTCGAGCACATGCTCGTAGGTGGCCTGCTCGCCGCGCCCTAGCAGCTCGGCGTGCCGGCGCTGCGCGCGCACCTCGAGCGACGCGTCGACGAAGAGTTTCAGATCGGCGTCGGGGAGCACGACCGTGCCGATGTCGCGCCCGACCATGACGACTTTTCCACGCTGGGCGATGCGCCGCTGCCGGTCGACTAGCGCGCGCCGCACGCCGGCGACCGCCGAAACGGGCGATACGATCGCGTCGACCGCCGGGGAGCGGATGTCCCACGTCACATCATGCCCGTCGAGCAGGACGGTGTAAAGACGGCCATCGGCGACAGTCGGCTCAACCACGTCGATCTGCACGCGCCGGGCAAGCTCGGTCAGCGAGACATCGTCGTCGACACTCACGCCGTGCTCCAGCGCCGCCAGCGACACGGCGCGGTACAGCGCGCCCGTATCGAAGTACAGGTATCCCAGGCGCTGCGCAAGCAAATGGCCGAGCGTACTCTTACCCGAGCCGGCCGGCCCGTCGATCGCGATCACCGAGGGTTTCATCGCTTATCGCCTATCGCGTATCGCATATCGCATATCGCATATCGCGTATCGCGTATCGCCTATGGCCTGACTGCTCAGGCATCACCTGTCAGGCTTCACTCTTTACGTTTTACGCTTCACGCATCACGCTTCACGCTTCACGGCTCTACCCAATCGGGTCTTTCTTTTCGCCACGGTCGGCCTCGACTTACTCTTCTCAACCAATCCGTGTAGTGAGCGAATCTCTTTCGCATTCAGGAAGCGCCACTTCCCCGGCTTGAGATCGCCCATGTCGATCGGGCCGATGCGGACACGCAGCAGGTACTGCACGGGATATCGCAATAGCCGCGCCACTTCGCGAATCTGGCGCTTGCGTCCTTCGCACATGACGACGCGCAGGAGCGTGCCGCCGCCTTCGTGCCGCACGACTTCAACGCGGGCCGGCGCCGTCTTGTAGGCGCCTTCCGGGTCCGGGACGACCACCCCGCGCCGCCAGGCGTCGAGCGCTTTGTCGTCGGGGCGGCCCTTCACGAAGACGAGATACTCCTTCTCGTGCTCGTAACGCGGATGCGTGAGCACGTTCGCCAGCTCGCCGTCGTTCGTCAGGAGCACCAGGCCCTCGCTGTCCGCGTCGAGCCGGCCGACGGGATAGATCGCGCCGTCGTGGCCCACCAGGTCACGCACCGTCGTACGACCCAACTCGTCTTCATTCGTCGTCACGACGTTCCGCGGCTTGTTGAGGATGATATACACAGGCGGCGACTCGATCTTCAGGCGTTGCCCGTCGACCGCGATTGTGTCCACGACCGGGTCGGCCTTATCGCCCAGCTTCGCGACCTTGCCGTTCACTGTCACGCGGCCCGCGGCGACAATCGCTTCGCACGCGCGGCGCGAGCCGTAGCCGGCGTGGGCCAGGAGCTTCTGCAAGCGTTCGGATGCCATTTGGTGTGCAGGCCTTCGCCTTTTTCCAGACGGGTTGTGAGTTCTGTGGGATTCATGGCGGGGCCTCTGAATCCGACTGCCATCAAATCTATGTGAAGATTATACAGCAAAAAGGTGACCGGCACTTTGGAAGTGCCGGTCACCTGTTATTGAAGCAGGCCGGGCTCCAATGCCCAGCTATCCGGCAGGGTGGGAGCCGCCACCGCTTCTCACACAGCAGGCCGGGCTTCCATGCCCGGCCACGATGGCAATCCGCGGCTGATCTTCGATCGGTACAGCGTCGATGGAAGCGTACAGGCGCGCCGCATAAGTCGCGTGCAGCCACACGTTGAAGCCGACGATTTACGGCGCGCGCAGTTCCACGTTGTCGAACTCAATGACAGCGGAGCCACCGTCCTTACACAATTGGGTGAACAGGGTGACTCTACCCGTATCCCACTGATCATCGGTCATTTCGCCGACCGGCTGATCGTTGATGAAGAAACGATAGTGCGAGCCTTCGGCAATTACTGACAACTTGTTGACTTCACCGGGGTGAATCGCCGCAGATTCCGCCGGGCCAATGAGCGGCCGCGAGGTCTCGTCAGTGTTGTCCCAGGCATACACGCTGAATTGACGATCGCTGTCCAACAGCCCAAATTGATACAACCCTGCCGGGTTTTCCCGCAGCATCAAGCCGTAACCGCAAGTGGCTGATCCTTCCAGTTGCCGGGCGTCTACTGACGCGTAGAAATCGGCGTCTGTCGTGCGCGATCCGCTCACTATCGTCGCGTAATTTCTATTCGCTTGTATCTCCCAACGGTATTTGCCATTGAGGATCTGGAGAGTGCCTGCGGCGTTGCCGGGTTCATCGACGGTGCCCGTGTCCCATTGATTTTTATTCGTATCGAACGAGTCGCCGAGGATGACATTCCATTCGACGGGATAGGTGTTCTCCCTGATTGGCTGTACGAGTGTCGGTGGTAGCCGTGTATCGGTAGGTGGACCTGGCAGCATCGTCGTGGTTTCAGGAACAACAGCTGTGGCTGAGAAAGGTTGGGTCGGTGTAGGTCCAGGCGTGAGGCTGGGCGCGATGGCGAACAGCGTACCCAGCAACAAGAGAACGCCACCTGCCGCGCCGATCCAAATCCACTTTGGCACGATACGCTTCACGGGCGGCAGGGAAACGGTGGGTTGCGAAGAAACGCTCGGGAATTGAGGTTGACCGGCGGCTACCCCGGACCCAAGAGCTGTGGCCGCTGGCAGCTCATCACGGGTCGTCTTTTCGCTCGCAGCCATTTCTGCCAGCACGGCTTCGCCCAGTTGAAAGATCAACACGGTATCGCCGATGGCAATTTGATCACCGTCTTTCATCGTCTGTGGTTCCACCAGTTTTTTACCGTTGACGAAAGTGCCATTGGCGCTGAGTAAATCTTCAATGAAATATTCGTTATCGCGCCGTGTGATCCGCGCGTGACGGCGCGAGATCAATGTGTCGCGGATGGTGACTTCCAGCCCGTCGTTGCGCCCGATGGTGTTGGTTACGGCGCGCAGCGGATACAGTGCGCCAGGGTTAACGCCTTGGCGCACCAGCAGCCGCGCCGTTTTGACGACGGACAAGCGCCGCGCCGTGTCGACAATTTCGGAGAAGGGAGCGGCAGGTTGGGTCGACGAATGCGGGTTGCGCGCGATGACGATGTCCCCTTGCTGCTTATACGACCATTTGCCCGGTGTCTGCTTGGGCGTCACAGTGACTACCTGCTCGTAAACGTAGTCATAGATTTCGTCGAGTGTGATCATGCCATCGTGATCGGTATCGGCATCGCCCGTACGCAAGCCTTCGATCAAATAATGTGTGAACACCGATCGATCTGCTTGCCCGATAACTTTATCGCCTTCCCAGGCGTATTGCGTTGCATCGGTCGCGGTCAAAATGACACGGCCATAACCGATGCCTTCAAAAGCCGGGCCGGTGCCGGCGCTTTCGCCCGTCACGGCTTTCGATCCCTGCGCGAAGGCGCCGCTGTGACAACAGTCGAGGATCAGCACTTGCCGTTTCGATCGGCTGCGATCCATTTCGCTGGTGATGAATTCGGAAGGAATGGCCGTGGCGCGCAAGCGAGTGGCGCGTGTATTATTCACTGCCAGATACAGGAGGCCCTGTTCGTCGCGCACGCCGTGTCCGGAGAAATAGATGACCAGCAAATCATCGGGCTTTTTGTCGGTAAAGAAATCCTCGATGCTCAGGCGGATGGCAGCGTCGGTTTCGTTGACCAGCGTCGTGACTTGATCGAAATTGCCAATGGCGGGATCGCGCAGCAGGACGGCGAGATCGTTCACGTCTTCGTGCGGCGTAACCAGCTGCGCCAGGCGCGAGTCTTGATACTGGCTGTTGCCGATGATGAGAGCAAATTTGCGACCCATACCTGTTTCCCTGACCGATGGAGCGAAGTGAATCAGGCTAAGGCCGCAGGCGGAGGAGGTGGCTGATTGGCTGCAGCGTTGTCTGCTGGCATGCTCGCATCAGTCTCCACGCTCGCGCTGCCGCTCTCGCCAACGATGACCGTCGCCCCCGCTGCCGCGCGAATCTGGATGATCTTATCACGCCCCGTGACATCGCCGCCGACGCTGATTTGATCGGCATTCAGATCGGCCCCGCCCGCTCGATTGATCGTCGTCGTGGTGCTTCAGCGCAAATCTCCGACTCATCGCTCAAGCGCCTGCCGCAGAAAGCAGACCGCCGGCTCGGACACCATTCGGCGGTCTCAGTCACATTATTTTCCCGTCAGCGCCCCGGTCAACATATCGACCAGGCCCTTCAGCTCATCCGGAGACATGGACTTGGGAATCTCCACTTTCACGGATTGACCTCCCATACTGGCCTCGATCTTCACCGTGCGATTTTCTCCACGCATTGACCAGGTCTGCAAGAACTCGATCAACTTTGGAATAACGGATGGCAAGATTGTCACCGCGAGTGCGCCCAGTGTCATGGCCTCGGCCGACTTCGCGCCTTCAGGGACTGTGCCCGCCTCGACTGGTTTGACCGGCTCCACACCGTCGAGATCGCCGAGTTCCTCACGCAACTGGCGTGTGACGCGATCGAGTTCCTCGTCGTCGGCGTCTGCGCCGGCGTCAACGTGCAGCGTGAAGCGGGTGACTTCTGCGCTTGAAGACATGCTGTCCTCCCCTGGTCGGTGCACTTCATTGTAGTCCGCACGGGTTGCTATTGTCAATAAGCGACTGGCGGCTTGGCGGCTCCGGTGCAGGGCAATCCCATTTGGTGGGAAAGAACGAAGCAACGAATGCACAACGGATAAGCGGATGGCATGTTGGCGCGGTCCATATCCGTTTATTCGATGTCTATCTGTTGCGGTGGTTTGAACTGCAATTGCCTCAGCTCCGTGCCACTGACTTGCCAGGCGTTGCACTGCCGTCGCAGGCTTCCGCAGTCCAACCCCTCGACCGCGCTCAGGGCAGGCTGCGGCAGGAACTGCGGAAAATCAGCTTACGGGCACGCCGCTCCGGGCTTGTACGCCGAATAAATCTGGCAGAAGTCGGCGACGAGCTGATCGCGCGCCTCGGGCGACACGGCGGCATTTTCCTCCGGCGCGTCTTTCGCGCAGCGGAAGCCGATGTCGACGTCGGTGTCCGCGCCGCGATAGCGGCGGCTAGTGGTATAGTTTTCCCCATTCACATTAGCGAAGCTGCCGCCTCGATGCACGTGCGCGTCGCTGCCGCCGTTGACCGGATTGCTCGCCGGTGAGTTGGCGTAGAACGCCGCATCGTATATATCCTCCACCCACTCGGTGACGTTCCCCGCCAAGTTATAGACGCCGAAGGGGCTGGCGCCGTCCGGATAGCTCTCCACGGGCTGCGTATCCGGCGCGCTGGCGGCAGACAGGCTCGCGTCGAACGTGTTGCCCCACGGCCAGACACGGTTCTCCAGGCCGCTCGCGGCGTACTCCCATTCGGCTTCACTCGGCAGGCGCTTGCCGGCCCACTGGCAATAGGCGGTGGCCTGGTTCCACGTCACGCCGACGACCGGGTAGTTGTCGAACGTCGGGTCGTCGCGGTATCGGGCGCGGGTGAACCCATCACGCTGACCGGGCGTGCAGGCGCCGGCGTTCACGCAGGCGCGGTACTCGGCATTGCTCACTTCGAAGCGATCGACGTAGAAGGCATCCAGCAGCACGGGATGCTCGGGAGCTTCGTCGGCCCGACCGCCCGACGAGCCCATCTGAAAGAACCCTGCCGAAACGAGCTGCATGCCCGGCGGCAGTGGGATGGGCGTCGACGTCGGCGGCAGCGGCGTATCGGTTGGCATGGGCGTGTCGGTCGGTATGGGTGTGTCGGTCAGGAACACCAAGGCCACCTGCTCCACGGGGCGCACGACCAGCCAGTCGTAGTGAATGTGCGGGCGCGGCTCATCCAGCGACTGGACGATGAAACCCACCGCGCCGCGAGCGTAGTCCGAATCCGTGACCTGTGCGACAGGGCGATCGTTGATGTGGAACGTGAGCGTCGATCCACTCGCATCGATCCGCAATCGATCCTTGACCGAGGGTCCCAGGATCTCAGCGTCCGCACCCTGCTTCAGCGGCACAAGCCCGTCGGGCGATCCCTTGACGACGACCCAGGTCTTCGTGCGTGGGGAAATCATGAAGCCGTAGAAGCGATCGCCCGTTCCGCGCACGACCAGGCCGTACCGGAAGTCGCCGTTCTCCGAGTCGGTGCGCAGAACGTCCACGGCCGTCTCTACGGTGAAGTCGGTCAGGTCGTCGATCGGGGGCGGGCCATATACGAACTGCCGATCGTCCGGCGAGCCGACTTCGATGTGGTAAAAGTCTGGCGGGTGGTAGCCGGCAGTATACTGGTCGGACTTCGTCTCGCGCCACCCGCTCGCCACATCCGTAAATTCGTCCTGCAGAAAGACGGCGACAGTCGGCGTGGGTGTCGCGGCCGGCGCAGGCTGCCCACCGCAACCGACACTCATCGCGGCGATCAATAGTGCAGCAAGCCACAGGGCGCTACGCCAAAGTTGCAGAATCAGCATGACCTATTGTCCTCCTTCCACCTGACTGGCCGCGCAGCGCACGCCAGCATTCCTGTACATGGACGAGTTATTGGGATCGCCTCGGACACGATGAGCCATGTCGACGAGAAAGCCATGAGCACCACCGCGTATGACCCTTTCGCCGTCCTCCACCGGGGCATACGGGTCTCCGATCCATTCCCAGACGTTGCCGGCCATGTCGAATACCTTGAATTCGCTAATGTTGTTCTCCTCGGTGCCGACAGGATAGGTGTCGTCTGCAGGAAGCGAGACGGCATCTCTTTCGTCCCCCCATGGGTACAACGAGCGATCTGGCCCGCGTGCGGCGACTTCCCATTCGGCCTCGCTCGGCAGGCGCTTGTTCTTCCAGCTACAAAAGGCAGACGCCTGGTCCCAGGTGACACCTTCGACCGGGTGGTCGTCCTTGCCAACGGGTGGACTTCTGTTCACCCAGCCTGCGGGCGGCTCAGCGTTCGTCTCGTCGACAAACTTGGCATACTGCACGTTCGTCACTTCGTAACGGTCGATCCAGAACGTTGTCAGTTGAACGTCGTGCGGAGAAACGTAGTTTTCACCAGCCGCGTCGTGACCGACGGTGTACTTTCCCCCCTCCACTCTCACCATGCCCTCGGCCGACGGAAGCTGCGGGACCAGGCGGGGTACGACCACCAGAAGACCCAGGCCCAGCAAAGCCACCCCGGCGACGATCAGCAGCACAGCTCGATTGCTCAGCAACGCACGGAACTGTTCCATCCTCCTGGCGCGCTCAGCCTCACGCTTACGGCGTTCCTGCTCGGCACGCTCGCGGGCCAGCCGTTCCTGCTCGGCTTTTTGCTTCGCCACGCGCTCGGCTTCGGCGCGCTGCGCCGCTTCGCGCTCGCGCTTTTCCTGCTCGGCGCGCTCGCGGGCCAGCCGCTCTCTTTCGGCCTTCTCCTTCGCCAGGCGTTCCTGATCAGCCCGTTCGCGAGCCCGACGCTCTTCTTCAGCCTTCTGCCGGGCGATGCGCTCCGCGTCGGCCTTCTCGCGAGCCAGCCGTTCCTGTTCGGCTTTCTGCTTTGCCAGGCGCTCGACTTCGGCGCGCTCGCGGGCCAGCCGCTCTTTTTCGGCCTTCTCCTTCGCCAGGCGTTCTTGCTCAGCCCGTTCACGTGCCAGCCGCTCCTCTTCAGCCTTCTGCCGGGCGATGCGCTCCGCTTCGGCCTTCTCCTTCGCCAGGCGTTCTTGCTCGGCCCGTTCGCGTGCGAGCCGCTCTTGCTCGGCTTTCTGCTTGGCCACGCGTTCCGCCACGGCCCGCTCTTTCGCCAGCCGTTCCCGCTCGATACGCGCCAGATCGATCGCCCGCAGCGCCTCGGCCATCTCGGCGACGGTCTGGAAACGCTCCGCCGGGGTCTTCGCCAGCGCCTTCTCGATCGCCACAACCAGCTCGTCCGGCACACCTGCGGCGAACTCGCGGATATCCGGCACCGGCTCGTTGAGATGCTTGAGCATCAGCGTCATGACCGAATCGGCGACGAACGGCGGTCGGCCGGCGGTCATTTCGTAGAGCATCACGCCGAGCGAGTAAATGTCCGCGCGCCCGTCGAACGGATCGCCGCGCAATTGCTCCGGCGACATGTAGGCCACGGTGCCGACAATCGCGCCGGTCGCGGTGTGTCTCTGCTCGCCCAGCATCTTCGCCACGCCGAAGTCCATCAGGATCGGCTGGTCGTGCTGATCGAGCATCACGTTGGCCGGCTTCAGGTCGCGATGAACGATGCCCTCCTGGTGCGCGTAAGCGACTGCGTCGCAGATGAGGGCTGTGAGCCGGATTGTCTCTGCCAGCGGCAAGCGTGCCTTGTCCTCGTCCAGAGCTTTCAACCGGGCCTGGAGTGTCTCGCCTTCCAGGTACACCAGCACCATAAAATAGACGTCGCCTTCGTGGTCGAAGTCGAAGACCTGGACGATATTAGGGTGGCGCAGGCGGGCGACGGCGGCGGCCTCCATCTCGAAACGCCGCACGAACTCGGGATCGCTAGACAGATGCGGGTGGATGAGCTTGATCGCCACCGGCCGGCGCAGGTTGAGGTCGACGCCTTTATACACAGACGACATACCGCCCTGGCCGAGCAGGGCTTCGATGCGGTATCGGTTGCCGAGCATGTAGCCAATCCAACCGGCGCGCTGCGACTCGGCGTATGTCGTCAGCGCGCGCCGGGCGGCGTCGGCCACGCGGCGGCTGTCGTCTTCGGTCAGGCGCTGGAGCGCTTCGTGCGCGGCCAGCGCCAACCCGGCATGACTGCCGCGCAGGAATTGCCCCAGCTCGCGCACCACGCCCTCACGCACGCTGGCGAGCGGACTTTCGATGGCCTGCTGCACTTCGACCGGCAGCGCAGCGGGCTTGGGGAGCGGCCGCGGATTGCGGGCGATGACGAGGTCGCCCTGCACGTCGAACTCCCACTTCCCGGGTCGCTGCCTGGGCGTCAACTCCCAGACACGATCATGGACGTAGTCGTAAATCTCGTCGATCGTGATTTGACCGTCGCCGTCGCCGTCGGCTTCGCCCGTCTCCAGCCCGCGCACGAAAGTGCGCGTGAAGATCGAGCTGATCCCCTCGCCCTTAATCACGTCTCCTTCGAAGGAATACTGCATCGCGTCGGACGCCGTCAAGACGACGCGCCCCCGGCCTTCAAATCGCTCCTTCGTGCCTATTTCTGCGCCGGCCTTGGCGAGCATGCCGCGCGCGAACGCTCCGCTGTAGCAGCAATCGAGCACCAGCACCTGCTGCCGCGAGCGGCTGCGGCGCATCACGTCGTTGACGAGCGAGGAGGGCACAGCCGTCGAGCGCAGCAGGTTGCGCCGCGTGTCGGGCATGGCGAAATACAACTGGCCGTCTTCGTCCTTGACGCCGTGGCCGGAGAAATACAGCAGCACCAGGTCGTCGCGCTTGAGATCGGCGAAGAAGGCTTCGATCTCCTGGTCGACCCGATACGAAGGCTCATTGAGGAGCGTGCGCACCTGAAAGCCGCCGATCGCCGGATCGCCCAGCACACGCGCGAGCGCTTCGGCGTCCTGCGGCGGGGCGACGAGCTGCCGGAGGCCGGGATCCTCGTATTGGTAGCTTGCGATAATCAGCGCGACGCGTGCGTCAGCCATCTTCCATTTAACCCTGGCGTGCTACGAATCTGGAGTTTAGAGTCCATACCCAATTGCTCGGCGTGGATTGCCAAATCCACGCCCGTTCCGCTGGATTTGTCAATCCAGCGGGAGCCAGCTCTAAACTTCAGACAACGGATAGGGGCGCCTATTCGAGGGTGCACCCCTTGGCTTGAGCTTTATTCTATTAGTTATCGGCGCAGAGGTCAAATCAACACGCGCCGAACCGGGCCACGAACGCCCGTTCGACGCGCATCAATACTATTCTGGAGTCGAAAATACTCACGAGGCATCTCTACTCCGGTGCGTCGTGTTCGCCGGTCGGAGTAGAGATTCCTCGCTGCGCTCGGAATGACACTTTTGTCATTTGGGGTTTGAAGTTGGGAGTTTGAGCGACCTCTTGCGCCTAACCCCTCACCGACGTCGCGACGTACAGCGCACGCACCAGCTCCGCCGCCGTCGCGTACCTGTCGTCGGGTGCTTTGGCCAGCGACCGGGTGATGACTTCTTCAATCTCGATCGAGAGATCCGGATTCAGCGAGCGCGGGAGAGGCAGCGGCTCGTTGACCTGCATCAGCACGGTTGCCACCGGCGTCTTGCCCTCGAAGGGCAGGCGGCCGGTCGACATCTGGAACAGGATGACGCCCAGCGAGTAGATGTCGCTGCGCCGATCGACCTTCTGCGCCAGGCTCTGCTCGGGCGACATGTAAGCAGGCGTGCCGACGGTCTCGCCCGTCGCCGTGAACTTCACCGCCTCTTCGATCAGCTTCGCGATGCCGAAGTCCGAAAGCAGGCACGTGCCGCGCCTGTTGATCAAGATGTTGCTCGGCTTGACATCGCGATGGACGACGCCGAGCGAATGGGCGTATTCGAGCGCGTCGCCGACCTGCGCCCCTACCGTGCGGATTTCTTCGAGTGGTAACGGTTGGCCCTGCAAGCGGTTGGCGAGCGTGCCCGTCTCGATCAGCGGCATGACCATGTACGTGTAGTCGTCCACCTCGCCGAAGTCGTAAAGAGGCAGAATATTGGGGTGCTGGAAGCTGGCGATGATGCGAGCTTCCTGGTGAAAGCGTCCGACGAACGTCGGCTCGCCGGCCAGGTGGCGCGGCAATACCTTCAGCGCGACGTGGCGCTGGAGCGTCGGCTGAAGCGCCTTGTACACCACGGCCATGCTGCCTGTGGCGAGCGGCGCGACGACGCGATATGAGCCGATCTGCCTGCCGGTCAGGTCTTCCAGATGATCACCTCAATCGCCAGCATCATGCGGCTGGCGCAGAGTGCTGCGCCTCGGGCCGTGTCGGCGCTTCTTCAGGCTTGAGCGGTGGGAGGTCGTCGAGGCTGCGCAGCCCGAAATGCTGCAAGAACGCGAAAGTCGTGCCGTACAGGATCGGACGGCCCGCCGTCTCCAGGCGGCCAACGTCTTCGATCAGTCCCTTGCTCAGCAGGGTCTGGATCACGCCGTCGCAATTGACGCCGCGGATCATCTCGATCTCAGGGCGGGTGATGGGCTGTTGGTAGGCGACGATGGCCAGCGTCTCCAGCGCCGGCCTGGACAGGCGGCTGGTCAGCGACAGACCGAGGAACTTTTCGACGTACGGCGCGCATTCGGGCCGCGTGGTTAACTGCACCTTATCGCCCCGGCGCTGCAGGATCAGCCCGCGCGACGCGCCGTCCCGCGTCGCCTCCCTCAGCTCGGCGAGCGCCTCCTCAACTTGCTCGGCGGTCACCTCCAGCGCCTCGGCGAGACGGCTTATGTGCACCGGCTCGTCAGAGACGAAGAGCAGGCTCTCGACCATCCCCGTCAGCGGCAAGGGCAATGCATCGGACATAGACTGGACGTTCGATTCCGGCATCGTTCGCGCAGCTTCACTCCGTCAAGGATCATGCCTGACGAGATTATAGCATAGCGAGCGGGCTGCCTGAAACTGATGGTCGCATCGGGAGCATTTTAGTCTTCCCTTGCCGCGTGAATCCGGTATAATCAATCCACCCTAGCGAAGGCGCGAAGCGTGAACCTTCGCAAGGGTTTGGCCGAAGGGAACCGTGCAGATCGTTGATCTCTCTCCCGACCACGAAGATTACATCGAGCAGGCCGCTGCGCTTCTGATCGACGGCTTCAAAGATCACTGGCCGGACGCGTGGCGCGACATGGCTTCCGCCCTGCAGGAAGTGCGCGAGGCGCTCGGCCCTGGCCGGATCGCCCGCGTCGCCGTCGACGACGATGGGGTAGTGCTGGGCTGGATCGGCGGCATCGAGCAATACGACGGCCACGTGTGGGAGCTGCATCCCCTGGTCGTCCGCCCAGATTGCCAGCGCCAGGGCATCGGGCGCGCGCTGGTAGCCGACCTGGAAGATCGGGTGCGCGAGCGCGGCGGCCTGACCGTCACCCTCGGCACAGACGACGAAGACAACATGACCACGCTGTCCGGCGTGGACCTGTATCCGAACGTGTGGGAGCACATCGCCCGCGTCCGTAACCTGCGCGGCCATCCCTACGAGTTTTACCAGAAGATGGGATACGTGATCACGGGCATCCTGCCCGATGCCAACGGCCTCGGGAAACCTGACATCCTGATGTCGAAGCGTGTGGCGAAGGGGCAGCCATGAGCGAAGTGGGCGGCAACCTGTCGGGCGCCGACGACGATCACACCCGGCACGAGCCGGATCACGAACACCCGTCGGGGCTGTGGGGCAGGCTACCCGGCCTGTTCGGACGACACACACACGAAGTCCAGGAGGCGGCGCTCGATCCGGCGCTGTGGAGCGAGCGCGGCATCCGGGCGGTCAAGGTATCGCTCGCCGGACTGATGCTGACCGCGCTGTTCCAGGTCGCCATCGTCGCGATGAGCGGCAGTGTGGCTCTGCTTGCCGACACGATTCACAACTTCTCCGACGCGCTGACGTCGATTCCGCTGTGGCTCGCCTTCAGCTTGTCGCGGCGCGAACGGAACCGGCGTTACACGTACGGTTACGGCCGCGCGGAAGACCTGGCCGGCGCGTTCGTCGTGCTGG
The DNA here is from genome assembly GCA_035283185.1 of Anaerolineae bacterium. Taxonomy (GTDB): domain Bacteria; phylum Chloroflexota; class Anaerolineae; order Fen-1058; family Fen-1058; genus DASSFZ01. The sequence continues at coordinate 23,780 of DATEUJ010000226.1, read as the reverse complement.
TGATCTTCGCCAGCGCGCTGATCGTGCTTTACGAATCGATCCTGAAGATGATCAATCCGCAGCCGGTCGTGCATCTCGGCTGGGTCGCGGCGGCGGCGATTGTCGGCTTCGCCGGCAACGAGCTGGTCGCGCTGTTTCGCATCCGTGTCGGGCGACAGATCCACTCGGCGGCGCTCGTCGCCGACGGGCTGCACTCGCGCGCCGATGGCTTCACCTCGCTCGGAGTGCTCGCCGGCGCGCTTGGCGTCGCGCTCGGATTCCCCGTCGCCGATCCCTTGGTAGGGATCGCGATCGGCGTCGCCATCCTGGGCGTCGCCTGGGGCGCGGCGCGCGAGATCGGCTATCGCCTGATGGATGCCGTCGATCCGGCGGTGTGCGATCTGATCGAACGCACCGCGCGCGGCGTGGCGGGCGTGATGGACGTGCACGAGGTCGCCGTGCGATGGGTAGGCCACCGGCAGCGGGCCGAGGTGCACCTCGTCGTCGACGGGAACATGCCGACGTCCGAAAGCCATCGCGTTGCGGAAGACGTGCGCCACGCGCTGTTTCACGCGCTTCCGGCGCTGGTCGACGTCACGGTGCACATCGATCCCGGCGAAAGCGCATCGGGCGCGATGCACAAGACGACTGAGCATCATCGCGCATGAGGCAACCAGTATGGGCCTCACGATTCTGACGACAGGAACATGCGGCGACGTGTAGCCCTTTTCCCCGGCTTTGATGTCAATCGGCGTTTATCCGCGCGCTTCGCGTCTGCGTACGAAAGAAGCCGCCGACACTATTGCGACGACAATCCAGGCCACGGCGCTGACGAGCGCGCCAACCCGAAAGGCCTGCGGCTCGTAGCGAAACTCGACCCGGTGCTCGCCCGCCTCGATTGGCACAGCCCGGAAGTACACGTTCGCCCGCAGAATCTCCACCGGCTCGCCATCGATCGTCGCCGTCCAGTCGGGATACCAGGCGTCGGTCAGGACCAGGTAGCCGTCGCCGTCTGTCTTGACTTCCATTTCGATATGCTCTGGCGCGTAATCCGTAAAACGTAATTCGTAAAACGTAAAACGTAATTCGTAATTTGTAATTTGTAATTCGTCACTGGTCGCCGGCGGCGTAGACTCCTGGATGACCACGGTCTGCGATGGATCAAAGTCAGGGTTCTGCATGAGCGCCAGGGCTTCGTCGTCGCTCGCAGCGGGGACGGCTTGCGGTACGACAAAGGCACGCGGGAGCGCGTCGACATATTCATAGACCTTCACGTCGCCGGAATGGGCCAGCCGGAAGCGGCCGTCTTTCGCCAGGACGAACGAGTGGAACGTGTCGCTCCGTTCGTCGATCAGCGCCGCGCCGCGCAGCGTCAATCCGCCCCGCCCCGCGATCCTCACCTTCGACACGCGCTGTGCCGCATCCCAGCGCAGGCGCGTCATGGATAGGCTGTCTGTCTGCTCGATCGGCTCATCGGTGAGCGGCACAGTCACCGACGAGCCATCCTCGAACGTGATTTCCACCTCGGCCAGCGTCACATCGCCCTTCGGCTCCGAGTAGACGATGCCTAGCGCATTTGCCTCGAGCGGTGGAAGCTGATCTGTCCATACTTCGTCGCCCGACCTCAATGGCGTTTCGAATTGCAGGTCGAAGAACACGCCGCCGAACCAGCGATCGCGCACCTTGTCGGTGATGACGTACTTCACGTTCATCAGGTCGAGCCAGCGCGCATCCGGGATCGATTCCAGTTGCTCGCGCAGGCGGCCATCGGGCTGAATGGCGTCGCCCGGCAGGAACAGTTCCTGGAAGGTCAGGTAGTTTCGCAGCGGCAACAACCCGCCGTCGTATCCGTCCACAGCCGGCAAGTGGTAGGTGAGTGACTGGTTCGGCGCGACGATTTCCTTTTGCTTCGTCGCGATGAGGAGATCGTAGTAAGCGTCCGGCGGAAGCTGATCGGCGTAGACCGAATCCAGCTCGGCGGAGTCACCTGGATCGAACTGTATGTCCGAAATCGACAGGAAGCGCCCTGGCGGCGCGCCGCTCCCGCCGACGAGCAATTGTGCCACCGACGGGCGCAGGCTGGTCAGCGCATCGGGCGCGGTCAGGCGAGCGTGGTATGGCAGGTTGCGGGTGGCGGCGAAGAGTTCGAGGACGCATAGGGCAAGGATTGGTAATTGGAGATTGGAGATTGGAGATTGGAGATTGGGGTTTGAAGTTTGAAGTTTGAAGTTTGAAGTTCGCAGGGCACGGAGTAACGCAAGCGTCAGAATCGCGGCTGCGATCCACAGCAACAGAGATGAACCACTGGGCTGGCCGATCGGCCCGGCAGCGCCGGCGGGCGTCACGTTGGCACCGATGAACGTTGAGCCAATCAACAGAGCCATCACCCCTGCAATCCCAATCCGCGTCATCCGCGTTAATCCGCGTCCAAAATGATCCAGACCCACAGCGGCCAGCATCGACCCGCCGAAGACGAACAGAACCAGCCAGCGCGCGGGCGCTCGAAAGAGATCGAATCCGGGAACGAACTTGACGAGCAGATAATAGATCGGATTGAAGCCGCCGAGCGCAAGGAAAATCCCCAGGAACGCAACGACAGAAATCGCGCGGATAGTTAGTTTGTGCGTTGCAAGAGGAGCCTTTCGATCCGGCAACCAGGCGACTAATACACCAATTACCATCAGCACGAGCGCGGAGACGCCGAAGAATGTCGTGAACTCGCTCCCGCCCGGCAGCGCGCCATCGTAGTCGGGTAGAAGCGCGCGGCCGAGCAGGCGCGGATCGAGCGAGAATGACACAGCCTCGTCGAGCGGCAGCCCGCCCTGACGCGGAGAAAGCCCCGCAAGCTTGAGCGTCGGCAGGAGTTGAACGGCGGCCAGTGCGGCGGCGACGCCCAGGCCGAACAGAATCGGGGCGAGACGGGTGATTGCAGTCTGCAGAGCAGCGCGCGGCGATCGCATGCGCTCGACGGCAGGCCACAGCGCGTAAGCGGTCAACCCGACGAGTGCAATGAATACGGACTGCGTGTGCCCGGCCAGCAGCATCAGGCCAACAAGCAGGCCGACGAGCAGGCCACCCCTGAGCAGACTCAGTAGATCTCGGATTTGACTCGTAGTAGCGACTTTAGTCGCTTCTTTGCCAGGACGACTGAAGTCGTCACTACGAAATCGCGTTCTATTGAGACGAGAGGCTGCAAAGTCGTACGCCAGCCACAGCCACGGCACCCACGCCAGCGCCTGCAACTGGTTGAAATGCTCGACCTGCGCGCCGAGATAGCCGCCCAGCCCAAACGACAGCCCGCCCAGCAGCGCGGCGGGGACCGACGCGCCGAATCTCCGCCGCGCGAACAGGTAAGCGCCGATCGCCGCGATCCACGCGTGCGCGACGATGCTCAAATTCGCCGCGCGCGCCGTTTCGAGCCACGACGCCGCGAGATTAAGCGGGTAGAAGAACCCCGCCTGGCTGTTCGCCAGGAACGGCGCGCCCATGAACAGGTACGGGTTCCACAGCGGCGCGCGGCCTTCGCGGAGCGCCGACGCAGCGTAGTCGCGGTACGGATAGAAGTAGCTGTACAGATCGCCGCGCGCGACGATCAGGTTGGAGAACAGCATCTTCGAGAAGAACAGCCCGACCAGCGCCGTGAGCGCGGCGAGCGCCAGCGCCGGAGCGAGCTTTCGGCCGGGTGAAGACAGTCGGTGCATAGGGAGTAAGAAGGAGCAGCGTTGAAACGTCTCGCGGCGAGAGGCATGATACCATACAACCAATCTTCCCCCGCACCCCCAAGACCGATGTTCACCTGCTTGTCTCCCACTTCAATGCTACTTAAGGCCCTCTCCAGGACAGCCGCACCGTTGCCGCGCCAGCCCGCTCGAAGTACTCCAGCCGCACCGTATGCGTGCCCTCGCTCAGACTGACCGCCGCGCTGCGCGACCCGCGCATCGGCCGCCAACTGTTGATGATCAGCCGGTCGTCCACGTACAGCCGAACACCATCATCCGAGAATGTCGTGAACGTGTAGCGTCCAGCCTTGAAGGTGAATGTGCCCGTCCAGCGCGCGGAGAAGTTGTCCTTGCCCATCTCCGGCGCGGGCGACCCCAAGCGCCAGTTGAAGTCGATGGCCGCGTCGCTGCGCGTCAGCGCCGGGCTGCCCGACAGGTCGCGGTTATTGAAGTACGCGGCCTGCCACGGGCCGGGCAAGGTGGCGACAGGCGTGGCTCTGGGCGCGGGTCCGGTGGGCGAGGGTTTCGCGCCCATCGGCTCCCACCAGAAGCGAATGCGCGCTCGGCCGCTGCGCTCGAAGTACTCCACTTTGAGCGCGTGCCGGCCTTCCAGGTACGTGCCGTCGAAGTAGTGCCACTCATCGTCCATCGGCCGCCAGAAGTCCATGATCAGCGCGCCATCCAGCCATACACGGAAGCCGTCGTCGGCGCGCACGTTGAGGCGATAGAAGTTGGCGCTGAAGGTCACGTCGCGCGTCCACACGACCGAGAACTGGTCGGCCGGCATCCAGTCGACCGGCGCGCCCTCGCCCCAGTCGAAGTCAATGGCAGCATCATCGCGGATCAGCGCCGGCCCACCGCGCAGCTCGGTATTGTCGTAGTAGCGACCTTCCCAGCCGGCGGGTGTCTGACGCAAGCCCCACCACACGTGAGCCGCCGCCCGGCCGCCGTGCTCGTAATATTCGACGACGACGGTATGCTGCGCGGCACTCAGCGTGACCTCGCCTGAGTTCGTGGTGGACCGTTCCTGGTCGCGCCAGGCATCCACGACCAACCGCCCGTCGACGTAGACGCGCACGCCATCGTCGGTGCTGGCGTGAAAGGCATACGTGCCGGACGTGAAGCCCAGCGTGCGCGTCCAGCGCACAGAGAAGTTATCGGCGGGGATGGTCGAATCGGGGCTGCCCGTGCCCCAGTCGAAGTCGATGGCCGGGTCGAAGCGCACCAGCGCGGGCGAGCCGGACAGGTCGCGGTTGGCAAAGTACTCACCGCGCCAGCCGGAGCCGCCGCTGACACGCTCCCAAGCGACCTGTACCGCCGCGCCACCGCCATGCTCGTAGTATTCGACGCGCACGCGATGGGTGCCGCGCGAGATGAAGCGATCGACGAACGACCAGGCCGCCTGCCGGTCGCGCCAGTCGTCGACGACGAGCGTATTGCCGACCCAGACGCGGATACCGTCGTCGGAACGGTAGGAGAAGCGGTAAGTGCCGGCCTCGAAGTAGTCGTCGCGCGTGAAGCGGGCCGAGAAGTTGTCGGCGGGGATGGCCGAATCGGGGCTGCCGTCACCCCAATCGAAGTTCAGATTGCTCTCGTAGCGTGTCGCGCCTGGTGAGCCGCTCAGGTCGCGGTTGGTGAAGAATTCGGCATACCAGGAGCCCTGCGCGGCCACTGGCGACATGGTTACCCACATCGCAATGCCGGTCAGAGCCAGGACGCCGAGGAGCAGTCGCTTGTTCATCGTTACACCTCCTGATTGCATGCCTCTTACCACTATACTCTGGCGAAAGCTATGTCTGGGAGCTGGAGTGCAGGCTTCAGTCTGCTAAGACCCCAGATATGGCAGCCTGAAGGCTGCATTCCAGTATTTCTCCAGAGTCCAGTTACTTGGACTGTAGACGAACACCAATGGACGTCCCCGGTCAGCGAGGATGTCTATTCTATAGACAACGCACAGGTGCAAAAGGTTCCCCTTCTTCACTGTACTTTTCCGTGGCAGGGCCTGCCTGTCGCCTGGGCGATGATGTTTGCGCTGGTATCGATGATGGCCTTTTGAAGGGCGTGGCAACCGGCGACGGCGACTGCGGCGTGGACGCTTGCGTGCTCCCGAGAGTGATTCCTTCGGTGAAAGATGTTTCTGGCAGCAACAGCCCTTGAGTGGTTGAGTCAGCCAGTGAAACGGTCTCCAGGAGGCGCAGGTACGTTGCCCGGTTCGCCGGGTTGTCGGGGATGTCGCCGAAGTAGGTGAACACGTAAAAATACTGGTCGTCGGCGACATACACCTGCGCCATATCCGGTGTCCCAGAACCATGTTCGAGGGCATAGCTGCTGCATGCCGTCAGCACACAGATAGCACTAAATGCCAGCCATGTCCATAGACGTGGAAGTTTGCGAGGCACATTGCACCTTGAGTACTTCAGTATGATTCTACACCACCCGAATGTGAACTGCTACCGCCTTTCCAGGATTTCTACGATCTCGGTGTGCTCATAGATGTCGTCAAAGTGACGAAGATGATCGAGGATTTCCTGCCGCGATCCCACGTCCACAATGTGCAAGGCCTGACCGTCGTTGACCGCATGTGGATATATCCTCATCAATGTAACGGACCCGCGCTTGATCGCCATCGGCAGAAAGTGGCATTCTGGCATCATGAAAAGAGACCGCGTGCACCGCAGTCTCTTCCCACATCTGTAGGACGACCGCTACAACAAAAGTAGCAATCGCCACACACGTGGACTTGCGTCTTGTCAAGCGACCTGCGCCAGCCCATCAGCTACCGGCGCCTCGAGCTGGAATTCCGCCGGCAGTCCCGCCGCCCATGATCGGATCGCCGTCCAATTGCGCCGGTCTCCGGCCGGAGCCTGGATGATCAGCATGACGAACAACACGACCCACCACTTCAAACGGCCGTACTCCAGCCGGCCCCCGAACACCCCGATGTCCACTGGTTTGACCGGACGGGTTGCCCTGAGAATGGGTTGAACATAGTTCGCAAGCCTGGCGTAGCGTTCTCGGAAATTCAGGTGATCTTCTTTTTGGGGCGATTTAGGCAGCTTTGCGTCCACATACACCGGCACGCCGCCCACGCTCGTTTCGCCCGTCTGGGTCAGGCTCATACACATGACAAACACCGCCAGAGGGATACGCCGGAATGCCTCCCGGTGTTTCTTGAGGAAGCCTAAAGCGGCGCGGTGCCAGCCCATGATCATGGGTCCTCCGACCACCACGCCGTCGTAGGCCTTGAGGTCCTTGACCTCGCTGAGGGGCAGAACATCCACCTGCAAACCGCTCTTGGCGATCTCCTCACCCACTGCCTGGGCAACTTCGACAGTCGAACCGGCCATTGTGGCATAGGCCACAAGGATTCTATTCATCACAGGATCTCCTGAGATTAAGGATATAGGTTCGCGTTGCGGCTTTGTTGACCGCGGGTTTAGTTGACGCTATGAAAACCCAGGGTGCGGAACATCACCCGCATCAGGGAGTGACCGAAATCCGGCTTCAAGAACTGATTCGGACAGGTGCCCGGGATCACAGTGATCCCGTTCTCGCGGCACATGCGTACAGCGTCTTGTGAGACGCTGGTCATGCCCGCCGCCAAACCGGGCTTCGTTCCCATCAAGCAGTGCATCCAGACGTGTTTGACACCGAGATCCACGCACTGCTGGACGATTTGGTCGGTGACTTGGGGATTGGCGAGAATGAAAACAGCCTCCGGCTTCTCGGGAATCGACTTCAGGTCCGGATAGCACGGATCCCCCTCGAAGGTTGTCAGGCGTGGATTGACTGCGGAAACGGCATAGCCCGCCGCCTTGAACTTACGGTAGCCCAGGTTGCAGCCCGTCTCGCGCTTATCCGAAACGCCGACCACGGCGATCTTCTTCTGAGCGAGGAAGTCTTGCACGAGGGTATCAATCTTGGACATGAGAACTCCCTTTTGATTTACACCGGAGTCGAGGCTCACCTGCCCCCGCAGCGAAGCGGAGTGGGGTCAGCCGGAAACCGCCTAACCCTAAAGGGGGCTTCGCACAGGCTCGACTCCGGGTTGGCGTACCCGCAATTGGAATCCGCTCTAGTGTAAACTTCTCGCGTCTGAATTATAGTGACATTTGTCCCGAATATGGGAGGTTGAGTGTCCAAGTCCTAAATTGCGCAACCGCAATTTCCCGAGTCATCGGCATCTGGGGTGCCAGCGCCGTGCTCATTCTGCGCGATGTGCTAGGTTGGAAAACAGTCGAACCAATTCAACAGTGTGCGCATTTCGCCAGCGCATCATATTGGGTACGGCTACGCGGCGCGCGCATCCCGGATATCGATCGAGCCAGGTGGCATCTGACGCAGCACCTTGACCCGCAACAGCGCCTCCAAGAACGGCGCGGGCGGCAGCGTCGGGATCAACTGCAGGTTCTCCCAGACCGATCCGGCCTCGTCGAGGAAGCGCAGCACGCGCTCGATCGGATTGCGCTTGAACAACCGCGTGAAAAGCTGCTGCACCTGAGCGCCCCGTCGAAGCATGATATGCAGCATCAGCGAATCGTACAGCCGATAGCGCGCCGAATCGGCAGGAATGTCGAACGGCTGGCCGGTACGCAGCAGCGAATCCACGATGGCCGCCGAATCCTGTTGAATGCGCAGGAAGGCGAAGCCCGTCGCCGGCTTGATGCGGCCGCCCTTCGCGCCGATCGTCATGACGTGCCGGCCGGTGCGACGAGGGAAGGGCTGATCGGTGATCGGGATGATGCCTTTCTCTTCGCCCAGGACGCGGTAATCTCCAAGCTGCAATACATTCCACAGATAGTTCCCCAACGCCCGCTCGTACTCCTCCCGCCTCAGCAACCTTGACGAGAACAGCGTATACTCGACCAGCGCGCGCTGCTCGGATAGCGGCAAGACGTAGAAGAAGCGCGTATCCTGCTTTTGCGGCGTGCGAAAGTCGAGGAACGTCGCGACCTGAGGGTTGAAAGCCGGCTCCGGCGTTTCGATCTCCCAGCCTCTGAAGTGCAGGTTGAGGGTGTGGTAGCGGGTCGGATCGGGTTTCAGCTCCGACGGCTTGAAGCGGCTGTCGAAGGCCCAGCTCCCGGCGAAGGCATGCCCGTTCGTGATGATGCGCGCTTCGGCGGCATCGTCCTCGATCTGATCGACCCTCGCCTGCAGGAATTCGACGTTCGGGTGCGCTGAAAGCGCCTGCCGGGCGAAGCGGTAGAAGTCAATGGCGCGAATCATCTGGTAACGATAGTCGCCCAGGTCGATGATTTGCTCGAAGTTCTCGCCGGCCAAGTGCAGCCGACTCCACGAGCGATGCACGATGCTATCGAAGAGCGTCGGCCGCGTGGTCCAGAAGCTCCAGGTGCGATCGTTCTTATCCTTCGCGTCTTGATCGACGATCAGGATCGAGCGGTCGCGCAGGGGACTGTCGATCAGGTGGCAGGCCAGGCTCAACCCTGCCGCGCCGCCGCCGACGATAATGAAGTCGTAGTGTTTCATGTCCCTCACCCCTGCTCGATGTGCGCGACGAATCCTCACGCCGTTCAACGGTTGCGCCACCAGATACCGGGCAGACTGAGCAGCTTGAGCGGGCCGCTCACGTGCGCGCGGCGCGTGAACACGTCGTAGTCGTGCGCCTCGATGTCGGCCAGGATCGCGCGGTATAGCTCACCGGCCGTGGCGATCGCGAAGCGACCGTCGGGGTTGAGCAGGGCGATACCCGGCCAGGCCTCGGCGTACAGCCGCCGGTTGCGCTCGATCTGATAGCGCATGAACGCGCGCCAGCGATCGTCGACGCGACCGGCCGCCAGGTCGGATTCGGCCAGCTCGAACCGCGCCAGCTCCTCAGCCGGCAGGTAGAGGCGGCCCGCCCGCCAGTCCTCGCCGACATCGCGCAAGATGTTCGTCAGTTGCAGCGCGACGCCTAGCTTGATCGCGTAGGGGAGCGCCTCGGGGCTGGCGAAGCCGATGATGTGCATACTCATCAGGCCGACGGTCGAGGCGACGCCGTAGGCATACTCTGCCAACTCTTCGAAAGTTCGGTAGCGCTTCTGGCGCACATCGCGCCCCACGCCGTCGAGCAACTGCTCGGCGTAGCGGATCGGGATGCGGTAGCGGAGCCGGGTATCGGCCCAAGCCATGGCGACCAGGTCGCTCGCCGGCGGCTCGGCCGCTAACGCACGCTGCCGCCACGCGGCGAGCGTCGCCGCCGCATCGCCGTCGGGACAATCGACGATGTCGTCGCTGACACGGCAGAAAGCATACAGTGCGCGGACAGCTCGGCGCTTTTCGGCCGGCAGCAATCCGCTCGCCAGGTAGAACGATCGGCTGTGCGCCGCCGTGATCGACTCGCAGCGAGCGTAGGCGCGCTCGAGCAGTTTGCGATCGGCGACGGGTTTGGGAACAGCGGCCTCGGTCGAACGGCGCTCGTAGGCCAGCGAGAGCAAGGTGCGTTCCCATGTGCGAGCCGGCAGAGTGGTCATCATGGCTATTGCTCTCGACTACGCAGCGACGGGGCGAAACTTGTAGCCGTACACGATCATTCCGCGCTCACCGTTCGATTGCAGCACGCGCGTCACCATTTCAACCGGCAGGCCGATCCGAACCTCATCCCGATCCACATCGGTGAGCTGCGCCGTGATCAGCGGTCCTTCTTCTAGGCGGATCAGCGCGACGGTGTAAGGCGCTTGCGCTTCGTGTGTCGCGGGCGCCTGGTAGACCGTGCTGTAGGAGTACACTTCGCCTCGCCCGGAGAAGGCGAATGGCGCGTACGCGGGCGAGCCGCACTCGGGGCAGACATCGCGCGGCGGAAAGATTCTGTGCTTGCAGTCCGGGCACTCTTCGCCGATGAGCGCGTAGCGTTGTGCCTTCAATCGCCAGTGTCGTGGAACGTCCATCGTCTCTGTGTCCCTTTCCGTTCCTAAGCAGGCAGCGGATTCATCACCATCACCGGGCGCGGCTGGCCACTCTCACTCAGGATGCGCTGGGTGGTCAGGCGGGCCGACAGCAGCACCATCGGCAGCCCTGTGCCGGGATGTGTGCTGGAACCGGCGAAGTATAGGTTACGGTAGCGGCGATGCCGGTTCTGAGGGCGCAGGTAGCCCACCTGCCAGAAGTTGTGGCTGAGGCCGAACGCTGCACCCTTCGCCAGATTGAAGCGATCCAGCCAGTTCACCGGCGTGGTGCTCACCTCGAGCTTCAGGTGCTGCTCCAGATCGCTCAGTCCCAGTCGGCTCAGTCGATCCAGCACTGTCGATCGCGCCTTCGCCTTCAGCGCATCCCAGTCCTGGGGCCGGGCGTCGTCCAGATGGCCGACCGGGACGAGCACGAACAGCGTGTCGTGCCCGGCGGGCGCGGCGGCCGGGTCGGTGCGCGCTGGCGCATGGACGTAGAAGCTGGGTTCGTCGGGCAGCGTGTAATCCTGGAAGATACGATCGAAACTGCCGCGATAATCGCCGGCCAGGAAAATGTTGTGATGCCCGAGCTGCGGGTACACCTGGTCGGTTCCCCAGTAGAACATGATCGCCGAGCAGGTATACTTGAGGCGCTCCAGGCGATCCGCTTCGCCCTGGTCGGGCAGCAGGTCGCGGTACACGTACGGCAAATCGGCGTTGGCGACGATCACATCCGCGCCGAGCCGCGCGCCATTCTGCAACACGACGCCCGTAGCGCGGTTGCCCGCCACCTTTATCTGCTTGACCGGCGAGCGATACCAGAATTCTACCCCATGTGCCCGGGCAATCGAGGCAAGGCTCTCAATGACCCGGTACAGGCCGCCCATCGGGAACCACACGCCGTCAGCCAGCTCCGTGTATTGGAGCAATGAGTAGGTCGCGGGCGCGTCGAAGGGGCTGAGGCCCAGGTACATGTTCTGGAAGGTGAAGGCGGCCTTGAGCTGTGGATGTTGGAAGTAGTGGCCGATATTGCCGTAGTGCTTGGTCAGCGCCTTGAGCTGGAACAGGAGCGGCAGGTTCTGGAGGCTGAAGTAGTCGAGCAGGTTGTAGAAGTTGCGCCCGACGAAACGCTCAAGCGAGACGTGGTAGTGCCGATCGCCTTCGACCAGATAGCGCAGCAACCCGCCGAAACTGCCAGGCTCGATCGCTTCGAGCTGCGCCTGCATATCGTTGAGATTATTCGTCAGCGCCAGCGCCGTGTCGTCGGCGAAGTGGATGCGGTAGGTCGGGTCGATGCGGCGCAGGTCGAGATGGTCTTCCATGCGCTCGCCGAGATCGGCGTAGGTCTGCGCGAACACGTCGGGCATCAGGAACAGCGTCGCGCCGATGTCGAAGCGATGCCCGTTGCGAATCAACTGACCGCAGCGTCCGCCGGGCGTCGCGTTTTTTTCGAGCACCGTCACCTGGTAGCCCGCGCGCGCCAGGCGAGCCGCCGTCGCGATGCCGCCGAGTCCTGCGCCGATCACTATAGCTGTTGGATGGGAATACATGGCTCTCTCCGCTCATCACACGTCATGCATGTGAATGGATTATCTTTCTCTGGCTCCACCGCGCCTTACTATACAGGCAAACGTGTGCCGGCTCATCAGGACGAAGGTGTAATCTATACTCAGTACAAAGGCCGAATTGCACGAAGCCATCGTGGAGCACTCCACTCCGCATTGCGAACCGCGTTAGACCGGCGACAAGACCGCTTGCACCACAGTCTTGTGCTGCATTCCAAACCTGACTTCTGCACTCCGATTAGTGTGGTTTAGGTGTCGGGCCTGCCGATCGCTCAGGGCCGATCCGGTTGACCGAGATCAGCCTGAGGCCCAGGTCGCGAATCCGCATGAGCACGCCGTGCAGCGCGGCCTGATCAGGCAGCGGGCCGGAAAGAATCGCCTCGGGCGAGACGTCATCTATCGAATGATCGATTGAGGGGGTTTATTCGCCGCGAGGGGCGGGGAAACAAAACAGCCAACTGGACAGGCTCGTGAGGCCGAACATCCATATGCCCACCAATCCGAGCATCACCTGGCTGCTCAACTGCATGGAGTATCCGGCAGCCGTCAGATATGCCAGCCCATAGCCTGCCCCCCGCCCGGCGCGCAGCGCGCGCAGGACCGTCACTGCCGCGAGCCACAAGCTGATGGCGTACACCGGCCACGGCAGATACAGGCTGAGACCGACCACGTCGCCATCGTCGCCGTCATCGACGGGTTCGCCAGGTAGGCGATCGTGAACAGCGCGGCGGGAATCCCAGCAATTACCCAATCTCTTACCCGGCCGGTCTTGCCGTAGGCCCACCACACGGCCAGGGGCGAAAATACGACGAAAAGCTCGCCGACTTGAAAAGCGAGCAGTGCGAGCGACGCCGGCGCCGGCGCGTCCGTCAATTGCGCCACCGTCTGAACCATCTTGAACGATGTGATCGACGCGATGGCGAGCACAGGCGGGACTACGGCCCGCTGCGCGCTGCAGCCCGGCTGTGCGCGCCTGCTTCCCACAACCAGGAGGGTGAGCGCGGCGAGCGTCAGCACCTGAAACACAATCAGCGTAACCGAGCCGGGCGGCACGAACACCCCGGCGATGCTCAGTCCGACTAATCCCGCCAGCGCCGCCGAGAGCGGCAAGTTGCGCTCCGTATGCCGCAGGCCGCGCACGGCCAGCCAGACGATCGCCGCCAGCGTCAAGATCGCGGTCAGATTGAACGCGATCTGCCCGGAGGCCATCATGCCTTGCGTCACGGTGACCATGATGCCGGATTTGGGCATGAAGATCGCCGCGCGCGACAGTGTCCGCCCGATCAACCAGTCGGCCAGCGCTGCGGCGAGCAGCCAGTTCTGCCAGCGCACGATTACACCCCTCGGTTCCGCCCCATCCGGCCGACGACCGCCGCCATGATCCAAATCGCCAACCCGATCCCTGTGACAAACGCAAGCATTGTCGTGGATCTGTTCCCAGAACGCGATGCGCGGATAGGTGCGGAAGAGCATCAGCGCCGCGCCCGGCTCGCCGTATTTGCCGGCCATGATGTCTTCGAACCTGTAGCCGGCCGTCGTCGACGACGAGTCGAGCAGCCGCTGGATATACACCTCGGCCCGGTTTTCGAGCGCGAACTTCCAGTAGTCGGCGAAGCGCGGGTCGCCGGTGATCTCGCCGAGCTTGGCGGCAAGCTGCGCCAGGATGACTGCGTCGTCGCGCGTGTCGTACAGCGGCGGCACTGAGCCTTTCCAGATCTGCAGGAACGGGTTGGAGCAGGACGCCGTGACCTCGTAGTTCTGGAACTCGACCCACGAGTTCGCCGCCAGCGCGAAGTCGCTGTACTCGATCGTCGCCGTCATCTCAATGTCGACCGAGATGATCAGCGGCACGTTCGGATCGACGTTCTTGATCATCTCGTAGGCGTACTTGGCGTTGTTGATCAGGTTCACGTTCGTGAAGAACATGACCTTGGTCGGCGTCGGCATGTGCGTTGCGCCCGTGAACACCTTGCGCCCGTACTTGGGCGTCTCGACGATCAGCGGTCGCTCGGAGTGGTTCCAGTAGGCCGGCTCTTCGTCCTTGGCGTAGGCGTGCGCCTTGACGTCTTTGCCATGCGCGTTCGGGTCGAGGTTCGGCTCGAACGGATCCTCGGTGACCCAGCCCTTGAAGCCGGGACCGCTCCACGGCGAGCCTTGAAACAGCGCGGCCTTGTAGTTGCCGGCCCACGCGTAGCAGCCCGCGCCGGGGATGCCGATGTTCCCGGTGAGCATCAGCGGCAAGTATTGCGCGCGATTGGCGAGCGTCGCGTGGAACCAGTGATTGATCCCCTCGCCGATGTGGATCGCCGTCGGCTTGGTCGTGGCGATGTCCCGCGCCAGCCGCTCGATCAGGTCCCTCGGCGCGTGCGTCATTTCGGCTACGGCGTCGAGGCCATAGTCCTTCAAGTGATCGAGGTACATCGACCACAGCGTCAGCACCTCGACCGATGTGCCGTCTGCGAGCGTGAGCGCGCCGCGATAGTCGAGCTGCGGGCCGATGCCCTTCTCGGCCATCTTCTCGCCCACGTCGTCGCGCGTGATCGCCGTGGGCTGCCCGGTCGCCGCGACGATCACGACGTAGTCGCCGAGCCTGTCGTACTGCTCTATGGTCAAGCCTTGCAGCTTGAAAGAAGGGCCGTCGGCGGTGAGCTGTAATTGGTAATTGGGGAAGAGTTCGGCCGCGCGCAGGCGTTTCAGAGTATCGGTCCGCACAAGCATCGGGAAGTCGGTGAAGCGCTTGACGAAATCGACGTCGTACCAGCCATTGTCGATCATCAGGCGCGTAACACCCAGGAACAGCGCGGTATCGGTCTGCGGGCGAATGGGGATCCAGTAATCGGACTTGGTGGCCGGTGGGCTGTATTCGGGCGTGATCGTGACGATCTTCGCGCCGCGCTCCATCGCCTCGATGAACCAGTGCGAATCGGGCATCTTGTTCTCGACCAGGTTCTTGCCGCACTGGATGTGCAGCAGGCTGTTGCGCAGTCTGTTCAGTTTTTCACGCTGATGGGAGTCACCTGAGCGTCCCGCCTACCGCCCCCGCACCCGCGCCACCGCCTCGACGAGCTGCTCGTATCCCACTGGCGCTACCAAATACTCTGCCGCGCCCGCTTCGAACGCCGCTCGCTTCATCTCCGGCTCGTCCCAGGCCGAGACGAAAAGCACCGGCAGGTCGGGATAGTGCTCGCGGATGCGTTTCGTCGCCTCGACGCCGTTCATGCGCGGCATCTTGTAATCCATGAGGATGACGTCCACGAGCGCCCCGCTGGTCTCCATCAGGTCCACTGCGCTCTGGCCGTCGGCTGCCTCCAGAACTTTGAGACCCGCCGCGTGCAGCAATTCGACAATCGTGGCGCGCGCGTCCGGCGTATCCTCGACCACCAGCGCCACGGCCGCCCCGCTGGCGACGTCAACCGCGCGCCGTTTTGCCTGAAGCCGGTCGACCACCTCCTGAACGAGTTGAACTTCGCCCGGCGATAGGTCCATGGCGCTCAGGACGAGGTGTTGCAGGTCACCCCGCTGAAGGGCCACATCCAGGCTCGGGGACGGCTGCGCGCCCTCTTGAGAAGGCACGTGGCCCGCCAGTTGCAACAGCCACATTGGCGACACGTTGAAGAATACGGCCAGTTTCTGACAGGTCTCCGGCCTAGGCTTGATTTCCAGATGCTTCAGCAACTGGTACAGCGTATTCGGGCTAAGGCCGGCCGCGATCGACAGCCGCCGGGCGCTGTACTTCTTGCCTTCTCGCTTTTCGAGCGCCTCCCACTCCGCTGTCAGCCACCGCACGAACTCAGACATAGTTCACCTCCGAATAGACCTGGCAGGTCTTGCCCGCCGATGCAAGTCGCAGGCACGCTCCGCGCGGTAAAGACCTGCCAGGTCTAGCGAGCTTGTGATGCATCTCATAGTGCGCGCCTGCAAAGTGGTCTATTGTAAAGTCAGGGCGGTTAAATGAAATGAATCGATGCATATCTTCGTGTGCACATCACCCTGTGCACATCTTAATGCATAACTCAAAGAGACGCAAGATATGACCCGTCACTTAGTACCATTGGGCTACTTCACCAGCAGGATAGTCAGAGTATAATGAATGATAATTACGATTAGTTAATATACATTATAATTAACACTATGAAGAGGCAGACTACTATGAGCGCACGATCAGTTCAAAGACCCGAGTCAGCCTTCCTCGTCGTGAACAGGCCCTCTGGAAACGGCCAGTCGGAGGAAGACATCGAGCGTCTGCGAGCCGCATTTGACGACCGCTTTCGCTGGATCGACGACCGGACGTTCGCCGTTGCCGAGGGACACGACGAAGTCGTGAATCTCACGCGTGAGTTTCTCGCAGCCGTCAAAGGTCCATGTTTTCTGCTGTCAGGAGGCGGAGGCGGGACGAACCGGGCGCTCGTTCAAGGCTTTCTGGAGGAAATCGAATCGGGAACGGTCGGCCTGGACGACGTCCTGATCAGCTCGCTGCGGCTGGGTTCGGGCAATCTGATCCCGAAGCATTTCGGCATGCCGCGCGACCCGCTCGAAGGGATGAAGCGAATCTCCGCCGATCTGGATGCCAGGCAAGCCCGCGCCTGTTGCGTGTACCGCTGCACGCTCCACTACCCCGATGGCATGACCAGGCAGCGCTACGGGCTGACGATGGGCGGGCTGGGGCAGTTCGCGCGCGTTCCGGACGACATCAAGCGCTGGAGGGATGCTCATCGCCGGCTGATGCGCTGCGCGTCTCGCGTGATACCGCTCGAAGCGATCAACACGTTTCAATACACTGCCTTCAGCGCGTTGCGGGCTATCCGGTGTATCGCCCGGCCCGAGTGCGCAGAGCGCGTCGAAATCAGGCACGCTCACCGGCGTGACCGCTTCCGGCTGTTCGCCGGGATACTCCTGAACTTCGACTTCCCCCAGCTTCCGATTCGCGGAGGATGCGACATCGGCGAGCCGCGCCTGGTCTTGTGCTGTATCCCGTGTGAGGGCCGCAGGCAGACCGTCCGGACGCTCCTGGATTGGCGGAATCTCGATCGCCGTATCCGCAAGTACGAGATTACTCCCGGCACACCCATCGACGTGGAGTTCGTAGACCATCAGCCGACCACCCTCGCGCTGGATGAGGACACGTTCACCGCGCCGGCCCGGATTGGATTCGAAGTCGCAGGTCTGGTCAGGTTCGTCGCCGGCACCCCTACTGGATGGGCGCGCCCCTGGTTCGTCCCTACAGCGGGATTTGGCAGGAGACCCTACTTTGGAGTTTGAAGTTTGAAGTTTGGAGTTTGAAATTTTCAGACGTCCCAAAGGTTCGGTTGCGGCAGGAGGCCGCGTTATGAGCTTCTACGTCAGTATCATCGGCATCGACGGCTGCGGAAAGAGCACGGTGACGCCGGCCCTGGCCAGTCTCGCGGCGGCCGAGCTGGATGTGACGGCCGCGGCCGTCGGCGACGGCCTGTCCTGCAAGGCCTCGCAAGAAGACCTGTGCGCACCGGGATTTGCGCCCGATGGAGAGATGATATCCGTCCGGATCGGTCGATTGTTCTGGTGGCTATCGAAATCAACCGCGGCGCATCGCAGGCTGTATCCGTTATTGAAGCTACTCCATCTGGCTGCACAGGCGCGGACTGTCCAGCAAGCAGTCGGCCGTTACCAACCCGGCGTGGTTTTCTCTGAAGGGAACCTGCTCCTCTCAGCCGGTGGTCGCGCGATCAACTACGTGGATGCGGACGCCCCTGCGTCCGCCCTCGCCACCTTGACGAATCCCTTCCTCCGCCTCGAAATCTTGTACGACTATGTCATGGAAGGCAAGCCGTTGTCGCCCGACCTGATCCGCGCGATACCCGGTTTGAAAATGATGCGCTGGCTGCGCCGGATCGACGTCCGGTTGAAACTAGGCTTGATGGAACTTCCCGATGCGATCGTCTATCTGGACATCGCTCCGGAGGTGGCGCTGGCTCGCCTGGTAGCAGGCGGGCAGAAACTCGATCCTCACGAAAATATACTGGATCTGACCCAGGCTCGAGTGATGTACCGGCACGTAGTATCGTTCTTCCGTCGCCGCCGGGGTGAAAGATACGCACGAGTTATCGATGTGACGGGCCTGTCCGTCGGACAGACCCTGCGACACATTCTAGATTTCGTTCGAACGCTGCCTATTGACGGGGGAGCTATCCACTGAGCGCGTCTTAAAACCCATAGAGCGGGCATCAAACCCGTAGAACGGGCATCCCCATGCCCGCTCCCTATGCCCGCTGTTGACGCGTGGGGATGCGTCAACCACGGGGTTTTAAGGCAGTCTCTGAGTAATCTGGAGGGACACATGGAAAACCAGGGGCAGTTGGGAAAGGCCGGCGTCGAGCTGTCGAAAACGTCCGCGGTCGTCAAGAAGGCGTTAAGTTCCCGCTACCTGATACGCTATGCCCTGCCCAACCTGGGCCGCGGGAGCGCCCGCGAGCTGGCGTTCCCCCTGTCACGACTGGGGAGACTGCTATTCAAAGAGGGATATTCGGCAGAGATGATGAAGGCTATCTATCTCCAGGACAGTCAGCCCTATGGTCTATTCGACCGGATTTTCCTGGGCTATCCGCTCCACCGGGCCATTTATCGCCGCTTGCAGATTCTGAACCGCCTGATCGAGACGGAGCTGCGACAGCGCCTGGAAGAACTGGCCGAGAGAGATATCATCACAATCATGACTGCTCCGAGCGGCTATGCCTTCGATCTTTTTCAGCCGCTGGAACGCATTGCGCGGTCGAATCCGAAAGAGATCGAGGCAATCTACGTGTTGGCTTCAGACCTCGACCCCGCCAGGCGTATTCAAAGCGAGCTGATTCAGGCGGCCCGCCGTGCGGGAATCGGCTTTGAGTTCGTGCGAGGCGACTTGGCGTCGGCACACGTCAGGAGACAGCTTCAATGCACAGCGCCCTATGACATCGTCGTGTTTGTGGGGTTATCCACCTGGATGTCCAGGCCTCACCTGGTGAGTCACCTCAGACTGATTCGCGAAGACCTGCTCGCTTCCGGCGGCGTACTGTTCGCCGATTGTTTCACCCCAGGCGGGTTTGCGCTGACGGGCAAGTACCTCGGCTACAAGGCCAACTACTACCAGCCACGAGAATTCACCAGTATCCTGGCGTACTGCGGGTTCGCTCCCGACGACGTCACCTGGGAAAGCGGCCCTGAAGGCATCAACCACGTGTGCGTGGCGCGAATGGAAAGGAGGGAACTGAGGAAACTCAGGGAACTGGATTAGCCACATGTGCCTGGCGCGAATGGGGATTCCAGCGGGGATAGACTTCGGAAGTCTTCGGGAGACTTCCGAAGTCTTTAGCGTACGTCGAGAAAACACACGTCCTGTTGGGCTTGACTCCAGTCGATTCCGATGTACACTGTCAGACAGACCTCCCGTGTCGGGGATCCGGAGGCCCACCGGCGGACGCGGATGACTGTGTCCCTGTTATACGCTCTCGACGTGGTACGTCCTTCGACCGTGCTTCCCACTCCCTTCGGTCGGGGACTTCGCAGGACAAGCTTTTGGACAGTGCCGCCAGGCAAGCCTGGGGGGACAGTCCGCCCGGAGCCTTCGCAACGCTGCTGAGCGTAGTCGAAGGATGAACTCGGGTCCTCTGCTCGCAGGCCGGGATCGCCGATGGCGCGAAGCGGGCAGACGGTGATGGGTCATCACCCCGTTCTGCGCGAAGCATACCCCCATGGGCCTCCCTGTGTCGAGCATAAGGTCTGCGGCTTGACCTTCCGGCAGATGCGAGTATCCTTAAAGAGCCTGGTGCGGAACCTGCGGCCGCACGCCGGGTTCTGCCCTTCGGGGGGCAGTTTCGCGCTGGGACTCTCATCCATATCGACGGCGGTGCGCCTATGAACCGTACCAACGCAGACATGCAGCAAGAGCTTGTTGAACTCCTACCGGATGCGATCGTCGTGGTGAGCCGTGACGGGCGCATCGTGCGTGTCAACGCGCCCGTGGAGACGCTATTTGGCTACAGTCGCGCCGAATTGCTCGGCCAGCCGATTGAAGCCCTGATACCGGAACGCTACAGAGAGCGGCACGTCGAACAGCGTGCAGCTTATGCGTCGAACCCCTATGTCCGTCCAATGAGGGGCGTGCTGAAACTGTATGGCCGGCGGCAGGATGGGAGCGAGTTTCCTGTGGACATTATGCTCAGCCCACTCGACACGGAAGAAGATAGCATGGTTGTCGCTGTTATCCGCGATGCCACCGAGCGCAAGCGGGCGGAGGAGACGCTGCGCCATCAACGTGACGAATTGGCGAAAGCCTACGAGCAGTTGAGAGAACTTGACCGCCTTCAGTCTAAGTTCATCAGTGATGTCTCCCACGAGCTGCGCACGCCGGTGGCGAACCTGCACCTGTACTTGAGCTTGCTGGAACGCGGAAAGGCCGACAAGCGGCAGCACTACCTGGCTATCCTCAAGGAGCAAGTGGCCCGGCTGGTCAACCTCGTCGAAGACATCACCGATGTTTCGCATCTGGAGCTCGACAACCTCACGGCGACTTTCGGACTCGTCGATCTGAACGCGGTCGCCCATCAGGTCGTCACCGAGCTTCAACCACGCGCGGTTGCCGCCGGCTTGACATTGACCTTCCATCCCGACGTGAACCTGCCGCCCGTGCGGGCGGCACGTGACCAGTTGAGCCGAGTCGTAGCGAACCTGGTGGCGAACGCCATCAGTTACACGTCTGACGGTCTGGTGCGGGTCAGCACGTATCGCACACCGGATCGCGTCTGCCTTCAGGTTCAAGACACAGGCAGGGGGATCGATCCCGAAGACATGCCTCACTTGTTCAAGCGTTTCTATCGTGGTCGAAATGTCAGTCACATTCCCGGCAATGGGTTGGGGCTTGCAGTTGCCCACGAAATTGTGCGCCTGCACGGGGGCTTCATTGAGGCCGATAGCGATGCGGGGCAGGGCAGTAGATTCACGGCGAGTTTTCCACCAGCCTGATACACTCTTAGCGCACTTCGATCACCGCCGGCACCGGCACCCACGAATCGACACCCCAGGTCCCGTTCCCCGTGCGCACCAGCAACCCTGACGACGTGCCGCCGTCGAGATTCAGCGCCGAATCCAGATCGAGATCCGATCGCGCCAGCCAGGTGGCCAGGCCGGTGACGCTGAACGCCGGGCGTGGACTGACGAGGAACACGACGCGTCCCTGCCGGTCGACGCCGACTACGGCGCGCGGCGCAGTTCGGCCGTCGTCGCGAATCTCGGCGTTGATCGCTCCGTCGACGAGCAGCGTCGGGAACGACTGCACCATCTGATCGAACGCTTCGCCCGGCGTATAGGGCTGAACGATAAGCGAGCGCACCTGCACACGACCTTCGCGCACGCCGAACAAGCCACCCAGGTCGACGTACGTCTGGCCGAACGGCACGCCGTCGGCGATCAGCAACCCCAGCGCGCGATTTTCCAGATCGAAGAACCCGCCGTTGACCGCCAGCCTCGCCCCATCCCCCGCCAACCATTGCCCGACGCGCAGGGGGCGAATCGGGTCGTAGCGCACGCGGAAAGTGACGCGGCCTGGATGGACGCGGGCGATGAACAGTCGGTCGCGGCGAAGCTGGTGCGCTACGTCAAGCTCGCGTATTTCGACGCCGTCGCCGGCCGGCTGCCACCCGGTGTCGGCGGGAACGGGAGTGCGCGTGGGAGACGGCGTGAATGTTGAAGCCGGTGGTAATGGCTGGGAGCGCACGTCGACTGAAGCGCAGCCGCAGGCGAGCAGCATGGCGAGGAAGAAGAAGAATCGTCTCATGGCGACTCGCCGCCGCTGCCGAACACTTTGGGCAGCACGACGATCGCGCCAGGCATATCGCGCCCCGAGTCCTCGCCCCACACCCGATCGCCGGCCTGCACCAACATCCCGGCCGAGCTGCCGCCATCGAGGTTGAGCGCAGAATCGAGGTTGAAATCGCTGTGCTTCAGCCAGCGGGCGAGGCCGGGCAGTGTGAATGTCTCGGATGGAAACAGAACGAAGAGCAGATAGCCCGCGCCGTCGATGCCGACGACGAGACGCTCGGCCAAGTCGGTTAAATTGACGCAGGGGCGGGAACGAACTAAACGTTCTATCCGCTCGTCGGCGTGGGCCAGGCATGGATTGACAATGCCACCAGGCAAGAGGAGAAGCGGGTACGACTCGATCGAAGCAATAATACGGGCGTCATCGTCCAGGTCAGGCTCGCTCAGGCGCCGGATCGACACGCCTCCACCGCCGACGCGAAACTCGCCCTGCATGCGGCGATGGCGGTGGCCGAACGTGATGCCGTCGATCACCCACCGCCCGAGCGGTGTATTGTCGGGCCTGAAGAAGCCGGCGTTGAGCGCGGCCAGTGCTCGCTCGGCGGTGAACCAGTCAGATACGCGGCGCGGGTTCTCGGGATCGTAGCGCACATGCACGTCGACGCGCGACGGATCGAGGCGCAGGGCGTACACGTGCGTGGCCCGGCCATCCTCGAAAGCCGTCGACTGGCGAATCTGCACGCCTTCCTGGATCGTCTTCCAGCCGGCGGGTGTGACGCTCGGCGTTGGTGTGGGGCGCGGAGCAAGCGTCGGAGAGGGCGGCCAAAGGGTCGGGGCCGGCGTGGGCGTGGCCGCGGCGACGGCGGCGACCACGATGGGCTGCGGCGACCGGCCACACCCGACGACGCCGATCACGAGCGCGAGAAAAATCAGGACGCGGATGAACGCGGATAAACGCGGATTGACCCTCATATGTCTTCGCCAGCACCCGAAGTCTTGCGCGCGTAGAAGACGACGAGCGTGGTGCCATAGCGGCGGCGGTCGATCGGCTCGAAGTGCTCCAACGCCGTCTCCTGGTATTCGCGCGGGTCGATCTGCACGACGATCTCACCGTCATCGGCCAGCCAGCCAGGCCGAGCGTCGAGCGAGCGAAGCACGGCCAGCCACAAGTCCCGGTACTGCGGCGGCGCGACGTAGATATACTCGAATGCCTGCGGATTCCCACGCAGAAACCCGAACACGTCGGAGCGCACGACGCGCGCGCGCGCCGACAGCCGCGTATGCTCGAGGTTGACGCGAATCGCATCGAGCGCGAGCCGCTCCTTTTCGACGAAGACGGCTTCGCGCGCCCCCCGGCTGAGCGCCTCGATGCCGACGCCGCCCGTTCCGGCGAACAGGTCGAGGAAGCGCGCATCCCGCACGTCCGCGCCGATGATGTCGAACACGGCCTCCTTGACGCGATCGGTGACGGGGCGTGTGGTATCGCCGGGCACGGCTTTCAGCTTACGGCCTTTGGCGGTTCCTGAAATCACGCGCATGTTGCAGATGGCAGATGGCAGATAGCCGACAGCGGATGGCTTTTCGCTTATCGCGTATGGCTTATCGCTTATCGCTACGCCGCGACTTGGCGGCGCGAGTCAGCGTGTGCCTGCCGCGAATAAATCGTACCACAAAGCCTGCATCAACGCATGCGGCGGCCAGGGCACGCCATCCGTTTACGCTAAGCGGTTGCCTATCCTATTAGGGTAATATGGTAGCGAGCCAACCGATGGGGTAGACTGTGCCTGGTGAGCAGTCAACGGCCAGCCTAGCCCCATCGGAGACTCACTTGGGGAAACACGACCCTGCCTATCCAGCGCCGCGAGCGC
>DATEUJ010000225.1:0-24896 GCA_035283185.1 Anaerolineae bacterium | reverse complement strand
CACCGAAGGCGCGGTGTATCAAGACGACATCGGCCTGCAGGAGGTGCGCGATCGCTTCGCGACCTATCCTCACGACGTGTGGCTGTATCTACTGGCGGCGGGCTGGGCACGCATCGGGGAGGAAGAGCATCTCATGGGCCGCGCCGGCACTGTCGGCGACGAAATCGGATCGGCGCTCATCGGCGCGCGGCTGGTGCGCGACACGATGAGATTGTGCTTTCTGATGGAGAAGCAGTACGCACCGTACGCCAAGTGGCTCGGCACGGCGTTCGCCCGATTGAAATGTGCCGGCGATCTCGCCCCTATCCTGCACAGCGCCTTGCTCGCCAAGACGTGGCAGGAGCGCGAGAAGCACCTGTGCGCGGCGTACGAACGTGTAGCGGCGATGCACAACGCGATGGGCATGACCGAGCCGCTGCCGGACAAGGCGTCCCGTTTCCACGGCCGACCGTTTCGAGTGATTCACGGCGATCGCTTCGCGGACGCCGTCGCCGCGCAGATCACCGACCCGGCGGTGAGGCGCATCGCCTCCAGCCGGCTCATCGGCGGCATCGACCACTTCAGCGATAGCACCGCATTGCTTGAGGATCAGCACCGCCGTCCCGTGCTGCGCCGACTGTACGGCGATGTCGCCGCCACGGCGGACACACGCCGCCCGTCGCTTCGTCCATAATCTCAGCCTGTTTTCCGCAGTTTCCGCCGCAGCCTTCCC
Organism: Anaerolineae bacterium; assembly: GCA_035283185.1. Classification (GTDB taxonomy): domain Bacteria; phylum Chloroflexota; class Anaerolineae; order Fen-1058; family Fen-1058; genus DASSFZ01. Next base: position 24,184 of record DATEUJ010000225.1, on the reverse strand, counting down.
TGAGCGGAGTCGAAGGGTTGCACTGCGGCGGTCGGGGACGGCAGTGCAACTGCCGTCTCAACCTTCGGTATCTGCTGAGTGCGAAATCCAAGCTCAGGGAGGTTATTGTGGCAGACGAGCTTCTCCCCGCTCACCTCGATCAGTACCTTGATCATCTCGTTCCGCCGCGTCCGCCCGAGATGCAGGCGATGGAAGCCTATGCCCAGGAAAAGGATTTCCCGATCATCGGTCCGGCCTCGGGTTACCTGTGCTACCAGGTGGCGCGTATGATCGGCGCGCGGCGCATCTTCGAGATGGGTTCCGGCTACGGCTACTCGACCGCCTGGTTTGCCAGGGCCGTTCGCGAAAACGGAGGCGGGACGGTCTACCATACTGTGTGGGACGACGACCTCTCGCAACGCGCGCGTAGACATCTGGCGGCGCTTGGCTACGCTGACATCGTACAATATCGAGTGAGCGAAGCGGTGCAGGCGTTGCGCGAGACGAACGGCCCGTTCGACCTGATCTTCAACGACATCGACAAACAGGCTTACCCCGCATCGCTGCCGGTGATCGCGGAGAAGCTGCGCCCAGGCGGCGTGCTCATCGTCGACAACCTGCTGTGGAGCGGGCGCATTTTCGACGCCGAGGACCGTTCGGAGAGCACGGAAGCCATTCGCGACCTGACGCGGCTCGTGACCACTGATCCGGGCTGGATAGCGACGATCGTGCCGATCCGCGATGGATTGCTCGTCGCGCTCAAGATATGAGTGAACTTCTTTAGTAACTACTCATCCGCGCTTCGGAGTTGTCCACGAAGCGACACGAAGTTGAACATTCCTTTTTGAAGATTCGTGTGAATTCGTGGAAGAAAAAGACGGCCTGAGAAGTTACCTTCTTTATTTGAAATGATTGGAGCAATCGTCATCGAAATTCAAACCGTCGGGGGCTTGACTTTGTGTCCATGCTGTGGTAAAGTCAGGCCACTTTGCGAAAGGAAAGGGCGCAATACATGCACACCGTGCTGAACATTGGAATCATCGCCCGCGTCGCTCGCGGCGGCAGCGGTGGTTTTGCCTTGTCGTATTGCGCCTATCGCCCGTAGAGTTAAGTTAAGTCGAGCGAGGCCGTGGGCGCGTACGACGCTCACGGCCTTTTAATTTCGATTCCCGCGTTGATTCGCGCGAAGGCCGTGAGCAATTTGCCACGGCCTTTTCGTTTATAGGAGCAGCGTCAACGAATGGACATCGAATCAACGAATACCTGCATTCGCCGCTTCGAACGACGGGGCAATTGACGGCGACGGCGCCAATCATATTCATTGATTCATTGCAGATTCGTTGACACTTTTGAACGCAAGTCATCTGAACAGGAGAAGCAGCCATGAGCGACATAATCGCAGTGCAAATCGACGGCGCGCTGAAGACCTTCGGCGGAAAGGGCAGCCGGCTGTTCGCGGCGAAGAACGGCAAGCATGGCAATGGCCGCCTCCCTGAAGGTGTGAAGGTCGCAGTCAATCGCGTCTCGCTCGAAGTGAAGCGCGGCGAGATCTTCGGCATTCTCGGCCCGAACGGCAGCGGCAAATCGACGCTCATCCGCCTAATCGCGACACTGCTCATCCCCGACGCCGGGCGCATCACGGTCTTCGGACACGACGTCGTGGCCGAGCCGCGCCAGGTGCAGACGCTGATCAACCGCGTCTCGGTCGAGGCCAGCTTCTTCAAGAAGCTCTCGCCGATGGAAAACCTGCTGTACGGGGCGCGGCTGTACGGCGTCGGCGCGAGCGAAGCCAGGACCCGCGTGCGCGACATCCTGGCCCGGCTCGGCCTGGAGTCCCGGTCGATCGACCGTCCTATGGAGGAAATGAGCCGCGGCATGCAGCAGAAGGTCGCCATCGCCCGCGCCTTCCTGAGCAGCCCGATCGTGCTGTTGCTCGACGAGCCGACGACCGGCCTCGATCCGCGCTCGAAACGGGAAGTGCAGGCCTTCGTCCGCGAGCTGCGCGACGCACACGACACGACGATCTTGCTCACGACGCACGACATGTACGAAGCCGACGCGCTGTGCGACCGCATCGCCATCATCGACGGCGGCAAGATCGTCGCGCTCGGCACGCCGCAGGAGCTGAAACGGGCCGCCCCGCGCAACGGCCACGAGCCGACGCTCGAAGAGGTGTTCCTGGAGCTGACCGGCAAACAACTGGTCGCCGAGGAATGAGACATGCACATTCAACTGTTCGAAGGCGAGCGTATCCGCCTGGCCCCGATCGACCCGGAGAAAGACGCCGAGACGATCTCGAAGTGGACGCACGATCCCGAGTATCTGCGACTGACGGATGCCGAGCCGGCGCGGCCGTTGTCGCCCGTTCACGTCAAGAAAAAGCTCGAGGAATCGGCCAAGAAAGCGGAGAAAGACCGCAACCGGTTCGATTTCGGCGTGCGCTTGCGCGCGGACGATCGGTTGATCGGCCTGGCCTCGATCCGCTGGATTCAGTGGACGCACGGCTCGGGTGTGATCAGGTTGAGCATCGGCCGGCCAGAGGATCGGGGCCAGGGTTACGGGTCGGAGGCGCTGAAGATGCTGCTGCGCTACGCGTTCGACGAGCTGAACCTGCACCGCGTCGGCGCAGACTCCTTCGAGTACAACGCCGGCGCGCTGCGCTGGCTGGAGCGGCACGGATTCGCCGTCGAAGTCCGGCGCCGCCAGGCCGTCAACCGCGATGGCCGCCGCTGGGACGTGATCATGCTGGGGCTGTTGCGGGACGAGATCGTCATGGGTGCGCTGCGCGACGACTGGTTACGCGCGAACCGCTAAATGTTGGAACGTGGAGTCGTTGCACGTTCCGGCGTTTGGCGGAGGAGGGGTGCAACGATGAAGCATCTGCAACTTAAAGGTGAAATGGTGCGCTTGGAAGCGCTGAATTCGGATACGGATAAAGAGGTGATCGCCCGCTGGTCGGCGATTCCCGGATCGTGGCTGCTGCTGGACGCGCTGCACGGCTGGCATCGTCCCGCGACGGATTCAGAGCAGCCGGTCGACAGCGTCGGCTTCCGCATCCACGCGCTGGACGAGAGTGATCCGATCGGTCACGCGGGCCTGTTCGGCATCTGCTGGCCGCATCACGAGGCATGGCTTGTCATCGAGCTGGACGATCGTGCGTACTGGGAAGGACACTATGGCCCGGATGCGCTGCGCGTGATGCTGCGCTACAGCTTCGACGAGCTTGGCTTGCGCCGCGTTGCCATCGGCGTGTTCGACTACGACGCCCGGATCATGCGCGCGCTGGAGGAGGCCGGCTTCATGATCGAAGGGCGCATGCTGGACGAGTCCAGTCACGGCGCTCACGGGCGGGCGGGCCTGGTGATGGGCATCCGGCGTGAAGCGTGGAGCGGGATTCAGTAATCAGTAATTAGTAATCAGTAATCAGTTATCGGTGACAACTGGCGAGGTGAGGCTAATGGACATACGGCTTTTCAGCGGCGAACTGGTGCGGCTGGCGGCAATCGACCCGGAGAGCGACGCCGAGATCGTCGCGCGCTGGTCGCGCGACTCCGAGTACTGGCGCTTGATCTCGCCGGCTCCGGCGCTGCCGCGCACGGCGCAGGCTGTCAGGCAAAACCTGGAGGAAGAGCCATCGCCGACCGGCTTCGAGTTCGCCATCCGAACGCTGGCGGAGGATCGGTTCATCGGCGAGGTCGGGTTGTGGGTGGATGGCTGGGCGCACGAGCACGCCTGGCTCGGCATCCACATCGGCGAGCGGGACTACTGGGGCAAAGGCTACGGTACGGACGCGATACGTCTGATTCTGCGCTACGGCTTCACCGAGCTGGGCTTGCGCCGTGTCTCGCTGAGCGTGCTGGCGACCAACGCCCGCGCCATCCGCGCGTACGAAAAAGCCGGCTTCGTCGTCGAGGGCCGCACCCGGCATACGACGCGCTACGACGGCCGGTGGCTGGACGATGTGTTCATGGGTATCCTGCGAGAAGAGTGGGAAGTGAAGCGTGAGGCGTGAAGCGTGAGTGCTGAACGTGTTCGAGTACAACCCGCGCGCCATCCGCTCGTACGAGAAGTGCGGCTTCGTCCTCGAAGGCCGTCGCCGCCAGGCGCTCAACCGCGATGGGCGGCGCTGGGACCTCATTCACATGGGGATTCTGAGGGAAGAGTGGCTCGGTGGTGTTCAGTGACCAGTGAGCAGTAATCAGTGGCCAGTAATCAGTGATCAGTGATCAGTGATCGGTGATCACGGGTAACTGATCACTGACGACTGATCACTGATAACTGACAACTGATAACTGAGATTGGAGATTCGACATGTCCGTCATCACACATGAACTCAAAGCAAGCTACGCCTTCATCGAGCGCAACTGGAACATCGTCAAGCGCTACTGGGCGTGGGAGCTGGTCTGGCTGGTGTACACCGTCGCCAACAGCCTGGCCGTCAGCTACATCGGCCTCGGCATGGAGCAGATCGGCGGGCCTGGCGTAGACGGCAAGTATCTCGTGTTGTACTTGGCCATCGGTACCATCGTCTGGCGCTATCTGGCCGTGATCTTCTACTGGGTCACCGACGTCGTCGGGCTGGAGCGCTGGGAAGGCACGATCGAGTACACGCTCATGGCGCCCATCACGCGCCTGATGCATATGCTGGGCCAGACCGCGTTCGCCGTCGTGTACAGCCTGGCGCACACCGGCGTGGTCCTGATCGCGACGATGCTGCTGTTCGAGATCCGGCTCGATAACGCCAACATGTGGGGCTTCCTTCTGCTGCTGATCGCGGGCAGCCTGTCGTTCATCGGCATCAGCATCGTCGGATCGACGCTGCCGCTGCTGTTCCCGGAGCGCGGATCGCAGATGACGCACCTGATCATCGCCATGCTTCTGCTGGTGTCGGGCGTGTACTACCCCGTCAACGTGCTGCCGGCGTGGCTGCAGGTCTTCTCGAAACTGTCGCCTGCAACGTATGTGCTCGACGGGTCGCGCGAAGCGCTGCTCAACGGCGCGCCGACCGAGAGCCTGTGGGGCTACATCGCTCCGCTGCTGGTGATGGGCGTGATCGCCATCCCGATCGGCTTGCGCATCTTCCAGTGGGCCGAGCGGTATGCCAAGCGGACGGGTAAGCTGCACCGGAATGGCTGATGGCGGATGGCTTATCGCATATGGCGTATCGCTTATCGCAAAACTCTTCAGACGAGGAGACTACCATGACGACCCAGATACTTGAATCACCTGCCGTAACACTTGAAGGCGGCTATATCATGCGCCCGGCGACGCTCGACGACGTGGCGGGCGCCGTCGCCGTGTTCAACGCCTGCTCGCGCCAGTTGCTCGGCGTGGAGGAATTCAACGCCGACAACTACCGTGTCGAGTGGGAAATCCCCGGCCTGAATCTGGAGACCGACGTTCGCGTCGTCGTCGCGCCCGACGGCAAAGTCGTCGCCTGCATGGAAGTCTGGGACCTGCTCGACTCGCACGTGCGCGTCAACTTCTTCGGGCGCGTCCATCCCGATCACCAGGGGCGCGGCCTCGGCGCGGCGCTGGTGCGCTGGGCCGAGGCGCGGGCACGCCAGGCCGTCGACAAAGCGCCCGAGGGCACGCGCGTGTTCATGCTCACCGGCGTTCTCGACGCCAATCGGGATGCGCAAGGACTCTTTCGCTCGGAGGGGTTCGAGCTGGTGCGCCACCATTGGCGCATGGTGATCGAGATGGACGTGAATGCGCCCCCGCCCGCGCCCGAGCTGCCGGACGGCATCGTGGTTCGACCCCTGCGCTTCGGGCAGGATGATCGGGTAGCGATTCAAGCCGTGCGCGAGTCGTTTCGCGACCATTGGGCCTACGTCGAGCCGCCGTTCGAGGAAGAGATCGAGCGCTGGCAGCACTTCATGAAAAACGACAAGGACTTCGATCCCTCGATCTGGTTCCTGGCGTGGGACGGCGGCGAAGTGGCCGGCGTGTCCCTGTGCTGGCCCAAGACGAACGACGACCCGGACATGGGTTGGGTCGGCACGCTGGGCGTGCGCCGGCCGTGGAGGCGAAAAGGGCTGGGCCTCGCCCTGCTGCTCCACTCGTTTGGCGAGTTCTATCGGCGCGGTCGCAGACGCGTCGGCTTGGGCGTCGACGCGCAGAGCCTGACCGGCGCGACCCGCCTCTACGAGAAGGCCGGCATGCGCGTCGCGCGCGTGTACAACACTTACGAAAAGGAGTTGCGACCGGGCGTGGACTTGAGCACGCAGTCGGTACAGTGACAGTGATCAGTAATCAGTGATCAGTAATCAGTAATTGGTAATTTGTAATTGCATCAATTACTAATTACCAATTACAATCGCTCATCACTCATCACTGACGGCCCATCATTAGTCACTCAAAAGGATTGAACATGATTACGCAACTGGAAGCAACGAACACATTGCCACTCCCACTCGATTGGCCGGAGTACGACTGGCGGCCGCTGCGCCGCGAGGATGTGCCGGCGCATTATAAGATGCTGCTGGCGGCAGACGAGGCCGACGACACGCAATTTGCGGACACGCTCCAAGACCTGCAAACGCAGTTCGACGATCCGTGGTCCGATCCGGAAACCGATTCCATCGCCGCTGTGACGCGCGACGGGCAGGTAGTGGCGCTGGCGCGTACGTTCATGAACCCGGCGCCGGAAGAGGAGTGCCGCGCCTTCCTCTCGGATCAGGTTCACCCTGAGCACCGAGGGCGCGGCCTGGAAGAGTTCGTCCTGAGCTGGGCCGAAGCGCGTGGCCGCCAACGTCTGACGGCGCTGCCTTCGACCTTGCCGCGCCTGCTGCGCAGCTTCAGCCAGGACACCCTTCGTGACCGTATCGAGCGGCTGGAGCGACGCGATTACCGCCCGGTGCGATACTTCTACCGCATGCGGCGCGATCTGCGCCGGCCGATTCCCGAGCGGCGTCTGCCCGACGGCTTCACGCTTCGCACGTTCAGCCCGGAATTGAGCCGGCCCGTTCTGGATGCGCTCAATGAAGCCTTCCGCGATCACTGGAGCTACGAGCCGGTCAGCGAAGAGGATTGGCAGATGTTCTTCCTCCAGCGCTCGTCGTTCCGTTCCGACCTGACGTTCGTGGCGATGGACGGCGGCGAGGTGGCCGGACTGAGCTTCAATACGATCAGCCCCGAAGAGAACACGCGGCACGGAATCGAAGAAGGCTGGGTGGCCGAGCTGGCCGTGCGCCGGCCGTGGCGCAGGCGCGGCGTCGCTTCGGCGCTGCTGTGCGAAACGATGCGCGCCTTCAAGGCCGAGGGCCTCGACTACGCGACGCTCGGCGTCGACACAGAGAACCTCTCCGGCGCGCTGGGCCTCTACGAGGGACTTGGGTTCGTGCCCGTCAAGCGCTTCATCGCGTTCGAAAAGCGGATCGTTTGACACGTGAAGCGTGATACGTGATGCGTGGCGTTCGCGTCTCACGTATCACGCGGGAGAAGGAGGATGCTCGGCGACAATTGGATCATCCACCCACCGGTCATGGCCGACCTCGACGCAGTGGTGGATCTCATCAACGCCTGCGCCCGCGCCGACATCGGCACGGACAATATCACACCTGCTCGCCTGCACACCCTGTGGACTGACGAGCGCTTCCATCTTGCGACGGATGCCTGGATTGTGGCCACCCGTGATGGGCGTATTGCCGGCTACGCCGACTTCGGCGACGAAGAGCCACCCGAGACATATCCGATGTCAGGCTATGTGCATCCCGACTACTTGGGGCGTGGCATCGGTACACACCTGTTAGGTCTCATCGAGCAGCGCGCGAGGCAGGCAATGATCAACGCGCCACCCGACCTACGCATCGCACTGCAGAACGGAATCTACGCCACGAACGCGGGCGCGCGCGAACTGCTGGAGCACGAAGGCTACACACTCGTACGGCGGTGGTACAAGATGCTGATCGAGATGGACGTCCCTCCGCCTGCGTCGCAAGCGCCGGAAGGCATCGCCCTCCGCACGTTTCGGCCCGGCGAAGAAGATCGCGCCATGCATGCAGCCTACGAAGAAGCGATGGCGGACGAGTGGGAGCATCCGACGCTCTCGTACGAGCGATGGCGGCACTACAAGATCGACACAGAGCCGAACTTCGATCCGACGCTGTGGTTTCTGGCTATGGACGGCGACCAGATCGCTGGGCTGGCGCTGTGCCGCTGGGAGCGACCGGGGGAGCCAGATCAGGGCCACGTGCGCGACATCGGCGTGCGGCCCGCCTGGCGGCGGCGCGGCATCGGACTGGCCCTGCTCCGCTACGTGTTCGGCGAGTTTTATCGTCGCGGCAAGCGCAGGGTCGGCCTCGGCGTCGACGCGAATAGTCTGACCGGAGCAGATCGCCTGTATCGCAAAGCAGGCATGCACGTGCTGCTGGAGACCGTGATCTACCAGAAGGAACTGCGGCCCAGAAAACGTGATGGGTAATTGGAGATTGGTAATTAGAAGCCTAAACGGAATAGGCAGTACGACATTCGGAGATGACCATGTTGCAGGAAATGACTCACGAACACCTCATTTTGCGCGATCTGGGAGATGGTCTCATCTTGCGGCGGTCGACGCCGGCCGACGCCGACGCGCTCGCCGAGTTCAATGCGCGCATCCACAGCGACACCGGCCCGGAGGAACCCGACGAAGTCATTGCCGCCTGGACGCGCGATTTGCTGAAAGGCGATCACCCGACGTTCGGCGTAGACGATTTCACGATCGTCGAAGACACCCGCACCGGCGCGATCGCCTCTTCGCTCAACTTGATCTCGCAGACGTGGTCGTATGACGGGATCGCGTTCGGGGTCGGGCGGCCGGAGCTGGTCGGCACGCATCCGGACTACCGGAATCGGGGGCTGGTGCGCGCCCAGTTCGAGGTGATCCACCAGTGGAGTGCCGAGCGTGGCGAGATGGTGCAGGCTATCACCGGCATTCCGTGGTATTATCGCCAGTTCGGCTACGAGATGGGGCTTGAACTCGGCGGCGGGCGCATCGGGTACACGCCGAACATTCCGAAGCTCAAGGACGGCGAAAGCGAGCCGTATCGCGTGCGCCTGGCGACAGAGGCCGATCTGCCGTTCATCGCGCAGGTTTACGAAGGGGCAGTGAAACGGCATCTGATTGCCTGCGTTCGCGACGAAGCGTTGTGGCGCTACGAAATCTTCGGCCAGAGCGAGACGAATGACTACCGGCGAAAAGTGCGCGTGGTGGAGTCGGTCGGTGGCGAACCGGTGGGCTTCCTGACGCACGCCCCGCGGTTGCGCGGGCCGACGATGTCGCTCCAATTTTTCGAGTTGAAAGCGGCAGTCCCGTGGCTGGAGGTGACGCCCAGCGTCATTCGTTATCTGCAATCGACTGGCGAAGCGTACGCCAAGCGCGACGAGAAAGGCGAGTTCGGCGCGTTCGCGCTGTGGCTGGGCGCGGACCACCCGGTGTATCACGCGTTTCCCGATTGGCTGCCGGGTGTCCGCAAGCCGTACGCCTGGTATCTGCGCGTGCCCGACCTGTCCGGCTTCATTGCGCATATTGCGCCGTCGCTGGAGAAGCGCCTGACTGCATCGATCGCCGTCGGCTATACCGGCGAGCTGAAGATCAGTTTCTACCGAACCGGGCTGCGCCTGGTGTTGGACAAGGGCCGGCTCACGGGCATCGAGCCGTGGACACCCCGGCGCGGCGACGACGGCGTGGCCGCCTTCCCCGACCTGACCTTCCTGCAACTGGTGTTCGGCTACCGGACACTCGACGAATTGAGGTATGCTTTTGCCGACTGCTGGGTTGATACGGACGAGGCGCGCGCAGTGCTGGAGGCGATGTTCCCGAAGCAGAGCTCAGAGGTGTGGCCGGTGGCGTGATCGGCTTATCGCATATCGCATATCGCTTATTGCATATCGCAAATCGCTTATCGCATATCGTCCCATGACAGAGTCACTTCTCGGAACGGCGCGCCATCGGGCCATGGTGCGAGCTATCCTTGAAGCTTATGCCGACGATGAGTCCATTTTGACAATCGGCGTGTTCGGGTCGTTGGCGCGAGCCGACGGCGACGAATACTCCGACCTCGATCTCGACGCGACGCTCCGGGTCGAAGCGATCGCGTCGGTCGGCGACAAGATTCGGCATCTCGTCGCGCATCTCGATACGGCTGGTTTCCCGACGCTGCTCGTCACGCGAGACGGTGGGGGAGGGGCCGAGATCGTGCTGACGTCTTTCGATCGAATCGACATCACCTTTCATCGGCCCGAGGACAGCAAGGCCGAGGTGCTTCGCGATCTGGTTCTGCTGCGCGGTGAGCGGGCCAGCCTGCCTGAGCAGGGTAAGCCAGCGATCACACCGGACACCGTTGAGGCGCGCCTGCGCCGCCTGCACGAGAAGTTCCCGATTTCCGCGCTCCAGGTCGCGGCCAACTTGCGGCGAGGGCGGCTGTGGTATGCTATCACGCTGCTCGAAGATATGCGCCGCTGGGTGATGGAGATTTACGGCCTGTCGCGCGGGAGCACGCTGCCCGAGCGGTACTTCGTGAAGCTGGCAGAAGATGAAGTGCGCCAGGCGCTGGGGGAGACGCTGACGACTTACCGGCCCGATTCCATCTCCGCCGGTCTGCTGCGCGTCATAGAGCTCTATCGCTCCCGGTGTGTTTGGCTGAGCAATGGCCGGCTGGCCATGACGCCGGAACAGGAAACGGTGTTCGATCACGTGGTCGCCGGGTTAACGTCCTGACTTGGCTACGGCAGCGGTCAGGAGACCGCTCCCGATCCGAGAGACCGCTCCCAAACCGGGGACTGCTCCCGAAGCGGGAGACGAGGACGACCATGAGTTTTCTCCGCAGATGGGGTAAGCAATTCGAGCGCAGCCGGGTTGGGCGGTTCCTGTATCAATTCAGCCGCGACGCCCGGCTGTTCTTGCTGGCGACCGTCATCGGCGGGATCACCTTCACAGGGTTCCAGCTTTTCTTCAACATCTACCTGCGCAGCCGGGGCTTCGACCTCGACTTCATCGGCGCGCTGAATGCCATCCCATCCGGCGCGGCGCTCCTGGCCGGCGTGCCGATGGGCATGTTGTCGGATCGGATCGGGCCACGGCGCGCGATGCTGGCCGGATTGGGCTTGGCCACGCTGGCTGCTTCAGCGCTCGTCACCGCGCGCACGCCGTTCGTGATGATCGTCATGTCGGGCGTCATGGGCATTGCCAACTCGCTGTACTACCTGAGCATGGCGCCGTTTATGATGCGCGCGTCGAGCGACAAAGAACGCACCATGTTGTTCAGTCTCAACTTCGGGCTGATGACGATCTCCGGCGCGGTCGGCAGCCTGCTGGCCGGCCAGTTGCCGGCGTGGTTCGCGCGGTGGCTGGGCGTGCCGCCGGGCTCGCCGGCCACATACCAGGCCGTTCTGCTAGCCAGCGCTCTGACGGGCGGACTGGCGCTGATTCCGATCTGGCTGATTCGCGAGGCGCGCTGGCCCGGCCCGCGGCGCACCGCGCCGGTCGGCCTGCGCGAGGTTCGGCGCCTGCTGAGGCGAAGCGTGCTGCGCATGGCGCTGCCGAGTTTCATCATCGGCTTCGGCGCAGCGATCTTGATCCCGTACCTCAACCTTTTCTTCAAGGAAACGTTTGCCATCAGCGACGGCCAGCTCGGCCTGGTGTTCAGCCTGTCGGCCGCGGTCACCGGCCTGGCGTCACTCGTCGGCCCGCGCATCGCCGAGCGACTCGGCAGCAAGATCAAGGCCGTCGTCGCCACGCAGGGCACGTCTATCCTGTTCTTACTCGTGATGGGCTTCGCGCCTGCTTACTGGATGGCGGCGGCCGCCTTCCTGATCCGGGGCGCGCTGATGAACATGAGCAACCCGCTCTACTCGACGTTCACCATGGAGCAGACGCCGGAGCGCGAGCGCGGAACGGTGAACAGCATGCTTCAGTTGACGTGGGAGGTCGGGTGGACGGTAGGGCCGTATCTCTCCGGCGTGGTGCAGGCGCGCTACGGCTTCGCGCCGCTGTTTGTCAGTACGGCGGCGTTGTATAGCCTGGCCGTCGGCGTGACATGGCTGTTCTTCCACGACACCGAAGCGCAGGCGGAGGCGGCGGCAGCGACGGCTTGATGGCAGATGGCGAATGGCTGATGGCTGATGGCAGATAGAGAACCCAGGTGCACTCTGCGCTCTGATTGCTCTCCGCACCGTTACCGGGGCGGGCTGGCCGCCGATTTGAAGTTTGGAGTTTGGATTTTGAAGTTTGCAGTTGTCTTTTAATCGCCTGTCATGATGAACAGCGGCTTCATCTCGAAGCTCTTGTAATATGGGCGCAGGCGTTCTTTGTTATAATACTTCTCCACGCTGACGACCTTCTTCGAGCTGGTCACCACGTCGAGCGGCATATTGTCGTAGCGCCCGTTCTTGAGGACGACCAGGCGGCCGTGAACGCCTTTCTCGATCAGATCCAGCGCCAGGTTGCCGTAGGCCATCGGGACGATGGAATCGATAGCGTCCGGGTCGCCGCCGCGCACCATATAGCCCAGCTTCTGGTTGACCACGTTGACCGGCTTGCCGTTGTTGTACTGCGGCGAGAGATCCTTGAGCTTGGCAGCCACCACGTCGCCGATGCCGCCCAGTTTCATGTGCCCGTAGGCGTCTTTCTCGGCGCTCTCGAAGATCATCTCGCCGCCCCCGAACATGGCGCCCTCCGACACGAGCACCACCGAGTACTTGCTCGGGTTCATCCGGCGATCGGCGCACATCAGATCGGTCAAAAGCTCGATGTTGAACGTGTACTCCGGTATCACGCAGCGATGCGCTGCGCCCGCCATCGTCGGCAGCATCGCCGTGAAACCGGCGTAACGCCCGAAGACCTCCAACACCAGGAACCTCTCGTGCGAGCCGGCGATCGTGCGCAGGCTGTTCGTCATCTGAATCGTCCGCGTCACGCACGTGCTGAAGCCGATGCAGTAGTCCGTGCCGGGCACGTCGTTGTCCATCGTCTTGGGGATGGCCACGATCTTCACGCCCTTCTTGTACAGATCGACCGCGTAGCTCAGCGTGTCGTCGCCGCCGATCGGAATCAGGTAGTCGATGCCCAGGAAGCCGAGATTCTGAAGCACCTCGGGCGTCAGGTCGTTCGCCTTGTCATTATAAGCTTCCTGCAGGTGCTCGGGGACGCTCGCCTTCGGCACTTGGCTGGGGCGCGTGCGCGACGTGTGCAGGAAAGTGCCGCCCGTCCGCCCCGCCTTGTTCACGATTTCTTCGGTCAGGACTTGATAACTGTCGCCGTTGTCGGCATCGTGGTCGCGAATGATGCTCATCGCGCCCGCCCAGCCGCGACGAATGCCGATGACCTGGTAGCCCTCTCGCAGCGCCCGGATCGTCACGGCCCGAATGGCCGGATTCAGCCCGGGCACGTCGCCGCCGCCGGTCAGAATTCCGATTACACCTTTGTGCTTCTTGACGTTCGCCATGCTTCTCTCTCCCTTGCAGACTCCAATCATGAAGTTTACCACGCACTCAGAAAGCCAGGAAGCCGTGGGCGGATGCGCGCGGCATAAGACGCCGTTCGACTTTCACTTTGGCGATAACTGGCGCGAACAGCTTCAGCAGCAGATGGCTGATGGCAGATGGCTGGCGCGGAACGACGAGACGCGCGTGGACAGGGACCTCGCCGCGCACATCACGATGACGCTGAGCCGGGGCGTTTGCCTTTACGGCAGGTCGATTGGAGAAGTGTTTCCGGCCGTCCCGCGTGACGACTATATCGACTCAATCGTATCTGATTTTGAGTGGGCGAAAGCCCGGATCGCCGAGAATCCCGTGTACTTCATCCTGAACGCGTGCCGCGTGCTCGCGTGCTTGAGCGAGGGGCTGATCCTCTCGAAGGACGAAGGCGGCGCATGGGCGCTGGCCGACCTCCCACCCCAATTTCATCCGACTATTGCGCTGGCGCTGGACATGTACCGGGGTGACGCCGGGCCGGTCGCGTCTGGGGATGCGAGCTCCTCGTTGTTGTGCGCGGAACACTTAGCGTCATTCGCCGCACATGTAACGAACCGGGCAGGCGCAAGGCCTGCCCCTACGTCTTGAATTTCGCGGCGGCGCTCGCGAACGCCTTCTTCAGTTCGGCGAAGGCGCTGTCAACGCCCTTCAGCATCTCGACCGAGGCTTCGCCGCCGGCTTTCCGCAGCTCGACCAGCTTCGTCTGCGCCTGGCTCATCATGGGGCGGAGCGTCTGGGCCTGCCCCCGATAGATTCAGTCGGGGGCCTGCCTGTCAAATTCAACTCTGGCGTCGCCTTCCGCCTTCTCGGCTCTGGCCTTGAGCTTCTCCAGATCGATGCCCCACTCCTTGAGCTGATCTTCCCACTCGCCGCTCTTGGCCTCGGCCAGCAGCTCCTCCAGATCGGGCGGCGCTTCCGGCTCTTCTTTGATCGGTTCCTCCGGCAGTGCAGTGCTCATGTCTTCCCACCTTGAGGTGTCAGGTGTTGAGGTGTCAGGTGTTGAGGTTCCTCCGGCTGTGCAGTGCTCATATCGTCCCACCTCCAATTCATTGCGATAGGTTATTATCACACGTTTTGAGAACCAGTCGCACGCGGTAAGGTGGCACGGTCACTCCACCACTTGGAGGATAGCGGGGCGTGGTCGGGAAGCATGTGTTTGGCGTTCATACCTGCTTCATTGAAGCCGGCAAGATTGACTCTAACTCCTCACTCTAACTCCCCACTCTCACTCCCACCTCGACCGCGTGCTTCGCCGCTTCGAGCGTATTGCGCATCAGCATGGCGATCGTCATCGGGCCGACACCGCCCGGAACGGGCGTTATGCACCCCGCCACCTCTTTGACCGATTCGAAGTCCACGTCGCCGACCAGCCGCTGGCCGCTCTTCTTCGTCGGATCGGGGATGCTGTTGATGCCCACGTCGATCACTGCCGCGCCGGGCTTGATCATGTCGCCGGTGACGAAATGGGCCTTGCCGATGGCGACAATCAGAATGTCCGCCTGTCGCACGACGCCGGGCAAATCGTGCGTGCGCGAGTGGACGATCGTGACCGTCGCGTCGCGATGCACGAGCAGCAGCGCGGCGGGCATGCCTACGATGTTGCTGCGCCCGACGACGACCGCGTTCGCGCCCTTGATCGGCACGCCCGCTTCGTCCAACAGCACGATACAGCCCGCCGGCGTGCACGGCACGAAGACCGGCTTGCGCCCTTTCATCGCCAGCCGTCCGATGTTGACCGGATGAAAGCCGTCCACGTCTTTGTCGATGGGCACGGCGTTCAGCACCGCCTCTTCGTTGATCTGGCCGGGCAGCGGTAGTTGCACCAGGATGCCGTGCACCGCCGGGTCGGCGCCCAGCGAGCGCACCAGCCCCTCTACCTCCTCCTGCGTTGCGTCGGCGGGAAGGTGATGTCCCACCGAGCGCATGCCCAATTCCTCGCACGCCTTCTGCTTGGATCGCACGTAGGTCGCGCTCGCCGAATTGTCGCCGACGAGCACCGTCGCCAGCCCGGGCTGGACGCCCGTCTTGTCGCGGAATTGCGCGGCCTCCCTGGCCACTTGCCTGCGAATTTTATCCGCGATCGCTTTGCCGTCGATGATTTGCGCTGTCACGGAAAGCCTCCTGAGGTGAGTTCTTCTGTTGTTCGGCGAAGGTCTCCAGATCGAGCCGCTGCGGGAGCGGTCGGGAGACCGCTCCCAAACTGGAGACTGCTCGCAGCATAGAAGCGCGCTGCATAGGATAGCATATCCGCTCGCGCCGGGGGAGTGTGCTTTGTCATCCTGCGGACATGATGAAAAGAAACTACGATCCTTTGAGGTACTTGTCGAAGAACTCGATGGTACGCTGCATCGCCAATCCAAAGCTCTGGGCCAGGTTGTGGTCGTCGCCTTCGTAGGTATACAACTCGACCGGCTTTCCGGCCTCCAGCATCTGCCGATACAGGGTTTCCGAGGCCGCCAGCGGCACGCTTCTATCCGCCGTGCCGTGATGAAGCTGAATCGGGCCAGAGACATCGCCGAGGTATGAGTTCGACGATATGGAGTTCCAGAAGTCGGGGTTTTCCTCGGGTGTGCCGTAAAGAGCGGTCAATTCGGAGCGCCAGCGTCGACCGAATCGGGGTGTCGCCGTCGTCGTAGGTTCCGGCGTCCAGCCCTCGGGTGTGGGTGTCGCCGTCGGGCGAACAAACAGATTGGGATACGGTCCCACAACGCCGGCCCAAATCACACCGGCCTTGATATCGTCGGTGATGATCATAGAGCGGAGGGTGAGGTATCCACCCAGCGAATGTCCCCACATGCCAATGCGATTCGGATCGGCGTCCGGAAAGCGCTTCAGCGTGGCGACGGCGTTGAGCACGTCGACGGTGTAATCCGGCGAGCCATACGCGCCGCGCGCCTCGCCCTCGGAATCCCCGTGACCGCGATAGTCGGATCGAAAGACGATGTAACCGCTGCGCGCCAGCCAGTCCACGTAGGCCACGTAGCGCTCGGTCGTGCGATACTCGTCGGGCGGGATGAAGCCGTGATTGAAGACGATGGCCGGCCAGCCGGTCGGCGGTTTCTCGCCGTTGGGCACGGTCAGCAGTGCGTAGATCGTCAGTCCTTCGGACTCGTAGGACGCGATGTAGCGGCTGTAATTGCTGCCCGGCGCCAGCGTCTCGACAATGGTGACCTCGCTGCCAGGATACTCGCGTTCTCGCATTGACGGGATCGTGAGCGGGTGGGGCGTCGGGGTCGGCGTAGACGTGGGTGTCGGCGTGGGCGTCGGCTCAGGAGTGGGCGTGGCAGAAGGCAGAAGTGTGGCCGACGCCGCCACGGCGATGCGGACAACCTCCTCCGCGGGCGACGGCTGCGGACCGGTTCCACAGGCAGCCACCAGGAATGTCAGTGCTGCTACGATGATCCAGAGTCGTGTGGATTTCCCCGCCTTCATCGAGTCAACTCCTTCTTAGCTGGTGATTATTCACATCTGCTGAAGATTTTTGGACGCAGATGAACGCGGATTTCGCCGATTTGATCTGTCTGGATTTTAGAGTCCATAAACAGTTGCTCGACGTGGATTGCCAAATCCACACCCTTTCCGCTGGATTTGTCAATCCAGCGAGAGCGAACTCTAAACTCCAGCCTGTGTTCCTCTGCGTCGATCCGCGTCCAAAGATTCGGTTGCGGTCGCAGATGGCGCTATGGAATTCGCAGCACGACGATCTTATCCACGCCGGACTCGGCGCCCCACACTTCCCCAGGCCGACCCAGTATCTGGCGCACGTTGGCGGGCGAGCTGGGCAGCGTGAAAACCTCGAACGTCTCGGTCGCCGGGTCGAATCGCACCATCGCGTTCGCGCCGAAGTCGCTCAGCCAGACGACGTCGCGATCGTCCACGTATACGGCATACGGTTGGGGATTATCGCCCGGCAGGCGCCACTCGCGCCACTCGCCTGTCGCAGGATCGTGCACGCCGAGCTGGCCGGCGTTCCATTCGCTCACCCACAATCGGCTCAGCGAGTCCGACCACACGCGGCGCGCGCCCTGCCCCGGCGTCGGCGGCTCGATGACGGATGCGAATTTCGTCGCCGCGTCGATGCGCGCGATGTGGCTGCCTGCCAGCGACGCATAATAAACGACGCCGTCCGGCGTGGTCGTAATGCCATACGGGCCGCGCCCACGCGGCGCATCGAACACCTCGACCTGTCCCACCAGCGGATCGAGTCGGCCGTACACCCCGTTCTGGCCGGTGAACCACAGCACGCCGTCACCATCGAATGCGGCCGTGTTCAGGTTGGCGTTCCCGCGCCCGGCGGGTAAAGGAAACACCTGCACGTCTTCCGTCGCCGGATCGACGCGGACGATCGCGTTCAAGCCGCCATCCGTAATCCACGCCGCGCCGTCCGGCCCGACGATCACGCCGTGCGGCGCCGATCCCTGGCCGAGTGGGATGTGGCGCGTCTCACCGGTGGCCGAATCCAAACGGCCCAGCTCACCCGATCTTTGCGCGGTGTACCACACCGTCCCGTCAGGCGCGGGCGCGACGTCGTGTGGGTGCGAGCCTGGCGGCACGGGATATTCCTGAATCGTCGGCGGGGCCGGTGTGTTGGGCACACCCTCGGTCGGCTCGGCCCTCGGCAGTTCAGGCGAAGGCGCAGTCGTCTGAGCCGGCGCCTGCGTCGGGCGAGCCGGTTCGGTCGGCGTTGAAGCAGGCCGTGCCGTGTTTGTCGGCGCAACGGTTGGCTGAGGCTGGGTGGCACAGGCCGCAGACACTATCGCCAGTATGACGATGAAGCCGACTCGTGCCATATTCGCCCTTCTTCTCGGTGGCTCAATAGCCGTTTCACGGAGGCCGCCGCTCAACTGCGCTCCACAACAAAATCGAACGCGGCGACCTGGCTGTCTTCCAATTCCTGCACCGACATCAGCAGCGCCGGCCTGAATATGCCGTCCGTGTCGTTACGCGGTTCGCCGGGAAAGTACAACTGTGTCGTCAGGATCGGGCCGTTGGGCGGCTGCACTTTGACGTGAATATGCCGTGTGCGCCCCGTGTACACACCTGGGACAATCGTTTCGAGCGTGTAGCGCCCGCTGGCGTCGGCGAACTGGTGGCCGCGCAGCCGGTAGCCGACATTGTCGTACACGCCGTTGTCGTCGGCGTGCCAGAAATCCACCAGCGCGCCTGGTACGGGCTGACAATCCGTCGCGAGAACGTATCCGCTGACGACGAGGGGCGTGCCTGTGATGCCCGGCTCGAGCAGCGACGTGCGCTCCGGCGAGTTGGGTGTGTAGAAAGGCCCCTCCGTCTGTGGCAGGGTAACGTCGTCGTCGTCACCGCAGGCAGGGGTGGGCCATAGCGCCTGCACCGGCGTCGGCGCGGGTTGGGTAGGCGCCAGGAGGGTGGGGGGCGGCTCAGTAACGGCGGCCCGCGTAGGCAGCCCGGTCGTGGGCTGTGCCGGCGCCGCGGGTTCCGATGCAGGCGTGCGAGTGACTTGCCCGCCACACGCCGCCAGCACCATCGCAGCCGGCAGCACAGAAGAGGCCTGCATGAATTCGCGACGAGTCAGCCTCGCCGGTTTCTTCTTGCTCATGGTTCTGAACCTCCTGTGTCACACGGATTTTCCACGGATTACACGGATTGGCAAGTATTCCGACACGGTCAGCCAAAAGGTCGTGTGCATGCAAAGCATGTCAGGTGGCTCACCGCCCGCATCCGCGCGGGCGGCTAACCGCGAGGACGCGGTTTGGCGAGCACTGTAACGACTGACAACATTTGCGTGCACACGGAAGGTCAGGATGCTTGCGTAAGGTGAGTTATCCCTCTACCGGCGTTGCGACGAAGTCGAAGTGTAACTTCACCAGGTCTTCCGTCACCAACGTCGCTACCTGGATCGGCCCTACGCCAAAGTCCGACATCAGAATCTCGGTGGCCGCCGAGCCGGCCAGCCGATCGTCTTCCGCGTGCAGCGTCAAAATCCACGTGACCGGCAGCGTCGTCTCCTTGACGGTCAAATCGCCATGGATGGTGAGGGTGACCTCCTGGCCCGGCGCAACCTGATCGGGCAGCCCTTCGATCGAGCGCGTGACGAAGCGCGCGTAGGGATACCGCGACGACTGCAAGCCCTCGCGGCGGATGTAGTTATCGCGGCGCGTTTCATCTGACGTGAACTGACTCACGTCGATGACGATTTCGCCGATCTGGCTGTTGGACGGCTGCGCGAAATCGACCAGCATATCGCCGGCGACGCCTTTCGTCCGCCCAATTGCGGTCTGGAATCGATTGTTCCGAAAGAGCGTTTCTCCCACTTCGTAGCGCACTTCAGACTGCGCGGCGTCGATGCGATACAGGCGCGCGCCGGATGCTTCGGGCACTGCGGGCGGCTCAGTCGGTGCAGCGCCTGGTTGATCGACCGGCGCCGCGGATGTTGGGTTAGCGGGTGGCTCGGCCGGGGCTGTTGTGGGCGCGGCAAGCGTCGGCGCGACAGGCAGCCCGGTATTGACCGGCGCCGGAGCGAAGAGGGTGTTATCGAGAATGAACAATCCAACACCACCCAGCGCGGCGACGATCACCACGCCGAACAAAATCTGCTTGAGTGTCACCGTGTGTCTCCGTTCGATGAGATACAAGCTGCGCAACGGATTTCATCCTACTCGGATTGCCTAAACGCCAA
The DNA here is from genome assembly GCA_035283185.1 of Anaerolineae bacterium. Classification (GTDB taxonomy): domain Bacteria; phylum Chloroflexota; class Anaerolineae; order Fen-1058; family Fen-1058; genus DASSFZ01. Next base: position 4,095 of record DATEUJ010000225.1, on the reverse strand, counting down.
CTAAGCACAACCTGAGAATACCCTGAGAACCCGACGGCGTTCTCAGCGTTTTCTTAGCATTCACTTAGACAATGCTTAATCGTACAGTCTACAATGATTCGTAGCTGCTCAGCCGGTTTGCGCCAACTAGTGACTGCCCGGACAAAACACAACAGCGAATTCAGGATATTAACGAAAGGCTCTTGATGCGTTTCAAGGAGGTCAGGCAAACTGTCAACGAATTGGCAACGAATAAGCGAATTCTTTGGCGCGCTGAAGCTCATTCGGTTATTCGTTGGGCATTCGTTGACAGAGCTCCTTGAAATCCATATTGAGCCTAACGAAATTGCACCCGTCCGCGAATTCGTTCCTTCCCCAATTCGCTGTCGTGTGGAGCGAGTCTGAGTAGTGACGAAAATTCACACCGTCAGCCAGGGAGGTGCTGCAATGACCGACTTCAAAGGTTACCTGCTGGATGAATTTCTCGAAGATTACCAGGAAGGCCATTTGACACGGCGTGAGGCGTTGAAGCTAATTGGCGCCGTCACCGGCAGTCTGGTGTTGGCGAATGTCATCCTGGCGGCGTGCACGCCGGCGCCCCAGGCGGCCTCACCCGCTGTGCCAACCTCGACGAGCGCGCCGGCCGCGACATCAACTCCTGAGCCGACCCCGGCCCCATCTGAGCCAACGGCAACCTCAACCGCCGAGGCAACGCCGCCCCCGACCGGCGAGATCGAGGCGAGCGATGTCGAGTTCCCGGGACAGGATGTGACGCTTATGGGTTACCTGGCCCGGCCCGTTGGCGATGGGCCGTTTCCGGCTGTTCTCGTATGCCATGAGAATCGCGGCCTGACGGAGCACATCAAGGATGTGACCCGCCGCGTGGCGACGGCCGGCTACGTCGGGCTGGCGGTCGATTTGCTCTCGCGCCAGGGCGGTACCGCGGCGATTGGCGACTCGTCGCAGGTACCCGGCGTGCTGGGGAACACACCCCAGGATCAATTCGTGCAGGACTTCGTCAGCGGCTGGCGCTGGCTTCAGACTCAACCTTACGTGCAGCCCGATCGAGTCGGGATGGTCGGTTTCTGCTTCGGCGGCGGCGTGACGTGGCGTGTGGCGATCGGCTTGCCGGAACTACGCGCGGCCGTGCCCTTCTACGGCCCGCACCCGTCGCCCGAGGAAGTGCCGAACATTCAAGCCGCGGTGCTGGCGATCTACGCGGGGAACGACACACGCATCAACCAGAGCATTCCGGTGATTGAGGCCACGATGCAGCAAAACAACAAGGTGTATGAGAAAGTGATCTATCCTAACACCGATCATGCTTTTCATAACGATACCGGCGCGCGTTACAACGCCGAGGCGGCGCAGGATGCGTGGGCCAGGACGCTGGCCTGGTTCGAGCAGTATTTGAAGTCGTGATCGGGCGGGGTATAATAGGTCGTAGTAACGACTTCAGTCGTTTGCGAAGAGAGCGACTGAAGTCGCCACTACAATAGGCCGTAGTAACGACTTCAGTCGTTTGCGAAGCAGCACGGCAAGTGAATTCATGGCGACGATCCTGATCGTAGACGACGATCGCAAAATCATCGACATGCTGCGCCGCACACTCACGTACGAGGGGTATCGCGTGGCGACGGCGGCCGACGGGCGCGAAGCGCTGGCTCAGGCGCAGGCCGAGCCGCCGGACCTCGTCGTCCTCGACTGGCTGATGCCCGGCCCCGACGGCCTGGAAGTGGCGAAGCGGCTGCGCGCGACGAGCGAGACGCGCATCTTGATGCTGACGGCGCGCGATGCGGTCGGGGATCGCGTGGAAGGGCTGGACAGCGGCGCGGACGATTACCTGGTCAAGCCGTTTGCGCCCGAAGAACTGCTCGCGCGCATCCGCGCGCTGCTGCGCCGATCGGATCCGGTGACGAAAGATGGCCCTGTGGCTTATGCCGACCTGCACCTCGATCCCGTCACGCGCGAGACGCGACGCGGCAGCCGATCGTTTTACCTCACGCCCAAAGAGTTCGATCTGCTCTGTTACCTCATGCGCCACCCGCGCCAGGTGCTGCCGCGCGATCGCATCTTGCAGGAAATCTGGGGCTACGACTTCGACGGCAACGGGAACGTCCTCGAAGTCTACATCGGCTATCTGCGCGCCAAGACCGAGGCGGACGGCGAACCCCGCCTGATCCAGACCGTGCGCGGCGTCGGCTATGTCTTGCGGGAGAACCCCGATTAGCATGTCTCTCCGGCTCCGGCTCACGCTGCTCTACAGCGGCATCCTCGCGCTGACGCTGATCGCGTTCAGCGTCGTACTGTACGTGACGGTTTCACAGGTCACGCTCAACGCGGTCGAGGAAACCCTGGTCGACGAAGCGCAGCGACTGATCGGCTCCCGGCAGTTTCAGATCGATCACATCGACTATCGGGCGCGCAAAGTCGCCGCTCCGGAGACGTACATCCAGACGCTCAAGCCCGATGGCGCCATCGCCGATCGCACCGCCAACCTCGGCGATTACGTGTTGCCGATCAGCACCAGTGGCCTCAGCGCGTGCAAGGGCGGCAGATCCTGGACGGAGACGACGTCGACCGAGGATGGCCGGCTCATCGTGTACAGCAAACCCGTGATCGCGCAGGGGGAGACCGTCGGCATTGTGCAGGTGGCGCGCTCGCTGGCCGATCACGATCATGCGCTTGCCACGCTGCGCAGCATCTTGATCGCCGGCAGCGTGGTCGTGACGCTCACGGCGTTCGGCGTGGGCTGGGTGCTGGCCGGCGCGGCGCTGCGCCCGATTCACCGCATCACCGACACAGCGCAGGCCATCGGCGCGGAGCGCGATTTCGATCGGCGCGTCGATTACACTGGCCCACCGGATGAGATCGGCCGGCTCGCGAAAACGTTCAACGCCATGCTGACCGAGCTTCAAGCAACCCATCGACAGACCGAGCAGGCGCTGCAAGCGCAGCGCCGTCTCGTCGCCGATGCGTCCCACGAGCTGCGCACGCCGCTCACGACGATCCGCGGCAACCTCGGACTGCTGCGGCGCGCGCCGCCGATCAGCGGCGATGATCGCCAGGCCGTCGTCGCCGACATGGTCGACGAAACGGATCGCCTCATCCGGCTCGTCAACGATATGCTCCTGCTGGCTCGATCGGACGCAAGCCAACCACTGCGCATCGAAGCCGTTCGGATCGAGCCGCTTGTCGAAGATCTTTGCCGCCAGGCCAGATTGCTCGGTGTCGGGCGGTTGATCGAATGTGAGAACGTGCCCGATGTTGTCGCCGCCGCCGACAGGGACGCGCTCAAACAGGTGCTGCTGATTTTGCTCGACAACGCGCTCAAGTACACACCCGCGCGCGGCGCTATCACGTTGTCCACCTCGGCGGATGATGCTCACGTGACGATCAGCATCCGCGACACCGGCCCCGGCATCGCGCCCGATGCGCTGCCGCACATCTTCGATCGCTTCTATCGATCGGAACCCTCTCGGACAGGCTCGGGCGCGGGCCTGGGCTTGGCGATTGCCAAAGAGCTGATCGAAGCGCAGCACGGCACGATCGCCGTCGAGAGTCAGGTCGGGCGGGGCAGCGTGTTCCGCGTGACGTTGCCACGACGAGAAGGGTGAGGATAGCGTAATTGGTTATTGGTAATTGGTGATTGGTGGCTATGCTTCACAATCATTTCAGGGTTGTGATGGGCCGGCACTGAAGCAGGTACAACTCCCCGCTTGCATACGCACATTCTATATCTACCGGGTAGCCCATTGTCGCTTCGAGTGAGAGCGCAAGCTGCGCCATCTCGACTGCTTGCTCATCGGCCAGCGCGGCTTGCTGGCGCAAGAAGCGCGGCACATCCACCTCGCGCGTGCCGCCTGGCACGGAGACCGTCATGCGTCCCTTGTCGGCAATGCTTCGGCTCGTCACAGCTAGATCGGACTTGCGCACGACGAACGTGTCCGGCGTGACCGTGCCGCCGACGATACTCTCGCCCAGTGCCCCGCCGCATCCGAAGCAGTCCCCCTCGGGACGGAAAGCTGGCGGGCAGAAGGGGCATCCCGGCCATGGGCGGTCGCTCAAGCCCGTCGAGCAGGTGAAGCGCGTGGTGGTCGCCAAGCCGACGAGTTG
>DATEUJ010000224.1:0-6715 GCA_035283185.1 Anaerolineae bacterium | reverse complement strand
CGACGTTGCCGCCGGCCACCGCGTGCGGCGGTTTCGCATCGAGCAGCGAGCCTTCAGGGACGATCACGCGGATCGGCGCGAAGGCTCCCGCGTTGGCCGGGACGATGTCCGTCGATCCGACGACGCAGCGTACGCAGTAGTAGACGGCGCTCTCGACGATCGCGCGCACGGCATTGACATTGCCGCGCGCCGCCGGCGCGCTGCCGCCGAAATCGACGGTGAGCGAATCGCCCCGGATGGTGAGTGAGACCCGGATGAAGAGATTGGAGGTTGGAAGTTGGAGGTTGGAAGTTGGACTGCCCGCTTCGCGGGCGTGAAGTTTGAAGTTTGGGGTTTGGAGTTTGGTCCTTTGAAGTTTGGTCCTTTGAAGTTTGAGATTTGAACTTTGGATTTGGATCCTGACGGGCCCAATTCGAGATTTCGTAGTGGGCGAACCCGGCTTCTTGCAGCACGTCCCCTACAAGGTTATACATGTCGGCGGCCAGGTCGTCATCAGGGGACGGTACTTTGCCCTGGACGATCCATTTCTTCAAGGTCGTGCCGTCTTCCACCTGCAAGCCATAGGCTGAGACGTGATCGGGAGCGAGCGCCAGGGCCGCCTCGAGTGTGAGCTTCCAATCGCCGAATGACTGGCCGGGAATGCCGTAAATCAGATCGAGATTGAGGTTCTCAAATCCCGCCGAGCGGACAAGGCGAACCGTCTGCACGACGTCGCCGAACGTGTGGCCGCGCCGGAATAAATGCAGATCGCGCTCGAGCGCCGACTGCATGCCGAGGCTGACGCGATTCACGCCGAGGGCGCGCAGCGCATCGAAGTATCCGTCGTCGGCCGCGCGCGGGTTCGCTTCCAGCGTGATCTCGGCGTCGGGCGCGACGTCGAACTGCACCCGGATCGCGTCGAGGATTCGGGCGATCTGATCTACCGGAAGGAGCGAAGGCGTGCCGCCGCCAAAATAGATCGTGGGAACAGGCAGGCCGGCCGGCGCCGAAGTGACGTCCTTAACCACGGCCGTCACGTATCGCTCGCGCAGCGATCGCATGCCGGCGTAGATGTTGAAGTCGCAATACGTGCAGCGATGGTGGCAAAATGGGATGTGGATGTAAACGCCGACACAGTCGCTCATGGCTCCTATAGTACTCCAGTGCGAAGACTACGCCAAGCGCAGTAGACCTGGCTGGTATTCGCGATCCGTCCACGGGTGATACTGGCGGACAAGACCTGCCACACCGATTTCCCTGCGAGCTATTTTGGATGTTCGAAATGGCAAGTAACTCTGTCAACGAATGCCCAACGAATAAACGAATAACGCCAGCGGCCATATGCCATTCGTTTATTCGTTTCCCCATTCGTTGACAGATTGGGGCGGGAATTCTTGCCCATCCGCGTAATCCGTGTGTCAGGTCTATGTTTGGTGAATTCTTCACAAATTGGATATAATTCACAGCGTCAACGTTCCAACGTTGGACGCGCCCACGTTGGAACGTATCACGTCGGCTGCTGGAGGGTGAAGCGTGGCGGTCTTACAGACGGACAAAGTGACCAAGCAATACCGGATGGGCGAGGTCAGCGTCAACGCGCTCGACCGCGTCGATTTTACAGTCGAGAAAGGTGAGTTCGTTGCGATCATGGGGCCGTCCGGTTCCGGCAAGTCGACGCTTCTGCACCTGCTGGGCGGTCTGGATGGCGCGAGCGGCGGAGAAGTGACGCTCGCGGGCAAACCGCTCTCCCGGTTGAGCGACAACGAGGTGACACTCGTGCGGCGCCGCAACGTCGGCTTCATCTTTCAGTTCTACAACCTGGTCCCCACCCTGACCGCTGAGGAGAATATCGCCCTGCCCCTGATGATCGACGGCAAGAAGATGGAAGACTGCCGGGAGCGCATCGACTATCTCCTGGACCTGGTCGGGCTGGCCGATCGCAGGCATCACAAGCCCGATCAGATGTCGGGTGGCCAGCAGCAGCGCGTGGCGATCGCCCGCGCGCTCGTCACCGATCCGGACATCCTCCTGGCGGACGAGCCGACCGGCAACCTCGACTCGAAGTCCGGCGCGGCGATCCTCGAATTGCTGAGACGCACGTGCGACCACCTGGGCCACACGATTGTGATGGTCACACACGACGCGCGCGCGGCTTCCTACGCCGACCGCGTCGTCTTCCTCAAAGATGGCCGCATCGTCGACGCGGTGCGCCGCGCCGACGCCGACCCGCATCACACCATGGAAGCGATCATAGACGTGATGAGGAAGCTGGACTGATCAGTGACCAGTAATCAGTGATCAGTAATCAGTGAGGGCCGATTACCGCTAACCAATTACTGATCACTGATAACTGAACACTGATAACTGATGACTGATTACTGATAACTGATCACTGATGACTGATCACTGAAATGCGACCTCGTAGAACGCTTCGCAGCCTCAACCGGCTTGCTCTGCGCAACCTCGCCGCGCGCAAGACGCGCACGATCCTGACGACGCTCGGCATCGCCGTCGGCGTGGCCGTCATCCTCGCCATCAGCATCACCAACGAGAGCACGCTGTCGTCCATCAACACGATTTTCGACGAGGCGTCCGGGCTGGCGCACCTGGTCATCGCGCCGTCGTCGTACACGGGCGTCAACGGTTTCCCCGAGTCGATCCTGGCGCGCGTGCGGAGCGAGCCGGGCGTCGCCTACGCCGTGCCGACGCTACAGGCGCGCACGCTGCTGGCGCGCGACGCCGAAGACTGGCAATTCGAGTTCGGTCTGGGCGGCGCGAGCGGCGGCAACGACCTCGCGATCGTGGGCATCGACCCGGAGCTTGACACGAAGGCCAGGCTTTACAAGCTCGAAGCGGGTCGCTTTCTCGAACCGGGCGAGACGTCTTACTCGGCGCTGTTCACCCAGGAGTTCGCCGAAGAGAAGAACATCGCGCTCGGGCAAGATGTGGACATCCTGCTGCCCGCGCAGCCCGGCGGCACGGCGACGCTGCGCGCCGTCGGCTTTCTGCGCAAAGACGGGCCGGGCCTGATGAACAGCGGCAGCGTCGCCTTCACGCCGCTCGAAGCTCTCCAGGAGATATTCGCCCGCAGCGGCGAGCTGGATCAGATCGACGTCGTCGCGCAGCCCGACGTGGCCGCCGCGAGCGAGCGGCTGGCCGATTTGAAGTCGCGGCTCGAAGAGAAGCTCGGGGCGAAATACGTCGTGAGCTACCCGGCGCAGCGCGGGCAGATCGTCACACAGCAGCTCGCCACGTACCAGCAGGGCCTGTCGTTCTTCAGCATGATCGCGCTGTTCGTCGGCGGCTTTCTCATCTACAACACATTCACGATGACGATCGTCGAGCGCACACAGGAGATCGGCCTGCTGCGCGCGCTGGGCCTGTCGCGTGCGCAGGTGACGCGCCTGATCCTGATCGAGGCGCTCGTGCTCGGCGCGATCGGCGCCGCGCTTGGGGCCGGGTTCGGCTTGGCGCTGGCGCGCGGCCTGATCGCCCTGATGAGCACAGTCACCGCCATGGAAATCCTCAGCGTGAGCGTGCCTCTCGACGGGTTGCTGATCAGTGTGACGGTGGGCCTGGGGGTGACCATCGTTTCGGCGCTGATCCCCGCGCTGCGAGCCGGGCGCGTCAGCCCGCTCGCCGCGCTGCGCGTCAAAGGACAGGAGAACCCGTCCGGCGCGCCGGGCAAGCTGGCGCTGTTCGCCGGCATCGAGCTGGTCGCCGTCGCGCTCCTCGTCATCAACAACGTGCCCTTGAGGCCGTCGCTCTCCTTCCCCATCGGCTCGGGGATGGTCTTCATCATGTTTCTCGGCGCGACGCTCACCGTGCCGTCGGTCGTCCAGAAGCTCGAAGTGCTGTTCCGGCCCGCTATCGTGCGCATTTTCGGCGCGGAAGGCCGCCTGGGCGCGGGTAATATCGAGCGCTCGCGCGGGCGGGCATCGCTGACGGTCGCGGCGCTCATGACCGGCATCGCCATGGTGATCAGCATCGGCGCGATGAGCCGCTCGTTCCAGACCGACATCGACGGTTGGGTGAACTCGGCGGTGGGCGGCGACCTGATTGTGCGCTCGCCGGTGCCCATGCGCATCGACTTCGGGTCGCGGCTCGAGACGATTCCCGGCGTGCTGGCCGTCACGCCCGCGCGCTATTTCGGTGTGCGACCCGCCCAGGACGAGACGGGCTTGACTTTCCAGGCGATCGACCCCAACACGTATTTCCAGGTCGCCTCGTTTCAGTATGCCGAGGACAAAGAAGACGCCCCACAGATCGAGCGCGACCTGGCGAACGGCGATCTCCTGGTGTCCACGACCGTCGCCGACCGGTACGACCTCGAGCGCGGCGACACGTTCGAGCTGGAGACCCGGCGCGGCGTGCACGCCTTCCGCGTCGCCGGTCTCGTCAGCGACTTCACCAGCCAGGGTTACGTGATCAACGGCACACTCGACACGATGCGGCACTACTTCGGCATCGACGACGTCGATCGCTTCACGCTCAAGCTTGCGCCCGACGCCGACCCTTCGACAGACTCCCCACTCCCTACGGTCGGGGACTCCGCAGGGCAGGCCTTGTCGGCGGTCAAAGCGGCGATCGAAGACAGGTACGGGCGAAGCCGAAACGTCCAGGTCGAGACGACCGAGGAGTTCCGCGATCGCGTGCGCGAGCTGACGAATCGCGCCTTCGGCCTGCTCGACGTGCTGGCGAGCATCGGCGTGATCGTCGCCGCGCTCGGCGTGATCAACACGATGATGATGAACGTGCTGGAGCGGCGGCGCGAGATCGGCGCGCTGCGCAGCATCGGCATGACACGCGCGCAGGTCATCCGCATGATCCTCGCCGAGGCGTGCGCCATGGGTGCGGCGGGCGCGATCTTCGGCATCGCCTTCGGCGTGCTGCTGGCGCGCGTGATGGTGGACGGTATGCAGCAGATGAGCGGTTATCGCCTGACGTTCGAAATGCCGATCGGCGCCGTCGTCAACGGCATCGTCATCGCCCTCCTGGTGTCGCAGGTTGCCGCGCTGTACCCGGCGTGGCGTGCCTCGCGGGTCAATATCGTCCTGGCCATTAAACACGAGTGATTTTTGTAGTTTGAAGTTTGAGGTTTGGAGTTTGGAGAAGGATGTCCCGTAATAAGGTGTTGATTGGCATTGTCGTCGTCGTGGCATTATCGACGCTTGGGTTCGCGGGCTATCAGCAGTTCCTGGCGCCCGTCGAAGCCACGCCGACAGCCGCGCCGCTTGCGCAGGAGATCGAGTCGATCGTGTCGGCGCAGGGTGTCCTCGTCCCGCGCCGCCGCGCCGACCTGGCTTTTCGAACCGGCGGGCGCGTGGCCGAGATTCTCGTCGCCGAAGGCCAGACGGTGAAAGAAGGCGATGCGCTCATCCGGCTGCAGGACGACGAACTGAAAGCCGGGCTGGCGCAGGCGCAAGCCACGCTCGACCTGGCGAAAGCGAACCTGGCGCAAATCGAGGAAGGGATGCGCCCCGAGCAGATCGCGCAGGCCGAAGCGGCCGTACGCGCCGCCCAGGCGAATCTCGCGGCGGCGGCTGCCGAGCGCGATCGCCTGACCGGCAGCGCAAGCGACGCGCGCATCGCCGCCGCCCAGGCGAATCTCGCGGCGGCGCAGGTCGAGCAGAAGCTATCGCAGGATGCTTACGACAAGATCGACCAGGCCGGGCTTACCGGCACGCTCGAAGAGCAGGCGCGCTTCCGCCTGGCAGCAGCCAATCAAGCCGTCGCCGCTGCACAAAAGGCGCTGGACGAGGCGACGTCGGGATCGACGCTGTCGGCGCGCGCGGCGCAGGCCAGCGTCGCCGCCGCGTTGGCGCAGCGTGACCTCGCCCAGGCGCAGCTCGAGGAATTGAAGAACGGCCCGACCGAGTCGCAGCTCGCCGTCGCGCGCGCCGGCGTGGCGCAGGCCGAAGCCGCTGTGCAAGCCGCCCAGGCTGCGCTGGACGAAGCCACGCTCCGCGCGCCCTTCGATGGGACGATCGCGCAAATCACGGTCGACCAGGGACAGGTGATCGCGCCCGGCTTCGTCGTCGCAGGCATCGCCTGGCTCGACGCCTGGCAGGTCGAGACCGACGACCTCAGCGAGGTCGACGTCGTGAACGTGCGCGTCGGCCAGCCGGTCAAAATCACCGTCGACGCCCTGCCGGACGTGACGCTCGAAGGCGTCGTCGCCTCAATCACGCCGCGCGCCGAGACCCGGCGCGGCGACGTGACGTACACCGTGACGGTCGATGTGCAGGGCGACGATCCGCGCGCCTTGTGGGGCATGACGGCGCAAGTCGAGATTCAGACGCAGTAGATCTCCAAAGTTCAAACTCCCAAGTTCAAACTCCAAAGGCATGACTGCCCAGGTTGAGACTGAAATCTTTCAGTCCCTGGCAGCGCCCGGCGCTATGTCGGGCGCTTTTGCTTTTGCGGCAGGCTGGTGTAAACTCAGGCGCCAGCCGAGGGTAACGAGAGCTTGCATGCGCCGAGTCCGCCGTTACCTGCTGTTCTTCTCAATCGTTGCCGCGCTCGCCATCGCCAGCGATTTCATCGCCGCAGAATCTCTGCGCAGCAATCCCACCCAGACCGGCGTATTCATCTTAGGCCTTGTCCAAAAATAAGTTGACCATTTGAGTTGAAAGTGAACACGCTTGTCGTTGTCGTTCGACAGCTTTATCGAGTACCTCATTCCTGTAAGCCGTCGTGACCCTTTATGGCCCGTTGTGGACTACTCCCTAAAATT